>UQMZ01000020.1 GCA_900542185.1 uncultured Bacteroidales bacterium
AGCAATGCCATCAATGTAATTTTTTTCATAAGCATTGATTTTTGAGGTTTATATTTTCGAAGCTGTTAAACTTGTTTTTAGTACATTCAAGTGTCGGATTATAACACTTTTCGAATTATGCGTAAGATATTTTCTGAAAGAACTGTCGCAGGGAAACTCATGAGAACTAATTATGATGTTAACATCATAGTTCAGTCTGAGTGTCAAGATCTCCTACATACATGTAGTCTTGGGAGAATAGTTTGATGATGCCTTGAGCGTCGTCATTCAGGATATAATCGACAAAATGAGCCTCGTCTTCAAATATTACGATCGGAACAGTATCCGTGCAGTCCCAGATTTCATACGATTCTATTTCAGAAGTGTCGAGAGGCTGGATGCCGCTGTCTTTGTCGACATAACAGGTGAACATTATGGACGGACTCCTGTACTTATGTATGTCTTTGTCCTTGTGGTTAAGAGGCGTTTTCTTAAGGATGACAGTACGCCCGGTTCGAGTCGCCGCTTCGATAGGTAGTGCCATCGTCATGATAAGCAGTAGGCTTAGAATAGACAGATATTTTTTCATAAGCGTTTGTTGGATGGTTACGGGAACAAAGTTAATGACATGATTCCGTAAATTCCAAATATTGAATGACTGAAAAATGACTGAATTTAATGACTGAAAAAATCAGTCATTATAAGTGGCGTAAAATCAGAACGTTATAGAATGAAGTGACATGTATGGCCGAAACTCGTGTCATAGCTGACGGCGGGGATATCAGGTAATCAATTTGCAAAATTTAATGCAATCCCTCACTGGACATGTAATATCCGGTATTATTTTATTATCTTTGTAAAAAGATAATACCGTATCAGAACAGAAGAGACGATATGAATAACGCACATCAGATGAGCCTGCATATATCACGACATATATATGTTGTGGTTCGAACGCTATTGCTGACGGCCCTCTTTATGGTCTTTGCCGGCTGCTCGCATCAGCCCGACGCAAGACTGAAACGTGTTGCGACATCCGTGTCCGCCAACCCGGAAGGTGCGCTGCAGGAACTTGACAGCATGGATGTGAGGAAACTGACGGATTCCGACAGGCATTTCCATGACTTTCTCACAATCAAGGCGCGGGACAAGGCTTATATCAATCATGAATCCGACAGTCTGATTCTGGATGTCATCAAGTATTATTCAGCGCGCCGGTCAGACCCGATCTATCCCGAAGCATTATATTACGGAGGCCGTGTATATTGCGATTTAGGGGATTATCCCACGGCTTTGAAATATTACCAGCAGGCACTTGACAATCCGGGGCATGCCCCGGATACGACAGACCTGAAATGGCGGTTATCCAGCCAGATGGGATGGCTGTTGCAGAAATTGCGATTATATAAAGAATCCATTCCTTATTTTTCCGACATGCTGAGTCAAAAAACAGAAGAGAAAGACACTTCCGGAATGGTTTACGCCATGCAGGGACTTGGATCTTCATATTACGATCTCGGAACATTGGAGAACGATGATTCGATTCAAAGTCAATATCTTGAATCTGCAGACTCAATACTGAGCCGTTCGTTAGATTATGCATCCTCACTTCCTGAATATTTTGGAATCTCTTCTAAAATCTTACTTTCCGGAGTAAAACAGGCAAAGGGGGATTATACAGACGCCTTAAACCTGATAAGACATGCTCCGGAAATGGCAGATTCAATAGAACGCAACACGGCTCTTGCATACGCGGCCGACATATATCTGCAAGCCGGCATACAGGATACAGCTTATATGTATGCGCACGAACTGATAGCGGTCCAGAACCTTTCGAATAAAAAAACCGGTTACAGGATCATTCTATTACCGGAATTCAGAAAGATGATTCATCCCGATACATTGAACCGGTATTATACGGATTATAAGAATATTCTTGAAGCATATTTTGATGACAATACCAACGAGCAGTCCCTGATACAGGCAAGCCTATACAATTATCAATTGCATGAACGTGAAAGCCTCCGGGCTCGAGAGGCGAGTGACAACAAGACCCGAATAATTTTCGGATTCTCATTCCTGGTGATTGTATTGGCTTTTATCATCCTGTATCTCAAATACCGGAATCAGAAAAATATCTTTAAACTCAGAGAGACCCTTGATATGTTGGAGATTCTGAGACAAAAGATCAATGCATCCTCAACGCAAGCCGCCGGTTCGTGCGAAACCACGGAGCCGTCCGTTCCCGTTACGTCCATGTCCGAGCTGAAACTCCGGAAGAAGCTGCAGCAGGAATTGATGGATCTGTACAAGCAGACTGAAGGAATCAGTACGCCTCAGGAGATATTGGATTCAGACGTCTATGCCGAGTTGGTTGAATTGCTGCAAAAGCACAAACCCATTAAAGACGATGCCATCTGGGATAGACTTGAAAGAACGGTCCTGACTGTGGCTCCCGACTTTATATCCAATCTCAAGCTACTGGCCGGCAATCGACTGACTTCTCAGGAACTTCATACAGCCTTACTTATAAAATGCGGGTTCAGATCGTCTGAGATGATGACCCTTGTGGCCCGTAGCAATGGCGCCGTCTCTTCCCGCAGGTCGTTTCTGGGAGAGAAAATACTTGACGAGAAGCATAAGGCACACGTAATCGAGGGGATCATAAAACTGTTATGATTCCTTGTTATATCCAGTTGTTTTGCAGGCGTTTGACGGCGAGGGATTCGGTGAGGATGCGCACGAATTCCTGCATGGCGTGCTTGCGGTATGAGTCGCGGAGCACGTGGACGCAGCCGGTCATCTGGCTGCCGGGATCGTCGATGGGTATGGCGCGGACGTCGTTGACTTCATAGATGGAATCTTCGGCCAGGACGGTCACAAGACATGTCTGCCGCACCAGTTTCAGCAATGTGTTGACATCGTTCAGCTCTATACGGATCCTGAAATTGTCGGTGTCGGACGCGATGCTGTCGAATGCGTTACGCGCCTGCAATCCCCTGGCCGGCAGGGCCAGGTCGTATCTCTGCAGTTCCGGGAGAGTGACCTTGGGCAGCGAGGCAAGAGGATGGTCCCGGGCTACGACCGCCGACAGCGTGTTCTGGAACAGGATGTGGGATTCAATTTCAGGAATCGGGTCTATCGGCTTGAAGGCAAGCACGAAGTCGATGTCACGCTTCACGAGCAGTTCCATCAGTTCGTTCATCTGCTTATAGACGATGTTCAGCTTGATGCCGGGATACATCTTCATGAACGAGATTACGGATTCGGTCAGAATCGGGCTGAACGAATGCGTCACGCCGATATTCAGCGTGCCTGTAAGGAGCTTCTGCAGGTCGTGGATCCGGTCGGCGCAGGTCTGAGCCTCGTGTATTGTGCGTAACGCGAAGGGGAGCATCACCTGTCCCGCCTCCGTGAGCCGGATGGAATGGCTGTTGCGTATGAACAGCTGTATGCCCAGTTCGTCCTCCAGCTGCCGGATCTGTTGCGAAAGCGAGCTTTGGGCAATATTAAGAGCCTTGGCTGCATCCGAGAAATTCAGGGTCTCGGCGGCTTTGGCGAAATATCGTAGTTGTCTCAGTTCCATAGTGGGGCAATATGGTTATCTCGTGGCTGTGAATGAAAGTTTCTTAAGCAGGAATACCGGAACCGTGGCCCCGATCACCATTCCCAATATAATAAACGCGCAAGTGAGGCCATTGTATGCCAGCAGGTACAAATAATGGCTGAACGCCTGTTCCTGCACGTGTCCGAGGCATGAGATCAGAGCCTCGATGGTGCGGTAGGCATACATGCCCGGAATCATCGGGAGCAGGGCCGGGAAGAAACATACCTCGGCCGGGCATTTTATCCGGCCTGCGAACAGCACGGCAAGGATGCCGATTACAAACGACGCTATTGTGCTGGCAGCGATTATGTGCATGCCTCCCAGAGCCGGCAACATGAGCACATAACGGATGGAATGACCGATTGCTGCGATAAGACCGCACATCAGATATGCGCGACGCGGCGTGTTGCTGATACTGCTGAATCCGATGGCCGCTATGGCCGCGAACACTCCGTCTTCAATTATATTTATAAAAACACTGTCCATAAATCCTTTCTCCTAACTATTATCTCCTCACTTACCAATCGAGTCCCATAATCAGCATACCGGCGCAAAGTCCGACCGAAAGGCAGGCTGTAAGTATGACGGCATCCATGAAGCGTCCGAACGAGCATAAGTAATGCTTGTACAGCAGGTCGCTGACCGAGTTTATGTAAGGCACTCCGGGAATCAGATACAGCACGCTTGTGCCGAGGGCGATTTCGGGCGTAGCGCCTATGTTGAATATGTGACCGCCGGCGCTCAGCACGGCAGATACAAACGAACAGCACAGGAACGTAAGCCGTACGTCGTGTTTATGCTCCAGCATGATCTGTTTGAGCCGGAATCCCGCCATGGTGGAGACGAACACAATCAGCATCGCCACGAAGTCGCCGCCGAACAGCCGGCAGAACGAGGCATTGGCGAGGCTGGTGAGGATCAGCACTTCCTTCCATCCGGTTGGTCGGGTTTCGCGGATTTTATCGAAACGTCGGATGGCGGTGTCCAGGTCAAGATGGTTGTCGGCCACTTCCCAGCTGAGGCGGCTGAGACGTGCGTTAAGATTGAAGCTGATGCCGCAGGGGGCAGTCTTGCGCATGGCCGTCACGGCATTGCAGGAATCGCCGCGCCATACCGAGACGGTCAGATGCGCGGGCAGAATGAAGATGTCGAATTGAACATCGAATGCCCGTGCCATCCGGCGCGTGTTTTTCTCGATACGGATGCAGGTGGCCCCGCATCCCGACAGCAAGGCGGCATAATCCGCCAGAAACGAGGCGATGCCGCACAGGTTGTCGGCCGCACAGGAGGCGGTCTCGGTTTCGGTTTCGGAGGTGGCCTCGGTGACGGTTTCGGTCTCGGAGGCGGGACTGTTACAGATCGATGTATTCATCATTGTCGTCAGTATCCCCCGGTATATAGAATATATCCTGTTCCCTGCCTATCTCTATGACATGTCTGCGGGCATGTGTGGCATTACGGTGAGTGGAACGGTAATGCAATATTGCGTGTAACATAAACGTGCACAACAGCAGTCCGGCTGTCACGCACCAGGCGATTATCGGTTGACTCATAGCTGTCATTTTTTAGTGAGTGTCAAAATCAGACACATTCTTAAATTCACTGCAAAATAACAACCGTCATAATCGATATGAAAGCGGGGAGCAAGGGATTTTTCGATTGCCGTTATAGGCAGAACAGATAGAGAGCGGCGCGTGATGTGCGGTATCGGGGCCGGTCAGTCTGTGGCGAGGAGGGCTTTGATCTGCGCGAGGATACAGGGTTTCCAGGAAGCGAGGTATTCACGGGTCAGAGGATCCGGAACATCGGTCACCAGCTTGACCATGGGATGGAGGGTGAAGGGAGAGAACATAAATACCCGGCGTGCGGCTTCGATTATGATTTTCTCGGTGGTCTTGTTCTCAGTGGTTCCCATTTCGATGGATATTGTGGACGAACAGTAGCAGACGATTGGCGATGTTGGCTTCGCTGACACTGCTGTCGAAGTCCAAAGTTAATATATTTATGTGAGGATACAAAGTTTTCAGGCGGTTCTCTATCCCTTTTTGCACGCCTTTTTGCACGATATGGTTGGCTATGACACTTATGAATCCGAAAGGGACACGGCTCTGCGGCAGCTCCGGGAGCAGCACAAGTCAATCTTCTCCCCCTCCGAAGCCGCAGACATCAAGAGCGTCATGCAGAGCTACGGCGAGACCACCGAGCAGCGGAAAGCGGTCGGCACATGGCTCTATGACTATGCGGAACACCGACAGCCCTTTGATGAAATGAAATATCTCCATACACTCAACGAGGTTGGCGATGTCGCGGAAGGGTGGTATGACTGGAAGATTGACAAAGGGCGAGGAGGAATTAGCCTATGACGATTAATCCTTGATTCCTTAGATGTAACTTACTCAGCTAAGATTTTTGTACTATATTTTTTACCATCCTTATATACATCAGTCTTTATCATTATACCTTTTTGTCTTGTTTTATGCGATATTCCTCGAAGGTCTGTATATATGGTTGATAAAGGTACATCATCCACTCCAGATATGCTTCTCACACTGGAAGCATTGCCCAACGGTACATATCCGCTTTCATTAACAATATTCTGTCCTTCTGCTGTAGTAAGAAACTCAAATAGCTTATATGCAGTCGAATTACGGTCTATATCTGAACGAACTGCCGCATAAACTTCAGTAGTATATGGATATGTATTGGATATGACATTTTCCTTCGTCATTTCCACTCCATTAATGCCAATGGCTTTTGTGCTTCCATTGTCAACTATTACACTATAATAGTAAAAAGGAGAATAACCGATTCCTTGTTTATCTTCCTCGAGTTGATAATATGGAGACATCATCGTGAGACCAACTTGTAATTCGGGAAAATCTCCAATAGTCAAGCCGTCCATTACAAGTGTCTCGAATTTCTCTTGACTCCCCGAATTACGGTTACGGACATAAGGCTTGATTTCTTCATCATTCCCACCGACTTCTTTCCAGTTTGTTATTTCTCCAGTATATATTCTTTGAAGTTGGCTGATTGAAAGATTGTTTACAGGATTCAAAGGATTAACCATAAAAGTCAACGCATCTTTGGCAATCGGTTTCTCAATAAGAGTTACCCCATTTTCTTCAGCATAAACCTTTTCATCCCTTGAGATTGACCTTGCCGCTATAACCATTTCAACCTTATCATCAATCAGATTCATGAAAGACATATGTGTATTTGACTGTTTTAGACAGTGAGTGCTCAAATAGATTCGTTTATCTTCAGAACAGGTATATTCTGGAACTATCATTTTAATATCAGCTCCAGGTTCTTGAGTGAATGGGCGACGTTCCCATTTATAATTAAACCCAAGAATCTTACACATAAGGATTGTTCTCAATGGGTCTGTTGAATCCGACCCATCAATAATAGGAAAATTATCAATGGTAATGTCGGAGATGGGAAGTGCTGACGGTATTTCCTCTGCTGAACATGAGGCTACACTAATCAAACTCATCAAACTCAAAAACAAGATGCTTCTATTTATGAATGTCATTATTTCGATTTTTATGTCTTGTATAGACATGCCCTAAATTCAGATACAAAGGTAATGAAAATCTCGTAAAAGTCTCTCGCTGACAGGTGAAAATCAGCGTTTCAAGACTCATTTCCCCTCTTTTTGTACCGCTATTGGTTCTCCAAGTGTTCAATAACCTGTTATTTAGCGGCGAAAAATAATTCCTTGACAACTGTCTTTGGCACTCAAACCATCAAATTACTTGTCTCCGCATTGCACTGAAAATTCCGATGCATCTTTATTCATCTCAACACTGACCGCTCATTCCGTGAGTCGCTAACAAAATGATTTCATAAGAAATTCTTGTCAGGCATTTTTCTGAATGACCCTTTTTGCTTAAAATAATTGCGCCGTCGATCAATCATTGAGCACACTTTATTTCTTGCTTGTTCTGCGGTTAACTCATCATCACAAAATTCTGAATAACTATGCTCTGCCCACTCTTTGAAAGGGCTTTCCAATTTTAGGCTGTTAAGTTTCTCTATCAATCTTCTTCCGCAATCCAGTTTCCCTAATAAAAACTTAATCATTGCGGCATTATAATAATCGTAAATCGGGCCATTCCATTTTCCAAACAATTCTTTCAGCCATTTGGAAAATATCAGCCTTGACATACATTGATTTCCATATTTGAGCGATTGAAATCTCATCAACCGTTTAGCATATTTTAGGGCATTATTCGCCAACTGAAATACTTGGGTCTCAAATATTCCATCATCTCCTGTATACTCAATGAAATCTGTCTTGCCTAATAATATTCGTTTCCGACAGAAATCAAACGCAAGAGTTTCATTTAAGCCTCCAAAATATTCAAATAGAAAAGCTATTCCGACATTGCAGAATGAGCCACGAGAATATGCAGATGGCTGAAATTCAACTTGAACAAAGCAATAGCCACAATCATACAGCCAAGTCCTCGATTTTCCTTTTTGGAAGAATCCCATAGGCGAAAAAACATTATTCGCCACTTGTTGTATAATTTTGTTGTGACTATCCATACACAATTATTTCAATAGTTTTCTTTCATTGTCGCCGCTTTCCAATACGCTCATTTGATGAATGGCTATCTGGTTCAGCTTCACAAGCCGTTCACTTTGTGTTATTCCCTGCTCGATGAAAACCGCATTGAGGTTTTCCATGTTCGACAGGCAGATAAGTTCGTTGACTGTGGCATAGTCGCGTATGTTCCCTTTGAGGTCGGGATTGGCTTCGCGCCATTGCTTTGCCGTCACACCAAACATCGCCACATTCAGCACATCGGCTTCACTGGCGTAGATTATGCTTGCCTGTGCAGGAGTAACCTCCGCAGGGACAAGGTTCTGCTTTATGGCATCGGTATGTATGCGGTAGTTGATTTTCGACAGTTCACGTTTCGCCGACCACCCCAATAATCGCTGTTCTTCCGTTTTGAGCCGCTGAAATTCCTCGATAAGATAAAGCTTGAATGGCACACTTATTGCCGAACCAAACTCAAAAGCTATATCCTTATGAGCATAGGTGCCTCCATAGCGACCTTTCTTCACTATTATTCCGATTGCATTCGTGCGCTCTATCCATTCCGAAGCGCTCAACACAAAGGACGGCAAACCTGCGCTCATTCTAAAGTGGTCAAATTCGACCACTTTGAAATCTGGGTTATGAATCACCTCCCAAGTACCAAGAAATTCAATAGTGTAGCGGTTTCGCAACCAGTTCTTGATTATATCGGCAGAACGGTTATCGCCCTCTTTGGCAGTTGCCATATCTGTGAGGGAGATATAATCCTGTTCCTCTAACGAGAGAACAGTGATAGGTGTATTTTGAACGATAATTTTAGACATTGTTTTCGGATATGGCGTATATGCCAATACGCAAATTTACACATTTTCGCTGACATCCAGTGTATTCCCTTGAATTTTAGTGTCTCTTTGCTTTTAACGCTTTATATAAAAATCCGGATATTTTATTCTTGGATGAAGCGACTTCATCATTGGATGCGAATAATGAAAGAAGTATAGTATCTAATATCAATTTATATGGTGAAGGTAAAACGATTGTAATTGCTGCTCACAGACTCAGCACAGTGCAAAATGCTGATAAAATTGTTTTTATTAAAAACGGGGAGATACAGGAAATAGGTACTCATTCTGAATTGATTGCCCTAAAGGGCGAATATTGGAAATTGGTAAAGAATCAATTACAACTATCATTATGATTTTTTAATGAATCTCAATTTGTAGATTTTTACAAAACTTCTAAAAGAGAATCTATAATTTGGATACTTTAATTATCTATATCTTGTAGTTAATCGTCACGGGAGCAGGTAATTAATATCTGAATCACTTAATATTTCAAACATTCTATAAATTTGTCCAAATGATGAAAAAATTGTAATTTTGGGTCGGAAATGGCGGAGTGGGAAGATTCCTCCGGAAGATACATAAAACAACACCATGGAACATAACAACATCAGGAACTGGCGGCGTGCGATGTGCGCCGTTGCGATTACGGCAGTGACATTAGGCGGCGCAATGCCGTTGCCGGCCAAAAACGTAAAGACATCTAAGAAGGCGAAGACGGAACAGACTGTAAATGGAGTCAATACATCAAAATCAGGAAAATCCGTCAAGCTGGAGAAGAAACAGGAACTGAAATACATATTCTATTTCATCGGAGACGGCATGGGACTCAATCCCGTACTGGCGGGCGAGGCGTTCAACCGCTCGGTGCTCGGCAACGACACGCCGCTGCTGATGCTGCAGTTTCCCGTAACCAGCTACGCCACGTCGCATTCCGCGTCGTCGGACGTGACGGATTCGGCTGCCGGCGGAACGGCGTTGGCCACTGGCCACAAGACGCGCAACGGCATGGTCGGTATGGACGCCGACAGCGTGGCCGTGCAGAGCATAGCTTCCAAACTGTTCAACCGGGGCTGGGGCGTGGGACTCGTTACGACAGGCGCTCCGGACGACGCCACGCCGGCATCGTTCTATGCCCATCAGCCTAACCGTGGAATGTACTACGAGATAGGTGCCGAAGCCGCCAAGTCAGGCTACCAATTTATTGCCGGTTCCAACTGGCGAGGCCTCAGGGACAAGAAGGGCAACGACACAGGACTGGCCAGGATGTTTGCTGACAACGATGTGGTGACGGTACGCGGGCTCGACGCATTGCGGGGCGTTGACTCCAAGCGCGTGGTGCTGCTCAATACCGACAGCGTTCATTCCTCGACAATCGGATATACCGTCGATTCAATACCCGGCGTACTGACGCTGCCCGGCATGACCAAGGCTTGTCTGAGGCATCTGCAGAAGGTATCGCCCGACCGGTTCTTCATGATGGTGGAGGAGGGCGACATCGACCATTCCGCCCACAGCAACGATGGCGGTGGCGTGGTGCACGAGGTGCTGACACTGCAGAATGCCATCCGCGTGGCGTACGATTTCTACCTGCAACATCCCGACGAGACGCTGATAGTGGTGTCGGCCGACCACAACACGGGCGGCATGGCGTTGGGTAATATGTTCTGCAGCTACATGGCCAACCTCAAGACCATACCCTACCAGCGCATTTCGAAGGACCGCTTCTCGGATTGGTGCCGCAAGCTGCTGAAGGACAAGACGCCCGTCACCTGGGACGAAATGAAGAAGGAGCTGACGGACAAATTCGGTTACTGGACCGCCGTGCCGTTGACCAAGGAGCAGGAGGACTACATCAGGCGCGAGTTTGACCGTACTTTCGTTCAGGGGGATGCACGTACGCACGAGACGATGTACAATTCCAGCAACAACTTCGTGGAGGCTGTGTTCGACACCTTCAACGACATAGCCGGCATCGGTTTCACTACCGAGCGCCACACCGGCGACTTCGTGCCCGTGTTCGCCATCGGCGTGGATGCGTCACGCTTCCAGGGTCTGCACGACAACACCGACCTGCCGAAACTTATCTACGAGATAAGTCAGAGTGACAAGTAACCGAATTATGTAAATTTGGCAATTTTATAATATTGGAATTATAAATAACAGCCTCTCACAGAACTGGCCTGCGGCCCAACACGTGAACTTACAGAATTGACACAGAACTTACTTTAGGTCATAAGCAGTGTGACAAGTGACAAAGTTCATCACTATTGGGTGAATCACTCAGCCAAGACACAGAGCCGTCAATGACGGCAACGGGAATTATCACAGAAGAATTCCGTGTCAATTCCGGCGCTCGCGCCTTAAGTTTTGTGAAACGGCAAAAGATACTACACAATTACATATTTATAATTAGTTCTGTGCCAGTTCTGACAGTTTTGTGCAAGGTGAAAGCTTTGCTTTTGCCGTCAGTTCTGTGAGATACCGTTTATTCATAATTCCGTCCTATAGCCGAGAAATAATAATTGGCACGGCATACGTCACTCGCGGAGGCGGGTGAGTATGTCGTGCAATTTTTCGCCCGTGCGGATGCCGTAGCCCTGACGCGCGAAGACAATGCGGTTGAACGTGTCGGCAACTACGGTGATGGGCAATTCGTCGGAAGTCAGTTCAAGGCCGGCCTTCAGATCGGCGGCTATGCTGCCGTCTATGTCAACGCCCAATACGGCATTCGAGGGTAGCGAGCCGTAATCCTCGGCACGGAAACGGGAGGCGCTTTCCGCGTCGGGGAATATCACCATGATTTTGCGCCCGGTCTTTTCCAGTTCCTTGGCCGCCTCCGCAATGTCGTTCAACACGTGCGCGCTCGGTTCATGCTGCGGCTTTACGAGTGTCAGAACGTAATACCCGCGTCCGGTGGTGGATAGCAGTGATTTAGGTTCGCCACCTTCAAATGGCCGGTAGAGCAGTTCCGAATTCAGACTTCCTATGACCTGGAGCTGCGTCGTGTCCTGACGCACGGCCAGGTCGACACGACTGTCGGCGCCCGGATTGACACGGAAGAAGTTGGCGCGGGTCAATACCGAGCCGTCGGCAAGGCGCTGACCGCTGACCAACACATATTGCCCGGCTTCGAACGGCTCATGACGGGCGTTGATTTCGCCGACCGGCTCAAAGTCGCCGAATCCCAATAGCTTGGGAAGTCCATGTACCATCTTCGCGATTGTGAACTGCGAGAAATACTTCGGTTCGCGGCTCATATCGCCGGCAGGAACTATGGATACGTGACCCTTGGCGGTGTGCGATGTCGGGGTCGTTTCGCCGAAACGAACGTCATGCCAAGTGCCGTCAGCATCGTAGTATTGTGTCTGTTCGCTGACCGGGTCGATGCGCGCCGGAACACCGAGGCTGCGGCAGACGGCCACGAAAGCGATGGAGCGCGACAGCGGGTCGGCGATGCGATTCTCCCAGACGGCACGCGGCGACATGCGGTAACGCAGCGGATTATATACCGTGTCGAGCGCGATGTGTGTCAGCATCCACTTCTCCAGCGCGCGCGGCGAAGCGGCAAATTTCTTTTTCTCTGCGGGAGTCAGTTTTGCGGCGAAATAGGCCTTGTATGGGGTGAGCCGTTCCGTCTGGACGCGCGGATTCATGATGTATTGATTGAAAATCTGCGCGGGCCATTTGCTGCTGTCAGAAGTGGCGAGATGGTCGGCCAGTACGGCAGGGGTGACATCGTGCAGGTCCTTTTCGCTGATGGCCGAAAGCAACGCCACTGCCTTGGCGCGGTCGCGCGGTGACACCGAATCAAGGAAAGCCGTGATGACGGCATGATGTCCACGGGAATTTACTATAAGTTGCGCGGCCTCCTCCGGAATGCCGAGCCTACGGCACAGTGCGCGGGCCGAGTCGATGTCGGGGAATGTGGCCACATACGCGTTGCGTATGGAATCCTCGCGTGCCTTGCGAATGTCGTTTAGCGCGGCTGCCTCCGCACTGACCAAGGGAAGCTGCGCTCCGGCGCGGGGTGGCACAAGGTCGAGGTCTATGGTGCCGGTAAAGTTTGTGTTCTTGTCGAGCGTGAGTCTCAGCGTGTCGCCCGGGATGCTTTTGCCAAGTCCGAAACGGCTGCCGTCGCCGGCCCATATCACCATATCGCCCACGCCGGTGGTCAGCTCGGCATAGCCGCGTGCATCCGTGTGCCTGACGGCCACAGGATAGAACTCAGCATAGTTGTAAAGAGAGAAGTTAACCGTCGCATCCTTCACCGGATTGCCGGCCAAGTCAGTGACAATGACGCATGAAGGGCGTACAGGTGCATATTTGGAAGTTACGTTGATTACGGTGGAAGTAGGGTTGGATTCAAGCTGCTCCTCCGGGCCGTCGTAAGCACCCGTAACCTTGGTGTTCATAAGCATTCCGCGCGAAGCCGGAGCATTGAACCAGGCAAGGTCCAGCACCGCCTCCGGCTCGCAGGCTCCGAGGAAGTACCACTGGCCATCGGCCCATGCCTCGACCCATGCGTGGTTGTCGTCGGTATGCGCCCAGCGCGGAGTGTAGACCTGGCGCGCCGGGATCCCCACGCTACGCAATGCCGCCACTGTAAATGTGGACTCCTCGCCACAGCGTCCCAAGGCATTGCTGACAGTGACCAAGGGCGACGAAGTGCGAGCGTCCGACGGCTGATAGGTCACCTTCTCGTGGCACCAGTGATTTACCTCAAGTATCGCGTCTTTCATCGAAAGGTTTTTGACACGATCTTTCAGTTCGGCATAGAAAGCGGGGCGCGATAGGTCCAGATCCTCGTTGTTGACGCGCACCGGCAACACGAAGTGGCGCCATTCGCGGTCGGGTACAGACGTTCCCCACGGCATTTCATTTGCAGCCTGAAGCGATGCGCGGATGTTGGCTAAATAGAAATCCGCGTCATAATCCAGCGCGTCGGGCGTGGCCATGTATGTGTACAGGAATTTCAGCGCGTCGCGCTCGTCAGCATTCGCGCACTTGGGAAAGTCAAGGTGCTTGAAGATGCCCTTTTGTGCAGTTGATCTCTTGGCGTAGTCCTGATTGGCTTTCGGGGTGAGTATTTCGCGGGCGTTGGTATCTGAGGCGCCGTACAGCAGTGCCAATATGGTTGTTGCTATTATCGTCTTGTTCATAATAGGGATTTTGAGAGGATGGATTTGAGTTGAGCTACGATATTACGGTCTGTAGCCATGCGGCTGCCGTCGGAGGTGTCGGCGCTTCCCATGGACGCCTCGCCGGAATGGACGGCCATTCCTGAAGGCATCAGCGAGCGCGCCGATGCGTGCAGGTCGTCACACCGGGAGAGGGCAATAATCTCGGTGGCATTTTCGGGTTTTACGCCGGCACCTGCCATGATGCGGATACGACTGGCTGCCTTGTCGTGCAACCGACGAATCATATCACAGCCATGCAATGCGTCGGACGCCTGGCCGGAAGTCAGAATCCTGTCGAAGCCAAGCGATATGACATCCTCGAGAGCCTTGAACGGATCGCGACATACATCGAACGCGCGGTGAAATGTGGCATTGCGACCTTGGGCCGCATCGATAAACCGACGACAGGCAACCATATCTACGTCGCCGTCGGGTGTAAGCGCGCCGACCACGATGCCGTCGGCACCGCAACGCACCGCCTCCTCGATGTCGGCGACCATCAGGCCGATTTCCTCGCGGCTATAAACGAAGTCTCCGGAACGAGGACGTATCAGCACGTTAACGGTTACCGGCCGACTCGCGGCATAGCGTATCGCTCCGATGGAAGGAGTCAGGCCTCCTTCGGCGAGACCGCTGCACAGTTCTATGCGGTCTGCCCCACCGGCTATCGCTGCCTCGATTCCCACGGGATCGCCCGTGCATATCTCAAGAGTCCTGACCATGCTAATGCTTTTGCTCATGCTCAAGCCGTTTCAAGTTCCACTACTAAGTCGATGTCCTGAGGAATCTTGTCAAGGTGCAGGGTAATGCCTTCTTTCGACTTGCTGTATTTCACCTTGCGGCTGCGGTCGGTGAACATGACGGCCTTCTTTACTTTCCCTTTTACGGGTACGAATATATCAGTGCTTTTAGGCGTGAGTATATGCACGAACAGCCGTTTGCCCTTGGTTGTGGATGTGCCCCAGTCGGCCTTGAACGCGCTTCCCTCGGTGCCGTAGATGGTCTCGCTGTATGTCTGCATCCATTCGCCGATTTCGCGAAGCCGCTGCAGAGCCACGGCCGGCAACTCACCGTTCGGCTGCGGGCCGATGTTGAGCAGCAGATTGGCCCCGAGACCTGCCGTCTTGACCAGATAATGGATCAGGGTTTTGGTATCTTTGTAATTTGTATCCACTACTTTATATCCCCACATGCCGTTCATGGTGTTGCATGTTTCGAGGGGCAGGCGGCTGATGGCCTGTCCCGAAAGGCCGGCAGTGTTCTCGCCCGGCAGGTCGCGTTCGAAGATCTGTATGTCCTCGCCGGGGAATGGAGTCTGGTGATGGTTGTTGCCGATGAGGCAGCCCGGCTGCAGGCGATGTATCAGGGCATACTGCTCGTCAAGCTGCCAGTCGAAAGGCGTCTTGTCCTCGTCATGATCCCACCAGCCGTCGAACCAGATGGCGCGGATGGGACCATAGCCTGTCAGCAATTCGGTCAGCTGGTTGTCCATGAATCGGCGGTACGACTGCCAGTCGGCGCGAAGGCTGTCGCGTCCCGTGGTGTGGCCGGTGCGTCCCTGCGGGTAATCGTCGCGCGTCCAGTCAAGGTGAGAGTAATACAGATGCAGCTTAAGACCGTTGTCCTGACAAGCCTGCGAGAGTTCGCGCAGCACGTCGCGGCGGAAGGGAGTGCCGTCCACGATGTTATACTTGTTCTGGCCCGTATGCCACATCGAGAAGCCGTCGTGATGGCGGGTGGTGAAGCAGATGTAACGGGCGCCGGATCCCTTGATGGCTTTGGCCCATTCGTTGGCGTTGAAGTCGGCAGGGTAGAAACCGCGCGCCGCCTTGGCGTACTCGTCGGCCCGAGGCCCATAGTTCAGATACCATTCGCCTTGCCCGAACATACTGTATATGCCCCAGTGGATGAAGATGCCGAAGCGGTCGGCGGCGAATTCGCGCTGCGACTCCCGCACTTGTTCGGAGGGTACATACTCGGCGCGGGCCGGAAGGGATGACGCTGTCGTCAGCAGCGCGGAAAGCAGAATGGTTGCAATGCGGTTCATGATATCGGATGTTGTGGAGGTTCGTATTATCCGTTTATACGGTTATTAACCGCAAAGATAATGCATCCGCCCGACATCCACAAACCGATGCGATGATTACTGCAGGATTCCGGAACTGATCTCTCCTGTACTTCCGGGACTATTGGTCTGCTTCACCTTACGTCCGTAGGAGAAGGAATAGGAGAGCCTTATATCCAATCCCCACGCATTGTACCGGCTATAGTCCTGGGACCATTCCGAGAAATTATCGTATGCACCTTCCACGTAAATTCCCTTGGTGGACGATCGCATGAAGTTGGAGGCGTTGACCGAGACATTAAGTCCATGAGCCGCCCAGCCTGCGCCCAGCTGATAGTATGATGGCTTACGCAACACTCTGTAATCTTTCGTGACTCCCCGTTCGGAAGCCTTGTAATAGGCGGAGAAATAAACGTTCTTAAGGTAATAATTGATTCCTGCCGACAATCTCAGGGAATTGCCGTCATATTTGTATTTGCCGCCCCGGCGATCGTAGTCGCCATATACCGAGAGCCAGAAATTTAGGCTGCGGTTAAAATAATTGGCGGATACACTGACGCCATATTTCAATTCGCTATAATAGCCGTCGTTCTCAAGAGATCTCAGCATCATCTGGCGTCCATTTATTACGGTAGGCGTGTAGACTTCGGTTATGGGATTGGTCCAGTGCCGATAATTGCAGAATGGATTAAGAAACAGATTGTCGCACACATTCCATGAATACGATGCGGATACCGAATTGAACAATGACGGACGTAACGAGGGATTTCCGGTGATGGCATCGAAAAGGTTGCGTATCACTATATTCGGACTCCTTTGTGCCACACCGATAGTCCAATGCGACATCTCGGAGTGAATGCTCAACTCATGACGCTGATTGAACTTATATCCTAATGATATAAAATGCTTTGGAAGCCACAGATTGTCCTTTATGTCATCAAATCGTCTATGCTGATAATAAAGTATTGCTGACGGTGACATCCAGAATTTGCCGAAATAGAGGCGTGACGACAATCCGATGCCAATGGCTTCGGTGAAATTGTGAACTTTTGTGAGGTCTGAACCTTCGTAATGCAGCTTATTGTCGGAGAATTCTCCAAACAATGCAGCTTTAAGCGACTGTTTGCCCCATTTCTTGCTGCCGTTTATGGAAATATGTCCATACCATGCATTTTCCTTAGCGTTCGTAATGATATCTGTGCCGGCCGCGTTGTAGGAATTTGAGGTGGAATGGTGCGAATATCTCAACGTCGGTTCAATTATCAGGGTTATGTCGCGGGGAAAGAAAAACTGCCAGTTTCCACGCCAGTTTGCAGAATTTGACCGGAAGCCAATACCCGATGTCGAAATGTCATCCGGATAAATTTCGGGTGTGTATATATTGTTGTCCTTGCGCTGGAAGTGGCTTCCGTTGCCCTGATATCCTATCGTGTTGGAAACCACTCTAAGGGAGTCGGAATATATGGCCCGCAATGTGGCATATTCCCGGGCATGTCGGTAATGGCGGTCGTAGGTACTGCTCAGCCAGCTTACATTCTGGTCAGGGAATTCATATAGGGATTCCGATTCGTTGTGCGAATGATGGTCTATCTCATAGAAATATCCTGCGGCGACATCGTATGTCATCTTTTTATAGCTGAACTTAGAGTTGACCGAGAAATCCCCTGACGGGTCGGGGATGCTTTGGTATGCATCCAGTTTGGTGTAGCCTCCGTATTCATATTTTACCATAATGAAATTGACCGCATACCGGGCGCCGTTGAAACGAGGATCCTGAGGATTCTCATATACTTCCACATAGCGTACATCCTGGGGTCGCATGCCGGATAACTCGCTTTTGTCGGCCGGTAGAAAATCGATGAAAGTCTGCACCTCCTCTCCGATGTTTGTGGTGATGGACATGTCTGCAGGATTGACGCGCACCGTAGGCAAACCCATGGCCAAGAGCAGGTCAGCGCCTCCGTGCGCTGCGTTTTTCTCACGCTTGCCGGGCATGAATACAGTCTTGTCGTTCTCAATGCGCGCGTGTTCGGTCTTGACGGTCAGATTGCCTAATGTGACAGGAGCCTGAATCATCCGGACTTCGCCCACATTGAACTTCGATGCCTTGAGATATGTGGGCAGATATCCCACGCTGCTTAGTTTCAGTATCACGTTACGTGCGTCGCATGGAATGGAGAAACGTCCGCTATTGTCGGTGAAGGCGTAGGTCAGTACAGTGGAATCCTTAGGTGCGAGAATCATGACCGTGGCATGCGACACCCTTTCGTCTCCTTCACCGGTAACCCAGCCGGTGTAACGGTAATATCCACGTTGCATGGCTTCCACATATATTCCGTTGCGCGACTTATACACGCGTACTGGGATGCCGAATGTGAGTTGGCGCACGGCTTTCAGCCCGTCGTCTGTGTCTATATGGGCGGATGTGTGATATTTGTCAAGCTCATCGTATATGAAGCTGAGCTTCAGTTCAGGATGGTCGCGCGAGATTCGGGCCAAGGCCGTAGCGAGCGGCGTGTCGGAGAATCTGTATTCGTATGTGGCTGCGTATGCGGCAATGTATGTAATGACGCAAAAAGCCAGTGTCAGGTATCTTATCATGTGTGCATAGTATTAAGTGGACTCTTACTTGATTATTATGGTGGAATCTTCAAGGGTGATGCTGAAACGCTCGAAGTTGTCGAGCGCGGCTACAGTCTCCTCCGCAGTCTGAGATGTGTCCCAGACAAAGTACAGGCGCAGCGATTTGGGGATATCGGACTGGAATCTGACCTCAAGGCCATACCGCGAAGCGATCCTTGTCATGATGGATTCCAGTGTTTCGTCTTCAAATTTTATTGAGGCCGGGAATTCGGCAGCGTCAGTCGAGACTGCGGCGACGGTATCGGTTTGCGCGGTTGCCGCTGTCGGGCTGACTGCGGCGACTTGCGGGAGGGCCGTTTCAGTGCGGGAGGGCTGCTGATTGTGCAGTGTAATGCCAATGCCCATGCCCACGGCAACAAGAGACGTGGCGACTATGCCGGTGATGATGGCTGCACGGCGCTGTCTCCAAAGCACTCGCCATACCGAGCGGCGATGACGATAACTGAAATTCCGCCATTCGCGGTCTATGGCGACATCGTCTATCTGCAGGTCGGAGGCATGAAATGAGCCGGATACACTACTGAGCGTATCATAGAGGCCACGCATTTCAGGGTCGGTCAAAATGCTTTCGATTTCCTCTGGAGAATATCCCCCGGGATTGTCGATAAGTTCGAGGACTTTGCGAAGTTTATCCATATTCTTCAGTTTTAATCGGTTATTAACGGGCGAAGGATTTCGATGGCTTGTCTCAGATGCTTGTAGACTGCGGCTTCGCTTATGCCGAGCGTTGTTGAGATTTCGGCATATTTCAGACCTTGATAGAACCGGAGTCTAAGCACCCGTGATGTCTGTGGCGTAAGACATTCGTCTATTAGGCGTCCCAGACGTTCGCAGTCGGTGATTCCATCCGATTCGTCGCCATCTGAGTCTGCAATATCCAGCGTATAAATGCCGGCAATGCGTTGTCTGACATCAAGGTCGCGAAGATAGTTAAGAGCCCTGTTACGCGTGGCGCGCATCAGATATCCTGTATCGGGGGCATTTTCGGCATCGGCTGCAAGCAGCGACTCGAAGACACCGTGCACCACGTCGTTTGCCGCGTCGCGGTCGTGTACGCTGGCTACGGCCAGCCGCAGCATCGCCGCGTAATTGGCCTTGAACAGATGTTCTATCTCCTTTGTCGTCGCCATACACTATATTGACACGGCCAAGTGTCGTTTCCCAACCCCCGGCAGTGAAAAAACTTTCAAATTACGGACATGATTATTGCTCCGAGTCCTCGGGCTTGTGTCTCCTGAAAATGAAGTAAAGCAGGATAACTAAGCCTGCAAGCAACAGAATGCCGAGGCCGATTAAGAGAGACTTGTTTTGTAGGAAATTCGTGAGCCCGGATTCTTGGGCTGAGTTTATGTCGCCGGATGGTTCCTGAGGCGTGAGTTTGTCATCCGGATTCTCTGCGATGGAGTCGGTTATGACGGTTACGGGGGCTTTGTAATAGGGTCGGATGACCTTGACGAGGTTGAGGGCGTTGCCGCCGTGGCCTTCGCGGCCCTGGGAGGTGACGGCAAGGAGGGTGCCGTCGGGCGAGATGGCCAGTCCGACAGGGTATGAATCGATGGTCAGCGAGTCCACGACCTTCATGGTGCGAGTATCCACCACGTAAAGGGCACTCTCCGTGTTACAGGCCACGAACAGGTATCCGCCGTCGGGCGATATGACAAGGGTATGGGCTCCTTTGCCTACCTTGCACGACTCGACTTTGCCGACCCGGAGCGATTTACGCCCCTCGCTCCGCGCCTTTACAGCATCGAAGATAAGGGCATCGAGCGGGAACCGATACACCATGCCTCCCACATTGTGCGAGCCGTATACGTATCCGTCGTATATGGCCAGATGCCGCAGGCCGTATATTTCATTGGCATGGCCGACAAGCTCGCCGTTCTCGATGTCGATAACCTGCAGCGGGCCGTGCATGCCCGACACCAAAAGCCATTTGCCGTCGGGAGTGAAGACCGTGCCGCGGAGCAGATTGCCGGAATTGGCGTCGCGGTTCACAGACTTGTCAAGAGGATGGTCGAGCTTCAGTTTCTGGCCGATTACGATGGGCCTCAGATGGTGCCAGTCCTTGATGTCCGGAGCCGATATGTCGATCAGTCCGACGGTGTTGTCGCCCCAATGCGTCACGGCTATCCGTCTGTTGTCGGGCGATGCGGCAATCATTTTCGGCAACGGGCCGGTCTCGAACATGCGTATTATGGAATCGGTGCGGGTGTCTATGACGGCCAGGGCCGACGGATCCTGGGCGTTGATGTCGAACGAGCGTCGATAAAACGTGACCCACAGGTATCGGCCGTTGTGACTGAGAGTTCCCTCTACCGGTTTGCCGGCAAATTTCCGGCGGCCGCCGTCGTCATAATGGGTAAAAGTATAGTAGCCCGATGGTTTGCTCCATTTGGGGCCGACGCCCGACGGAAATGAATAGCTGATCAATGATTGCCGCTGAAGTGACGGCACGCTGAATACGGTAGTATGGCATCCCTCAAGCGAGTTAACGTACAGTTTGGAGCCGTCACGGCTGAACAGCGCGGACTTCGGGGAGAAGATTGAGTTGTCGTATGTCGACCTGTCCATGCCGGAATACTGCTGGCGTATCCCGATAATCTCCAGGCGTAAGGAATCGGAACCGTTTTTGGAGCGGTCGCCCACGGCGCTGTGCATCACCGGCGGCACATCCTTTTTCTTTTTTGCGGACGCAGTCGTGTCGACCGGTTCCGACCCATTATCGGCGAACGCCGTAGCGGCTGCCGTAGCCAACAGCGTAACGCATATAGTCCAAATGAGGATGAGGAGCCTATTCATAATTACTCTGCCTTCCAGGCGGTGATGTTTCGGGTCTGGGTGCTGAAAGTGATGCCGAGATTCACAATTGGACGTGGGTCGGAGGCAAACTGGCGGGCGTAGTCTTTCTTTTTGATCTGGGCCAATGCTTCGTCGGGGGTGCCGTCGCGTTTCAGCTCGATGATGTAGATGTAATCGCGCATGCTGAGCACCAGGTCGATTCGGCCGTCGGAAGTATGCCACTCCGGCCGGGCGTCCACGCCGATGAGGATGAATATGATGAACAGGTTGTTTTCGTAATGCAGCTCGGTAGCTTTGTCGGCGAATTCGTACGGTATGCCGGCCATGAACGTGCGCAGTCGTTCAATCGCCTCGTCGATACGCCTGGTTTCGAGCAACTTTCTGACTTCACGCACATGGTTGTAGATTACGGTGTCGTCCTTGTCGAAATAATACCTGGCAAGGTTCTGGAACAAACCTTTGCGCACCTCTAAGTTAGGGATGCCGAGGTGGTATACGTCCGGCTTCTCAAAACGCTTGATAGTCAGATAACCTGTCTGGTATAGCAGAGCCGTGGGACGCGAGTCCAGAATGTCGCTCGATGCCAATATCCAGCTGTCCACAGTCTCGTCGAAAGTGTCGGGAAGGAATTCCCGGCTGTCCTGTATTCTCCTGATCAGGAACTCGGGTGTTCCGCTCTGGAACCAGTAGGCGTCTATCTTTTTCTTTTTGAGGGCGTTCAGTAGGCTGAAGGGATTATAGATGTCCGGACTGACTTCGGAAAAATGATAGCCGTCGTAATTCGCCTTAAGCAAAGCGATTGCCTCTTCACGGGTGATGGAATACTTTTCAGACAATTCGGAAATGCCTGCCTGAAAATCAGAGACGAGTTCGTCTTCCGTTATGCCGCAGATGGAGGCATATTCGTCGTCCAGCGATATGTCTTCTAAGTTGTTAAGTCCGCTGAAGATGGTCATCTTGCTGAAACGGCTCACCCCCGTCAGCATGGTGAAGCGGATGTATTGATCCAGATCCTTGATATTGACGTAGATGGACTTAAGCAACAGCCGGTGCTCCTCGAGCCGATCTGCATTGTGCATGTTTGAGATGAGGGGATTATCGTACTCGTCGATTAGTATTACGACCGGATTACCGGTCGAATTATAAGCCGCCATTATTACATTTCTGAAACGGGACGAGAAATCCCGGGAAACTGTTTCGGCATCATATTCCTTTTCCCATATCTGGAACTGATTGTCAAGAATTGCGTCCAGATTGCCTTCTCCGCTTGGATTATAACTGGCAAGACTGAGTTTCAAAACGGGGTGAGGTTGCCAATCAGTTTCCAAATGTTCGATGGCAAGACCCTTGAACAAATCCTTTTTTCCTTCGAAATATGCCTGTACCGTTGATAACAGCAGGCTCTTGCCGAATCTGCGCGGCCTTGCCAGAAAGATGCACTTGCTGGTCATGGCAAGATTGTAGATAAGCTCAGTCTTATCAATATATAAGTAAGACAGCTTACGTAGCATTTCGAAGCTTTGAATTCCGATCGGGTATTTTGCCGGCATCTGTGTCATATCGAATGGATTCTTGGTATTCCCCACAAAATTAACCCATTTCGGCCACAATTCCAAACGGTTGCTGTTATGTTGATTTTTTTCAGCTTGGGTTCACTGACAGTCATCCGTGAGCTCATCGTGACCGGCTATCCCGCAACATACAAGAATTTCAGGAAACTTCCCTGCGAGGCTCATAAATAAACATGCGGTAATTCCATACCGAGAATATGAATCTATAGACTACGGATATGAAAAAGATATTATTCATCGGCGTGATGGCGCTGGCAACCCTGTGTTCCTGCACCACCGTCAAAAAGACCTCGTACATCACTGAAGTGCAGACGGCTGTGGTGCAGTATCCCACCGTCACGGAGCTTGAGGTGATGGAACAGGCCACGGCTACCGTGGAATGGGGCTGGAATCCGTTCAGGAGAATATCTCTTGACACCCGCAAGGGCAACCTGGTGGCCAACCTGCTGAAGGCCAAGGGTGCCGATGTATTGCTTGAAGAACAGTTTGTGTTCGAAAGTGACGGATTCGGCGGCGGGACACTCACCGTTACGGGTTATCCTGCAAGGTTCAACGGTTTCAGGAAGGCGACACAGTCCGACCTCGAAGCCTTGCGTGCGGCCAACCCCGGTATATACAATGTCAGCAAATCCAAACACAAGTGATTGGTGCCTTGGTGGAAAGGCCCCGGTAGAGGTCTGAATCCCCGTCATTAGCTATTATAAGGCTCCTCTATGTCGACATCGATGTCGACATAGAGGAGCCCGTATTTTTGGTGCAACGCAATAAGTCAGGAGATTGGAAATCGGAAGAAAAGTATTAACTTTGTGAGTAAAACAGACTGCGAAGAATAAGACTTAACATCGATGGAGATTGACATACAGAAAGGGGAAGATGAGGCCAGGACGCTGAGACTGGCCGGGACATCGTGTTCGGAAACGACGGTATTGGCGGTGAGCCATGCGGCGGCCTGCGCACTGGACGACGAGACACTGCGGTCGCTGGCCGTGGGCTTCCGGGGCGGCATAGGCGCTACGTTCGACGAGGGTACATGCGGCGCTTTGAGCGGCGCCATAATGGCTACTGGGCTCGCAATGGGCGCGGACCGTAAAGGCGCCACAATGGCAGCCAAGGAAATGTATGAAAGATTTCAGACGCATTTCGGCACCGTGTGCTGCGGCAAGCAGAACCGCGGCCGCGACCATTGCCTGAACTGCTGCCTCGTGGCCACCCGCAACGCGCTGGAGATACTGAATGCCTATTCTTCGGATAGTTGACAGCCTGTAAAACCCGAACATTTCCCGTAAGATTCCGTTTGTTATACTGAAACTTGGCAAGTAAACCTATATTGCGGTTTGCAGTCAAATAGTGCGATTAAACGGAAGACAAATGAAGAAATTTCTCGCAGGGATGGTCGGGCTGTTGATTCTAAGCGGATGTGCAAGGACCGAACAGCCCGATCATACAGGTATATATCAGGAAATCAGGTCGGGCGACAAGATGGTGTTCGCCTCGATGGCCATAACCAAGACGGCCAGGATGGAAAGCTCCGACTGGTACACCATCGGGAAACGGATAGCGGTCTATTCCTACGATTCCTACATGCGTGCGTATGTGGATCTGTCGGCCATGCAAATGGACGACATAGTGTATGACGAGGATACGAAGACCGTGAGGGTCACTTTGCCTCCCGTCCGCACGGAGATAGCCGGCCGCGACATGGAGATGCGCAAGGAGTACGAGAACATCGGTCCGCTGAGATCCAATCTCGATTCCAAAGAACGGGCCGAGATTAAGGAAAAGGCCAACGCCTCGTTCAAAAAGGAGGTGGAGGATAATCCGGAGTTCAGACGGCAGCTTGTGGACGCCGCCCAGCGTAAGGCCCGCAAATACTTCGAGACACTGTTCGAGGCGAACGGCTACACGGCAAGTGTCGATTTCAAACCCTCCAACTCCTGATAGCCATGTTTAAGAAGAAATTCATACTGACCGCAATCGTGGTGATTGCAGTCGTGGCGGCCGGACTTTACCTGTATTTCAGCTTAAGTTCGCCCAATAATACCATTGACGTAGACAAGGCGAAGGTGAGCAGGATAGAGACCATGGCCCGGCTGTGTACCGTTGACATCTACAGCGAGGTGCCGGTGCTTGACACCATTAACGACAAGGTGATGTTCGCCATCCAGAAGCAGAAGGGGAGCGTGTCGTTCGACCTGGAGAAGCTGAAAGTAGATGCCGACGGAGATACGGTGCAAATCACGCTTCCTCCCGAAATAGTGGAACTGTACGAGTCTACGGATAAGAACTCATGGGAAGTGATCGACACCAAGGCCATAGGCCGGATGGCGATGTTCCGCAGCGATAAGTTCACGATTGCGGAAGAAAACGCCGTTAAGGCCAAGATTAAGGAAAAGTCGACGAAACTGCTGTATCGGAATGGCACAGTAGAGCGTGCCCGTGCCGAGGGCGCCCGTAACCTGCAGTCGCTGATGGAGATGGTGTACGACAAGCCTGTCCTGGTAACGGACCCCACACCCAAGGGCGCCCGGTATGCGGAATACAGGTAATAAGGGCTTCCGCCTAAGGACCGATGGCTTAACAGAATTATTGATTTGCGGGGTAACAATTGACTCTATTCTCTTGTTATTCATATAAAAAGAATTACAGATGAAAAGGAGCATATTGTTAGGTATAATGCTGAGCGCCGCGATTGCCGCCAGCGCACAGTATTCGAATATAGCAAACGGACTTACCAATGTATTGATGCCGGCCCTGTCGGGATCGAATTCGTACAAGGGCTTTGTGGATGCGGCTTATACTCAGGGAGTAGGACGGTATCGGTCCAATTTTGCCACCGTGTCGACCTCGCAGGGCTATCAGATGACCGACTGGTTTTTCATGGGTGCAGGTATAGGTGTGGACCTGATGTGGTCGTATGTCAACGATGACTGGGGCAACGGCTGGTCGCAGTCGAATATGGATCGTTATGACGACACGTATGTGTCCAAGGCCGTGATGATTCCTGTTTTCACTGATTTTCGGTTCAATATCGGACCGAGGAACGCGGCATCGTTCTTTATCGACCTGAAGATAGGCGCCTCTTTCCTGGCCAACAGCAACTCGGTGAAAATCCGCAACGGATATCTGACCAACACCAGTTACTTCTACTTCCAGCCGGCCATCGGCGTGCGGATACCCGTCAACTCGCAGAACGCCAAGCAGGCCTTCAACATCGGCGTCCATTACCGCCTCCTGACCTCGGATTACTGGAGCGGCTATCAGTCCAGCATCGTCCAGAACGGCCTCGGGGCGCACGTCGGCTTCGAATGGTAACCTCGGGAATTGTCGTTTCTTTTACTCCCAAAAGATATAAAAAAGGCAGCCGGAAGGTGAGCGGCTGCTTGGTTTGAATTTTGGTTGATCTCAATAATGGAACATTTCTTTGAGAGTCTCCGAGAGAAGTAAAAGTTCCCTCTATGGTATTAATTCGTACATACTATTGCAATTATCTTTATGCGGATCTTACAACTCGAGGATATTGGGATGATAGAAATTTGAGTTGCCGTCATTCATTATCGCACCGTTTGAAAATATTGTTGTTCCCATAATGGTCATGCCATGCTGTCGGTGGATATGACCGAATAGATGGAGTTGTGGATTTACTCTTGCCAATGATTGTAATAATTCTTTCGAGCCATAATTGATATCGTCGGCTAAGTCAAGAATACTGTATGCCGGCGAATGAGTTATGAGTATATCTGTGTCATTCGGGATTTGAGCATAGTTTTGAGTTTGACGGTTGGTGATACAATCTTCTGTAAACATTGGAACCCCATAAAATTTCATGCCTTCTATTTCAATGCCTGAATTGCAAAGATAATATACATTGGAGTCAAGACCTTCGATATTGGCTTCATATAGACAGTCATCATGGTTCCCGCAGATGAAAACCTTATGCCTATAGGGCAAGTCGCAAAACCAGTTGAGGAAATCGATTGCTTCCCGCTCGCTTCCCGCCGTTGTGAAATCGCCGGAATGAACGATTATGTCTGCCTCT
Organism: uncultured Bacteroidales bacterium; assembly: GCA_900542185.1. Lineage (GTDB taxonomy): Bacteria > Bacteroidota > Bacteroidia > Bacteroidales > Muribaculaceae > Lepagella. Next base: position 27,281 of record UQMZ01000020.1, read on the forward strand.
GGAAGTTCGGGAAGACATCTATGACATCCGTGCGTGTCGGAAATATGGATTATCTTCATCTTGGGTATAATTTTATAATGCAGTTGTTCCTCATCATATTTTCGTAAATAAGTACAAACAACTTTAATACAAAAATAGCGCTTGGGTGTCTCATTTTTAGCGTCAGGATAAATTTTTTATGAGAAATAGATAGCCTGTACTGTTTATTGAGACATCATGAATATATTTTTGCAAAATCACAAGCAATTCAATTATTATGGGAAAGTCAATCAAAAAAAGAATCGCGGATCTATTTGATGAGTCGGAGGCCGAAAATAATCAGTATGACATCAGCTTTACAAAATTGTCAATATGGCTTGTGGGAGTGGTAATGGTGAGTTCTCTTATCCCATTTGCATTTCCGGGGGGCTGTTCTCTTGTCAGAATCTATGCCTCTATAATAATATTGTTGGTTGTTACTGCCCGTCCAATTTTCCGATTAATCGTAAAACGCAAAAAACAATAATGATTTCAGCTATGATAGATAATATAAAAAATAAGATTGACGTGCGGTTGGATTATGCCCAACCGGTAGCCATCGATAACTTTTGCCATAATCATACAGCCCTATGTAAAGACTTGATGGGTGAAGCCGGTGACATATTGGATGAATGTGGATGGGAGCATGAGTTTACAATTTACTATTATGGAGATTTTAAGCATGTAAGACTTTATCTGCGCCTCGCATACGTCGCGGCTTGTCACCTTGACGGGCTATGGGAGGATATTAAAATACGTCTTCATGATATTATTCCACTTGTTAAATCAGCTATTGAGCTTCGCAAGGAAAAAAATCTCACAATGCTTTGGACCGAGCGTCAAATAGCTGAATTGGAGTGGAAGACAACATCAGATCCATTTATCAGAAACGAACATTGGATAAAGATTAATGGATTTATATGAATCTTTCAGCAATAGACCGTATGGAAATGGTGCGAAAGCGACAGGCATATTTCTCGGCGGTAGCCGAGGAATACGCTTCATTTACCGACTTTATCAAGGCTCAGGATATGTGGCTTGGCATCATGGGTATCGGGCTGACGGATTGCGGACAGTATCTGAAACTATACATTCAGTTGGATTTTTCAGAATATGAGGAATACTATGTGGTAATGGGAGACAACGAACATCTGACAGTGAGCGAAATCGTCATGAGGAATGGTGATTGTCTCTGTATGGATTGTATCAATGTCGGCACGGGGAAATTAACTGATAAAGAATCTATTTTCAAATTCGAATAGAAATGAATCAACTAAAAGCTTTGATACAATGATTACAGCCGAAGAAAACAAAAAACGGATGTGGAACTTAGCCAAAAGAGCATCAGATTTATTAAAACCGCTAAGAAATGAACCGTTAAACCCTGACGGCTCAATGCGCGCACAACTCATAAATGGTCTTGATGCCATTGAGGAATATCTTCGTATTGCAGATAGTCTGAAAAATGAATTTGAATCCCCATCTATCCCTCCGATGGATGTCATGAATCTGTCATGTTATCTGAGGAATGCAAGCAAAGAGGAATTTCAATATTCCGTTGACCGTCTGACTGAGTGGAAGGATGCCGGATATATGTACTGTAATAACGCATTGGCTCTGATGTTGACCGCTGAACTCAGCAAAGACAGTACTGATCGCCGTCTTGCCTTGACCGACCGTGAATATGTGGATATAATTATCAAATGTAACGCAACATTCGGTAGCAGCCTGTCGAGGATGCTCTACAATCCTGCAGTGCGGGAGTATTATATCAAGAAAGCAAACGAAGGTGACGTACATTACGCATTCGAATTAGGGACATACTATTATGAGACGGAAGAATATTCGGAAGCGTTCAATACATTAAAGGTTCTTGAAGATGATGTGACGGCACAATATCTGGGACTGATGTATTACTATGGCCGAGGGACAGAGTCGGATCCTGATCTTGCAATAAAATACCTTGAGAGATTTAATGAAGTATATTGGCCAAAAGATTATGAAGTGGTATGGGTATTGGGAGATCTGTATTCAGAATGTTGTGGCAAAGACAAACAATATGAGTTGTATCTCCCATTCTTGAAAAGCCCGTATAGAAATGATAATGATCCGTTCTTAAAAAAGATGCTTCGGCAGTGTATGCTTTATCATCGTAAGAATATTACACAGGACCGGATGATATTAGGCATTGAGATCAAATCCGAAAACCGTACTTGTGAGTTCTCGTTAGACCTTGCTCCTTATTGCCAGATTGTCGTTGACTGGGGAGACGGCACATGTGACAGATATGGAGATCTGGATAAGACCGGCTCCGTAGTCTGCAGACATATCTATGCGAACTCCGGTTCATATTCCCTAAGTATAGAATCGTTATGGAAAAGTGTCGTGGAAGGTCTGGACTTCAGTCGCAACAAGCGTCAACTGAATTCGATTTATTTGGGCGATTGTCCGGGACTAAGGAGTCTGTCAGTAGTCGGGCAGTGCTTGACATCTCTTGACTTGACTCCCGGTGAATATCAAAAGGTGTTTCTGAAAGGTGTGATATGTAGGGATAATATGCTGAAAAAATTGGATCTGCGACACTGTCCTAATATTACGCATCTTGACTGCTCTTTCAATCCTGTTGCCGCAATAGAGCTGCCCAAGTATCAGTCGCTGACTTTTGTCGCTCTGCCTGAATCCTTTGTGAATAAATCAGAGATTGATAAACTACTCAAGATGAACCAAGGTTGCTATTGCAATCAGATGGAATACAATGACCTGTCAGGTGCCGATATGAGATTGGAATTCTATTTTCGCCAGGCTGACTGGGAAGAAGTCAGAAGATATATCCGCAATCACCAGCCGGATTGCTACGACCATCAATTGGCCGAGTGCGAATTAGCATTCGAAAAACTGAAAGAATTGTCGCGGAAGGTGAATAATAATCCCTATGAGGATAAAGGCGGATTCCTTGCCGTACACGACTCCTATGTTTCAGATGACACTATTCTTCATCAGGAAGAGTTTTTCATTGTGACGGAATCATGGTCAACATGCCTTGCTGCCAAAGTCCGGGACACTCATCGCCGTGAACCCTGGATGGGATTCCCTCCTACACCTCCCGAATACTATGTGGCAAATTGCCTCGTCAATATGATAAAAAGTTGGCGGGAGATAAAAAAACAAACCTGTACTGCAGAATGAGACAGGAAATGATTAACTTTGCGAACAGGTAATAACAAATCTTACTTATGAATGATATAACATATATTCCTATTGAAGAAAAATCACTGAACGATCAGTTGGTGAATCTCTACGGACCCAGGATTCCGGGCCTTTACTTTGCGGTGAAGCCTTTGTTTGATGATCCGAATGCCATTAAACCGGCACTCCCGCTCCTTCTTGAACTCAACGATGATGAATCGTATGAGAATGCTGATCTGCGTGTAATGGTCTTTGGTCGCGAAACCAATAACTGGAACGACATAAATGAGCGAAGCGAATGCCCTTACGGAACATATAACTTTAATCTTTCTTCTTCAGATGATATTCTGAATGAAATAAAAGGGAAGCATATTGATGGTGAACCGGAGATCTATGGACTCGGAGACATATATCACGCCTATTGCTACGAAAGCAACGGTGTCGGGAAATCAATCTTTACACGCCGCCAGAACCAGCTGATACAGCAATTGAGGGACCGTCTCGGGAACCAGAATGTACATGCTGTGTGGAACAACGTGTCGAAAATAGGATGCGGCGGTACGGATTTCGGTAAAAGTTGCCGTAAACCGACATCAGAGATTAGTGAAATAGAACGCCAATACTTTAATGTTGTTGCTGATGAGGTAAGAATACTGAAACCGGATGTCATGATCTTCCTGACAGGATTCTATGCTGACCAAGAAATAAAAGAGAAGTTTGGACTCTCGGATGAAGCATTCCATCTTGTTAAAGAAGACGTTTTTCTTCACCGCATCAATATTCCCGGGGTAAGGTATGCCGCCCGTACTATCCATCCGTCACGGCAAAGCAAAGAGAATCTTGCCAAGCATTTTGATGCCTTGATTGAAGACATTGTAAGTGTAATCAAATGACCCAATTCAAAAAACATATCTGGCTGATTGAAACTCTCCGTCGCCACGGTAAGATTTCATTTAAGGAAATCTCCGATATGTGGGAGTGTAATAAAGACATGAGCGATTATGAGCCTCTCCATCGCGGTACATTCAATCGGTGGAGAAAGGATATACTGATTACGCTTGGAATCGAAATAAAATGCCAGGAGAGCGGAGGGTATTTGTATTATATTGCTAATCCTGATGATATCGATGAAGACAAGTTGAGACATTGGATACTTGATACGTTTTCCGTAGGCAATCTCGTTCAAGAGAATCGTTCTTTGAAAAATCGTATTCTGGTTGATGAGATACCGTCAGGATATGTGTATCTGACTCCAATTATGGAGGCGATGAGAGGGAATAGGGTTCTTGAGATGAGCTATACGTCTTTCAGGACGGGAGAGACGAAGACCGAAACCGTAGCGCCGTACTGCGTGAAACTCTTTGAAGGAAGGTGGTATATGTTGGCAAAACCGAAAACGAAAGATAAGCTAAAAATCTATGGCCTTGACCGCATCCGGTCTCTCACAATCCTTAATGATATGTTTAAGATTCCCGAGAAATTTTCGGCAATAGAGCATTTTGAAACAATGTATGGCATAGTTTCGGATACTCAACTCCCGATGAGAATTATTCTTCGTGCTTATGCACAACATAAGGAATATCTTAAATCCCTGCCCATCCATCATTCTCAACGATTGATAGAAGACCATGGTGATTACGCTGATTTTGAGTTGTGGGTTGCTCCGACCTATGACTTCATTATGCGCCTTTTGCATGACGGTGCATGGCTTGAAGTAATTTCGCCTGAGAGTGTGCGCAAAACAATGAAGGGCTGGATTTATGATATGTACGAACATTATGAAGACGGGTAATACCTCAGCAAATGGAATTTAGAGTTATCTCAATAAGTAAAGATGACGGGGCAAGTGTGCTGGATATATATGAGTGGTTTACAGGAGTCACTAACGAATACACTTTAAATCCGGACGGGATTGAAGTCGGTGATGAAGATAGAATGGTAATAATCCGGGCTCAAGATAACTTTTCTAAGGCTATTGAATTGGGTCGTAAGTTCTATCAAGCCGGAGTCCTGACCTTAGGCGTGTTTCCCGAACATATTGAAGAACGAGGATGTTTCGATGCTCAGACTGTTAATGACGGAAAATCCATCCTAAGCATTGTTCGCGCTCTTACATGTCCGCCAATTTATCAGGGTCCCGTTTCTTTTGACATTAACGATATTCATGCCACATTAAAGGATGCCGGAAGATTCTATGCCCGATTTGTATATGGCGCGGATGTTGATAGTCTGGTTTTAAAAGTAACGGACAAATTCAGACAGATAGATTTTACTAAAGTTGAGTCCGTATGCATCAACCTGTATGGTGAATCACCCTCAGACTTCAAAAGCAGGGGCATAGAAAAAATAAATAATCTTTTAAACATTATTCCCAAGACGTCTTCGGCTCTTTTCGGCATTCACCGACTCCCGGACACGTTTACATGTATTCCTGACGAAATGAAGCGGGAAATATCGTTTGGCATATCATTCATTTTAGCCGGAAAGGATATTGAAATATAAGTTCATGATTCCTTTATTATGATAAACACGGTTATAATCTAAATGATGATCAATTCTGCTTTCGCTTGATCCTGATGTCCGGTCCGCTCCGGATCACCAGCGGCACGGTCTCGACAGTGACGACGCTTGTGTCCAGCCCCAGAGCGTTTTCAGTCGATTCGGAGATATGCCGCAGCGTTTCGTACGCTGCCAGTATCTTGCGTTCGTATGCGTTGCAGATGCTCGCGGGAGAGAATACCCGATGAATCAGAACGAACCGGAAGTCGCCCGGAATCCCATACCGTTTCATGGAGGGATACCTGCTGGTCAGCGAAAGATCGCCGGAGGCTGCAAGATCTTCCACGATCTGCCTCAGAAATACGTTGATCCGCGGCTGCACCTTGAAGCCGAATCTGACGGTCACCAGAAAAATCGCGTCTTTGACCATCGTGTCAACGGAATAATCGAGCGTATAGGGCATGTCGGTGTGCTCTATGCGGAGAATCCAGTAATGGTCGGCCCGTTTTGGCTGTTTGTTTATTATGGAATACAGCAGTTTGCTTTCCACCATATTCTCTGTAGGCGAGAAGCTTATGTACACTACATTCGACGCATAGCGGGATATTTCCCCATCGTCCCTTATCGCGGTGATTATGTCTATGTAATCCGGAAAATATTTATAATCCACATGGAGTCGATGGAATGAGCTGCCTTTGTTCCAGACAAACATTATGCAGAACAGTCCGCAGGCTATCAGAACCGTAAACCAACCGCCATGCACGAACTTGAACATATTGGCGGCGAAAAAGGCTCCTTCCAACAGGCAGAACACAATGAAAAAAGAATAGGAGAGCCACGCGGGCGTCCCGATATTCCGCATATAACGCCACAGCAGTATCGTAGTGGCCAGCATCGTTATGGTAATGGCGAGGCCGTATGCGGCTTCCATGCGGCCCGACGACTGAAACAACAGCACGGTGCCGACGCATCCCGCATACAGAAACAGATTTATAGCCGGAACATACAGCTGTCCCTTGACATTACCCGTATAGTTTATCTTCATCCTTGGCCAGATGTCGAGATTCACGGCCTCGCCGATCAGAGAAAACACGCCGCTTATCAGCGCCTGGCTCGCTATTATGGCGGCGACGGTGGCTATGACAATGCCCACGCCCAGAAAGCCGGGAGGCATCATTGCGTAGAACGGATTGAACATGCCGTCAATGGAGCCGGAATGTGCCAGGATCCATGCGCCCTGCCCGAGATAGTTGAAAATGAGCATGACTTTGACAAAAAGCCAGCTGAAAGTAATGTTGTAACGGCCGCAATGCCCCAGGTCGGCATACAACGCCTCTGCGCCCGTGGTGCAGAGAAACACCGCTCCGAGTATGAACATCCATTCAGGATTGGTAGCAATCAGTCTGACCGCATACCAGGGGTTGAATGCCTTGAATATGGACAGATCGTTCCACACATTCATCATGCCGAGGATACCGAGCATCAGGAACCACACGAGCATTATGGGGCCGAAGAACCTTCCGATCTTGGACGACCCCGAACGCTGCACAAAAAATACCACGGTTATAATCACCAGCACAATGGGCACCACCGGCGTGGCGACATACAGTGAACGCAAGCCCTCCACGGCCGACGTGACCGTCACCGCCGGCGTTATTATGCCGTCAGCCAGCATCGCGCTGGCTCCGATGGCGGCCACGACGAACGCCCAGCCGCTTTTCCCCGTCTTCTTCACCAGTGAGAAAAGAGCCATTATGCCTCCCTCGCCGTTATTGTCTGCGCGGAGTGCTACCGTCACATATTTGATTGTGGTCTGAAGGGTGAGGGTCCATATCACGCATGACACCGCTCCTATAATATAATCCCGGTCGAACTCCGGGTTGACGTTAAGGATTGCCTTCATGACATAGAGCGGAGACGTGCCTATGTCGCCAAACACAATTCCTATGGCGACGAGCAGTCCCGCCGCACTTAACCCCGCGAACCTATTACCCTTCCGGCTCATTCATTCTAAAAATAAATGGTTGTGCAATCGCAATATGGATGCATGATCTCAATACAAAGGTTGCATGACACATTGCAATCTGACTTCAATCAACTTCAATCAATGCAAAATTATAACACTGATCGCGCCCCGTAGGTTTGTCGCGCCACATTCCAAAAAGAATGGCGGAAATGGACCGTGACTATCGTTATGAGGTGGGTTTAGAAGCGGTATTGGACAGAGGCAAGGATGCTCCTTGGTCTTATATCGAAGTGATGTTCAGAACGCGAGAGGGTGCCATAGCTGATATACCGGTAATTACGGCGATCCAGAAGATTGCCGGCAGTCAGAGACAGACGTACTTTGCCGTTGATTCGCCACATCGCCGAAGCATCGAGGAGTACAAAGTTAGTTATGTTTCCCTCCGGGAATCGTGTCAGGAAATGCTCCGCTCCCACAGTAAATTGCACATAATCATTGGGAATTATGGTAGTAAAGATGTTTTGCCTGAAGTTATGGTAATTGTTGACTATATCATTAATTTTCAGTTTTGAGAATCCATAGCTTGCCTCGTAGCTGGCAGAGAGCCATCGTGTGATGCTTCCTTTGAAATAAGGCTTCACTTCTGCTGCCATCTGCCGGTAGGGCATCACTTCGTTATCTCGCATGGATGATGCGGACGACACAGAAGCATCCATATCACAGCCTACCACCATCTTGCTGTGACCGAGACCTTTGCTGAATCCTCCCTTGGCATGCCATGAATCACTGTTGTTCAGACAGTCTGCATAGGTCGATACTATGAAATCGCCGAAGAATAACTGATTTGACATTATTGAACTGCGGCTATGATTATATGTTGCCGAGATGTTGAAGAACAGTGACTTCAATGGATTGCGATAACGATATGAGAGTGTGGCGGCAACATTCTGTGAATATTTGTCAGGGTTTTCGGCAATGAAAAGATTGCGGTAATCTGAAAGCACCGGAACAGTGATATTCATATAAGGCTGTGGCGAGCCGAGTCTATAAGCTGCCGAAGCGGATATATCCGATTTAGCTGTCAGTTGCCGCCTGACATACAGCCGTGGGGACGCATTAATATAGTCATGCTGACCTGCGATTGAATAGTGAAGCCATTTCAAAGGGATATTGAATGAAGCGCGCCAGCCGTTGCGTTCATAATCCACTTGCGGGGTAGCATAAAGATCTGACAGGAATGCTTCGTGAATTCCGGTATTGTCAAATTCACCAAGTCCGTCAAGGGTGCTGTTCATACGGTGATAGTCGAGGTCAAGTCCGCCGGATACATAAAATTTCCAGAAACGTGTCATCTTTCCGAATTTGGTTTCAGTGGTGCTTCGGAAATCGGTAGTACCCAGACTCTGCTCCGCATTTTCAACTCCTGCCGTAATCAATCTATCCGGACGATGCCCAAAGTTGATGCGCGAGATAAGCGTGAATAGTTTTTTCTCATTGCGCTTCACAAGTTTCAGGTCGTTGTTGACAGATAGACTCTTGCGGCTGACCCGCTGTGTGAGGTCAAACGAGCCTGTTATTTCAGAGTTTGTTTTATCACATACTGCGCCCACTGTCAATTTCTCATTCAGATAGTAACCCCGCTTGTTTGTCTGACTGAAAAACTGTGCCGACAGATCATGAGTCTGTGTGCGTTGTGAATTATTTTGAACAAATTGAGGAATCTGAGAACTGAAATAATCGGTAGTCATTCCCGAATTGTAGTCAAGACGGTCGCCCGCATAGTTAAATTTAAGACGCATTGAAGTGTCCCCGGACTTCCATGCCGTTATTGCGTTTGCAAGCCACGACAGATTGTCTCGTGTACGCTTCTCCGATAGTGGTGCGTTTACAATATCGGCAGAAATATATTCAGGCCAAAGGGTTGAGGTATAATCCGAGGAGAACATATCGTCGATATCATGCTCCTGTATCTCATTGGCAGGATTCCATCCTGTATTGTCGGCTTTTAGGGTTATGATATTCTGATTCTTCGGAGCTATGCGCATAGTGTAGAGCGAACCGTCATACAGAAACGGCTGAACGCCAGCCGCAGCCTGCGCTACGCCTACCCACCGGCTTCGTGCATCTTCCTTCAGTTTGAGGTTTATACCCGCTTCTTCAGGGAATTCAATACCTTCGAGAGCCTTGATCGGCTGATGATTTTCCATTACCTCAACCGAGGCTACATCCTTATGCGAGATATTGTTGGTGGCAAGTCCATACTGACCGCCGATGAAATCATTGCCGTCAAGATAAAACTTATTGATAGGCTTTCCCTGATACTTGATCGTTCCGTCCTCCTCTACCTTAATACCCGGGAGCCGCTTGAGGACGTCGATAATGGCGTTGTCCTTGGCGTTGGCATATTTAGCCACATTGAACACTAATGTATCACCTTTGGCATATATATCGGGAGCCTCGACTATAACGTCTTTGAGTTGCGTTGTCTTAGGTTTAAGACGCACACAGGAAAAATCGGCTGTTACCGGCAGCGAGCGTGACTCATAACCCATGAAACGGAATGTTACTGAGTCCGCACCGGCTTTAGGACTGATAATGAAGCGACCATCCTTGTTCGAGGATGTAAATGCCCCCGTCGTTTTCACAATGCAACCGGCCACAGGCTCATCAGTGTCAGCGTCAACAACCATGCCGGACAGTTCTCCCGGGTCTGCAGCTTTTGCCGACAGCAGACCGAAGAAAACGCAAATTATAAAAGAACTGTAACCGTTCATTTCTTCCAGTCGCGTTCGAGATAATCGAAAGGCAATTCTATAGGGTCGTAAGCGTCAAGCGACGGATTGCCGGCTCCATCGGTGACCGTTATGTGTTCGCCTGTAGTGGCTTCATAATATGCATACGGATTTATCTCATATCGATGTCTGGCGTCGTAATAACCCTGACGGTCGGTTTTGTTAAAAGGCACCTTGTAGATAGTTATGGGGCGGTCGGCCTTTGACTTGATACCGATACATTCGAATGTATAGTGTCCGGCCGCGTCCGAAGCCTTCATTATGAGTCCCGGCAGCCCATGGAGTTTCCACGGACCATCTGTCAGCGGAATATCCTCGGTATAGAATACAGTCCACTCTCTCCCTCGGAACTTACATCTGGCACTCAGGCATTCGTAACCGAGCACAGTGGCGATCGAATCGGTAAGTTCCCAATTGAATGACGGCATTTCTTCTTCATAGCGGAACCAGTCCTGGCAGATTTTCTCGGTATGGGTCAGGCGTCCTGCGGGATAGTTCTTGTAGATGGTCATGAATTCGCCTGTGCTGAGTTTACCCTCCATGGCGGCATCGGCTATCTGTTCTTGAGAGGAACGCATAAGGATTGAATCGACTGTGAGGTTCTTATAGCTCGAGAATTTCGACAGACCGTCGGGACCAACCTGGAGCAGCATGTTGTCGCCGGATATGTTGTCTTTAAGTAAACCGGTGGTGTCAATGCAGCAGCGGTAGTCGTAGACGAATTCCATCTTCTCCGGAGCGAGGGTTTCAGTCTCCGGAACCGAAGCCTGAAATATGCTGAGCTGACGGCGAACGATTTTGCCTGAAGCGATGGCTATCGCAATGGCTCCGATTACGAGTATCAAAAATGTTTTCTTCATATCGGTTGTTTTTTGATTGACTCTGCAAAGTTACCACAGAACAAAGCCCCGGACCGAAAATAATCATTACTCAAACATTAAGGAATTATTACTAAATTATTACTGTGAGGCAAATAGCTTGACACTGAGGCTATATATACGGAGATAATTTCTTAATTTTGCGTCATGGAAAGACGGATCAAAACATTATATACAGTCACAATAATCGCGATTCTCGCATTCTTAGGGATGCAGGTATATTGGCTGTATGGAAGGTATGAATATTCGCTGATTGAATATGAGCGGAGTCTTGGCGAGCAGATAGGGAAGTGTGTGGATGAATATAATGCAATCAGGGAAACCGGTGCTGACAACTGGACCGATTCCTTGAAAAATGCATCAAAAGATAAAGAAACGACAATCTCCTTCCCGACATACTCATTGCAGCAGGAATATGGTGATACTGTAAAAACGAGTCGCACATCAAAAATCTACACCTATCTCTTTTCCGCACATGAACTTCTCGGGTTGGAACCGGGATCGCCTCTTACGGAAGAACAAAAGGCGAAGGCTGTAGAGTTGGCTCAGATGCAGACTGTTGCGCCTGTGGATTCGATGACATTTGATGCATCAGGAGCCAAGGACGAGAACGAGGCATGGATGGCTACAAAAAATGTTCAGACCGACCGAAAGCATCCTTTTTCAGTAGATGAGATCGATTCCGTTTTGAATAAGTCCGGAATTGAAGCCCGCATAAGTCTGGCCAGGGCCGATTCCATGGTATGGGAAACAACTGTAAAATATAATACGTCGGTGTTTGCACCCTGTCTTGCCATGACCATACCTTACTCGCAATTACAAGGGAAAACCGTCTGTATTGTCTGCGGGATAAATCCGTTAGACGTACTTCCCGGAATGTGGCCGACGCTGGTTATCACTTTGTTGGTTTCCGTCTTGCTAATCGTCTGCCTTTTCCTTCAATTTTCCACGGTGTTGAAACTCTCACGTCTTGACAAGATGCGCAATGGTTTCATAACCACCATGATTCATGAACTCAAACGTCCCATATCCACATTGAAGATGTGCGTGTCGGGGCTTGACAATGAGCGGATGCTCAAAGACAAGGACATCAGAAAGGAACTGCTTACCGAGACCCGCAACGCTCTTGACAATCTGTCCTCCTACTTCTCGAAACTCCGCGACATCACTTTCAACAATGTGGAACAGATTCCGCTGAATATTCAAAGTGTAAATCTCCAAGACCTGTTTGATGCAGTTGCCGGGGCAACCGTGCGGCCATCGGGGAAGACCGTAACGATCAACAATAAGATTGATTCCGGGATTGTGGCCTCGGCAGACCGCGCACATCTCTACAATATACTCAATAACCTTGTGGAAAACGCCGTCAAATATTCCGGCTCGGAAGTGGAAATCAATGCTTCAGCCACGGAGGGTGTTGGATTCGTTGAACTTATGGTGAGCGATAACGGCAATGGCATTCCTTCAGGCGATCTGAAACATATATTCCAACGGTTCTATCGCGGAAAGGCTTCGGCCGGTGAGCAACCGGGTATGGGGCTTGGACTCGCGTATGTCAGACTTCTTGTTGAAGCGCACGGTGGAGAGATCTCTGTTCAGAGTACTGAGAGTAAGGGCACATGTTTCACCATAAAGTTACCGCAATGATGAAATCAATAAAGATACTCCTGGTTGATGATGACCTCAAAAACTCAATGCTGCTCAAGCGGTTTGTCGAGGCCGAAGGTTATGAAGTCATTTATGCCAACAACGGAAAGGTAGGCCTGGAGATGTATCGTGAATGCCATCCCAACCTGATTCTGCTTGACATAAATATGCCTGAGCTTGACGGATTTGAGATGGCAAGGATTATCCGTCGCAACGACAAGAAGGTAATTATTTTCTTCCTTACGGACCGAACCGACAAAGTGGATCGTCTTCACGGATTCTCGCTTAAAGGAAACGACTATATACCGAAACCGTTTTATCCCGAAGAACTGATTGCGAAGATAAACGAGCGGTTTGAGAGCATGACGGTTAATCAGGATGTGGAATACCAACTCGGACAGACTGTTTTCCGCCCCAACCTTTCCGCCTTGACCTTCAACGGTGAGACACATTCACTGTCAGTGCGTCAAACGGAAATACTTCAGATGCTTGCTGAAAATATCGGTAAGCCGGTGGAGCGGGATATGATACTGGAAAGAATATGGGGTGACGCAAGCTATTCCAACTCTCTCTCCCTCAATGTGCAGATTACATACATCCGCCGACTTATTACAGACCCGTCAGTCTCAATTACGTCAATCAAAAAGAAAGGATATATTCTGTCTGTTGAATAATATATAGAGATTATCGGCGCTGTAATTGACCCAACAAGCCGAGATAAGGCAGAGCCTCTCTCGGCGGTGTCATTCTATAATTCTCTGATTTCTTTCTGCAGCAGGTCAAGAAACCGGGCTGCGTGCGCACCGTCCATCTGGGTATGGTGGAACTGAAAGGAGACGGTCAATCGGGTATAGAGCCACGACTTGCGGTATGCTCCCCATATTATGAACGGATTGTTGAATATTCCGCAGTACATCCCGACAGCACCGTCTATATCGTATTGTGCCAATGCGGATGTTCCGATTACCATACGGTCGGTAATGTCGTGATTTTCGTTAGTTTCGGCAACCTGTGCAGTCAGCCGTAAGTAATCCTCATTGAACTGATAGAGATTCTTGCTGAAAGGCACATCGCATGAACTGACTTCACCCGCAGAGTTAGCGACAATTGTATTTACCGCCAAAGAATCATACTGGATTAGTTTCTCGCCGACCGGCAACATATAGAACTCCTTGATTTGTGAGGCGGCCTTACCGATACACCAACACATCAGCATATTGAATTTCAGCCCTCGCTTTTTGCTTATATGGCGCAACCGGGTAACATCAAGCGTTTTGATAATTGTCACCATCGGCATCGGAGCCTTCATCCACATTGCAAAGGCGTATGCCCGAGTGGTGTCCTTCGGATTTATTTCCTGCATCATTTTTTTGATGCAAAGTTCCTCCGGCTTTTTCTTCTGTGATAGAAGAAAAGCGACATTAAATAGGATTGGTAAACAAATCTGAATATTAAATAGGGTTGGTAAAAAAATCTGAATAAGGATGGCAGTGTTGACTGAATGCCAGTGGAGTATATCCGCTCATTAACTTGAAATTTCTGATAAAATGCGACTGGTCTGCGAAGCCGCTGGCGGAAGCTATTCCGGCATAGTTCAGTTCGCCATTCTGCATCAGCCACAATGCTTTTTGAAACCTCACAACCCGGGAATACTCCTTCGGATTCATACCTACCGTTTCTCTAAATATCCGTTCATATTGCCTCTTACTGAGACAGGCGATGTCAGCGAGTGAACTGACTGTAATGGAAGGTATGCGGAACATTGCCTTGATGGATTCACCAATCCGGGATATATTCAAGCACGGTTTTATCTTTGACAACAGGTATTGCTCCAGAATGGCGATACATTCATTGTGGTCCTCGCTATCGAAGACGGTTTGCGCAACTTCATTTAGCTTGCGGTTTACAATATCATATCCGGATATTTCCATATTGTAGAATGAAGATGGCGGGGTATCTATAAACATACCGATAGTATGAGGATAGAACACTGCCACAATCATATCCAGTTTTCCGTCAGAACAGATATGAGCCGGAAAATTTACCTGACCGCTGAT
This sequence comes from uncultured Bacteroidales bacterium, assembly GCA_900542185.1. Lineage (GTDB taxonomy): Bacteria > Bacteroidota > Bacteroidia > Bacteroidales > Muribaculaceae > Lepagella. The sequence goes on from UQMZ01000020.1 coordinate 42,324, forward strand.
TGTAAATTGCGATTGACTTCTGTCGAGTTCCGGAATATACAGTGGAGACTTCTTATGGAAGATAATCTGCGGGCAACCGATAGGGAATGTCAGGACGTTGAAAGGCTCATTGCTTTCCAGCGTCCAATAATAGCGCACATAAGGGCGCAACTCCTCCCGGGGCTGATAAATCTTCATCTGGATTTCCTGGCTATATCGACGACACCCCTTACAAACGCTGTTTTGGCTTCGGTGTATCTGTCGCGGTCGTTTCTGTACTTAGGAAGCAGCGACAGTTTTAATATTTCATATTCTTCAGCTACTTCCGGATGAGCTGTCAGATAATCGCGGAAAAGTATTTCATCATTGTCACCGGCTATATGAAAATGAATATGGAATACCCTGTCGGCATACCCGGCGGGAGTATAGCCTTTGTTGAAGCTCATGCGTTGTTCAGACTTTGACATACAGATATATTCCGCAGCTTCCATTTTCTCTTTGATTCGCTGCCAGTCGGCACCGGGATTAATTTCGACAAGAATATCAATTATCGGCTTTGCCTGAATATCGGGAATCGCCGTACTGCCTATGTGGGTGACGACCGGACAATATACTGACAGCAATGCGGTGAGGCTTTCTATTTCTTCTCTTGCCCAATCTTTCCATTGCGGCCGGTGGGAAGTCAGCACGATGGGGAACAGCTGCCATAGTTCCTCCAAAGTCATGTCTTTAAGTGTCCGGCTCATGATTCAATCCTCCGCTCTCGATTGATATGCATGATATGGTAATCCTCTTTAGTCATAATGTAGAAATGCTCTGTCCGTTTGTCTCCGAGAGGAGACAGGATGTCATGGTTCGTATGATGGAACTTGAAGCCGCTTTTTTCACAAACACGTTTCGATTTATTGTTTCCTTCATAATATCCGCACCACACAGTATCAAGAGCCAGCTCATTGAAACATCTTGACAACAGGGCATTGACCGCTTCCGGTATGAGACCTTGCCCCCAATATGGCTTGCCAATCCAATAGCCGATCTCGGCCTCGCCCGGCTTCATGGCTGCGGAGTGAAGGCCGTCCGCAAACATGATTCCGCAACTGCCGACAGGTTCGCCGGTATCTTTCAGGACTACGGCGTATGTTTCAGGCGCAGAAAACACAGTCCGGATTATTTCAAGACTGTTTTCTACGGATGTATGCGGCTGCCAACCGGCAATGGGCCCTATATCCGGGTCGCACGCGTATTTATACAGTATTTCTGCTTCCGATTCTTGCCACGGGCGAAGAATCAATCTTTCCGTTTCAATCATGCCGGAAGTTTTTTAGAGTTATTTTATAATGCATCTACATTGCCGGATTGTATATCCGGAATAGAACTTTGGATTTTTTCAATGGGCCAGTTCCACCATTGTATCTCCATAAGTGCCTTTATAACATCAGATGCAAACCGCTTGCGAATCTCTTTTGCCGGAACGCCTCCAACGATAGAATATGGTTCGACATCTTTGGTGACGACAGCTCGTGTTCCGATAATCGCTCCGTCGCCAATGCGGACGCCAGCCATGATGACTGCGTCATAACCTATCCATACATCATTGCCAATCACAATATCGCCTTTGTTGTCCCACGCTGCGGCTACTTCCGATTTCGGCAAATCCCACTCCTTAAAGAACAAAGGGAATGTGTAGGTGGAAAGTGATTTAAGCGTATGGTTGGCGCAGTTGAATATAAACTTTGCACCGCAGGCTATCGAGCAGAATTTGCCGATAATAAGCCTGTCATTATTTATCGGATAATGGTAGAGGACATTGTTTTTCTCGAAGTCTCGCGGATCATTCACAAAATCATTGTAGATGGTGAAGTCCCCGACCTCGATTGTCGGTCGTGTGACTACTGATTTCAGATATACTGTCTGATTATCATTGGAACGCGGATAAATTTTATTCTCGGCCATAGATCAATCCTTTAACCGTTTTATGAGCCAAGCCATGTTTTCGCCGAGGTTGCGCATATTTGCCATACCTTCGTCATCGCTGAGCACATCTCCAATGTCCTTTCCATAAACCATATTCCAGTATGTTGAGCCTACAACAATCATCTCCTTGTTGAGCATAAAATGGTTCATGGTATCGACAGTTGTCATTCCTCCTCCGCGACGCACAGCTGCAACTGCGGCCCCAACCTTATGACGGAGAAGACCGGGATTGGTGGCGACAACGACACCGGCACGCTCCAGAAACGCTTTCATCTTTGCCGAAACATCTGCGGAATAGACCGGGGAACCGAGTATGATGCCGTCGGCTTCGACCATTCGGCTGAATATCTCCGCAAAACTGTCTCTGGCAACCACGCAGTTTCCACGACCTTTGCAGGCGAAACATCCACGGCATGGCTGAATCTCATAATCAGCTAACTGTATCAGCTCAGTTTCAATGCCTTCTTTGTTCAGTTCATCAAAAACTTTGCCGACAATGATGGCTGTGTTGCCGTCTTTGCGTGAGCTTCCGTTAATACCGACCACCTTCATGGTTTGTAGTTGCGTTTAATCTCGTCGATTGACTTGCCGCCAATACCGAAGTTCTCGTCAGGCAGTTCCTTGATGGTGACAGTGAAGAACTGCTCCGGGATATGGGTTATCTCGGAGGCGGTTGCTGTCAGGCGTTCAATCAACTGTTTTTTCTGTTCTGCTGTCAGATTCCCGCTCTCGATTGATATGTATGGCATAGTAAGAATTGTTAGAGTTTATTTTTGCTCCCGAGATTATAAGGACAGATGTCTCTACATTTATGACATGATATTTTCCATGTCTTTTGTTCTTTGTCATCGCCAAATGCATGGTTCCAACAATCAAGTTGCTTTAGTTCTGATTCCGAGAGCGCGTTAATCGGACAGATTTCGACGCATAGATTGCAGTTGTTGCATATGGGAGTAAGAAGCGGATCCGGTTCAAATTCCTGCTCAGATAATACTGCTCCCAACCACACCATACTGCCATACTGAGGTGTTATCAGCAAAGAATGCCTGCCTATAGTTCCTAATCCAGCGGCTTGCGCGGCATGTTTTTGGGATATTATTGAACGGAATCTATTGGTTTTAGAGTCCCAAAGACTTTCATTGGTTGGTATCGGGACGCAGACTATTCCATATTTTTCCATCTCTATACAGAAATCAAGAGCAATTGCATCCATCTTTGGAGTCATAGAATTTCTAACACGAGTGTATGGTATGGCTGATTTGCACCTAAGGGTCCCTATTGGAAACCGACATGCAAAAGATATAACTGATTTGCACGAAGGCATCACATCCGTGGGGTGGAATCCATTTGGAGCATCACTGAATCGATCAAGAGAGGCCACGCCACATAAATCGGCGCCCAATGCAAACAGGATATTCTTTATTCCTGATTTATCCATCATTATTAAGATTTTTATTTCCGTTTAATTGTCTGACATTTACGTTTAGTCATTTCCTCGGCGAAAGCCTGTTCGCCATGCTCGCGGATGTAGCGTATGCAAGCCGGACGGTCTGATTTGAAAAGAAAGGCGAATATCTTTCCAATAAGATTGGAATATATCTTACACTCAGATACATTCTTAGTACATTCGGCACAAGAGTGATAACCATTATCTTTAACGCAAGCCCTTATCTTGCACCACGAAGCCTTTTCGTTATTATGGCAACCGGGGCATTTGTCTGTCAGATACTTACGGCACGCGCCGCAGTAGAGGCCGCACGCCGCTATGAGTTCTTTGTTTGCTTCGATATCCTTCATGGCGGGAATTTATATTTGAATATGGGCGAATTCATGGTCAATCCAGATAGTGGCTTCGGCGCCGACGAAACGAAGCAGCACATAGTTCGGGTCAGCGGGTCCTCCCGGGAAATGGTTGATATACCAGTCCTGCCATTTCTCCCTGCGGATATCGTCATCGTCGATAATCTCCACTGTGCCGCGCAGACAGACACTTGAACCGTCTTTGTCGTAGCATAACCCGGCTTTGGGATTACGTTTGAAATCAGCGACCTTCACGGAATCTGCGCCGGTTGCCATCCATACGATGCCGCATCCTTGGGTATCGTCTTTCGCCATAGGCACAGGGCGCGGAAAACCATCACTGTTTACAGAAGCGATGGTTACGGTAGCACATTCCGCAAGCAGGGCCTCGGCTTTGCGTATCAGGTCAGAATCACTGTACTGTTTCCAGCGTTTGAGGTGAGGGAAGAACCGGCGCATCTGTTCCTTCATCTGCTCGACTGTAAGATTCTGACCGGAGTTTTTGTTTATCTCGTCGGTGAATCGGGCGCAGTGGTCTATCATCTGCTCCATAGTCAAGTCCTGCGTGAATTTGCCGTCCTTGTAACAGTAGATGCAGTAATCTTCATTTGACGAGCCATCGGCATTCGTGCCGAGTATTTCGTTTGTGAGCGGCATTCCGCAGCTCTGGCAGAATTTCATTTCCATTGCAATCTTTCATTTTTGCCCGGCAGTCCTTACAGGGCAGATTATTAAATACAGAAGCGCGGACTGCAACGCCACGTCTTATTTGGAGGTCGTAGGAAACCTTGTGTACAGATGTAGTGATAGCAGCCCACGCCGTATGCGTGAGAACCGCTATGCAATCTCAGTACACTGGTGAATTTCCTACGTTCCCAAATACAAGAGAGCATATCGCTTCTTATTTTCAAAATGTCGTGGATTGGATTACGCCAACCCGACCACAAAGTTACGAAATTATTCTGAGATTTTAACGATTGAGCGTGGTGGTCTGGCGAAAATTTGGCTGATATCACCACATTTGGCTCGGTCAAGCCCCGTCGAGCTAAAGGTTTCACCGCCCGATTTTGGTTAAAGCCTGTTAAAGTTTGAGGCTGTGAGGCGGAGATATGGGGTTGAATGATGCTGAATGATTTTGAATTTAGCGATAATCGTACCTGACAGCAATGCCCTTATTGTCAAATGCTCAATCATTTTTTTGGAGATAGAAATATATATTTCTGTAGCCTACTTGTGGGCTTGTCGGGGATTGTCATTTGGATGCGGGTGCCGATGAGAGGATTGAGATAACGTTCACGGAATTTACGTTTGTCTTTGAAGCCGCAAAATTGGGTTATCTCGGCTAATGAGCGAGGTTCGGTGCAGAATTCTATGATCTTATCTTCGATTGTCTTGACATTCTGACTTGTGCCCTGACTTGTGTCTGACCTGGGGGTAAGCCCCAAGTCGGATTTGTTTGTGACGTGGACATTCACGCGGAAGGCAGTGATTGTATTCACGTCAAATTCTGCCAGAGGATTACCGTTATCTTTCAGCATCTCCTGTACGCGGGTAACACCACGGTTGAATTTATTGACATACTTCATTACCCTCATAGCCTCTGCCACGAGTGGGTTGCGATAGTCATTGACCGACGGGAAGTTTTCAGGACGGGCTTCGCCATACAGTCCACCTGCATCCATCACTTCTATATAGTCATCAAACTGATACAGGCGGATGGGCATATTCGCTTGGTAATCCCTGTGCATACAGGCATTCATCAGCAGTTCGCGGATAGCACCTTCCGGATAATTCCAGACAGTGCGTTCACGGAATAACGAGTCGGGAACAGGACGTTGTGTAATAATGGCATCCTTTACGAATGATTCCAGTGTCGGCAACATTCTGTATAGAGGGCCGGCAAACTGACGTTCATTCATTAAGGATGTCGCCTCCTTTGTCTTTCCCGGCGAACCGCACAAACTGTACATAATCGCCGAGAAGAAAGTATTTGGGATTGACACCGAAAAGGATTATGCCTGCATAAGTCGGACAGTCATTGTCGCGGTCGTAGAGATGTATTGATGCAAGTTGCTCTTTGATGTCGCGGTTGTCCGTTGCGAGCGTTTCTTCATCAAACACCAGTGGGAGATATCTGGTCTTGATGTAATCAATATCCAGATCTTCCAGTTTGGCGTTTAGGCAAGGTGTAGCGTCAAATGTTGCCATGAATGAACACCGACGTTCTGCAAGGATTCTCTCCTCCGCTTCGGTAGCAATATCTCTGCGAGGTCCGACACGGATAAATACTCTACCGCGATATCTAACCGGAGGCAAATCGGAGGGTCTGACCTCAGCAACCAGTAAATCACCTTCCGGAAACGAAAAACGTTCAACCGACATGGTCGGCAACGGGAGTATATTGCCGTCAGAACGGATGCCTGCAATCTTCTTAAGCAGGGCATCGTCAACTTTCATCCCGGCAATACTGCCATCATCTTTTGCTCCGATAATCAGATAGCCGTTCTTGCGGGAGCCGGGCATATCGTTGGCAAACGCACAGATAGCCTCACAGAACTTGTCCATGTTGCCTGTACTGACAGTGCGTTCCACACGATATGACTCGGTAGACTTCAGCAATTCCAATATGTCCTCTTTAGCTATCATCCGGATTTATGGGTTGTCTATATGCAAAATTACAAAAAATATATTACCCAACCGCTCATGAGCCAGCATTTTATCTGAGATATATCCGTCTCATCCTCAATGAAGAAATCGCTCCGACAGACTAAAGAAAGTCTGACGGAGCGATTGATGTGGAGAGTTACTTGAACGGAGGATGAAAATTCCGGTAGCGCACCTATTCAAGATGAAGGTTTCACTCATGGAGCCGCTCCTCCGGATGATTTCAAATTGTGGTTGATCCGTATCCCGCACTGACCTTTGACGAACGCGCAGCCAGTATCGCGAGGAGCAGAAAGCAAAGCTACGACGATAAGGGCCATAACTACATTAACCCCAACGCCACCGAGAGAAACACGAGTCTCTTTCGGTGGCGTTAATTCTTACAAACCATTACACCTCTATCTTCTTTATGCAAGCCTTATAACTCGATGATATTAGGATGGTTGAGAGTTGAGTAGTCATCATTCATTATCGCTCCGTTTGAAAATATCGTTGTGCCGATAGTCGTTATCCCATGCTGTTTGTGGATATGGCCAAACAGATGGACACGGGGATTTATATTCGTCACTGCCTGCAACAATTCCTCTGAGCCATAGTTGATGTTGTCGTCGAAGTCAAGGATTCCGAATGCAGGAGAGTGGGTAATGAGAATGTCAGTGTCTGCGGGGATATTGGCATAGTTGCGATTTTGGCGGTCAGTCACGCAATCACCCATAAACATCGGGACACCATAGAATTTCAGGCCTGCAATCTCAATAGCAGAGTTGCAGAGATAATGAACATTGTCATCAAGGCCGTTGATCGTTGCTTCATAAATACAATCGTCATGGTTACCGCAGATAAATATCTTGTGGCGATAAGGCAGGTCACAGAACCAGTTCAGGAAATCAATCGCTTCTTGCTCACTCCCGACCATGCAGAAATCACCGGAATGCACCACCACATCAGCCTCAGGCAACTCCCGTAGCCGATGATGGCAACCATGAGTGTCGGAGAGGTGGAGTATTCTCATTCCAACCCATAATATTCAGCAATCTTTGGCAATAATGCTTTGGGGTTTTGCTTTTTGAAAATGTCTTGATATGTTAAGAGTTTCGGTAAAATTTCTAACTGATTTGCATATGTTTTTTCCCCATCGAGTGAATTCAATATCATTTCTGAGGAAATTTGGCCTATTGTTTCTTTGTAAAAGGAATTGTAATTCGTAAAAACAGTGGGGAATCCATATACAATACAACCGAAACGCAACTTGGTCTGAGGTGTCACATTCTTCCAGCATTCATCCTCTATGTTTTCCGGGCCACGAGATATACCTATGATATGACTAAAACACTGTTTAATTCCAGCTAAGTACAATGAATCGCACGCCACTTTTGGCGATTTCGCTTGAATTGTAAAGCCCACATTCTCCTTGCCGTTTTTTTCCCATACTTTAGGATACACCATTTGCAAAGGATAATCCGGAATTTGAGGTAAAATGTTTTTATAAAATTCCCAATATGCCATTTTAATCTCAGGTACATCATGACTAAGATATTCAGTAAATTTAGATTCCAGGAATAATAGATTCCCTGATTCTGATTTGAGTACAACATCTACGCTTGATGCAGAACCATATACATTATTCCTAACCTCAAACCAACATTGATTATAAATTTCATTATCAATGGTTATCGGGTTTTCATCTACATTATGGAAACATAAAATTGCTATTAACGTAGACGAATGTAATGTTAGGATTCGATTATGCTCTTGTCCCTTCCCATTAGTAGCTTGCAAGAATAGTTTGTCCCATTTATTTGATTTAATATCAAATGTTTCACACAATATTTCGCTCTTGGTTTTGTTAATAGGGACGATTATTTCTCGAGAATATTTGGATTCTCCTTTTGATGTCTGCTTCCATCGTGTCTCAATTCTCGGTGCTATTTTGTGGAGTCGATTATCTAATTCCACAATTAAATCTTCAATAATCATATTTTAAACTTTTTATACGAAAATAGATATACTCGATTAACAACAACGATGTCGCCCATTTCCTCCCAATCATTTTTGAGGCAGGCAAGCGGACATACAATGACGGAGTCCCAATTCCAATCAAGCCACGAATCAATGAATTCTTCACTGCTCTGTGCCGAGACCAATGGATCGTTGCTCGTCCTATTGTCGTATTTTCAATCATAGTGCAAATTTAGTGATTTTTAGAGGGTTTACAAAGCAGTTTGTTGTAATTCTCGATACCGAGAATTGATTTTAGCTCTTGCTCGGTGAGGAAGCCGCCTGTATCTCCAGCGTATGTATTCCAGCGACTGGTCATAAATGCGATTTTATTTTCCGGAGTCACTTCGACAGCTACCAGTGAATAGCCGTACTTGTCATGTGGAAAGCCAATGCCGGGCATACAAGGAACGTCCCACCAATCGCCATTGCCACAGAAGTAGAATCGATTGCCATTTGAGGAGCTCTCCTTGAATGATTCTTCAGAAATTACAATACTCCATGAAACCATATCAAGATATGAATGAGCATCCTCAAAGTTTTTGATTTCATCAATATAATAGTCAAAGTCAATCTCTCCTTCTTCTATGGGAGCGACGGGCGACATTCCGATTATCTGACATACCGTATCAGGATCCGCTTCGTTGAATACGTTATCGAAGAAGTCATAGCCCGGTGTTTGATCAAGGACTTTCAGGATCAAACGTACTTTGCAGACATCATCGGGATTGTTTATGTCAATCAATCCTTTCATGTTCCACAAAAATATCCCTACAGCAAACTTGGCAAGACGCGAGTCAAGTTCCGGAAACAATTCAACGTAATGGTCGACTTGGTCGCCAGCGCAAAACTCATCCAGCCACCACGTCATGTGTTTTCGATATTTCTCCTGCATGTTGTGTCTATCGTGTGGGTTTAACCTATCTTCGCTCTCCACAGATATATGTGGTTGAGCCGTGTTTGATAGTCACGGTGCTGGATGTATATACGTCGGTATGAATAGGATTCAACCGGTCTATAAAATACGCCTCGTCGAGAGACAATGCGGTATAGGGTTTTGTAATACTCATGTCAGTAGCTCTCCAAAAGTTGATTGTCGAGGTTTGCCATGTTTAGATATCGGGAGAGTCCCTGAAAAGACATTCCGTTGAAATTGGAATCAATAGAATCTTTGTGGGGATTTTCAATAAGACAAGCGAGTAAGCGATAGATTTTCCTGCCCTCAAGCATGTCATCCATCGTAACCACACCGGATTCTATCCAGCGCATCAGCCTTTTGCCAAAACCCTGTGTCTGTTCTAATGTCAATTTCCTCATAATCGTGTTCGATATTTTGTATACTCTATAAATACGATGAAGCAATTTAACCAAATGTTAACATAAGTAAAATTTTTCTCATTTTACGATTTTGATTCACATTTAGACTGTCGCAATGTCCAAATACGCAAATAATTGCATATTTATAATATTTAACATTCAAGTATGGTGACTCTGCGAACAACCGGTTGAGTTCACCACATTTTTACTACCTGAGTATGGTAAATCCGCTGACCCTAAATCCGCTGACCCCGCTGACTGCTGTTGCAGGCGTGCAGGGAAATAAAAAAAGAGAGTTACATCTCTGTAACTCTCAGATTTTTGTGGTGTCACCAGGAATCGAACCGGGGACACAAGGATTTTCAGTCCTTTGCTCTACCAACTGAGCTATGACACCATCACTATGGGGTGTTGTTCCCTTTTGCGAGTGCAAAGTTAGGAAGATTTTCTGAATCTTGCAAATATTGGCCTAAATTTTTATGAAAAAGTTTAGGCCAATATTCGCAAACAGGTGATATTCAGGCAAGGGCGGCGACCTGAGCGGGCGTCAGTCCGTTGGCTTCCAGGACGGTCCGGGCGTCGTAACGGTCCAGGAACTCTTTCTTCAGGCCGAGACAGGTTACTTTCACCTGGTCGGAGCCGAGGTAGGCGGCTACCTTCTGGCCGAAGCCGCCGTCAAGAATGCCATCCTCCAGGGTGATGACGTGGTCGTAGTCGCGCAGTGTGTCCAGGGTCGCAGTGTCGAGCGTGGAGAGGATGCGCGGGTTGATTACAGTCGGTTTCAAGCCCTTGGCTTTCATCAGGTTGGCGGCCTGTAAGGCGGTCTGCAGGAATGTGCCGACTCCGATCAGCGCGACCTTTTCACCCTGTTCCACAATCTGATATTTCGAGAAGTCAGGGTTGACTGGCAGGTCGGAGTCAATGACGGGGCCTCCGGGGGTGCGCACGAATACGGGATGTGTGTCGCAGTCAAGGGCATAGTCTATCATGGCCAGGTAGTCCTGGCGCGACGTGGCGGCCAGAAACTCGATGTTCGGGATGTTGGATATCATGGCGATGTCGAAGAATCCGAGGTGGGTCATGTCGGGAATGCCGAACACACCGCCGCCGAAGTCTACGAACGCTGCGGGCAGGTTGTTGATGGCCACGTCGTGCGACAGCTGGTCGTAGGCGCGCTGTATGAAGGTGGCCATTACGCCGAACATCGGTTTGGCGCCTCCCTTGGCCAGTCCTGCGGCCATGGTGACGGCGTCCTGTTCGCAGATGCCTACGTCAACGAATTGCTTGCCTGCGGCTTTGCGTCGCTCGGGCGTGAATCCAAAGGCGCCGGGCGTCCCGGCGGTCATGGTCACGATCATCGGGTCGGCGGCCATGCGCTCCAGCAGATGGTTGGTGAATATGTCGTCGTATCCTTCTGCGGGAGGGGTGGTGAGCTGTCCGGTCTCAAGCACGAACGGTGCGGAGTAATGGAAGCGTTCCTTGTGCGCCTCGGCCGGAGCGTAGCCGTTGCCCTTCATGGTGTTGATGTGCACCAGCACGGCGTGGTCCTTGTCCTTGGCCGAACGGAATGCCTCTATCAGATCGGGGATGCTGTTGCCGTCGCGCACGTAGATATATTCGTAGCCTAAGGCCTTGAATATGTTGTTTTCAGCCATGCCGTTGGATTCCCGCAGTGCATCGAGTGCTTCATACAGGGCGCCGTGGTTTTCGGCAATGGACATCTGGTTGTCATTCAGCACGACGATGATGTTCGATTTCAGTTCGGGAGCGTAGTCCAGACCTTCGAGGGCCATTCCGCCGCCAAGCGAGGCGTCACCGATGAACGCCACCACGTTCTCGTGTCCGCCCTGCAGGTCGCGGGCTTTGGCCAGACCGGTGGCCAGCGAGATCGATGTAGACGTGTGGCCAACCTCAAACAGGTCGTATGGGCTTTCCTTGGGGTCGGTGTATCCCGTGACGTCGCTGTAGTCGGCCGGGTCGAGGAAAGCCTTGATGCGGCCTGTCAGCATCTTGTGTACGTAGCTTTGATGCGACACGTCGAACACAATCTTGTCCTTCGGCGCATCGAATACATAGTGCAGTGCCACGGTGGCCTCCACCACACCCAAGTTGGGTCCTACATGGCCTCCGCGGGCCGACAGTTTCTTCAGCAATACGGCACGCAGTTCATTGCTGAGCAGGTTCAGCTGGCTCGCATCCATCACCTTGAGGTCCGCGGGCGAGCTGAGTTGTGACAGGTTTATCATTTATCAGTATTTTTATCCAATCTATTAATACAACGGAAGTCATGTCATAATGTTAACCCGGAGATAGGAATGTCAGTGAAAAAGGTATGAAAAAAGGGAAAAATGGTCAGCCGGCCGAAATATTGGAACGGGAAGTTCAATAATTACGGCATTTCGGCTCAGAATTATTAACTTTGCAGTGTAAAACAATTCCACGCATGAACATTAAGATCCTTATATCGGCTGCCATGTTGCTTTGCTCGGCCGTAGCGGCGGGTGCTGAACCCGAAGCCGCGGACGACACGCTTCATGTCAGTTATCTGGAGGAGGTGACGGTGACGGGGACTTCGGCGCACCAGCGCATCCGCGAGATCCGGGCGGGTATGGAGCGGCTGGAACTGTCTAAGCTGGCCCAGACCCCGGCGATGTTGGGCGAAAACGACCTGCTGCGTTCGCTGTCGCTGATGCCGGGCGTCCACAGCGAGGGCGAAGGGGGCGGAGGCTTCGAGGTGCGCGGAGGCACCTCGTCGCAGAACTTAGTGCTTCTGGACGGCATTACGCTGTATAACCCGTCGCACGTGATGGGCATATTCTCCACCTTCAATTCCGACGCCGTGTCGCGCGCCACACTGTTCAAAGGGCCTATCCCCGCTTGTTACGGAGGCGCCACTTCGTCGGTGCTCGAGACCGACCTGGCTCCCGGCAATATGAACGCCTATCACGGCTCGCTGACCGTGGGCCTGCTCATGGCCAAGATCAAGGCCGCAGGACCGATCGTGAAAAACAGACTGTCGTTCGCCGTCACCGCCCGCCGCTCGTATGTTGACGCCTTCCTGCAGATGGTGCCGCAATACCGTAAGACAATCATGAATTTCTATGACGTCACCGCCAAGATAAGGTACATTCCGCGTCAGGGCGACTGTCTCGACCTGTCGTTCATGACGGGGCGCGACAACATGGCGATAAAGAAAGTGATGGGAATGCGCTGGGGCAATCTCGGCGCGTCGCTGTTGTGGCGCACTCACGCCGGCGACCGATGGCGGTTCGAGACCACGGGAAGCTTCACGCATTATTATCCCACCATGGAAATGACCGTAATGAATACCGACCAGCGTCTGAATCAATATGTCCGCGACTATTCGCTGAACTGGAGCGCGGGGTATGATGTGGCCGAAAGCCAGAGTCTTGAGTTTGGCGTCAGGTCGCAGCTGCTGCGGGTCAAGTCGGCCGACATGAGGGTGAACGGGCATCGCCAGCGCGATATACGCGGCGGAGTCCAGAACGCGCTGTGGGTGAACTATACCGGAGAGTTCGGAAGCCATTTCGCTGCCGAGGCGGGGATAAGGCTCAACGCCTTTACTTCGCTCGGAGGTCACAGACTGAACAGTTTCGCGGCCCTGACCGAACCGCAGCCGGAATTCAGATCGAAGACATACGTGGACATCGAGCCGCGCGTGAGCCTTAAATACAGCATCGACGCAAACCATAATCTGAAGGCCGGGGTCGGAATCGCCACGCAGAACCTTCATGCGCTGCGTGCCAACACCACCAGTTTCCCATTCGACCGGTACGTGCTTACGTCCGCCGAGGTGAAACCGGAACGGAGCACGCAGTACAGCGTGGGTTATAACGGCGCGACGCCATCGGGGGATTTCGACTGGAGCGCGGAATGCTATTACAAGGATATGGCCAACGTGTACGACTACCGCGACGGATGCGGCATGTTCTCCGCCATCAATCCCGCAGGCATCATCCTCGGCGGCAAGGGACGCAGCTACGGGCTTGAACTGATGTTCCGCAAAAACACCGGACGCCTCACAGGCTGGGTGTCGTACACATTGTCCAGGACGCAGTCGCGCATCGCCGGCATCAACGACGGGCGTTGGTACGCGGCCGGCAACGACCGGCGCCACGATTTCACCGTGACCGCCATCTATCAGTTCAACGACCGATGGAACGTGTCCGGTTCGTGGGTGTACAGTTCCGGGCAGCCTCTCACGGCCCCCGACGTGAAGTATGAACTGTCGGGCGTGACCTGCTATTATTATTCGGAGCGCAACGGTTACCGCACTCCCGACACCCATAGGCTCGACCTCTCGGCCACGTATCGGCACACAGGCAGAAAATTCACTTACGAATGGTCGTTCGGCGTCTATAACGCCTATTGCCGTTACAATCCATACGTGGTGTATTTTGAGGACGACCCGTCCAAACCTTCGGGTACGCGGGCCGTGATGCAGTCGCTGTACGGCCTCATTCCCTCGGTGTCATACACATTAAAGTTTTAAGAGATGAAGATTCATACCCTGATATATAAAACCGCATTGGCTTTCGTAAGCGTGACGATGGCCGTGTCGGTTGCTGGATGCGAGAAGGAACTTGACTTCAAGTATCACGACATAGAGGCGTTGACGGTGATAGAGGGTACGCTGACGGAAAGCGGCGCGGACGTCACCATACGGCTGACCACGCCGATGGACGAGCCGATGGACCGTACCTGCCTCACTGACGCGCAGGTGACGCTCCGTGACCTTAGTACGGATGAAAGCACTGTGCTGACGGCAGACGACCGGGGGCATTACCGCTCGGAAGTCCCCGGTGTGCCGGGCCACGACTACAGCCTGACCGTCAGCCGCGACGGGAAGGAATACACGTCCGCGTCCCTGATGCGCCGGGCGCCGAAGATAGAAGGACTGGACTTCAAATGGATATCGATGCCGTACGATGACGTGGCGGCGCTGCAGGTGGCGTTCGCCGACTGCGATCCCACAGCCTACGGCGACTGTTACTGGATCCGGATATACCGCAACGGCGAGTTCTATAAATGGAGCACCATCAGTGACGACAGGTCCGTAGACGGCATTCTGTATGATACGGTGAACACGACCCGCAAGGACGAGTCGGCGGAGGACGAGGACGACCTTCTTGTGGACGGCGACGAAGTACGCGTCACAGTGGCTCATGTCTCAAAGGCATTCTACGACTATCTGAACGCCATATCGTCCGACAGCAACGGCCCGCGCATGTTCGAGGGGGATATGTGCTTAGGTTATTTCCTGGCAGCAGGCGTGTCTGAATCCGCCATCGTGTTCCATCCCGACCGGATAGAGCATGCCGAGTAGGGACAGAGACTGATGAAGTTCAATTCAGATTGAAATAATCGGAGCGGATTATCCGGTCGGAGACTCCACGGATCGTAGTCCAGTAGGCGTCGTCACGCTCGGGAATGGAGTCGGACAGCAGCGAGTGTCCAAGACCGCGATAGCCGGCTGTATTGTCCATACCCATTATATCGAGGATGGTAGGGAATACGTCTGCCTGCCATGTGCGCGTGGTGATGTGCTTCGTCATGCCCGTATTGAGCGCGATGAAACAGATGGGATGTTTGCCGCGAATATTAACTTTATACTCGGTGTCATGGTCCGAAGCAATTATGATAATCGAATTGTCGTAAAGACCCAGACGTTTAAGATTATTGAGGAACAGGCCTAATTCCGTGTCGAAGTATTTAAGTGAAAGCTGATACCGTTGCTCTGTATTGATATTGGCTATGCCATTCTCTAAACCGGGGACGCCCTTGTCATCGAAAGGATAATGCATCGACAAAGTGGTGATTTCAGCATAAAAAGGTAGTGACATATCCTTAAGATGCCTCAAGGCGAATGTGAATATGGCATGGTCTGCCCCCATCTCATTACTGTAAAGCCCTGCGGTCTTCAGGTCATTCATTTCGAATAATTTGTCATATCCGAACGACTTGGTCGTAGTGCGATGATTCCAAAGGTTGCCGTCTTCTACGATAAACTCTGCGGAATGTTTCTTATTTAATATTTCTGCAAGCGAAAGATACCGGTTTTTGTCATATTGCTGTACTGTGATACCTGATTCAACAGGAAGCAGACCGGTATTATAAATCAGTTGACCGTCGCTTGATCCTCCCGATTTGATCTGGGGCATCATGAAAGTCGCCGCTATGGTTCCCTGCGCGTTAATCAGGGAATCCAATATGGGTGTTATGCTCCGGTTATCGATTTTATGGCCTATTTCCTCGGCGTTTAGCGATTCGACGATAATAAAGATCAAGTTTTTATCTTTATTGTCGGACATGATGCGGGCCGTGACGCTGTCAGTCAATGCAGTAGTGGCCGATCGTCTTGATAATGTTTCCTTTAGTTCTTCTTTCTGTCTATCCGACAGCTCTAATCTATTGTGAGCGAGCCTGATGTAGTTGAATTGCCTTGCAAGATACCACACCAGTCCTGAGTTGAACGAACAGCTTGAGTCCGCACTGACCCATGGCCTGATTCTGTCATTCAGATATGAGTCGAGATTGCAAGTGGTTTCTGTAGAATATTCATTATTAAACCATCGAGTGTATCTGACCATATGCACATAATCCACTACCATGGCGAACATCCATACCATTATGGATCCGAAAAATCCTGTGATTCTGTATTTGTTGGGAAGCGATGATTTTGTAGGCGTCTTTGTCTTGCATACTAAGGAAAGGACAGTATAAATCGCCGCGACGAGGATTATTACAACATCCTGCCAATTGATCTTATGCCAGGCACTTTCGAACACAAAGTGATTCCAGTTCGATGAATCGAAAATGGACCCGAGGGGCAATAGGTTGCCCCAGTATTTGAAATAGACTGCCGAAGCCATGAGGTAGATGGATATCAGCCAGATTACCGGTATCGAATACCAGCGACTCTTGCGTCCCAACAACCATAGGGGAGACAAAATCAGGCATGCGTCTCCTATTAAATAAATTACGTTGTAGAATAATCTGACTTTTAACTCAATATCAATCGTATACAGAATCAGGATTAGCCATAACGTGAATACTGAAAATATAAAATATCCGATTTGTAGATTTATTTTATTCAGGAATTTCATGACGGGTTATTATGATACATAGGGAGCATCCCGGCCAGGGTGTGCCCGTATTATAACGTGAAAAATCGATAATGTGGTATGTGCCCCGGCGTTACAAATCGTAGAAAAGGTCGAGAAGCTGGGCGCGGTACACCTTGCTGATCTTGATAGGCGACAGGTCGTGGTAGGGAGGCACAAGCCGGCATTCGTTGCCCGAGATCATGGAGATATAGGCCACGTTCACGATGTAACTTTTGTGGGTGCGCACGAACTGCGGGCCATATTTCAGAATGGTGTCGGCAGTGGTGTTCCGTTTCAGTATTATGTGCTGCAGGGTGTTGAGCACCACTTCCCACAGCTTGCGGTCGGTGTCGTAGCGGAAGAATACTATATCCTTGGGAAACAGTATCATCCGGTCGTTGGTGATGGTGGTAACGGAAATTCCTGCCGGTGCGCCCGGAATGAAATGCGACGACGAGAGGCGTTCGGCCGGATCGGAGACCTGACCCTTGCCCGACATGGCCATGCGGTAACGGTTCATGATCAGTTCCAGCTCCGACGTATCGTATGGCTTGAGCAGGAAATCGAAGGCCTCCATGCGCAGAGCCTGCATCAGGTACTTGTTGTAGGTGGTATAGAATACTATCTTGCAGTCCCGGGACACCACTGTCTTAAGGCGTGGAATGAAGTCAAGGGCTGACTGGTCGTCCAGTTCGATGTCAAGGAATATCAGGTCGGGTTTGAGGGCAGACGCCGCGCTAAGCAGTTGTCTGGCCCCTGAGACGGTTCCGCAGACTTCGACCCAGTCGAAGTTTGTCAGGTCTTTTGCCACGATCTGACGCGAGGGAGCGTCGTCGTCAACTATAAGCACGCGGGTCTTGGGGGTAGTGTCAGCCATGAATGTTGAAATTGAAGTCAGTGGGGATGAACAGGGAGGCGCGGTATCCGTTGAGTCCGTCGCGGAGGGTGCAGGGCTCCAATTCGAATCGCATCTGCGCACGTTTCTTTTCGTTGATGATCTGCAGCAGATTGGCCACGATCTTCAGACCCTGGCGCGTGGAGTCGCAGCAGGGCACTGCGTCGGGCGCGGTGTTGTTCAGCACGTCTATCACATAGGTTCCGTTGTCGCGCCGCACATTTATGTCGAGAATTCTGGGCTGGGATTCAGGCAGTGAGGCGAATCCATGCTTGAAGGCATTCTCAACGAAAATCATCAGCACCATGGATGGAAGGAAAACTTTGTCCGGCTCGACACCATCGGCTATCGATTTATTGTATGATACCGGGACGGAGGTTCTGTCCGATTCGAGCGAGACATAGTCGTCCACGAAATCCAGGTCCTCGGCCAGCGATACATACACCTCCGAAACGATTACCGACTGGCGGCGCAGCAGACGCACAAGCGCATCGAGATGAGAGGGGAGGCCTTGTTCGCGGCGGACTATCTCGTGGTTCAGTATGTTGTAGATGAAGTGCGGATTGATCCGAGCCCTCAGGGCCTCGAGCCGCAGGTCCATGATGCGGTGCAGCATGCGTTCCTCGCGGTGACGCGCCATGCGGCGCATCTGTACCATCACTATCACAAGCAGTACTATCACTACGAGCGATATGGCTCCCACCACATAGTCGCGTGTCAGCAGTTTCTTATGCATCTCCAGGTCTTTGGACATGGCCATGATCCGGGAATCGCGTTCAAAGCGCATCTGGCGTTCCGAAGCGCTCATGCGCAGTGCGTAGTTGCGGATGGAGTCCTCGTACTGGGTGTATTGCCGCATCGCGTCCAGGGCCTGTCGCCACTGGCCCGTGGCGGCGTAATAATCGCGTACGAATTCCAGGCGTTCGTGCACCTGCTCTGGACGAAGGGAGGCGTTGCGCGACTTCCAGTCTGACAGCATGGCCGACACATTGCTGTAATGGCCACGCATGTTCTCCAGTTGCAACCGCTGTGTGCGCAGATGCTCCTGCACATATTCGCTGGGCTGAACGTTGGTGAAATAATCTTCGGTTAGTTTCAGCAGCGAATCGGCCTTGACGTCCTGGCCGGAATGCAGGTAAAGGTCGGTCAGGTTGGCGCGGCAGAAATTGCGCTCCCATTCCAGTTCCGGCCTGTCCGTCAGGAAAGAGTCAAGCTGCAGGAACAGACGCAGTGATTCGGGATACTTTTTCTGCACGAAGTAGTCGTGTCCCCGGTTGTTGAGGTAATGGAAGCGGTCGTCGGCCGACATTGCCGGCAGATACTCGGCGGCCCGGTCCCACCATTTGCGGCTCTGGTCGAAGTCGAGCAGTTCGGTATAATTTGAGGCGAGACCGATGTACTGCGGCACTCTGTATCGGTCAGGCAGACCTGCGGAGTCCGCTACCTGGATTGCGCGGCCGAACCAATGGGCGCTGAGGTCGTAATTGCCATTGTTGCGATAGGCCCCCGCTAAGTTGAAATAAGCGTCAGATTGGGTGGCGGGGTCTTTCAGGCCGGCGAATTCCTTGATGGCCTGTTTGTAATAGTAGATGTTGGAGTCAGGGTTATAGGTGAAGCGTGTGTAATACCCTGCGCGCGAGGAATGGACTTTCCCCTGAAGCAGACGGCGCAGCGGCGTGCGGGGGACCCTGGCCAGATAACCGTCGATTGAATCGAGCTCTCGCAATAGCTCCGTCTGACGGCCCCCGTAATAAGATGCGATGGCCTGCTGGGTCAGGGCGCCGTAGAATGCATCGGAATCTCCGGCCTCGACAGCCATGCGTTTGTGTGTTTCTATTATCATCATCGCGGAATCTATATGTCCGCGTTCAAGTACATCGGCCACTTCCTGTCCGAAACTTTCGTACAGGCTGGTCTGGCGGTCATCGCGTCTGCAACCGATAACCGTCAGTATCATAAGGGTATAAACCGTGAGTCTAAACCTTGACATGGTATGCGGTAGTGTCGTAAGTATCGTGTTATTGTTCCTGAATAATCACGTGTCGATTACAAAATTAACAAAAATTGACGTAATAGAAAAATGTGCGGAATAGTACGAAATGCCTTTCAGGGGTGGAAATAAGCCTCTTGTTGGAGCTATGAGGCGTTTCGGTGGCGATTTTTAAGAAAAAATAGTATAAGGTTATGGCACCGTTTGGTCGGAGACCATGTTTCTCAATAACCCCACGAAGGCTGTCGGAACGCTTCGCGCCCTCCAGCCATCGTGGGGTTAATGAAAAACAGCCTCTCTTACCTTTGCAGAGTCCAATCAGATAATGACAAAATAAGAGTTTAGAAC
>UQMZ01000021.1 GCA_900542185.1 uncultured Bacteroidales bacterium
TTATTCTGTGCGCGGCTGGGACAGCCCACGCTACTATGTTACAGCCTGTCCAGCCTGCCTACTTATTATATCTCTGACTCATCACTTCAAGATTTTGCTGCCTTTACTGCGGCCGTTGCGGTCGCTATCAAGGCGAACGTAAACGCCAGATGCCATAGGCTCGCTGGCGAGCTTGTGTCCCTGGAGAGTATAGAAACTGGTGCTGACGGGGCCCTCAAGGGCTCCGTCAGTCATTACTGTGTCTATTCCTTCCGTTCCTTGAAGATCCATCGGTGAGATGCCTCGGTGAGTGGGCACCACGCGCTTGATTGTACCGTCGGGATTGAACTCAAGCTTGTCTATACATACCTCGCGGTGTGTGCCGGGGTCTTTGTTCACGAACTTCTTGTTTATGCGGTGATAAACGATATACCATTCGTCACGTCCGGGTATCTGAAGCACCGAGTTGTGGCCCGTGCCATATATCTGGTTGTTTCCGTCCTGAATCAACACAATGGGATCCTCCGCAACCTTGATGGGTCCCATGGGTGAATCAGACGTGCCGTAGGCCACATGGTAATTGCGTGCGCCGGTGTCATCGACTGACCAGAGGAAATAATACTTGCCGCCACGATAGAATACATACACTCCCTCGCGGAACGCATACGTGGCGAGGCTGCCTCCCTGCGGAGTGATGACGGTGGCATCCTTTATGGTCTTCATGTCGGGATCGAGACGCGAGGCCACCAGCTGACCGTTACCCCAGTAATAATATGTGTCGCCGGATACGGGGTCGGTGAAGACATCGCTGTCTATCAGCTGGCCGGAGGTGACGTTTGTGTCGATCAATGGATAGCCGAGGTCATGGAAAGGTCCCGTGGGCGAATCGCTGACAGCCATACCGAGCGTCTTGCGGTTCAACGCGGGGTTGTTGCCGCTGAAGTAGAAATAGTAGCGGTACTTACCGTCCTCAATCTTCTCCTCGATGCAAGGCGCCCAGCCGTTGCCGTCGCTCCATACCACGTCGTCGCTTTTCAGGTCGAGTATACAGGTCTCCTTCTGCCAGTTCACCAGGTCGGCCGATGAATAGACGTTGAACTTATAGCCACCCCACCCGGGAAAGCCGTCGGTGGTGGGATAGATGTAGAAGCGTCCGGTCTTGTTGCTATACATCACTTCGGGGTCGGCTGTGAAACCGGGCAGCACGGGATTGGCCTCGATGGCCACCTCTACCCGGAGGTCCTTAGTTGTCTTGCCGTCGGTCAGGGTATATGCGAGGGGGCCCTGCGTGAAGTCGCGGGCTCCATTGGGGGTAATAGTCGCGCCGATAGAGGGAACTAACTCCGGGTCGAACGATTTCAGATTCACGCCGGGACGGACGGGAACATACACCTTGTCGCCGGTCATCTTGAAATTGTCGGGACGCACGTTGATGTTTCCCGCGCTCTCCACTTTCAGCGTGACGTCGGAGGGAGGGAACTTCTGCAGCAGACGCTCGGTCTCCTCTGGGGTCAGGGGAATCACGGTGCCGTGACGGGGCGTAAACGCGCCGGAAGTGGCCGTCTCCGCACGTAATGTGAAATTGTCCAGGTCCTCGGTCTCGCAGAACTGATAGTGACCGTTCATATAACAGTCGTACATCAGTATCCACTTATCGGAATTGATGAGGGGGAACACGCCCGCGCCCTCCACGGCCTCGCCTGTGCACTGCAGCGTGGGCGAGGGCTTACTCCACTGGCTTCCGTCGGGCTGACCCGGCTCGGGCAGCAGACTCTTGGCCGTGACCTTACAGATACCGCCGCTGCCCTCGTTCTTGAAGAACATGTGGAACAGCTGCGTGGTCTCGTCCCAGACGATGTCGCAGTCGATGGTGGCCGAACCGCGGTCGTAGAAATAGACGGGGTCGGTCAGCAGACCGGTGAAGTCGTCGTTGGCATAGCTGTAGTACACCTTGTCGTATTCGCACTTGCCATCATTGGTAAGCAGCGAGTAATATATCAGGTAGCGTCCCTTGGTGCCGTCGGCGTTGGCGTAGTCGGGATCCCATATCACCTCCGGAGCCCATACGCGGGTCACGTTCTTCCATTCGGGGAACCGGTCGGGGAAATGCACCGTGGAGTGCGTCCAGTTCACCAGGTCGGTGCTCTTGTACATCACGATGCCACGGTTGGAAGCCCATCCCTCGGCCGACTTCATGTCGGTGGCCACCATATAGAATGTCTTTCCGTCGGCGCCACGGAGTATATGTGGGTCACGTATGCCTTTCTTTATGGCCACTGTATCGGAAGACATCACGCACTTCCCGCCGTTCAGCGGAGTGTAGTTGAAACCGTCGCGGCTGATGGCGTAATACAGATTCTCGTCCTCGTTCGAGGGGAAATATGTGAACAGGTATGAGTCATAATTCTCGCGCGGAGCCACCACGACCTCGAACTCGCGGTCCAGGCTCCTGCCGTTGCGCGTGGCAGTGGCCGTAAGCGTTACGGGCATGCCCTCCTCCCCTTCCGCCAGCTTCAGCAGCTTGCCGGCGTCAGTTATATAATCCTTGTTGGCCGACTTCCACGTGATGACAGAGCCTTCCAGCGTGGCGACGGGCAGCTTCACGTCCGAGCGGATGCCCGATTTGCGGGTACGCAGCACGATGTTGTCCAGATCATACTCCAGGGCATCGGTATCGTTGAGTTGCGCCAGCACATGGGCCGGATACTTCACGGACTTGGAGGCAGTGCCCTTGCTGAGCGTCAGCGTCAGCTCCAGATCTACGGCGGGCTTGCCGACATCTGGACGTGTAACATCGCCCTGAGGTGTGATCACCTTGTCATTGCTCGACTGCCACTGGCCTGTAATGCCGTTGCCGAACTGCACGGGCAGATTGACGTCTGAACGCACCTGGCTGAAATCGAATGTACGTGTCTTCAGCAGTTCGTCTATGGCTTGCACGTATACGCCCTTGTTGAGTTCGGCCAGCGAGGAATCGGAGGCCAGTTCGGCAATCTCCGCGGCGGTCAGCGCCGTGTCGTAAATCCTGAAATCGGCGTATTTTGCGTCGTTGAGCATCACATCGCCGTTGTAGGGCGAGCGTCCCAGCCAGTTCTGCACCGTGGCTCCGAGGTCAGAGGGATGCAGCGCGATGTCGGCCTGAGCCTTCTGCACGCCGTTGATCCACACGGTTGCCTTGCCTCCCTTCTGCACCACGGCCACGTTGACCCACTCTCCCTGCGGAAACCGCATGTCGGGACTGACGGTCTGCTCGCCGCTCCAGTTGGTCTTACTGATGGAATAGCGGCTCTGGTTGGCACCTAAAAAGGCGTATCCGTTGGAACTGGACTGTCCGAAATTGAAGATAAAGTTACCGTTGGCGCCAAGCGATGTGGTGGAAGGTATCATCAGATTGGCCACGATGGCATAGTCACCTTTCAGGTTCTTGATGATGTCGCCGAGCGAGGTTCCGAAGTCGAACCATCCGCCGCCTGGACCGAGGTCAACGATGCCTTCGTTGCCTATTTTGGTGAGCACGGCGCCCGACATGGCCTGTCCGGTGTACCGGCCGGAATCATCCTTGGCCGAATCGAACCGGTGACGGAACACCGGTGTGGCGGCATATACGCCGAAAGCCAGCGACGCGACCGCCGCTGCACATAACACACGTTTACAATTCATGAAGTTAGATTTTTATAGTATAGATTTGAAAAGTCAAAAAATCAGGAGAAAGGCAGATCACTCCGGTTCCTCCGATTACTCCTATTGCCTCTGATCACTCAGAGGCTTGCCTTGATCTTGTCCAGGTTCTGCATGGCCTCGGTCATAGGCACTGCGGTGCGCTCCATGGCGGTGACCACGGCGCCGGGTATTATGTGCGCCTTGATCTCGGAGGGCGACGGCGTAGCGGGCAGCGCCGCATAGTCGGTGAAGGTCCAGTCGGTGAAAACCGAGTTGGCCGACAGTCCCTGGCAGTTGAGCCACCAGCCGTCCTTGAGATAAACGGGCATCGACGATTTCGTGATGTCGCTTGGCGCGGGATAATATGTCAGATTGCCCTGCGCGTCGAGCGTTACGGCCACCTTGTCGGCATACGGGCCGCTCATCTTGAACACCGTTGCACGAGGTATATAGCCGGTCGTCGGTCCTGCGACGGGTTGTGTAGCCGGTGCGAGGGCAGTGGCCTGCGTTGTCTCGGCAGCCTTATGACTACACGCAGCGGCAACGCTCAACAGCGCCGCGGCTCCAAGTATTATTTTTCCTTTTAACATAGTGCTGAATTTGCTATTTATTTTATCCGCTAATTTAGCACTTATTTACAATATACACAAATTTTTAGGCTCAATACATCGGCGTGAACCCCTTGTGCCGCTCCAGATACTTGTTGGCGCAGCCGACTATCTCCGTGTATTTCGAGGTGTCGAGACGGTATATTTCCTTACGGTTCAGGTCAATCTTGCCCAGGTCCACGTAATAGTATCCGGGATTGGTCACGATCTCGAAGTAATAGCGCAGGTCGCGGATGTCGGAATAGCTGCGCCACTGGGTAGAGCTTAGGTTAGGCTCCCCTTCGATCAGATAAGTGTAAGGCACACAGGAATTGACCAGGACGCTACGCGCTATGGAGACGCCTAAGTCGGTCTCGGTGACGGGCTGGACATGATGCGCGAAATAATTGGCACGCACGCATCGGTCAGGACTCGTCACGGTGCCCGGCATCATGTTCTTGCCCCCGATTTTTTCCCAATAGTCGACTATCGCCTTCATGTCGGGCCATTCGGGATCGTTGGTCATGGCGCGGTAGTCCTCCATGTCATAGCATTTCAGGTCGCCGCCGGTAAACTCGAAAATCATGCTCTGTCCCGTGGCGTCGGTCACACCCCAGTGCAGGGTCGATACTGTTCCGCCGTCGAAAGTGGCGCCCTGGATGCGGAAGTCCCGCTTCTCCAGCTGTGCGCGCACCTCGGGCACCGTGGCGTTGTTGTCGAGCAGCCACGCCACGAACACGGCCAGCGACATATAGGGCTTGTCGTTGTCGGCGGTCATCTTCTCGTAGACCGCGGTCTTACAGAACAGGCCGTTGATTACCAGACCCTTCTCGTTCATTCCTTCCGTAATACCGCCGTCGTAACCCACGGCATAGACGGCGCCGTATTTCGATTTCCAGCGAATGGCATCGGGCAGATTGGACGACTGCTTCTCGATGCCACGGGGATATACATATAGGTTGGTAGGAATCGGAGTCTTCCAGTCAAGCGAACGGGCCACCACAAAGAGGGAATCCAGACCCTTGTACACCACGCGCGTACACGCGTCGGCCGGCATCCAGTTGCCCGCCATGGCCAGCACCGCCAGCGCCGGCGCCACTTTCTTCATAACCTTGTTCATATTCAATTAGTTTATAGAGTTTATAAAGTTGAAAAAGTTAAGATAATGGCTTAGAGCCTGAAGTGAATTTCTCTTAACTTTCTAAACTCATTTAACTTTTTAAACTACAACACCGGGAGGCGGTGATAGGTTTACATTTGTAAGAATCGCGATTTTTTAGTAACTTTGTAAAAATTTGGGAGAGATGGCTGCGAATCTGCTGAATGAACTGGAGAATCTGGGAAGGAGCCTTGAGGCCCTGGCCGGAAAATACCGGGAACTGGAGCGACGCAACCGCATGCTGGAGGAGGAGAACGCCAACCTGAAGCGCGAAGCCTCCGAAGCTATTGAATCGAGAGACCGCGCCCTGAAGGACGTCGAGTTTCTTGCCGTCAGCCATAAACTGGCCGACGACCCCGACACTCTGGTAGTGGCCCGCCGTCATATCGCCCATTTGATCCGCAACATCGACCGTTGCCTTGACATGCTCAGGGAATGACAGGAGTTCTCCCCGCGAAGCTCCACAATTTGCAACCGATGGACAACACGGAATATATACAGATGACACTAAATATAGGCGGTTGCCTCATACCGTTGACCGTCCCTTTCTCCCAACAGGACTTTGTCCGCGACGTCGAAACCAGGGTCTCGACCCTATACAACTCGTGGCGGCATAAGTTCACCAAGCGCACCGACCGCGAGATACTGGCCATGGTGGCCTATCAGTTCGCCAATTTCTATATGGAACTGAGCCAGCGGGTGGAACGTGCCAACGACATTGTGGCCGAATGCCGGCAGATTGTCGACAACATGGAGTCCCCTGCGGAGTCCTGATTCTGTATACATCCCGAATTTTCCAGGTTTCAAGTCGTCACCATGAGCTGTCGGGACTGTGATCTGTCACGGTCCTGCGGCTTTGTTGTATATGACCATGAATATATTATTAACTTTCGGAATTATAAACAGAACCGATATAGAACACAATAGAAATGGGAACAGCAATATGGATCATCATAGCGGTGTTTGCGGCGGCAGCCGGAGTGCTGTGCGGCCTGTACGTGAGCCGTTCTAACGCTCAGAGCCACGCCCGCAGCATCACTGAGGAAGCCCGCAGAGAGGCCGACATGATCAAGGAAAAGATGCAACTCCAGGCCAAGGAGGAGCAGATGAAGATACTGGCCGAGGCCGACCGTCAGGCACAGCAGAAACTGCAGAAGGCCCAGAGCTCGGAGCAGCGCGCCAAGCAGCGCGAGCGCGAACTGAACCAGATGCAGGGCGAGAACCAGCGCCGCAAGCGCGAGCTGGACACGCTGAAAAGTAATCTGGACAACCGCGAGCAGGTGCTGGAGGCCCGCAGCCAGGAGCTGGAGCACATCGGGCGTCAGGCACGCGAGGAACTGCAGCGAATCTCCGGACTCAGCGCCGACGAGGCTCGCGAGAAACTGATAGAAAGCCTCAAGGACGAGGCCAAGACCGCGGCCGCCGGTTACATCAACGACATCATGGACGATGCCAAGATGACCGCCAACAAGGAGGCAAAGCGCATAGTGATACAGAGCATCCAGCGCGTTGCGACCGAGACGGCCGTGGAGAACTCCGTGACCGTATTCCACATCGACAACGACGAGATCAAAGGCCGCATCATCGGCCGCGAGGGCCGCAATATCCGCGCCTTGGAGGCCGCTACCGGTATCGAGATCATAGTGGACGACACCCCCGAGGCCATCGTGCTGTCGGGCTTCGACCCGGTGCGCCGCGAGGTTGCCCGCTTAGCATTGCATCAGCTTGTAACCGACGGCCGTATCCATCCCGCACGTATCGAGGAGGTAGTGGCCAAGGTGCGCAAACAGGTGGAGGAAGAAATCATCGAGACCGGCAAGCGCACCACCATCGACCTGGGCATCCATGGCCTGCATCCGGAGCTGATACGCATGGTAGGCAAGATGAAGTACCGTTCGTCGTATGGCCAGAACCTGCTGCAGCACAGCCGTGAGACCGCCAACCTCTGCGCCGTGATGGCCAGCGAGCTGGGTCTCAATCCCAAGAAGGCACGCCGCGCGGGTCTGCTGCACGACATAGGCAAGGTGCCCGACGACGAGCCGGAACTGCCGCACGCATTGCTCGGTATGAAACTGGCCGAGAAGTTCAAGGAGAAACCCGACATCTGCAACGCCATCGGCGCTCACCACGACGAGGTGGAGCAGACTTCGCTCTTAGCGCCCATCGTACAGGTGTGCGACGCCATTTCGGGCGCACGTCCCGGCGCGCGCCGCGAGATAGTAGAGGCTTACATCAAGCGCCTCAACGACCTGGAACAGCTGGCACTCTCCTACCCCGGCGTGCTTAAGACATACGCCATCCAGGCGGGCCGCGAACTCCGCGTGATAGTGGGCGCCGACAAGATCAGCGACGAGGAGACCGAAAAACTGTCGACCGAAATAGCCAAGAAGATTCAGGACGAGCTGACATATCCGGGTCAGGTCAAGATAACCGTGATCCGCGAGACGCGCGCCGTAAGCTTCGCCAAATAACCAGGCCCTATGGACAAGTCAATAAAGTCCCAAGGGTTCGGCGACGGGTGTCCGCGCGCCAAACTGCAGGCGCTGAACTGGCTGGAGGGCGTGTCGGGCAACGACGACTGCAACATCGTGGAGGTCGCCTTCAAAAACACGCGCACCGGCTATTACGTCAACGCCGAGCCCCTGGACCTGCACATAGGCGACATGGTGGTGGTGGAATCGTCGCCGGGCTATGACATAGGCCGCGTCAACATGACGGGGCGTCTGGTGCGCCTGCAGATGCGCAAGGCGCAGCTCAAGGACGACCAGGAGCTGAAGAAGGTGCTGCGGTTCGCCACCAAGACCGAGATGGAACGCGCCGAGGAGGCCCACGACCGCGAGCACGACACCATGATACGCGCCCGCAAGATTGCCGAGGACCTGAGCCTCGACATGAAGATAGGCGACGTGGAGTATCAGGCGGACGGAGTCAAGGCCATATTCTACTACATAGCCGACGAGCGCGTGGATTTCCGCACGCTGATACGTGTGCTGGCCGAGACATTCAAGGTGCGCGTGGAGATGCGCCAGATCGGCGCGCGTCAGGAGGCCGGCCGCATCGGCGGAATCGGTCCCTGCGGACGCCCGCTGTGCTGTTCGCAGTGGATGACCAAGTTCAATTCCGTAGGCACCGGAGCGGCGCGCATACAGGACCTGTCCATGAGCCCGCAGAAACTGGCCGGCCAGTGTGCCAAGCTGAAATGCTGCATCAATTTCGAGACTGCCGTATATGCCGAGGCCCAGAAACAGATTCCGGGCAAGGACATCCAGCTGGAGACCAAGGACAACCTGTACTACCTGTTCAAGAGCGACATTCTGGCGCGTATGGTGACATACAGCACCGACCGCAAGATACCGGCCAACTTAGTGACCATTTCGGCTGCCCGGGCCTTCGAAATCGTGGCCCTCAACAAGCAGGGCGTCAAGCCCGATTCGCTTCTGTCCGACGACCAGCGCGCCGAAGACGAACAGAAGAAAGTGGTGGATCTGGCAGAGCAGGACGACCTGACACGCTTCGACAAGTCGCGACGCCGCAAGAAAAAGGGCAACAACAGGCAGAATGCCGGCCGTAAGGATAGCAACAACGCGCAGAAAAAGGATGGCCAGCAGCCCAATCAGAAGAAGGAAGGCCAGCAGCCTAACCAGAAACGTGAGGGAGCGCAGAACGGCCAGCAGAACCAGAACCGTCACCGACAGCGTCAGCAGCAACAGAAGAAACAGGGCGACAAAAAACCGCAGGAATAAACCGTAATTTAAAACCGAATGAGGTCCGGGTATGTTTTCATTATGATGACAGTGCTGTGGGTGCTGTTGGGTTCGGGGTGCCGCAGGGTGAACGATACGATATATTCGCATTACGCCGACATCGCTGCCGACGGATGGAACATATACGACACGCGTTGCTTTGAGCCTGAAATCACCGATTCCACGCTGTACGGCACACCGATAAGCCTTACCTTAGCGGTGCGATATGACGCCCGATGCCCATTGGGCGAGATTCCGCTGCGTTGCGACATCGCTGACGAAAACGGCGACATCTGTACCGACACCGTGCGGCTGAGGCTGTTCGACGACAACGCCGACCCCATAGACCCGGCTCGTTACGGCATCTGCGAGCATACTGTCACCTTGTCACACAACATGCCTATGAAACCAGGCCTTTCGGTGTGTCTCACTCCGTTATCGGGCAAAAATTCATCGAAAGGACTGCGAAACGTGGGTATTAAAATTGATTGCAATGGATCTGACTCTGCTTCACGCTGACCAAAAACAGGAATTTCAGCTTCGTCTGGACAAGGCCCGCTACAACATGGCGATGGCCGAAATGGACGCCATGCTTATTGGCGCCCCTACCAATCTGTATTATCTTGCAGGGGGTGTGTTCCGCGGATATATCTATGTGCCGGCGGACGGCGACCCGGTATTTTTCCTGATTCCTCCGTCAAAGTCCGACAGCGCACTGACACGCGAGATACGCAAGCCTGAAATGATAGCCGACGTGCTGAAGAAGGAGGGCTACGATATGCCACGTCGCATCGGCATGGAGCTGCAGGACCTGTATTATAGCGAAATCCAGCGTCTGCACGCCATTTTCCCCGGTTCGGAACTGAAGGACGCCACGCCGGTGATGCGCCGCGCTCGCGCCATCAAGACCGATTTCGAACTGAAGCTGATGCGGCAAGACGGTCTGCGCCAGACCGCCGTATATTCCGAGATAAAGCATTGCTATCAGGAGGATATGACCGACCTGGAGTTCCAGATCGAGATAGAACGTGTGCTGCGCCGCGCCGGATGCCTGGGCTATCTGCGCGTGTCGGGCAACAAGATGCAGCTCAACATGGGTTCCGTGCTGTCAGGTCCCAACGCCGATGCCCCGAGTCCTTACGATTTCTCGATGGGCGGCGCGGGCACCGATCCATCGCTTCCTGTGGGTGCGAGCGGTGAGATAATGAAACCCGGCATGACGGTGATGGTGGACATGAACGGCGGCTTCAACGGCTATCAGACAGACATGACGCGCTGCTGGTACATCGGCCATGTGTCTGATTTAGCCATGCGCGCGCATCAGTGCTCCATCGACATCCTGCGCGATCTGGAGCAGTTCTCCGTACCGGGCATCAGAATCGGCGACATGTACCGTCGCGCGGCCAAGTTAGCCGACGAAGCCGGTCTGCACGATTACTTCATGGGTCATAACCATAAGGTGCCGTTCATCGGTCACGGCGTGGGCATCGAGCTGAACGAGATGCCTGTAGTGATGGAACGCAACGCCGACCCGCTGCTGAAGCATACCACGCTGGCATTGGAACCCAAGTTCGTAATCCCGGAAGTCGGTGCCGTCGGCATCGAGAACACATACGTCGTGACCGACGAAGGCCTCAGCAACCTCACCGAGCTTGACGAAACCCTAAAACAGCTGTAATACTGGCAGGCGACTGTGCAAGGAGCCCGCGGCTCCTTGTCCGCCGTCCCCCAATTATACCCCGAATTAATGAATCTTAAGGACGACTTAACGAACCCTATCTTCCGTCGTATCGGCCAAGTGGCCGACAGCATAGGCCGCGAGGTTTATGTGGTAGGCGGTTACGTGCGCGACATATTCCTGGAGCGCCCCAGCCACGACATCGACTTCGTGACCGTAGGCTCGGGCATTGAACTGGCGGAGGCCGTGGCCCGCGAGTTAGGGCCGCATGTACCCGTGGCCGTGTACGCCAACTACGGCACGGCACAGATGAAGCACCGCGGACTTGAACTGGAATTCGTAGGTGCGCGCCGCGAATCTTACCGTCGCGAGAGCCGCAATCCCATCGTGGAGGACGGCACGCTGACCGACGACCAGAACCGCCGCGACTTCACCATCAACGCCATGGCCATCTGCCTGAACGAAGCACGCTTCGGCGAACTTGTCGACCCGTTCGACGGCCTGGCCGACCTGGCCAAGAAGATAATCCGTACTCCGCTCGACCCGGACATAACTTTCAGCGACGACCCGCTGAGAATGCTGCGTGCCGTACGGTTCGCCACGCAGCTGGGTTTTGAGATTTCGCCCGAAACTTTCGAAGCACTGAGGCGCAACGCCGACCGTCTTCAGATCATCACGCGCGAGCGCATCAACGACGAACTTGGCAAGATGATGCGTTCGGCCGTGCCTTCCGTCGGTTTCAAGCTGATGGACCGCGCCGGACTGTTGAAATACGCCTTCCCTCCCATTCTTGAGCTGAAGGGTGTTGAGACAGTGGAGGGCATCGGACATAAGGACAACTTCCTGCACACTCTGCAGGTGCTTGACAACGTGGCTGCCAAGTCAGACAACGAATGGCTGCGCTGGGCCGCTCTGTTGCACGATATAGGCAAGCCCGTAACCAAGAAATATGACGACCGTCTGGGCTGGACATTCCACAACCACAACATTGTTGGCGAGAAGATGGTGCCGCGCATATTCCGCAAGCTGAAGCTGCCCATGAACGACCACATGAAGTATGTGGCCAAGCTCGTGGGACTGCACATGCGTCCGCAGTCCGTTGGCGAAGAAGGTGTGACCGATTCGGGTGTACGCCGACTCATCACGGACGCCGGCACGGACTTGGACGACCTGATGACCTTGGCCGAAGCCGACATCACGTCAAAGAATCCGGCAAAGGTACGCCGTCAGCTTGACGGCTTCGAGCGGTTGCGTCACCGCATGAGCGACATCGCCGACGCCGATGCCCTGAGGAACTGGAAGAATCCCGTGAACGGCAACGAGATAATGGAGTATTACCACCTGACGCCCGGCAAGGAGATAGCCGACATCAAGGACGCCGTGAAAGAAGCCATCATGGACGGCACCATCCCCTACGACCACGACGCCGCCTGGCAGTACGTCCTCCGCGTCGCCCCGTCCATCCTCCACCTCCCCCAGCAAGAATAACTATTCTTCTTCGATGAAGTCGGAGGGGGTTCCGTAGGATGCCGGCGGTTCGTTGGCTATAGTGGTTGCTGTATCGGCAGCCGGATTCGGGAGCAGGGGCGTGAGCTCGCGGTGGTAGTACCGGAGCAGGAAACGGATGTCGTCCCAGGCCGGGTCGCCACCTATCGCCTCGCGCACGCCGGATATTGTGTTCGGCAGTATGGGGGTGTCATCGAGATATGCCTTCACTCGCTCGCGCAATTCATCATCGATATTCTTCCAGACGTATTCTTCCAAGTCCTGATCGGGCAACGTCTTAAGCAAATGTCCCGTTATGGTGCTTCTGACAAGACCGCGTATCTCGGCAATCTCACTCACAGTTTTGCCTTGACGGTACAATTCAAGCGTAACCTCCGTAGTGGGCTTCTTTACAGGCTTGGGAGTTTTGAGAGAATGGGGAGTTTTCTCAGTACGACGCTGTTTCTTCGCAGGCTCCGGCTTGTCGGGACATTCGTAGTTCTCGGGATGCACGTAACGGTCTATCTCCTCAAATTCCTCGTCCGACAACATCGGTTTGCTATCCGACATCGTTGCCTTACGCGTTTTCTTCTTGGTTTCACGCGTGGGCTTGGGAGTGACATTGCGCAGCATCACCTCCGCCTTCAAATCAAGGTAAACGTCGATGCTGAATTGCCTGCTGATGAAATTATTCAGCAGCATGCGCTTGGCCGTCAACAGGTCCTCGAACAGTTCAAGACGGTTCTGAAGCTTCGAGCGCACGGCTTTGTTGTCGCTGTTGCGGATGGCTTTCGTGGCAAGATCCACGACAGGCATAAGCTGGCCGACGAAGTATTTGCACGCGGCCTTGACACGCTCGCCCAACACTTGCTCGGAACGCGAACCCTCCATCGCCAGGCGCGAATACTGATGGCGGAACGTGTCGGCCACTTTATTTATCTCGCGACTTTTTGTCTCGTACATCTGCACCCAGTCCTGCACTATGGCCGGGAACTTGCGCATGAAGTTCTCCTGATACAGCCGCATCACACCCTCCATAGCCGCGAACATCTGACGGAAATTGAACAGATCATCCAGCAGACCGACCTTGTATTGACGTTCCAGCATGTCAAGATGCGCCTCGTCTATGTCGTCGCAGTTATGGTCGTTGTAGAATCGGTGGACAGAAGTGTCATTGATTATGGAAGATGGCGAAACAGGATTCACCAGCACCAGTCCCTGTAGCGTGCGGCATCGCGACAACGCCACGTACGTCTGTCCGTGTGCGAAGCTGCGTTTCACGTCGATGATGGCGCGGTCGAAGGTCAGTCCCTGGCTCTTGTGTATGGTCACGGCCCAGGCTAATTTCAGCGGATACTGTGTAAATGTACCTTCCTTGCGCTCCACTATCTCCTTCGTCTCGGGATTGACGGTGTACGAGATATTGTCCCAGTCTACAGGAAGCACCTGAATAATCTCGCCCCCCTCCTGCGGACGCACGGCCACGCCGTATTCCTCATCAATAGCTACGACCTGGCCTATCATGCCGTTGTAATAGGCGCGGTCCATGCCCGTATCGTTCTTTATGAACATCACCTGTGCGCCGACCTTAAGGGTCAGCTCCGGATCGGCCGGATATGACGTTTCCGGGAACTTGCCTTCGATATGACACTCAAATACATGCGGCTGCGAAGGGAGTTCGTCAAGTTTTTGCCGGTTTATGTCGTTGGCTATGCCGTTGTGCGTGGTGAGGCGTATGTAGCCCTCATCGTCGCCCGGATTGAAGCCGGGGATGCAACGGGAGTTCAGTTTGTCGAGCACCGTCCCGTCGGCACGGTTCTCGCGTATGGCGTTGAGCATACCGAGGAAGTCGGCGTCCTTCTGACGGAACACCTCGTTTAGCTCCACCGTCTCGTACGGCAACTGCTGCAACGCCACGGAATCGAAGAAGAACAGCGACTTATAGCGATCTTCCAGCAGGTGCCGTTCCTCCTCCCTGACCACCGGCGCCAACTGCTGCAGGTCGCCGATCAGCAGGAGCTGAACGCCGCCGAAGGGCTTGGTGCGGTCGCGCAGACGTCTCAGCACGTCGTCCACGGCATCCAGCAGGTCGGCGCGCACCATCGACACCTCGTCGATCACGAGCAGGTCCATGCCGCGGATGATGCGCAGCTTCTCCTTGCTGTATGAGAACTTGCGGCGCGTGCCGTTGTTCATGCCGGGAACGAACGGACCGAAATCCAGCTGGAAGAAACTGTGCAGCGTCACGCCGCCGGCATTGATGGCGGCTATTCCCGTCGGGGCGCATACCACGATGCGCTTGCGGCTCGACGAGCGGAGATTGCGCAGAAAGGTGGTCTTGCCGGTTCCGGCCTTACCTGTAAGAAACAGACTCGTTCCGGTTCCTTCTATTATGCGGCGAGCAAGCTCAAGCCTTTCATTCGTCTTCTGTTCCATGAACTCCAATTTAATTAGTGATATGTCCGGATCCACACCCGGACATACCTTTATTACTTTTTATGCGCGATCATGTACTGTGCTATCTGCACGGCATTCAGGGCGGCACCCTTCTTGATCTGGTCGCCTACCACCCAGAAGCTGAGCCCGTTGGGGTTGGCCAGGTCCTTGCGCAGACGGCCCACATACACGGGATCCTTGCCGGCTATGTCCTTGGGCATCGGATAGCAGGGATGCTCCGGATTGCCCAGATCCACGTACACCAGTCCCTCGCCGTTGCGCAGTGCGTTCTCAGCCGCCTCAAGCGATATGGGTTCCCTGGTCTCTACCCAGATAGCCTCGCTGTGGGCGCGCATCACCGGCACACGCACACACGTGGCCGACACCTCGATGTCGCTGTGCATTATCTTGCGCGTCTCGTTGTACATCTTCATCTCCTCCTTGGTGTAGCCGTTGTCCATGAACACATCTATGTGAGGGATGACGTTATGCGCCAGCTGATGCTGGAATTTCTTCACGGTCGGTTCCTCGCCGCGGGCTATCTGGCATGTCTGAAGGGCAAGCTCGTCCATGCCGCTCGCGCCCGCACCGGAAGCAGCCTGATAGCTGGCCACATGCACACGCCTGATGTGCGACACGTCGTCGATGGGCTTCAGCGCCACCACCATCTGGATTGTGGTGCAGTTGGGATTGCCTATGATGTTGCGCGGATGGTTGAAGGCATCCTCGCCGTTGACCTCGGGCACTACCAGAGGCACGTCGGGATCCATGCGGAATGCCGACGAGTTGTCTATCATCAGCGTGCCGTGACGTGTGATGGTCTCGGCGTATTCCTTGCTGACCGATGCTCCGGCCGACGTAAAGGCTATCTCCACGCCGCTGAAATCGGAGTCGTGTGACAGTTCCTCGATTATATACTCTTTGCCGCGGAATTTACGCGAAGTGCCCGCGGAGCGCTTCGAACCGAACAGTCTCAGACTGTCCACGGGGAAGGCTTGCTCCTCGAGCACTCTCAGGAATTCCGCGCCTACGGCGCCGCTGGCGCCGACTATCGCGATATTCATGTCTATTCTTTAATTAGAGTCCTGGCGGCATACGCCGCTCTGACAATATAAAGCTCTTATTAGCTCAGACCGCTTACGGCCACTTCCTTGTTGATCTTGCTGATCAGACCCTGCAGCACCTTGCCCGGACCGAGTTCGGTGAAGTCATCGGCACCGTCGGCAATCATGGCCTGTACGTCCTGAGTCCAGCGCACGGGAGCCGTGAGCTGCTTGATCAGGTTGGCCTTGATCTCCTCAGGATCGGTATGAGGCTTGGCGTCCACGTTCTGATATACAGGGCAGACAGGAGTGGTGAACTTGGCTGCGGCGATGGCCTCTGCCAGCTCCTCCTGTGCGGGCTGCATCAGGGGCGAATGGAACGCACCGCCCACCTTCAGCACCAATGCACGCTTGGCACCGGCTTCCTTCATCTTCTCGCATGCCTCGTTGATGGCCTCGACGGTTCCGGAGATAACCACCTGTCCGGGGCAGTTATAGTTGGCGGGGGCCACGATGCCCTCCACGCTATTGCAGATTTCCTCAACCTTCTCGTCGGGCAGAGCCAATACGGCTGCCATTGTCGAGGGCTGAGCCTCGCATGCCTTCTGCATGGCCTGTGCACGCTTCGAAACGAGCTTCAGACCCTCCTCGAAGCTCAGTGCGCCGGCTGCTACCAGCGCGGAGAACTCGCCGAGGCTGTGGCCGGCCACCATCGACGGCTTGAAGTCATCATCGCCAAGGTTCTTGGCCAGCAATACGCTGTGAAGGAATATGGCAGGCTGCGTCACCTTGGTCTGCTTCAGGTCCTCCTCGGTTCCGTTGAACATCAGGTCAGTGATGCGGAAGCCCAGGATCTCGTTGGCTTTCTCAAACAAATCGCGGGCCTCGGCATTATTGTCGTACAGGTCCTTGCCCATTCCCACAAACTGGGCACCCTGGCCCGGAAATACATACGCTTTCATTATTCGTAGTTTCTTATCGTTGTCTAATCTTGTTATCCGCAGGCATTACCGCCCGCTATTACACTGCAAAATTACTAAATAATCGGCAATTATGGAAATAATTCGTTAATTGCTTATGTTTTACAACATGATTTTGATTATTTCAGCACTTTGGCGCGCTTGGAATCCCAATAGAGATAAGCGATAAGGAGCAGATATACTATCACGCCGAGAGTCTGGGTGAACAGGGGGCTGCCTGGCGTGGTGTACTCGAATCCGCAGAAGCGTGTGATGGCTGCGAATACACCGAACAGCGCGCCACCGGCGATAAGTCCGGACGACAGCAGCGTTCCGCGGTCGTGACGGGCCGAAGCCACCTTCTTGTCCTTGCTGCTGTGCTGCACGAAGTAAGCCACCGCACCGCCGACAAGCATCGGGGTATTGAGCGACAACGGGATGAACATGCCGAGGCAGAATGCCAGCGCGGGCACGCCCAGCCAGTTGAGTATCAGCGCGAGAATGGCGCCTACCATATAGAGAATCCAGGGAGTGTCGCCGCCCATCATCAGGGGCTCGATCACCTTGGCCATAGCGTTGGCCTGCGGTGCCACAAGGGCGTTGTCGCCGGTAAAGCCGTACACCTTGTTCAGCACGATTATAACGCCGCCGACAGTTGCGGCCGACACAAGGGTGCCGAGGAATTTCCAAGTCTCCTGCTTCTTGGGCGTGGAGCCGAGCCAGTAACCGATCTTGAGGTCGGTCACGAACCCGCCGGCCATGGAGAGCGCGGTGCAGACCACGCCGCCGATCACCATAGAGGCCACGATGCCGCTGGTGCCGTTAAGTCCGATAGCCACAAAGATGGCCGAGGCGATGATCAGCGTCATCAGCGTCATGCCCGACACCGGGTTGGAACCGACGATGGCTATGGCGTTTGCGGCCACAGTGGTGAACAGGAAGGCTATCAGAGTCACCACTACCCATGCTACGAGTGCCTGCCAGAAAGTGTGGATCACGCCGAACCAG
Source organism: uncultured Bacteroidales bacterium (assembly GCA_900542185.1). Classification (GTDB taxonomy): domain Bacteria; phylum Bacteroidota; class Bacteroidia; order Bacteroidales; family Muribaculaceae; genus Lepagella. The sequence goes on from UQMZ01000021.1 coordinate 17,738, forward strand.
AAGAACAGCAACACGGCCAACAGAGCCAGGGCGATGAAGAACACTACTTTCTTCATCGACAGGTCCATCTGCCAGCGCACCTGCTTGCCTGTGGCGGCTGCACCCTTGAATTCGCGGCCGGCCAGCGACACGGCGTTGACGATGATGTTCCACGACTTGATGATGCCGATAACGCCGGCCATGGCGATACCGCCGATGCCGATCATACGGGCATAATCCCTGAATATCACATCCGGAGCCATCGCCTGGAATTCAGGCGAGCCGTAGGTGCCCATCAGCGGTATGATGATCCACCACACGAAGATGGAACCGGCGAAGATGACGAAGGCGTATTTCAATCCCACGATGTATCCGAGACCGAGCAACGCGGCGCCGGTGTTGCAGCTGAACACTAATTTGGTCTTTTCGGCTATTGTCTGGCCCCACTGCGCGCAGGTGGTAGTCACGGTCTCGGCCCACCATCCGAAGGTGGCCACGATATAGTCGTAGATACCACCTATCAGCGAGGCGATTACCAGTGTCTTGGCCTGGCTGTTGTCGCCGCTGGCCGACGCGGCCTGGCCAGACACTATCACCTGCGTGGTGGCAGTGGCCTCCGGGAAGGGGTACTTGCCGTGCATGTCCTTCACGAAATACTTGCGGAAGGGAATGAAGAACAGGATGCCCAGGATGCCGCCCAACAGCGACGAGAGGAATATCTGATAGAAATTCACCACGATGTCAGGATAAGTGTCCTGCAGGATGTAGAGTGCGGGCAACGTGAAGATGGCGCCGGCCACAATCACGCCCGAACATGCGCCGATGCTCTGGATTATCACGTTCTGGCCCAGTGCGTTTTTCTTCTTCAATGCCGAGCTGAGACCCACCGCGATGATGGCGATAGGAATAGCGGCCTCGAACACCTGGCCCACTTTCAGGCCCAGATAGGCGGCGGCGGCACTGAAGATTATGGCCATCAGCAGGCCCATGCCCACCGAATACACGGTCACTTCCTTCTGGTCGTGCGCCGGGTGCATCACCGGCACGTACTCCTCGTCGGCGCCCAGTTCCCTGAACGCGTTCTCCGGCAGTCCCGTCTCGGTGGTGTAAACGTTCTCGTCGTCTTGCTTCATAATCGTATTATTGTGTGATGTTATTGTTGTATCAATGCAAATTGATAGCTAAACCACAAAATTACTAAAAAATTGTCAACCGCCCAACCCTAATATCTGAATCTTATGACGAAACGCACGGTTCTTTTATGGTTTTTAGCCGAAATTTGTTAACTTTGTAGGGGATTAGTAGCGCGGGCTGTCCCAGCCGCGCACAGACACGAACAAAAAGCCGATTGACAATAGTAGCGCGGGCTGTCCCAGCCGCGCACAGAAAACGACAAAAAGCATATTACAGCATATTACAAAGAATATCAGTATGGTCAAATATCCGGTCAGCGAATCAAGCTTCAGGGAAATTATCAGAGGAGGATATAAATACGTGGACAAGACCATGTATATCCATCAGCTTGTGAATACGGGAAAGTTCTATTTCCTGAGCCGTCCTCGGCGTTTCGGCAAGAGCATGCTACTATCGACCATGTTCTCGTATTTCAATGCAGACCGCGAACTGTTCAAGGGCCTGGCCTTAGACAGCCTCGAACCGGAGGAATGGACCAAATATCCCGTGCTTCGACTCGACTTCACCCGTAGCGGTTACAACAACGCCGAGGATCTGCCACGATTCCTTGAAAAAGTGGTTGACGACTGGGAAAAAGAATTTGGAACTTCACATCCCGACCAAAACCCTGACTGGCGTTTCGACCAACTTATCCATGATATCCACGACCTTACGGGTCAACAGGTAGTCGTGCTTATCGACGAGTACGACAGCCCCATCGTCGACGTCCACGACAAACCGGAACTGGAGAAACTTAACCGCAAGATCCTTCACGACTTCTATCGCGTGATGAAGTCAAATACCGATTGCCTTAAGTTCGTCTTCCTGACTGGCGTAGGCAAGTTGGGACAGATCAACATCTTCAGTGGCCTGAACAACATAGTCGACATCTCGCTTCTGCCGCAATACTCAGCCATCTGCGGCATCACGACCCAGGAATTGACCAATAACTTCAAAGAGGGAATCGAGGATTTAGGCTGGGATTCCGGTTGGTCCTACGACGACACCTTATTAAGGCTAAAGCAACAGTATGACGGCTACCATTTCTCCAAAAATATGGTGGATATCTATAATCCTTTTAGCCTCGTTAAGGCATTATACTCGAAAAGCATCAGCAGCTACTGGTTCCAGTCGGGTACACCTACACGACTTATTCAGGAGTTTCTGAATAATAATCCAGGTAATCCTGATATTGATCTTGAGGGTACCATAGTGTCCAGGGATATGCTTGAAAGCGGCGATGTGTTGGGCAACAATCTCGCGCTTACCTGCTTCTATACAGGTTACCTGACCATCAAGGATTATGACGAGGAATTCGATGAGTTCACTTTGGGGTACCCGAATACAGAGGTCAGAAAGGGCTTTTTCAACAATTTGCTTGAAAAAGTCCGCCATTGGGACGCGCTGAGCTCAGACAACTTTGTGCGTTCACTTAGACGTTTCATCAGGCAGGACGACATCGAAGGTTTCCTGCAGGAGATGAAATCATTCCTTGCCGGCATTCCGTATATGTCGTATACCGACAAGGAGTCGCAATGGCAGAAAGATATATTGATTATCTCGCGTCTGGTAGGCCTGCAGGTGGAAGCGGAGCGGCGCATGTCGTCCGGCCGCATGGACATGGTATTGGATGGCACCAAGGCCATCTACATCATCGAGTTCAAGTATGGAGGAACGCCCGAAGAAGCGTTGACGCAGATTGACAAAAAACAGTATGCCCTCCCCTATCAGAACTCCTTGAACCCCAAACCAGTCGTAAAGGTCGGCGTCAACATCTCCCCCGAGACCCGCACCATCGACGGCTGGATCATACAATCATAAACTTATGAAATACCGGCGAGACTTCCCTACTCTTTAAAACCGCCGATACAGGATATGATATTAAAAAGGAGGCTGCGTCTGAGCAGTCTCCCTTTTTGATTGTATGCCCGGATGGTTCCGGGTGGTGGTGTCTTACTTTCTGGCAATCTTCTTGTAGCCGTAAACTGCGCGGTCGCCCAGTTCCTCCTCGATGCGGAGCAGCTGGTTGTACTTGGCCATACGATCGGAACGGCTTGCGCTACCGGTCTTGATCTGACCTGCGTTCATGGCGACTGCGATGTCTGCGATGGTGCTGTCCTCGGTCTCGCCCGAACGGTGGGAAATAACGGCTGTGTAGTTGTTGCGCTGTGCCATCTGTACGGCACGGAGTGTCTCGGTCAGCGAACCGATCTGGTTAACCTTCACCAGGATCGAATTGGCGCAACCCTCGGCGATACCGCGCTCCAGATACTTAACGTTGGTAACGAACAGGTCGTCGCCAACCAGCTGGCACTTGCTTCCGATGGCGTCGGTAAGCATCTTCCAGCCTTCCCAGTCGTTCTCTGCCATACCGTCCTCGATGGAGTCGATAGGATACTTGCTGATAAGCTCCTCCAGGAACTTAACCTGCTCGGCGCTGGTGCGCTTGGGAGCGTCGGGACCCTGCTTCCAGGTGTAGTCGTAAACGCCGTCCTTGTAGAACTCGGAGCTGGCGACGTCCAGACCTATCGTAACGTCCTTGCCGGGAACATAACCTGCATCCTCGATAGCCTTAACGATGGTGCTGAGTGCATCCTCGGTGCCGTCCAGGTTGGGAGCGAAACCACCCTCGTCGCCCACTGCGGTGCTCAGGCCGCGGGCCTTCAGCACTTTCTTCAGGTGATGGAACACCTCGGTGCCCATGCGAATACCCTCCTTGAAGCAGCATGCGCCGACGGGACGGATCATGAACTCCTGGAAGCAGATGGGAGCGTCGCTGTGTGCGCCACCGTTGATGATGTTCATCATCGGAACGGGAAGTACGTATGTGTCGCAGCCACCGATGTAGCGGTACAGAGGCATGTCGAGATAGTTGGCTGCTGCCTTGGCAACTGCCAGCGATACGCCCAGGATTGCGTTGGCGCCAAGGTTGGACTTGGTGTCGGTGCCGTCCAGGTCGATCATGATCTTGTCAATGCCTATCTGATCCAGTGCGCTGTGGCCGATCAGAGCCTCGGCGATAGGACCGTTTACGTTGGCCACGGCCTTCGTAACGCCTTTGCCCATGTAACGCTTGGGATCGTTGTCACGCAGCTCCAGAGCCTCGTTCACACCGGTCGATGCACCCGACGGTACGGCTGCACGGCCCATGACGCCGCTCTCCAGATATACGTCTACCTCTACTGTGGGATTGCCGCGGGAATCAAGTATCTCGCGTCCGATTACTTTCTCAATTTTCATCGCTTTGATATTTATTTATATCTATTATAGGATTTGTGTCTAATTTTCGGGTTTCTTCTTACTGCGGACTCTTGTCCGATTCACAATTTTTGTCTAAATTTGAATGCCGGACAGCGGCACGCCATGTCGCGCCCGTTCCGTACCGCAAAATTACTAATTTTTTCTCAATTAAGAAACTGTTTAAATTTATTTCAAACAATTTAATACCCGCTAATTAATGACAGAAGCCGAAAGCGCCGAAAAATTATATCGCGCGGCCTTGGCCACGTTGCCCTTCACGCTCCTGGACCAGCAGGACGAGGTGTTGAAACGAATGTGCCTGTTCGCGGTGTCCGACACGCCCGGCGAGGTGTTCGTGCTGAACGGCTATGCGGGCACGGGCAAGACGTCGCTTGTCGGCGCGCTGATCAAGGCTCTTGACGCATCGAAGCGCAAGACCGTGGTACTTGCTCCCACGGGACGCGGCGCCAAGGTGGCGTCGGGCATGTCGGCACATCCCGCCGGCACCATACACCGCCGGCTGTTCCGGCCCGATATGTCGGACGCCTCCGGCATGCGCTATGTCGTGGCGCCAAACCAGAGCCGCGACACGCTGTTTATCGTTGACGAAGCGTCGCTGATAGCCGATTCCAAGGGGCCGGACTCTCTGTTGGCAATGCTGGTGAAGCATGTGTATTCGGCTCCCGGCTGCAAGATGCTTCTGATGGGCGACGAGGCCCAGCTTCCGCCCGTGGGCCAGACTATTGCCAATGCCATGAATCCGGACAGGTTGCGCAGTCTTGGCCTTATACCTCATTGTCATGTTCTGGACGTAGCGATGCGTCAGGATTCCGAATCGGGCATCATACACAACGCCACACTGATGCGCCATCTGCTCTACCACCCCGACACGCGGATGCAGCCATGCATCGATGCGGGTGGATTCAGCGACGTTAGATTCATCTCGTCGCGCGAGCTTCCCGACGAACTTGCCGCATCCTATTCGTCGGTGGGACAAGAGGAGACTCTGATAATAACCCGCGCCAACTGGCGCGCCAACGATTTCAATCAGGCGATCCGCCAGCAGGTGTTCGATTACGACAGTCCCGTGTCACGCGGCGACCGGCTCGTTATAACTAAAAACGATTACTTCTGGGGCAAGCGGAACGGTCGCAACGGCCTCATAGCCAACGGCGACATGGCCGAAGTGACATGGACCGGCCGCACCGAGAAGGTATATGGACGATACTTCACGGAAGTTGAGCTCCAGTTCGGCGACGGTCGTATCATCAACGCGCAGCTGATGCTGCGCAGCCTCATGACAAAGGGCTCGTCCATCCCCCGCGAGGAAATGGAGCGGTTCATGAACCGCATCATGGCCGATACCGAAGGTGTATTGTCGGAGAAGATAGCTGCGGCGTTGAACAGCCCGTATTACAACGCGCTGCAGGCCAAGTACGCCTATTGCGTCACCTGCCACAAGGCGCAGGGAGGCGAATGGAAGCACGTGTACATCGACATGGGCGGCATCGACCCGGAGGCATTGGGCCCGGAATTCTACCGCTGGATATACACCGCCATAACGCGCGCCACGCAGCGGGTCTACTTCGTGAACCCGACCATCCCGGTCATTGAATAATTCTCGATTCATCAGGATTAATCGGGATTAATCGAGATAATCAGGATTAATCTTGATTCTCGAGAATAAATAACAAAAAAGGAGCGGATATCCGCTCCTTTTTTCTATAATCAGTGTCTCGATTAGTCTGCGTTGAGATTCACGCGGCAGAAGGAAACCACTGTCAGGCCCTTCATCTCGCCGTTCAGGTACTCCTTCACGGTCTTCTTGGCGTCGCGGTGATACTCCTGCTCCAGCAGCACGCTCTCCTTGAAGAACTTGTTCAGACGGCCGTTGGCGATGTTCTGAATCATCTGTTCGGGGAGGTTTGCGGCCTTGGCCTCTGCAGCCTCTTTCATCACCTTGCGGCCCAGCTCAGCGTCCTCGGCGGTGATCCAGCCCTTGGTGATGTTGCTCTCGATGTGATCCTCGCTGTCGAAGTGGTTGGGGTTCAGACCGGCCTTCTTCAGTGCCACCTCGGCGGCCTTCTTGATCTGCTCCTCTTTAGTCTTCTCTATAGCGATCTCCAGCTCGCGGTCAACGATGTCCTTAGGAACGTCGTCGCGGCTTACCGATACGGGGTTCATGGCTGCTACCTGCATAGCCACTTCCTTACCTACCTCGGCGGGTACGTCGGGAAGGTTGAAGCCTACGATGGTGGCGAGCTTATTGCCTAAATGCTCGTAGCTGCATACGCTGGGAGCCTCGAGGCAAGCGTAGTCTCCGAGCTCCATCTTCTCACCGGTCTTACCGATCTCGTCAGTGATGTGCTCTGCTACGGTACGGCCGTCGATCTTCAGGTCCTTCAGTTCCTCGGTGCTCTTGCACTTAGCCTCCAGAGCGGCGTTGAGGATGGTCTTGGCCAGGGCGCGGAACGACTCGTTCTTTGCGACGAAGTCGGTCTCGCACTTCAGCGTGGCGATAGCTGCGAAGTCACCGTTGGTGCCTGCGAACACGCAACCCTCGGCGGCGTTGCGGGCCTCGCGCTTGGCGGCTACTGCCTGACCCTTCTTACGTATGATTTCGATGGCTGCCTCGATGTCGCCGTTGGTCTCGGCCAGGGCGTTCTTGCAGTCCATCATGCCTGCGCCTGTCATGGTGCGCAGTTTCTTGATATCTTCTATGTTTACTGCCATAGCTTTGTTTGCTATTAAAATGTTACTCGACCTTGCGAGATTACTCGGCGTTGGGAGCCTCCTCGGCGGGAGCCTCTTCTGTCTTGGGGGCCTCGGCTGCGGGAGCTTCCTCAGCCTTGGGAGCCTCGTTGCGGCGTACGCGACGACGCTTGGCGGGTGCGGCGTTCTCGCCATCCTCGCCTTCCTTGCCCTCGGGAGCGTCCAGCTTCTCTACCTTGCGCTCCTCCAGACCCTCGGCCATGGCGCTGCACACTGCCTCGAGGATAACCTCGATGCTCTTCGATGCGTCATCGTTGGCGGGAATCACGAAGTCGATGTCCTCAGGATTGGAGTTGGTGTCGACGATACCGAACACGGGTATGCCCAGACGCTTTGCCTCGGCTACGGCGATGTGCTCCTTCATTACGTCAACCACGAACAGAGCGGAGGGAAGACGGTTCAGGTCGGCGATCGATCCGAGGTTCTTCTCCAGCTTTGCGCGCTGACGTGTGATCTGCAGCTTTTCGCGCTTCGACAGGTTGTCGAAGGTGCCGTCCTTGGTCATCTTGTCGATGGTGGTCATCTTCTTCACGGCCTTGCGGATGGTGGGGAAGTTGGTGAGCATACCGCCGGGCCAGCGCTCGATAACGAAAGGCATTCCGATTGCCTTAGCCTTGTCGGCGATAGCCTCCTTGGCCTGCTTCTTGGTGGCTACGAACAGCACTTTCTTGCCGCTCTTGGCCATCTGACGCAGGGCTGCGCTTGCCTCGTCGATCTTGGCTGCTGTCTTGTACAGGTCGATGATATGTATGCCGTTGCGCTCCATAAAGATATAAGGAGCCATTGCGGGATTCCATTTGCGCTTGAGGTGTCCGAAGTGACATCCGGCCTCAACAAGCTGTTCGAATGTGGGTGTTGCCATTCTTTTGTAATGTGTTTGTTTACGTTCTTGGGGTTAATTGGTGTTAACAACCGCGAAGTAGGGAACGTGTCCATCTCCGCAGTTTAGATACTAAACTCTCTTTCAGATTCAGCTTGCGATTAACGCTTGGAGAACTGGAAGCGCTTGCGTGCCTTGGGACGGCCCGGTTTCTTACGCTCAACCTCACGGGGATCGCGTGTCATGAAGCCTTCCTTGCGCAGGGCGCTCTTGTCCTCGGGATTGATCTTGACCAGCGCGCGGGCTATGGCGAGACGCAGGGCCTCGCTCTGTCCCTTGTAACCGCCGCCGTCCAGGTGAGCGTATACGTCATACTTCTCTGCCTGATCCAGCGCCAGCAACGGCTGCTTTACAATGTACTGAAGAATCGAAGAGGGGAAATATACATCCAGCGCACGCTTGTCGATCGTGATCTTGCCTGTTCCCTCTGTCAGGTATACGCGGGCAACTGCGGCCTTACGACGGCCTATCGCATTTACTTTTTCCATCTTCGTTTACTTCTTTTTATTAAGGTCAAGAACTTCGGGATTTTTGTCGGCGAACGGATGTTCCGGACCGTTGAACACGTGCAGGTTGGTCAGCTGCTTCGCACCAAGCTTGTTCTTGGGGAGCATGCCTTTCACCACTTTGATGAACAACGGATGCTTGCCCTGCATCGTCACCTTGTACGACTTCTTCATCAGGTCGCCGGGAGTGTAGGCGCGCTGTCCGCCGGGATAGCCGGTGAAACGCAGATATTCGCGCTTCTCCATCTTGCCGCCGTTCAGTTTTACCTTATCGGCGTTGATGATGATCACGTAGTCGCCACAGTCCATGTACGGAGTGTAGTCCGGCTTGTTCTTGCCGCGGAGTATCTTGGAGACTTCCGAGCACAAACGTCCCAATACCATATCGGTCGCATCGATCAACACCCACTTCTTCTGTATTGTCTCGGGTGTCGCTCCAAGCGTCTTGTAACTTAATGTATCCACTTCTTTAAGTAAGATTAAAATATTTGTCCCTCTCTTTCAGCAAGTTGCCAGGCCAATGACAGACTCGCATCCCCGAAAGGGCTCGATTTTGGATATAATCGGCTCGCAAAATTACAAAAAATTCCCCAAACCACAAAATAAATTTTATTTTACAGTTTGCGGGTAAAGAGTCGGGTCATCAGGGAATTAAATCTGAAGCGGAAATCGAAATGAAATGACTTGAGGGGCGTCAGCAACGGACGGAACTCCGGTGTCTCGGGATTGACGAACAGGCGCAACTGACCGGGATGACACTTCACCTGTATCGTCTCGGGCATCATGATCGGGTCGCCGTCAATATGCGCCGGCCCCGGTTCGTGGCAGATGACGGCCTTCTCCACCTGCATGGTCTGCACCAGCACGTTGCGCTTGATGTAGCCGGTCAGCATGTCCACGCCGACAATGGCGCGTGTCAGCGGATTGCCTGCATGGATAATGGTTACGTCCAGCAGGCCGTCACGCAATGATGCGTCGGGGGCGATATAGGCGTTGTTGCCGTACTGCGAGGCGTTGCACACCGCTATCAGGAACGCCTTTACCTTTATGGTGCGCCCTCCCGTCGTAATGCTGTATTCCTTAGGCTCGTATTTGATGTATTTGCCGAACACGGCGCGGATGTAGGATTTCAGGCCGCGGTGCTTCATCGAGGCGAAAGCCTGGCTCACGGCGGCGTCGAAACCGAGTCCGAACGTACAGAAAAACGGCAGGTCGTTGGCTGTGCCGTAGTCGCAGGGCTGCGGATTGTCCAGGGCTATGATGCGTAACGCGTTGTCAATGTCGATGGACAGATCCAAGTGGCGCGCCAGCCCGTTGCCCGACCCGCGCGGTATTATGCCAAGGATGACGGGCGTGCCGCGCAATGCTCCGGCCACCTCGTTGACGGTGCCGTCGCCGCCGGCGGCAATCACGGCATAATAATGCTGCTGCACCGCCTCGCGCGCCAGACGTGCGCAGTCGCCGGGCCCCGTGCTCTTACACACCACCACCTCTCGTTCCGGCCCTTCCAGAGCCTCGCGCACACGCCGCTCCACATCCGACACCATCCCGGTGCCGGATATCGGATTTATTATCAGCATGTATCGCTTCCTGAGCATATTCAACTTGGACTTTTCTTTCCTTATAACATATTTTAATATAAAAAAATTGTACCGACACCCTCCGAAAGCAGAGGACAATCGCAAACTCTTAGTAGCGTGGGCTGTCCCCGGCCGCGCATAAAACACGGATCAAATGCCTTACGATAATATTAATTGGCTTTTTTCGTTTCTATGCGCGGCTGGGGACAGCCTGCGCTACTATTCGCCATGGAAGAGAGAGGGGATGTTATTATTAAAATAATACGCATCATGCAGTTTTATCGTCAAAAATGAATCAATATTTACAATTTCGAAGTGCTTTAATTGTTAATATATATGAATTAGGTTGCAAAATGACACCCAACTTAGAAAAAGCGTTAAATCAAGTGCAATATAATGCTCTAAATTAAAAATATGTTGCATAACATATAAATAAATTTGCACACAAATGTCAAAGGTACTAATTTTGCAACGTCGGACAAGAGCAGTCCGGCCCAATCATTGAGATTAACCTTAATACCGCGAAACCTGGGTCTTATACCATGAAAGACGGGTAACAAATATAAATGCAAACAACAGGGTAATTGATTATTATTTTGACCTTAATCTAAACGTGAAGATGACGGTGAGAATCGTTCGATCTTTAAACGAGGGAATCAGCAGTCGCTGCTTCCCTCGGTTGCTTTTTATACAGGCGGGACGGTGTCCTCACCGCCTGGGTGTCGGGAGCGTTACTGGAGGGGCGGGGTCCCCACCGCCAACTGGAATGACGATGTGGACGTCGTCATTCCAGTCGCAGCGGGTCATAATAATAATGGCCGGAACGATGTCCGGCCATTATATATTAAGGTGTTGCGATTACTCGATGAAGCCGCGCAGGCGCAGCAGGGCGTTGGCGTCGGGCTCATGTCCGCGGAACTTCTTGAACAGTATCATGGCATCCTCGGTGTCGCCGCTCTCAAGAATATTTTTCTTGAAGCTGGCTGCCGTCTTCTTGTCGAAGATGCCTTTCTGCTTGAACAGCTCCCATGCGTCGGCCTCCAGCACCTGAGCCCACAGATAGGTGTAGTAACCCGAAGCATAGCCGTCGTCGCCGAAGATATGCTTGAAGTAAGGGCTGCGGTAGCGGAAAGTAATTTCAGCCGGCATACCGATCTCCTCGGCCACCTTTGCCTCGAACGCGGCGGGATCCTTCACTTCGGGCTGCTGGCCGTACTTCATGTCGAGCAGTGCGGCGCCGGCCAGCTCTGTCGTCATGAAGCCCTGGTTGAACTTGCGGCTGTCGGTCAGCTTCTGAACCAGTGAGTAGGGAACTGCCTCGCCTGTCTTGTAATGCTTGGCATAGCCCTTGATCACCTCTGGTTCGAACGCCCAGTGCTCGTTGATCTGCGAGCACATCTCGACATAGTCGCGGTCAACGTTCGTACCGGCCAGTCCCTTGTAGGGAGCGCGTGTCAGCATACCCTGCAGCGCGTGGCCGAACTCATGGAACGTTGTCTCCACCTCGTCGATGGTCAGCAGCGACGGCGTCGTGGCGGTGGGCTTGGTGAAGTTGCCTACATTATATACTATAGGACGGCGCGCCTCGCCGCCGGCATATACTCCTGCCGGCTGCATCTGCTCCATCCATGCGCCCTGGCGCTTGGTGTCGCGGGGGAAATAGTCGCACATCCATACGGCCACATGCTCGCCGGTCTTGGCGTCTACCACATCATATACCTGCACGTCCTCCATATATTTGGGAGCGTCGGGCATCGGCACAAGTTTGACGCCATACAGTTTCTCGGTGGTGTCGAACAGCCCCTTCAGCACCTTGTCCACGCTGAGATAGGGACGAAGGTCAGCCTCGTCGAAGTTATACTTCTCCTTCTTCACCTTGTCGGCATAGTAATAATAGTCCCAGGGAGCGATGGTGATGTTGTCTCCATGCTTGTCTGCGTAAGCCTGCATGTCCTTCACCTCCTCGTGCGAACGCTTCACGGCAGGCTCGAACACCTTCATCAGAAGGTCCGTTGCGTTTTCGGGCGTCTTGGCCATAACTCGCGACGTCATCATGCTTGCGAAATCCTTGAAGCCCATGATGTGGGCCTTCTCATCGCGCAGATTCACTATCTTGGAGATGACGGGCAGATTGGAGTTGTCGCCATACGAAGCCAGACTGGTGTAGCCCTTGTAGATGGCCTCGCGCAGACCGCGGTTGTCGGCATACTGCAGCACGGGCAGTCGGCTGGGAGCGTGAAGTGTGAATACCCACAGACCCTTCAGACCGCGCTTCTCGGCCTCCTCGGCGGCAACGGCCACCGACGATTCGGGCAGACCCGACAGGTCGTTCTTGTCGTAGACCACGACGGTGAACTGGTTGGTGGCGTTCAGCAGGTTGCGGTTATACTGTATGAACAGCTTGGAGAGTTCGTCGTTGACGCGCACCAGTTCCTTCTTCTTATCGGCGGGAAGAGCGGCGCCCTGCTCGGCGAACTCGCGGTAGTATTTCTCCACCAGACGCTTCTGGACCGTGGTCAGCTTCAGTTTGTCGCGGGTGTCGTATACGGCCTTGATCTTGGCAAACAGAGGCTCGGACAGGTTCACGCGGTTTGACGCGTCGTTCAGCAACGGGATCGCCTGGTCGGCCATCTCGGCGAACTCCGGAGTGTTCATCGCCTCCATGTAGTGATAGAACACCCCCTGCACGCGCTCCAGGATGGGCGACAGATTCTCGAGCGGAAGAATCACGTTGTCGAAATCGGGAGTGGCGCGGTTCACCACGATAGCGTGGATGTTGGCGTCCTGCTCCTCGATGCCCGCCTTGATAGCCGGGATGAAGTCGGCCGTCGTGATCTTGTCGAACGGCGGAATCTTGTACTTGGTGGTGTATTCCGTCAGAAACGGATTCTGATGTTGTTCTGCCATGGTGAATGTGGCGTGGCCGGCAAGCGTCACGGCTGCCGCCAGCAGCGCTATTTTCTTCATATATTGTTGTTTTGTTTGTTTCTTAGGGATTGTTTCCGCAAAGATAATGCTTTGAAGTTGCAAAAGCAACCCTTTTGACCCGAATTTTATTTAAATTCAAAAGTGGCGGTCAGAGGAAAATGGTCTGAGGTCTTGATGCGGTTCTTCTTCACATTGAGAGGACGCAAGGCGCCACGGTACATTATCTGGTCCAGGTGCAGCCAGAACAGGTGCTTGTTGTATGTGATGAGGTGTCCGAAACCCACCTCGGAATAAGCGTCCTTGAATCCGTTGCGGGTCATGACGCGCCAGGTGTACGATTCGGGTACGTTGTTCATATCCCCGCACACCACTATCGGATCCTTGTAATCTTTCAATATCTCGCACAGCAACTCCAGCTGACGCGCCTGTACCGAGAACGCATCCCGCATCTTGGTCAGGATAGAGTTCTTGAACTCGCGGGCACTTGCCTTAGCCGTCTCCGTGCCGCGTATGTCCGTTATCACCTCCCGCTCCTTGTCGGAGAGGCCGGGCGAATACAGGTGCATGTTTACCAACAGCAACCGGCGTCCGTCGATGTTGACTCGATAGAAGGAATAGTATTTCAGCAGCGTTCGCCAGTCGTCGGGCAGCTTTACGCCGTTGCGCTCGGCCAGTTGTCGCGCGGGGAGGTTGTGCACCGGATATTTGCTGAACACGCGGGTGTCTTTGCCGGCTTCGTGCGATTCATAACGGTACAGCACCGCAAACTTCTCCTTGAAATCCTGGGTCAGCCGAGGCACTTCAGATTCTTCCCATTGCTCCATCTCCTGCAGGCAGATGATGTCAGCGCCGGAATTGAGCATGAATTCGAGGGATTCGTTATACAGTTGGTTCTGGGGGCGGTCACTGCGTCCCGTCATCAATTTCTGATCCCAACCGTGCAGGCAGTTCCACGACAAGACACTGAACTCCGTCTTGCCGTCCGTAGGGTTGTTGGACAGTTTCAAGGGCACAGCCGACAGAATGGGGGCCGAGGCCGCTATCAGCGAGCCGATACCCAATGCGCCGGTTATCCATTTGCCGCTGACGAGCCACGCTATGGCCGTAAACGCAGTCAGCATGGCAAGATACGGCATCATCATCACCATTACTGCGGGTATGGCCGTGATGGCCGGATTGATGTGTCCGCAATATGCCGACAGTATCGTCAGCCCGTACAGCACGAACGATGCTATACGCAGCACCATGCGGACTATCGGTTTGATAATCATAATCTTTTACTGTTTTTCGTTAAACGCGGCCGAAACCTCGTCGAGCGTCTGTTTCTCGCGCTCGGTCAACGAATCGAATCCCGAGACACGCACTTTGTTCAGCAGCTCGTCCAGCACTTCTTCGGGCTTTCCGTCACCCTCATCTATTCTACCGGCTGCCTGTCGAGGCGGCATATTCCTGAACGCCTTCGGTTTGCGACGTCGTGGCTGACGGTCGCTGACGGATATTTTCACCTTATCGTACAGTATCAACAACAGCGGGCTAAGCGCGCCGCCTATGTGGGCGCAATGCGCGGCGACGCCCGAGGCTCCCAACAGCGTAAGGATTACGGTAAACACGGCTATCCATTTCAGCCTCACCTCCCCTATCAGGAACAGGGGCACGTCCATATCGGGACGACGTATCGCCGCATAGACCATCACGGCAAGCGTGGCCGCCGACGAACCCATCAGGAACGACCCGCCTGCGCCGGCGTTGGCAGCCATAAGATAGAAAATGCCGCCGATTATTCCGCCGAGCAGATACAGCCTCAGCACCGATTTCGGCCCGTCGGAATCCGACAGCCAGCGGCCGAACCATACCAGCCACAGCATGTTGAACAGCAGCTGCAGCGGATTGGCCTGGGCGAACATATACGTGACCAAAGTCCACGGCATGGTAAGGAACTGATCCATCCCTGCCGGCAACGAGAATACACGAAGCACCCACGCATCGGGCATCCCCGTCAGCGCACTAAGGCCCATTGTCAGCCATATCAACAGCGATACGACCACATTGGCCACCACCAGCGACGCCACCGTGACGTTGCCGCCAAACATCGACACAAGGCTGTAATGTCTGTACTTTCCCATGCGTCAATAGAATCCGTTGCCGTGCAACGTCCCCTTCCTGCGCCATATCAGCAGGATTATCAGACCGAACAGCATACCGCCTAAGTGAGCGAAATGCGCCACCGTTCCGCCTCCGTTCACACCGAGGAAGAACTCAAGCACGCCGTAGCCTATCACCATCCATTTCGCCTTGATGGGAATAGGTATGAAAAAGAGATACAGCGGCATGTTGGGGAACACGAATGCGAATCCCAACAGCAGACCGAAGATGGCGCCCGAGGCACCGACGGTGATATAGGAATTCTTCACCATCTCCATGTTCTGTATCAGGCTCATGTCGTGGTTGGCGATGGCGGCGTATAGAGCCTGCTCCATGTGGTCGAAGGTCAGACCGTTCAGACGGGCCAGATCGCGGATGTAGTCATGCTCCCAGGTCAGTGCCCAGACGCCTTCCTGCACCAGGGCCGCGCCCATGCCGCACACCATATAGAACATGAAGAACCGTTTCGAACCCCATGTGCGCTCCAGTATGGGTCCGAACATGAACAGCGTGAACATATTGAAGAATACGTGTATGAAGCTACGCTGGTCGTGCAGGAACATATAGGTGATGATCTGCGCAGGATTGAAGTCGGTGGCGCCCACATAGTGCAGGGCGCAATGCCGGTACAGTCCGTTGATAGCAAATGTGGGGAACAACGCCTCGACCACCCATATCAGCACGTTGATTATTATCAGATTCTTCGTGACAGCGGGCAGATTGAATCTATTTGTGTTAAATGCACTCATAATTTATAAAACTCCCGTAAAATGGCGGGATAAGGCTTATTTCTGCTATTAATAACGCAAAAAATGGCAAAAACTATGAATTCTCGGCAAAAAAGTAAAAAATAACGTTTTTTTATTTGTAAATCCTTTAAATATTGCTATATTTGTGGTCAAAATCAAAAACAGGAATGATTGGTCTAAAAAACCTTATAAATCAAACCGATATTTTTGAAACACACTAAACATCGCACAGTATAATCAATATCAAATACACACACCAATGAACAAGACAGATTTGACGAACGAGATCGCAGCCAAAGCAGGGCTGAGCAAAGCAGATGCCAAGAAGGCACTTGACGCAACACTGGAGAGCATCGCACAGGCCCTCGTCAACGAGGACAAGATTCAGCTGATCGGTTTCGGCACATTCTCCGTAGTGGCCAAGGAAGCCCGCACCGGCATCAACCCCCGCACAAAGGAGAAGATTGAAATCCCCGCCCGCAAGGTTGTGAAATTCAAACCGGCTGCTGACCTCGGAAAGTAATATCGTCCAAGGCTCCACACCATAGCGAGTCCCCTCGGGGATTCGCTTTTTTCGTATCCATGCGGTTTCAGCATTGCCGGTTTGCGGCATCAAATTTGTTATGTGACAGAAAAGTGTTAATTTTGCGTTCTATATATTATTATTGAATCACAGTAACAGCATAATGACAATAGAGGAAGTAATATCGCAGGGAGTGGCCGGAGCTCTTCATGAGCTGTACGGACTCGACATAGATGCGGCGAGCGTATCGCCTGCACCCACCAGCAAGGACTTTGAGGGCGACCTCACGGTAGTGGTGTTCCCGTGGCTCAAGGCCTCGCACAAGGCCCCCCAGGTCACGGCCCAGGAAATAGGTCAGTGGCTGGCCGACCATGTGGAGGCAGTGGAAAGCTTCAACGTGGTGAAAGGGTTCCTGAACATCGTGGTCAGCCCCAAATGGTGGCTCTCCGTGTTCCATGGCATCAAGGCCGACCCGGACTTCGGTCTCACCAAGGCCGGTGACAATTCGGAGCTGGTGATGGTGGAATATTCAAGTCCCAACACCAACAAGCCCCTGCACTTAGGACACGTGCGCAACAACCTGTTGGGCTATTCGCTGTCCGAGATACTGAAGGCCAACGGCTATAAGGTGATCAAGACCAACATAGTGAACGACCGGGGCATCCACATCTGCAAGTCGATGCTGGCATGGCAGAAATGGGGCGACGGCGTCACACCTGAATCGTCGGGACAGAAGGGCGACCACCTGATCGGTGACTTCTACGTACTGTTCGACAAGCACTTCAAGGAGGAAGTGAAGCAGCTGCAGGCACAGGGCATGACGGAGGACGAGGCCAAGGAGGCGTCGCCGCTGATGAAGGAGGCCCGCGAGATGCTGGTGAAGTGGGAGCAGAACGATCCCGAGGTACGCAAGCTGTGGGAAACGATGAACTCGTGGGTTTACGCCGGTTTCGACGAGACATACCGCAAGATGGGCGTGGACTTCGACAAGATATACTATGAGTCGCAGACATACCTGGAGGGTAAGGAACTGGTGCTGAAAGGCCTGGAGGAAGGGAAGATGTACCGCAAGGAGGACGGCTCCGTATGGGCCGACCTTACGCCCGAGGGCCTGGACCACAAACTGCTGCTCCGCTCGGACGGCACGTCGGTCTACATGACCCAGGACATCGGCACCGCCAAGCTCCGTTTCCGCGACTTCCCCATCGACAGGATGGTGTACGTGGTGGGTAACGAACAGAACTATCACTTCCAGGTGCTGGCCATACTTCTGGACCGCCTCGGCTTCAAGTGGGGCAAGGACCTGAAGCACTTCAGCTACGGAATGGTCGAGCTGCCCGAAGGCAAGATGAAAAGCCGCGAGGGTACCGTGGTGGATGCCGACGACCTGATCGCCACGATGGTGGCCGACGCCACCGAGACAGCCGCCGAGCGTCTGGCCGAGATGCCTGAGGACGAGGCCAGGGAAGTGGCACGCAAGGTCGGTCTCGGCGCGCTGAAGTATTTCCTGCTGAAAGTCGACCCCAGGAAGAACATGCTGTTCAACCCCAAGGAGTCAATCGACTTCAACGGCGACACGGGGCCCTTCATCCAGTACACCTACGCACGCATCCGCTCGGTGCTGCGCAAGGCTGCTGAATCCGGATTCGACGCCGACACCGAGGTGCTGGCCGAGCCCAACAAGAAAGAGGCCGCGCTGATACAGAAAATCGACGACTTCCGCAACGTAGTGGCCGAGGCCGGAAAGAAGTACTCCCCCGCCGTAATAGCCAAATACTGCTACGAGCTGGCCAAGGAATACAACCAGTTCTACCACGATTTCTCCATCCTGAAGGAGGAGAACGAGCCTGTGCGCAACCTGCGCCTCGAACTTTCCGCAGTCACTGCGCGAACATTAAAGGCCGGTCTCGCCTTATTAGGTATAGAGGTGCCCGAAAGAATGTAACACCCGAAACAACACCTTAACTATGGAATATAATAATCAGACCACTCCTCCGTCTTTCTACGAAAGCGGAGCCGTGACACGGCAGACCAACGCCGTGATGAAGCGCGTGTATGTGCGCATGTTTATCGGACTGCTGGTTTCAGCATTCTGTGCCCTCGGCGTGGCCTCGTCGCCCGCCGCACTCTCCTTCTTCTTCGGAAACCAGCTTGTGTTCTGGGGAATGCTCATCGCCATGCTGGTGATGGCCTTCGTGATTCCGGCACGTCTCAACAAGATGTCCACCGGAGCCGTCCTGAGCTGTTTCATCGTATATTCGGCACTGATGGGCTGCTGGCTGGCTCCTATCTTCCTGGCATATAAGCTCGGAACCATCGTCTATACGCTGTTCATCACGGCAGGCACGTTCGGTGCCATGTCGGTGTACGGATTCTTCACCAAGACCGACCTGTCAAAGATGGGATCGTATCTCATGATGGCACTGTTCGGCCTGCTTATCGCCATGGTTGTCAACATCTTCGTGGCAAGCAGCACATTCGACTGGATCATCTCCATCGTTGGCGTATTGCTGTTCGTAGGTCTGACGGCATGGGACACACAGCAGGTGAAGCAGCTGTCGGCCATGAATCTCGATCCCGCCATGGCCGACAAGCTCGCCACAATGGGCGCGATGAACCTCTATCTTGATTTCATAAACCTGTTCCTGTTCCTGCTCCGTATACTCGGAGGCAACAGCCGCGACTAATAATAACGGTCTATGGATACTAAGAAACTGATTGAGGATATCACCGATGCCGTGAAGACATACATAGCCGACGAGGAAATGTATGACGACAACACGCAGGTGGTGATCAATCCCGCCGACGGCGTGGTGTCGCTGGAAACCGACGACACGGAGGACGACCTCGACGAGAGTCTGGACCGTTACGACGTGATGGACCTGCTCCGCATGGATGCCGACGGACATTGGACTCCCGATGCCGACGCCATCCGCACGGCGGCCGAACAGACAGTGCCCGATTGATTCGGACAATAGTCTAAAATATTCATTTATGTCCCTGACAGTCAGTTTAGACTTCAGGGACTTTTCTTATTTAAAAAAACTTATTAATTTTGCGTCACAAACGTGTAGCGGAGTGATCCGCGCTTAATTTCACTATACTATCATACAATCTTAAAAACCTGAATCATGAGACAGTCAATCGGCATGTTCCTGTGCGGACTGCTGCTGGCAGGCGCGTCAAGCGCGACGGCCGCCGTGGAATTCGGCATCGATGCCTCGCATCGCGGACCGGAAATAGGCAAGCTCCACTACGGAATATTTTTCGAGGAAATCAATCATGCGGGCGACGGCGGCATATATGCCGAACTGGTGCGCAACCGCAGTTTCGAAGACAACACGGGCAATCCCGACGGATGGAGCAAGACAGCGGGCGTGACATGGAAACTGGTCACTGACAACCTGTTGAACTCCGCACAGGGGCAGGCTCTGGACGTGACGTTCGGCGCGGCGGGCGACGCCGTGACCAACGAGGGCTTCTGGGGCATGAACTGCGAGGCGGGCAAATCCTACAGGTTCAGCTTCTGGGCCCGTTCAGACAAGGGTTATGACGGCAATCTTACCGCTGAAATGGTGTCGCACGACGGCAAACCTCTGGGCAATGCCACCGTAGCGGTGAAAGCCGGCAAGGACTGGACCAAATATACGGCTACAATACAGCCTACCGGCTCGGACCCAAACGCTTCGCTGAAGATTTCGGCGGGTAAAGCCGGGAACCTGACCCTCGACATGGTGAGCCTGTTCCCGCCCACATTCAAGGACCGCGAGAACGGATGCCGTCCCGACCTGGCGCAAATGCTGGCCGACATGCACCCGGCCTTCATGCGTTTCCCCGGCGGATGCTACATCGAAGGCACGCACCAGAACGGCGTGACCAACCGCTTCGAATGGAAGAAGACCATCGGGCCGGTGGAGACCCGACCGGGACACCGTAACGTCAACTGGAACTACCGCGTCAGCGACGGACTCGGATTCCACGAGATGCTTCAGCTGAGCGAGGATCTCGGCGCCGAACCGCTGTTTGTGGTCAACATCGGCCTGGGCCACGGATGGAGCGTTCCTTACAACAGCATCGACGAATACATACAGGAGGCCCTGGACGCCCTGGAATACTGCAACGGCGACGTCACGACCCGGTGGGGCGCCGTGCGCGCCGCCAACGGACATCCCGAGCCCTTCAACCTGCGCCTCATCGAAGTGGGCAACGAGAACTACCAGGCCGACGCCAACCAGCAGAGCGACCATTACGCCGAACGCTACATACAGTTCTACAACGCCATCAAGGCGGCATATCCGGAGGCTATCGTGATCGGCAACGTGGAATCGTGGGGCACCGACACGCCATCATGGCGCAACGAGCACCCCGTGGATGCCGTCGACGAGCATTATTACCGCAATCCCTCGTGGTTCGCCGCCAACTATAACAAATACGACAGCTATTCGCGCCAGGGTCCGAAGGTATATGCCGGCGAATATGCCGTGACATCCGATTTCGGCACCAACGGTACGCTGCGCGCCGCATTGGGCGAGGCCATCTATATGCTCGGCATGGAGAACAACTCCGACGTCTGCATCATGAACAGCTACGCTCCGATATTCGTGAACGAGAACGACCAGTGCTGGCGTCCCGACATGATTCGTTTCAATTCAAGCGAATCGTACGGCACGCCCTCCTATTATGTCCAGAAACTGTTCGCCAACAACGTCGGCTCGCGCAATGTGAAATGGACCGAGACCGGCAACACCCAGAATGCCGGCAACAAGGTGGGCTTCTCCACATGGAAGTCCACGGCGGAGTTCGACAACGTCCGCGTCAGCGACACCGACGGCAACCCGGTCTGGAGCGAGGACTTCACTACGGCACCGGCAGGATGGACCATGCCTTCGGGATGGAGCGTTACGGACGGTGTGCTGCGCATGACCGACGGCTCGGCCGAGGGCCTGATAGCGGCAAGCGCAAAGGACGCCCCGGATAATTTCATATTTGAATTCGATGCCAAAAAGACGGGCGGCGACGAGGGATTCCTCGTGGCATTCAACTACGGCGGTCCCGGCGACTATATATGGTGGAACCTGGGAGGCTGGAGCAATACCCGCCATGCCGTAGAGATCTCGCGCAACGGCAGCAAGTCAAGCTACGGTAGCACCAACGGAACCATCGAGACCAACCATCTGTATCACGGCCGAATCGTGCTGAGCGGCACTTCGCTGAGATGTTACCTGGACAATGTGCTGATTCACGATATAGAAATCCCCGCCGACCGCAAGATTTATATGTCGGCCAACCTGAGCGACGACGAGAAGACCCTCTATGTCAAGACCGTTAACATGAACAAGGGAGACGTGCCCGTGTCGCTGAACCTGATCAACGGCAAATTCGTGTCGGGCGAACTTACAGTAATGGCCAACACCGATTCCGAAGCCGAGAACTCCGTGGACAACCAGAACAATGTGGTGCCTGTACAGGGCAGCGTGACCGTGACCGCCGGCAAAGCCGACTTCACCGCACCCGCCAATTCGATGTGCATACTGAAATTCACTGTAAGCGATGTGGTCAGCATGAAGGGAAAGCCCCTGTCGGAAGCTGCCCTGGCCGAAATCAACGCATCGCTGGGTGGTCTGCGTCAGCGCCTGGCCAACCTGCGCGCCGGCGCCCAGCTACCCACGCAGCTTGACAACGCCGCCACAATCGAATGGAGCCTTTCGGCCGACGCCGATCCGAACGCTACCCTCTCGACTTCGGCATGGACTACCACGCTGGACGTGACGGCCGTTGAAAACCGCGACGCCAAGCGCACAGCCGGCACATTGACGGCCAATGTCACCGCGGCCGACGGCTCGACAGGCACCTTGTCATTCCCCGTCACCGTGGCTCCGCTCGACGACGCCTACGGCTATCTGTATTGCTACATGAACAGCGGAAAGGAAATAACCAACTATGCTCTTGGCACAAAGGAGGACAAGGGACGCGTGTTCAACCAGCTTAACGACGGCAAGGAGATATTCGACACCGAAGCCCTGTGCGGCATCGAGCATGGATCGCGCGACGCGTATATGCAGAAGGGACAGCGCGACCATGAATGGTTCATGACCGTGACCGACATGTGCAACGCCAAGTCAAAGGTATGGAACAACTACGGCATCGACCTGCTCCGCAGCAACGACCTGATTCATTGGGGAAGCACCGTGTTCGATTTCCGTCAGGGCAAGAAGATATTCTCCGACCCCGACGCGGTGACCGACCTATACAAAACCGATGCCGAATATGCTAAAATCCGTCGTGTATGGGCACCGCAGTTCATCTGGGATCCCGCGGCGTTCAACGGCCAGGGCGGATACTTGGTATACTATTCGGTGCTTTCCGACAATGCCGGCGACAACCACGACCGCATAGTCTACTCGTATGCCGACAAGGATTTCAAGACCCTTACGCAGCCGCGCATATTCCACGACCCGGGCTATTCCGTAATCGACGGCGACATAGTATATAACGACTATGACAACAAGTATCATCTGTGGATCAAGCATGAGGGCGCTTCAGGCACCGAGCGCGGCATCTGGCACCTGACATCCGACCGTCTCGTGGGCGACGACTGGACATACGTGGACCACAACGGCAACGAGGGCAGCGAGAACGTTGAGGGCTCATCGGCCATACGACGCATCAACGAGGACGACATGAACATCTACTACATGCGTTACAGCGGCGGCTCACACTATAAGGCATGCACCGCCGACCACCTCGGCACCAACGTCAAGCCCTCGAGCGACTTAGGAGGCACCGGCGCGTTCCAGCACGGTTCCGTGCTGTACGTCAACGAGGCTGAATACACGTTGCTGACCAACTGGGACGAACTGCTGAAGCAGATGGAATGGGCGCAGGCAACGGAATCGCCCATATTCAAGGATGCCCTCGCCCAAGCCGACGCGGCGCTGAAGGTTCAGGGATTCGACGCCCTGTCGAAAGCCATCGCCGAGGCTCTTGACGCCATGATGAAGGCTCGCGAGACATATATGAAGGACATCGTGGACAATGCCAAAGACGGCGACATAACCTCGCTGATCGTGAACCCCGACTTCAACGGCAACAACGGACGCGGCTGGAGCGGAACCGGGTTCACCGCCACCAACAAGGGAGTGGCCGAGTTCTACAACACCACATTCGACGCATATCAGGAACTTCCCTACATGCCGGCCGGCGAATACACGCTGACATGCTCCGGTTTCTACCGCAACGGCGGCAAAGAGGCCTACAGCCTGCACACCGCCGGCACCGAGGCCCTGCTGGCCGAGGTCTATATGAACGAGACCGGCACGCCGTTCATGTCGCTGTTCAGCGCCGACAAATATACGAACTCCCCCTACACCTTTCCCGACGACGTCACCACGGCCAACAACGCCTTCAACACCGACGGCAGCTACGCCGGCAACACAGTGAAGCTGACACTTGACAAGACATCCACCCTGCGCCTGGGCGTACGCAAGTCGGTTCACTGCGACCGCGACTGGACCTGTTTCGACAATTTCAGGCTAACGTACACTCCTGACCGTAGCGGCATGACCGGCATCGTCACCGACAGCAACGCCCCCGTCAACGTCTATAGTCTTGAAGGCATGCTTCTGCGCCGGGACGTCCGTCGCGCCGACGCCACCGCCGGCCTCGCCCCCGGCCTCTACATAGTAGGAAAGGATAAAGTGCTGGTAAGGTAAAACACGGAGGCCCGGCTTAAGCCGGGCGCCGGAACCAACCCTCACGGCTGAGCCAAAGCTAATTCAAACTTATTAAACCGCAATAAAAAAGCCTGCCGGGATTCGGCAGGCTTTTTTTATTGCTTAAGTTGGGATTTAATCCTCGTTGTTGTTCTTGTCGCGGGGTGTGAAAGTGCGCTGGGGACGGGGTCCGCGGTCGCCTCGGTCGTTGCGGGGTCCACGGTCACCGCGGTCGCCGCGGGGTGCGCGGTCGCCGTTGCGCTGCGGGCGGGGTCCGCGGTCGCCACCTTCGCGACGGGGACGTGCCTCGCGCTCAACGTAACCTTCGGGCTTCGGAGTCAGCACGCGGGTCGACAGACGGTATTTGCCGGTCTTCTTGTCGATCTCTATCAGCTTCACCTGGATCTTGTCGCCTTCCTTCAGGCCGCTGTTCTCCATCGAGTCGAGACGGTCCCACGAGATCTCGGAGATATGCAGCAGGCCGTCGCGGCCGGGCATGAACTCAACGAACGCTCCGAAGTCGAGGATGGAACGGACCGTTCCGTCGTAAACCTCGCCCTCCTCGGGCTGTGCCACGATAGCCTTGATCTTGGCAAGGGCGGCGTCGATGCTGGCCTTGTCCTTCGAGGCGATCTCCACATGGCCCAGGCCGGTGTTCTCGTCCTCGTCGATGCTGATGGTGGTGCCGGTTTCCTCCTGGATGCCCTGGATCACCTTACCCTGCGGGCCGATAACGGCACCGATCATCTCCTTCGGTATATCCAGAGTGACCAGACGGGGTACGTGGGGCTTGTAGTCCTCGCGGGCCTCGGGGATGGTGTCGTGGATTATGTTGAGGATGTGCATACGGCCGTCGCGGGCCTGGTTCAGTGCCTTCTCCAGCACCTCGTAGCTCAGTCCGTCGCACTTGATATCCATCTGGGTGGCGGTGATACCCTTCTCGGTACCGGTTACCTTGAAGTCCATGTCGCCGAGGTGGTCCTCGTCACCGAGGATGTCGCTCAGGATGGCATATTTCACGTTGCCGGGATCGGAGATCAGACCCATCGCCACGCCGGCTACGGGACGCTTCATCTTGACGCCGGCATCGAGCAGCGACAGCGTGCCGCCGCATACCGTGGCCATGGACGAGCTGCCGTTAGACTCCAGAATATCGCTGACGATGCGGCAGGTGTAGGGGAAGTTGTCGGGGAACATGCGCTTCAGTGCGCGGTGTGCCAGGTTGCCGTGACCGATCTCACGACGTCCCACGCCACGCTGTGCCTTGGCCTCGCCTGTGGAGAAGGGAGGGAAGTTATAGTGCAGCAGGAAGCGTTCCTTGCTCTGGTCCAGCACATTGTCCACAATCTTCTCGTCGAGCGTGGTGCCGAGGGTGGTTGTCACCAGGGCCTGGGTCTCGCCACGGGTGAAGATGGCGGCTCCGTGAGGGCCGGGCAGATAGTCCACCTCGCACCAGATGGGACGGATCTCGTTGGTCTTGCGGCCGTCGAGACGGATGCCTTCGTCCAGAACGCAGCGGCGCATTGCCTCCTTCTCCACGTCGTGGTAGTAACGCTTCACCATAGCGATGCGCTGATCCTCGTTGTAGAGGGCCAGCTGCTCCTCGGTCATCTCGGGGAGGTTGGCAATGTACTCGTCGCGAATGGCGTCGAACGAGTCCATGCGCCAGTGCTTGTCGGCGCTGCCGGTCTTGGCGATGGCGTATGCCTTGTCGTAGCACTTCTCGCGAACGTCGGCGCGCAGTGCCTCGTCGTTTATTTCGTGGTTGTATTCGCGCTTGGTCTCCTTGCCGGCCTCTTTCTCCAGCTCCATCACGACCTTGCACTGCTTCTTGATCTCCTCGTGAGCCACCTTCAGGGCTTCGAGCAGCTCGGCCTCGCTGGCCTCGTCAAGCTCGCCCTCCACCATCATGATGTTGTCGTAGGTGGCGCCTACCATCAGCTCGATGTCTGACTTGGCTATCTGGTCGAAGGTGGGGTTGATCACCCATTCGCCGTCGACGCGGGCCACACGCACCTCGGAGATAGGGCCGTTGAAGGGGATGTCGCTCACAGCCAGGGCTGCCGATGCGGCCAGACCTGCCAGTGCGTCGGGAGCGTCGTTCTCGTCGGCCGAGAACAGCGTCACGTTCACAAACGTCTCTGCATGATAGTTGTCGGGGAAAAGAGGACGCAGCACGCGGTCTACAAGACGGGAAGTCAGAATCTCGTAGTCGTTGCTACGGCCTTCCCTCTTAAGGAATCCACCGGGATAACGTCCGATGGATGCGTATTTTTCTTTGTACTCTACAGTCAGGGGCATGAAGTCCACGCCCTCGCCGGCCTCGCGGGCCGAACATACGGTTGCAAGCAACATCGTGTTGCCCATGCGCAACTCTACAGCACCGTCGGCCTGCTTGGCCAGCTTCCCGGTCTCCAGCGTGATCTCACGCCCGTCGGGCAGCTTGATGCTCTTCTTGATTGGATTCATAAATCTTTATTGTTTCGCTATTCGTTAATCTCGTCGGAATTTGACGCGGGATGCCCGCGCCATGCATCGCACTCATCGTCATTGTCCTATCTCTCTCATTTTGACAGAATAGCAAGCCGAATGAGTTCTTCAATCTTACACATTTCGTGCCAATCAGCCACTTTTTGTGCAAAACTCCGCAAAGTTAACAAAAATTCCTTATTTTCGCAAACTTTGGTTTTTTATCGGATTTATGCTAACTTTGTGGTGACTAACCAAAATTGGCATTTATTCCCGAATCACAATGAAAACAAGATACATCATTGCGGCCGCCGGCATTGCGTTGCTGATGACGGCGTGCGACAACAATCCTAAGTTCAAGATAGAAGGCGAGGTTTACGGAGGCGAGGGCAAGACCCTGATTCTGGCCAAGCCGGACTTCGCGGGCCGGTGGACCGTGCTCGACTCGGTCCGGGTGGGCAAAAACGGTGACTTCTCGCTGAAATACGAGGCTCCGGCCAGCCCGGAGATCTATCGTCTGACCCTGGGCGAGAACTCCATTTACTTCCCCGTCGACTCGGTGGAGACCGTGCGCATCGAGACCAGCGCCGACAAATACGGCAGCGACTTCAAGCTGTCGGGCACTCCGCAGGCCGAACGCCTCGACGCCTTCGAGAAGGAGGTGATGAAGTATGCGGCTTCCGACCCAAAGGACGCCGAGGGCTTCAAGCGTCAGATTTATTCCAAATACATCATGGACAGCCAGGGGTCCATCCTGAGCTATTACGTGCTGACCAAGATAGTGGACGACAAACCGCTGTTCGACCCCGCCGACCATGACGACGCCAAATATTATGCGGCCGTGGCCACGCAGTTCGAGCAGTACCGCCCGAGCGACCCCCACGGCAAGATGGTGCGCGACGCCGCACTGAATGCCCTGAAGCAGCGCAACACCGCCCAGGGCAAGCGCAAGGTGATAAGCGCGCCGGAACTCAAGGTGCTGGACATCGAGCTTCCCAACGAGAAGGAGCAGAACGTGAAGCTGTCGGACCTGGTGGGCAAAGGCAAGCCCGTGGTGGTGGTGTTCGCCATGATGAACATGGAGGAATCGCCGGCGTTCAACCGCGAGCTGGCGCAGATATATCAGCGCAAGGGGGGCGCGGTGCAGTTCTATCACATCAGCTTCGACGCCGACCAGTACGCATGGCGAGAGGCAGCGCGCAACCTGCCCTGGATCACTGTGGTGGATCCCACCGGCGCCCACTCCAACTCCCTGCGCGACTACAACGTGGGCCAGCTCCCGGCATTCTTTATCTATGACGCCGCCGGCGACCTGCGCGACCGTGCCCAGACCCTCGACGAGCTGAACAAGAAATTAGCATCCTATTGATCATGGACTGGAAAGACGCCTTGGGGTCACTGCTTCAGGAGGGCAACCTGCCCGAAGGAGAACCGGACGCTCCCGAAACCGAAGCTGCGCCTGCCGACTCAAAGATGGTGCAGAAAACTCCCGTGCATGTCCTGATAGAGAAAAAGGGACGTGCCGGAAAGACCGCCACCATCGTGGAGGGATTCGACTGCCCGGACGAGACGCTGCAGGAAGTGGCGCGCCAACTGAAACGCCGGCTCGGCGTGGGCGGCTCCGCCCGTGGCGGCGAGATTCTGATTCAGGGCAATATGCTGGCCAAAGTCAAGGAGGCCCTGATTGACATGGGCTATAAAGTCAAGGGGTAATGTTGACTCTACAGAAAGCATCGGCCGGGTCGGGCAAGACGTACGCCTTGACCCGGCATTTCATACACTTTCTGATCGGCATAAAGCCGGAAGGTGCGAAATCATACCGGCTGCGCACCGACGACGAGATGCTCGACGGCATACGCCGCATACTGGCCATTACCTTCACCAACAAGGCCACCAACGAGATGCAGATGCGCATCATCGATAAGCTGGACGACCTGGCCAACTATAACGGAGGGCCAGACAAGCCGGACTATATGGACTATTTCACGAAAGAGTTCGGCGTACCGTCTGCGAAGATCAGCGAAATCGCAGGCACAGCACTGAAGATGCTGCTGAACAACTATTCAGATTTCAATGTATCGACCATCGACTCTTTCTTTCAGTTAGTGCTACGTACACTGGCTTACGAGTGCGGCGTGATGGACGCTTATCAGGTGGAACTGGAAAGCAACTACGTGTCGCGCATGGGACTTAACGCCGCCATTGACGCCGTAGACAACCCCCGCGATCCCGATTCCCGCGAAATCAGGATATGGCTCCAACGCATCATGGACAACGAAGAAGGAACGTCATGGAACATATTCCAGAAACGTGAAACGAGCTACACCAACAGTTCGACGCCATACCAGTCGCTACTCGCCGATTTCCAACGCATAGACAACGAGGATTACAGAAACATCCGTGGAGAACTGGAGAAATATCTGGAGAACAACACCGACCTTCTGAACCTGTACCGTGAACTGGACGACAGGCATGTCAAGGAGAAGAAACGGCTTTACCGCGCCATGACTGCAGAAGCCCAGGCCGTGATCGACACTGCCACCGATCCGGGACAGCTCACTGCAACGCGCACCGACGCCGGCAAGCCATTCGGCGCAGCCCGGAAGGTGCTCCAACTCAAGCCCCTCTCGTTCAAAAGCGTGACATTTCTCGACCCTGACAAGTTCTGGGGCAAGAAGTCGATAGAGGACAAGGTCGCCAAAGAGAGCGGATGGGCTGTACGAAAAGAGCATTACCTGAAGATGCAGGACGCTTACGAGCTGTGGAAGGCTTCGTTCGGCACCCTGTGGGAATCCCTGCGCGTCAGCTTCCCCTTCCTGGGACTTCTTAAGGCCGTGTCGAAAAGACGTCTGGAATACTTGCGCGAGAACGGTGCCGTGGAACTGGGCGAGACCTCGATGATCCTGCACGATTTCATCAAGGACGATGACACGCCGTTCGTGTACGAGCGTCTCGGCACGTTGCTGAACCATCTGCTCATCGACGAGTTCCAGGACACATCCGAAATGCAGTGGGTCAACCTGCGCCCCCTTGTGATGGAAAGCCTGTCGCGAGGCAACGACAACCTGATAATCGGCGATGCCAAACAGAGCATATACCGTTTCCGCAACGCCGAACCCGAACTGATCAACACGCGCGTGGAGACGGAACTGAACGGAGCATTCGGCACCGACACCGTGGAAATAGCCGGCCACAAACCGTCGGAAAACGCCAACTGGCGCTCGGATTCCCGAATCGTGGAGTGGAACAACTCGCTGTTCAGCTTCATGATCCACAGTCTCGGCGAGATAGTGGCGCCCGACGACCCTGAGCGTAGGAAAAGTGTGGCCCGCAAGTTTAAGGATCTGTACGGCAATGTCTGCCAGATTCCACAAAAGAAAGGAGCGGGATATGTCGAGATCCGTCTTCTGGGCCGCGGAATGAATCCCGAAGATGAGGCCCTGGCTCAGATTCTCGATACGCTGAAACGTGGCTACAGCCAGAAGGATATCTGCATATTGACACGCACCAACACCGACGGCACGGCCATGGTGGAACGGCTGCAGCAGTACAACAGGGAGCGCGATCGGGAGAATCCCGACCAGCCGGAACTTGAATTCATCAGCGAGCAGTCGCTGCTCGTGGAGAGTTCCGTGGCTGTGCGCGACGTGGTGACCATCCTGCAGGCCATCAACCGTAGCACCATGCCGAAACGGAAGGATGAGGATAGCGAATACAAAGGTCCCGGCGACATCCGTGATCTGGAATGCCACATACTGCTTTACCGCCAGATGCATCCGGACAAGTCAATAGACGAGTGCCTGAAATGCATACAGGACGAGGCGCTTGACATCTCGCCCATCACCGACATGCTCAGCGACATGCAGACCACGGCCCTCCCGGCTCTGGTGGAAGCCATCATAGCCAATTTCATGGCGGGCGAATTCCGGCAGCTGTGCGTGGACCAGGCCGCATTCTTAGCGGCATTCCAGGACGCTGTGCTCGAATACTGCGACGGTCATCCCGCCGACCTCCCCTCTTTCCTGGAATGGTGGGAGCGCAAGAAACGTTCCCTGGCCATATCCTCGCCCGAGGACGTGGAGGCAATCACCATAATGACAACCCACAAATCAAAGGGTCTGGAATTCCCGGTGGTGATAATAACCCACCCGCTGTCGGACAAGACTCGTCTTGGCGATTATGTCAGCGGAAAGGAATGGCGCTGGGTAGCCAGGGAAGACCTGCGACTCACCGACCGGACCTTAAACGACAGATTTCCCCCTTATGTGCCCGTACAGGTTACAGAAAAACTTAAGGACACTTCGTTGCGCGACCGGCTATACGACAATTACGACCTGGAAACGATGGACACGCTCAACCTGCTGTACGTGGCCCTGACCCGCGCCAAGAACGAGCTCTACGTCTACGACAGGATGCCTGAGAAGGATTATGCCGACAAACCCATGCGTAGTCTGGGTGGTTTCATCCTGGATTTTCTGGACAGCGAGACTTGCGACGGCGGCAAATGGCGCCGGGACGAATGGACGGACCCGGAATGCCTGTCATATCCCGACACATTCGATGCCGAAGAGGGCGTGACCGTTACATACGGCGATAGGCCATCCGCCGAATCGGTATCTGCACGGAAGCTCAAGGACCAGGAAAAGAAAGAGACCGAGGCTCAGAAACGGCCCGAAGCGGAATCCGTCGGCGTTCGGGGATACCTCTCTACTCCCACACCCGAGAGCATCAAATGCCGCGTGGACAATCTGACCCAGTATGTGGACAGCGAGGATTACGACGATGATGACAGTCACGATCCCCGTTCCATGGGCAACGTATGTCATGGCATCATGGAACGAGTGGTGACACTTGACGACCTGCCGCGAGAAATCAGGCGCGCCGTCATCCTGGGCCTGGTGCCTCAAGGTGCCTCGTATGTCGACAAGCTCTCCGAACGTCTGCACGACGCTCCGGCCGAGGTACGAAAATGGTTCGGCGGAGGATGCCGCGTAGTGACCGAACGCCCGTTGCTGAACCGGCACAACGACATGCGTCGTCCCGACCGCATCATGATTTGGCCTGACGGTTCGGCCGACATCGTGGACTATAAGTTCGGCAAACGCATGGACCGACGCCATGACACCCAGGTGAAGCGTTACGTCGACTATCTGAAGGACACCACCCGCTACACCGCCGTCCGCGGCTGGCTCTACTACGTGTTCGAGGACGACCCCGCCTCGCAAGTAATCCGCGTCGCCGATTGACACACCATCATGCTGTTTGATTTGTATATATCGAACTAAAGTTATAATTTTGTAGTCTTAACCAATAAAACGAAGATTTGGACCCAGATCCTTTGCCGGCCGATATGGCCGGAGTGTTATGCGGTATTGTCGGCAGACTGCCGGGAATGCTGTGCGATTCAGCTATTACATTTCATGCTCCCGAACACAGTACTTGGGTAGCCTGGAGTTTCCTTATATTAATAGTGGTGACATGCCTCTTGCTTTCGGCATTCGTATCCGGAAGCGAGATAGCTTTTTTCGGCCTTAATCCGCAGGAGGTGGACGAAGTCGAGGAGTCGGACGACCCCGCGCTGGTCCGCGCCTCCAAGTTGCTGAACAATTCCGAACGGCTGCTGGCCACCATCCTGATATCCAACAACCTGGTGAACATCACCATGGTAGTCATCCTGTCGTTCGCCATCTCGCAGGTGGTCACGTTCAACAGCGTGGTGGCCGAGTTTCTGATACAGACGGTGTTCATGACCTTCCTGTTGCTGCTGTTCGGCGAGATATTCCCGAAGCTTGTGGCACGCGGACGCACTATGTGGTGGGTCAGGATGTCGTCGGGCGGCGTCATGATTCTGTATAAGCTGTTCGCGCCGCTCTCCAAACTGATGGTGCGCTCCACCGTGATAGTCAACAAGGTTGTGACCAAAAAGCAGCAGAACGTCACCACCGACGAGCTTGAAAAGGCGCTGGAGATATCGGATGTGAAGGAAGGCGACGAAAAGGAGATGCTTGAAGGTATCCTGTCGTTCGGCGAAAAGGAGGCTCGCGAAATCATGATTAGTCGCGTGGACGTCACCGCCATCGAGGTTCACGACGACTGGGACGAGGTGATCAGGGTGATTCTTGATTCTGGTTATTCCCGGATACCGGTTTACGACACCACCCAGGATACGATAATAGGCATCCTGTACAGCAAGGACCTTCTTCCCTACCTGGACACACCGGACCGGCCGCGCTGGCAGTCGCTGGTGCGCGACGCATACTTCGTGCCTGAATCACGCATGATAGACGACCTGCTGGAGGATTTCCGCAAGCGCAAGATACATATCGCCATCGTCATCGACGAATACGGCTGCACCCAGGGCATCGTGACCCTTGAGGACGTGATAGAGCAGATTGTGGGCGACATCGACGACGAATACGACGACAAGCAGGAAAAGATGTACCGCCAGATAGGACCGGACGCCTATATATTCGATGCCAAGATTCCATTAGAGGATTTCTGCGAGGCTCTGGACATCGAGAAGGAGTCATTGGGCGACATAGGCGATGCGGAGACATTGGCCGGGTTGTTACTCGAAATCAAGGGAGACTTCCCCACCACTAACGAGATAATAAGGTGCGACAACCTACGTTTCAATGTATTGAAAATGGAGCGTCACCGCATTGTGGAAATCAAGGTGGTGAAGGAACACGAGAACAGGCACGAGTTACCAGTGACGAGTGATGAGTGACGAGTGATAAGGTATTATATTAGATATTGGCTGGATAAGTGATGGAAGACTTCGTGTATTGGAGACACCCGACATTGCCGTGCATCAAGGTGGAAGAAATTACAGAGGGTGAGGAATACAAGGGCCCTGCATGGATGGATATGGCGCGCCAGATATATGGCGAGAACGGCAAGGACAACTATCGCGAGATACGGCACTTCGACAACGGTGCGCCATACGTAGCCGGCAGCACGGCGCGCATATCGCTGACCCATTGCTCCGGCCTGTTGGCCATCGCCACATTGCCCGACACGCCCGAAGTGACTCTGGCGGAATATTCCGACCGCGCTGCCCTCGGTATCGACGCCGAACGCAACGACCGCGCTCAGGTGCTGAAGGTGCGCGAGCGGTTCCTATCGTCTGACGAGCTTAAAGAGATTCCGGCAGATTCCATTTTGGACAACATTTTGGCCTGGACCGTCAAGGAAGCGGCATATAAGGCCGCCCTTACGGCCGGTGTGGATCTGCGCGATAATATCACGATAGTGAGAATGCCTGTTCTCGGACCTGCCACGCCTGTGTATGACAAAGCGGAATTCCCCGACTTCGACGAAAACAGTTACGGTCGCGTCAAGATCACCGACACAACCGGAAATGAGCGCGAGTTCATCATCTATTCCTATCGTAGCGAAGACTTCATAATCTCCCTGGCTTACTCGCCGAAGTCGGCCCGTTTCAACAAAACAGCCCGTTAGGCCCGAAGCCCGATCCTTGTCAAAGCATGCTGCGCAGCTGTAACAGTACTACTGAAAGACCTATGCAATATATGGCGATCAATCCTCGGTTCCGGTCGGCCCAGGCGGCTATGGTTTCTTTGTTTATAGGTTTCATAGAGGTCGAGTTTTGGTTATAGTTTATGGTTTATGGTTTAGTTTTTGATCAGGGGCAAAATTAGATACAGACACTGCCTAAAATATGCACTCATTTGTAAATAAATCTTAAATTTTAAAAATCAACAAGTTTTATCGCGGTATTTTTGGAAATTCAAGATGATTTGATTAAATTCGCGGTATTAAACAAGAACTAACTTAACAGCCTTGTGACAATTATATCCCAGGCTGCCTGGCAAACATTAGGATTAAGGAGACGGAGAGCCGCCTCTGAATATTAAGAAGACTACCAGTAATACCAAGCACTATGGACATTGGACAAGAAATCAGAAAGCGTCGGCAGGAATTGCGGCTAACGCAGCAGTCGCTTGCCGATATCTCCGGAGTTAGTGTTAGGATGATCAAGTCGATAGAAGGCAACTACGCCAACCCGTCGATTCACACGGTTGAGAAACTGTTGAAATCATTGAACCTCAGCTTGGAGATTATGGAAACAAGACAGGTACTGGATGCCTGATTGTGAAAGCGGGGGTCTGTCGGCGACAGACCCTCGTTTTTACATCTTTACTACTTCATGGCGCGACATGCAACTCGCAACACCTTTGTGTATTCGAATATTTTTCGTAATTTTGCTTTTTGAACAGGTCGCGGCATGACAATGACCGCGACGGCGTCCGGCGTCGGACGCGTTTTTAACAGACAAGCTAACAAATTAACATAGCATAATGGCAAAGCAAGAGGACGTTTTCAAGTCCATAATAGCGCACGCTAAGGAATATGGATTCGTATTCCAGTCATCGGAGATATACGACGGTCTGTCGGCAGTGTACGACTACGGCCAGAACGGTGTGGAACTCAAGAACAACATCAAACGCTACTGGTGGGAGGCAATGACCATGCTTCACGACAACATCGTGGGCATCGACTCGGCCATCTTCATGCACCCCACCATCTGGAAGGCATCGGGCCACGTGGATGCGTTCAACGATCCTCTTATCGACAACCGCGACAGCAAGAAGCGTTACCGCGCCGACGTGCTGATCGAGGACGAGATAGCCAAATTCGACGAGAAGATAAACAAGGAGGTGGCCAAGGCCGCCAAGCGGTTCGGCGAGTCGTTCGACGAGGCGATGTTCCGCCAGACCAATCCCCGCGTGCTGGAGCATCAGGCCAAACGCGACGAGCTGCATAAGCGTTACTCGGACGCGATGAACGCCAACGATCTTAACGAGCTGAAGCAGATAATCCTGGACTACGAGATAGTAGACCCCATCAGCGGCACGCGCAACTGGACCGACGTGCGTCAGTTCAACCTGATGTTCAAGACCGAGATGGGTTCCACGGCCGACGGCGCGATGGAGGTGTACCTGCGTCCCGAGACGGCTCAGGGTATATTCGTGAATTACCTGAACGTGCAGAAGACGGGCCGTATGCGCATTCCGTTCGGTATCGCACAGATAGGCAAGGCGTTCCGCAACGAGATCGTGGCGCGTCAGTTCATATTCCGCATGCGCGAGTTCGAGCAGATGGAGATGCAGTTCTTCGTACGTCCCGGCTCGGAGATGCAGTGGTTCGACTATTGGCGCAAGGTGCGTCTGCAGTGGCACAAGAACCTTGGCCTTGGCGACGAGAAGTACCGCTACCACGACCACGAGAAGCTGGCTCACTACGCCAACGCCGCCACCGACATCGAGTTTATGATGCCTTTCGGATTCAAGGAGGTGGAGGGTATCCACTCGCGCACCAACTTCGACCTGTCGCAGCATGAGAAATTCAGCGGCAAGAAGATACAGTATTTCGATCCGGAGCTGAACGAGAGCTACGTGCCCTACGTCATCGAGACATCGATCGGCGTGGACCGTATGTTCCTGAGCGTGATGTGCTCCTGCTACGAGAACCAGCCCTTAGAGGGTGGAGACTCGCGCGTGGTGATGCATTTCCCGGCTCCCATCGCGCCGGTGAAGTGCGCCGTGATGCCGCTGGTAAAGAAGGACGGACTGCCCGAGAAGGCCCGCGAGATTCAGCACAAACTCCGCTTCGACTTCACCTGCCAGTACGACGAGAAGGACTCCATCGGCAAGCGTTACCGCCGTCAGGACGCCATCGGCACACCCTTCTGCGTCACCGTCGACCATCAGACCTTAGAGGACAACACCGTCACCCTGCGTTACCGCGACTCCATGGAGCAGAAGCGCGTCAACGTAGACGACCTGGAGAAGATCTTAGCCGACGAGGTAAGCCTCAACAGCCTGCTGCGCCGCCTGGCCGACAAATAAGGCCTCCCGACACACATAACTAATAATGAATAATATGAAGAAAATCATAATGATCTGCGTGGCTCTGTTCGCAATGTGCGGACTGTCGAGCTGCAACTACAACTCGCTGGTGGAGAAACAGCAGGGTGTGGATCAGGCATGGGCCGAGGTGGAGAACCAGTATCAGCGCCGTTCGGACCTTATCCCCAACCTGGTGAACACCGTGAAGGGATATTCCACTCATGAGGAAGCCACCCTGACCAAAGTGACCGAGGCCCGCGCCAAAGCCACATCCATCACCATCGACCCCGCGAACCTGAACGAGGAGACCTTAGCCAAGTACCAGGCGGCTCAGAACGAGCTGTCGGGCGCGCTGAAGTCGCTGTTAGCAGTCACTGAGGCTTATCCCGACCTGAAGGCCAACCAGAACTTCCTCAACCTGCAGACCCAGCTCGAAGGCACCGAGAACCGGGTGACCGTGGCGCGTAAGCGTTACACCGAGTCGGTGCAGGAATACAACACCAGCATCAAGAAATTCCCCACCGTGATCTATGCCGGATGGTTCGGCTTCAAGGAGAAGCCCCAGTTCAAGGCCGAGGCCGGTGCGGAGAAAGCTCCCGAAGTAAAGTTCTAAGATGAAGAAGTTATTTTTCGCAATAATCGGCCTTGTGGCCGCCACCATTGTGCTTTCCTCCTGTCTGGGAAGCGACGTGGAGGACTATCAGGACTGGCGCGAGCAGAACGACCACTGGCTCGACACCGTCGATATGTCGGGATACAACAAGGTAACGGCCACATGGGCGCCATATCACGAGGTGTACATGAAGTGGTACAACGACCGCCGTCTAACTGCCGACAGCCTCAGCCCCCTTTCCACCTCTACCATCAGCGTGAAGTATGAGCTGGAAGACATCGAAGGCAACCTTCTCGACACGTCATACCGGTCGAACGGAGACTCCCTCTTCACGACAGTGGTGAACAGAAAAACCATCATTGGTTTCCAGATGGCCGTGATGAACATGAATGTCGGAGATTCGGTATCGGTGATCATTCCTTACACCGCAGGCTATGGCAAAAATGCGCAAGGCAGCTTGCGCCCCTACACCAATCTGGTGTACCGCATCAAGCTTGTGAGCATCCCCGCTCTGGAGAAGCCATACAATTAAGACTCGTCCATACGGGCATCCGAATTCGAGGGTGTGTCAAAATTGGTTCATGCCAATTATGATACACCCTCTATAAAATTAAAAACAACGATAGAATAGATAATATGAGAGCAAAGAGTGTTCTGGCCGTGACACTGGCGGGGTTTATGACAGCCGGCGCATCGGCATACGTAATCGGCGGATTCAAGGGTTCGGCGCCTGTGACGCTTCATCAGCCGCAGAAGCCCGACTCGGTGCAGAAGGAGAATCCCTTCAGCGCCGACAAACTGCTGAAGTCGCGCCATTTCGACACCCAATGGCCGGAGACGGCCGGTTGGACCACGATGACGCCCGACACGGTCGGCAACCTGGTGTTGGTCGACAGCAAGAACGCTCCGCAGCTCCGCACCTTCGCGTCACATCTGCGCGCCGAACGGTTTGCCAAGGGTAAGCTGAAGCTCGTTTCCTCACCCCGCGCTGACGTGATCCTGAACGGCGACGTCAAGATCTCCAAGACCACGGCCGACAGCGTGCCGGGAGAACAGTCGGCTGACATCGAACTGCTGCCGCAGCAGGACTATTCGCTGATTGTCAACGTGCTGACCATGCCCGACGACCCGGGCAAGCCGGAGTTCCGTCTGGAATTCGTGCCCGACAAGGATTTTGAAGCCGTAAAGGTATCTTCCGGCGCCGATCTGGACCGCCGCGTCTCACCACTCTCCACCATGCAGGGCGAGCGCGTGTCGTCGATGGCCCTCAGCCCCGACGGCAAGTATCTGCTGACCCGTTACCGCGAGGTAATCTCGGCCGAAGAATCACGCAAGCGGGTCGTGATGACCGAGACCGCCACAGGCCGCACCGTATCGGAGAACATCGACTTCTCGGCCGACTGGATGCCTAAGTCCAACAGCCTGTATTTCACCAAAGAGGGCGTAAAGGACTATGACCTGTACGTGATGGAGGTACCCTCCATGCGCACCACCCGCATCGCCACGGCAATTCCCGATCAGGACGTCACCTTCAGCCCCGACGAGAAATATCTGTTCTATTACGACAAGGTTGACGGGGCCAAGAACGAGGGCGTGATGCGCCGCTACACAAGTCCTGACGACCGCATTCCGGGCGACCGCGACCGGCTCTACATCTGCCGCTACGACATAGAGAACGGCGTGGCCGTGCCGCTGACCTACGGCGGTGGCACCACTTCGATCTGCGACATCAGCCGCGACGGTTCGAAACTGCTGTATATGTCACAGCGTCAGACTCCCGACAAGTACCCGTTCTACCGCGTGTCGCTCGTGCAGATGGACATGAGCACATTCGCCACCGACACCATCATCAACGATGCCGACGGATTCGTATCCAACGCCATCTATTCGCCCGACGCCACGCGCCTGTTCGTGGTGGGCGGTCCGGACGCATTCGACCGCATCGGCGCAAAGCATGACCCTGAACCTATCGCCAACAACTTCGACAACCAGGGATTCATCATGACCTTAAGCGACAGGTCGGTGAAGCCCGTGACAAAGGATTTCGACCCGTCGCTGGAAGGGACGCCGGTCTGGAACGCCGTGGACAACAAGATATACTTCATCGGCGAGCGCGGTTTCTTCCGCGACCTGTATCAGCTTAACCCCTCGGACTACAAGATCGTGATGCTTGGCAAGGAGAATCTGCAGACCGTGCGCGGCTTCAGCATCGGCGACCGCGAGAACCGATACGCGGCTTACTGGGGCGGCAGCTTCACCGACGACGGCGTGGCATGCCTGCTCAACCTGAAGAACGGCAAGTCTACCCTTGTGGACGACCCGCTGAAGGCATGGCTCGGCGACACGCAGTTCGGCAAGATGGAGCCGTGGAAGTTCACGGCATCGGACGGCACCGTGGTGGACGGCTATATGTGTCTGCCACCCGATTTCGACGCAAATAAGAAATATCCGCTGATAGTGTATTACTACGGCGGCACATCGCCCAGCAACGCATCGTTCTATCACCTCTATTCGCCGCAGGTGTTCGCCAGCCGCGACTATGTGGTGTATGTGCTGAATCCCAGCGGCACCACCGGTTACGGCCAGGAATATTCCGCGCGCCACGTCAACGCATGGGGCAAGCGCACGGCCGACGAGATAATCCAGGGCGTCAAGGAATTCTGCAAGGCGCATCCGTTCGTGAACAAAGACCGCATCGGATGTCTCGGCGCAAGCTACGGAGGCTTCATGACTCAGTATCTGCTCACCAAGACCGACATATTCCACGCGGCCATCAGCCATGCCGGCATCTCGAACGTCACCAGCTACTGGGGCGAGGGCTTCTGGGGCTATAGCTACAACTCGGTGGCAGCGGCCAAGAGCTATCCCTGGACAGACCCGGAGCTGTTCACCAAACAGGGCTCGCTGTTCAACGCCGACAAGATACACACTCCGCTCCTGCTGCTGCACGGCACGGTCGACACCAACGTGCCTATCGGCGAGAGCATCCAGCTGTTCAACGCCCTTAAGATATTGGGGCGCGACGTGGAGTTCATCACCGTGCAGGACGAGAACCATATTATCTCAAATTTCAACAACAAACTGTCGTGGCACAACACCATCATGGCCTGGTTTGCCAAGTGGCTCCAGGACGATCCGTCGTGGTGGAACGCGCTGTATAAATAACTGAGACAATGAAGATAAGATATATAATCGCATCGTTGGGCGTGGCGTCGCTGCTGATTCTGCCTGCCGCGTGCGGAGGCAATAAGGAGAACAAGGGGGGCGAGAATGCGGCCGACATCGAGGCGGCGGCAATGGAGGGACGCGAGGCGGCCCGCATATTCCTGAACCGCCCGTGGCGCGACACCATCGAACTGCAGCGTCAGCTGCTGGAGGCGCGCGCCAAGCAGAGCAAGTTTTCGGGCGCAGGCAAGCAGCGGAGCGCGGCGGCGTTCGATTCGGCTTTCGTATCGACGCTCAGGACCGTCAACCCCTCCGTGGCCCGCGAGCTTGAGGAGGCCGCAGAGGCTATGAAACAGGAGGCCGGAGGCAAATGACGATGACCGATTCCGATCTGAAAGAGCTACTCGACCGCGAGGCGGCGCGCATCAACGCTCCCGAATTCATACCGCAGGATCCGGTGCAGTTTCCGCGCCGGTTCTCCAAGGTACAGGACATAGAGATAGCCGGTCTGCTCGCGGCCAACATCGCGTGGGGCAACCGCAAGATGATATGTCGCGACGCCGACAGAATCCTGAACCTGATGGACAATGATCCATACAATTATGTGATGGATCAGGGTTATCTGGATCTTGACCCGGACATGAACCTGCACCGCACGTTCTTCGCACGTCACCTGCAGCAGTACCTTGCCGGTCTCAGGGCCATCTACAAGGATTATCCGTCGCTCGACGCATTCGCACAAGCGCCGGAAATCAGGGATTCCGAAGCGCCCGCATGGGCGTTGGCCGAACGTATGCAGCAGCGCATCACCGAAGCCAACGGCGGCGTGCCGGTGCAGCGTTGCCTGCCACACGACCTGCAGCACACGGCCCTGAAGCGCCTGAACATGGCGCTGCGCTGGTTCGTGCGCGACGATGGCATCGTGGATATGGGCGTATGGAAATCCATACCCAAAAGCAAATTGTTTATACCCCTGGACGTGCATGTGGGCAACGTGGCCCGCGACTTGGGATTGCTCCACCGCAAGGCAAACGACCGCAAGTCGGTGGAAGCCCTGACCGCAAAACTAAGGGAATGGCGTCCCGACGATCCCGCACTCTACGACTTCGCCCTGTTCGGCATCGGAGTCACGGCCAAAAACACAACAGCATGAGTCTTGGGCAGCCCAAGGCTCTCACAAACACATTGAAATGAAACACACATTCATAACGATTCTTACCCTTCTTGCATTCGTCACAAGTTCACTGGCTCTGGACAATCCCAAGCGCGAGTTTCGCGGCGCGTGGCTGCATGTCATAGGCCAGACGCAGTGGCAGAACAAGACCACCGCGCAGGCCAAAGAATATATCGTGGACCAACTCGACAAGCTGCAGCGCGCCGGCTGCAATGCCGTGATTTTTCAGGTGCGGCCCACGGCCGATGCGGTGTATAAGTCTGACCTGGAGCCCTGGAGCGCGTGGCTGACAGGCAAGCGTGGCAAGGCACCGAATCCGATGTGGGACCCGATGGAGTTCGCCATCCGGGAGGCTCACAAGCGCGGCATGGAGTTTCATGCCTGGCTAAACCCGTACCGCGTGACCTCGACGGCCAAGGAGATTCTGCCCAAAAGCCATATCAGCAACATGGAGCCGCAACGTTTCTTCCGTTACAACGGCCAGATTCTGTTCGACCCGGCCTATCAGGAGAACCGCGACTTTATCTGCGAGGTAGTGAAGGACATAACGCATCGTTATGATGTCGACGCCATACATATCGACGACTATTTCTATCCCTATCCCGCTCCGGGGAAGGCCATACCGGACGATGCGAGCTATCTGCGCAAGGGCAACGGCATGAACCGCAACGACTGGCGTCGCCATAATGTGGACTTGCTGATAGAACAGCTGTCCACCACCATCAAGAAGGAAAAGCCCTGGGTGCGTTTCGGCATCAGCCCGTTCGGCATCTGGCGCAATAAGCGCACGGATCCGCGTGGTTCGGAGAGTACCGGACTGCAGAACTACGACGACCTTTATGCCGACGTTCTGCTTTGGGATCAGAAGGGATGGGTGGACTATGTCGTGCCGCAGCTCTACTGGAGTCTTGACCAGACTGCCGCTCCGAGCCGCAAACTGGTGAAATGGTGGAACGACAACATCCACAACACCGACCTGTACATCGGTCAGGACGTGAAGCGCACCATGGATTCGGCCGACCCCAAGAACCACGACCGCAACGAGCTTGACACGAAGGTAACGCTGTCGCGCAACCTCAAGAACGTAGGCGGCAACGTGTGGTGGCACGGCTACTGGGTAACCGGCAACTACAAGGGCGCGGCCGATTCGCTGGCAAAGAAATACCAGTCCACGATTGCGTTGCCGCCGGTGTACAAAGGACCCGGCAAAGGGCCGAAAGCCGTGAAGAAGATTGAGCTTGAGAAGTCGGACGAAGGCTCGTTTCTGTCGTGGGACGCGCCGGCCAACGGCCGCGAGCAGAAAGCGGACGACGCCATTCGTTTCGTGGTGTACGAGTTCCTGCCCGGCGAGAAGTTAGACATCAACAACAGCCAGGCCATCGTGGCGCTGACCCCTTTCCACCGTGTTCGCATCGCCAACCCCGAGCCCGGCCTCAGCTACGCCGTCACCACCCTCGACCGCCTCAACCGCGAGTCCGACCCCATCTTCCTCTACGTCAAGTAAGAGGGAAAACACGAGTGATGAAGTAACAGGTCGTGGCGGGTTACGTCGGCGACTGGAATGACGACGTCCACGTCGTCAACTTATAGGCGGTGAGGACATCGCCTCTCCAGTCGTGCATAAACTCATACCAAAGTCCTTATTTTGACAGAAGAAATTTCTGACAGGTGTTTTTGTTGACAGGAGAACAGTAGAAACAGTAGAGCTGATCGTGACAATTATTCTGACCGTTTTTCTCCCAATAGAACCGAAGTATGACATAAATAGTCTCTCCTGTTTCTACCCTGTTTCTACTGTTCTCCTGTCCAAGTTTCAATAGGCATTTTTGCGTTTCTGTGCACGACTCGGAGAGTCCGCGCCACTACCGGCGCGGCTCACTCTCCTTATGTCTCTACAAAAACCTCCTTCCCGGAATTGGTCATAATCTCCGATTTATCGGAATTTATTAACATATTTTAAGCGAATTATCGGAGTTTAACGCCTTAAATATTCCAATTTATCGGAATTTTACACTTATCATTTGCAAATTATCGATATTTGTCGATTTTTCACTTCTAATCAATTACCCTTGTCGTGTTGCAAGTGTTATACAAATGTATTATCTTTGCACCATAACTCCAAACAACATATAATTTGATATGAACACATCCGCTTCCATCAGAAAACAGACATCCTTCCGTCTGAGTGAAGATCTTCTTGCTCGACTTCAGCAGGAGGCCAAACGACATAACCGCAGTCTGAACAATCTTGTAGAAAGCGTTTTAATGGCTTTTGTGGCGGACAAGCCCAACAAAACCACACTCGCAGCCATGAGAGAAGCCGAAACATCGGACAATCTCGAAACACTCGACTTGAACAATTTCCGTAGTTTTGTCGATTCTTTATGAATACTCTTAAACTCACCTCGCAGTTTAAGAAAGACCTTAAACGCTACAAACACAAA
Organism: uncultured Bacteroidales bacterium; assembly: GCA_900542185.1. Lineage (GTDB taxonomy): Bacteria > Bacteroidota > Bacteroidia > Bacteroidales > Muribaculaceae > Lepagella. Next base: position 61,662 of record UQMZ01000021.1, read on the forward strand.
CCCGAAGTAATCGACAAACTTGAAGATATTCTCAATTTGCTCGCAAATGGTCTGCCTGTCCCGACCGAAAACAGACCACATCTATTGACAGGCAACTATCGCGGATATATGGAATGCCATGTAGAAAACGACACCCTTCTGATTTGGTGGGACAAAGAAGAAGGCATTATTAAGCTCGTACGCTTCGGCTCACATTCCGAAATTTTCTAAAAATCCTTCCGGTCCGGCTACCTCAAGACCAAACTCACGAAGAAGCAAAAGCTACTATCGGCGCGTCGGCGACTGGAATGACGACGTCCACGTCGTCAACCTATGGGTGTGAATATGTGGGCGATGAACCTGTGGGCGGGGACACCGCCCCTCCAGTCAGAGTCCACATCTTAAGACTCTTGGATGACAACCGTCGGGGTGCGTGGATTGTTATTCTAAGAAAAAGGAGGATAACTATGAAACACACGATACTAAGGGGGCTGATGATGGCCTTGGCATTGATGTTAGGAGCGGCGGGGCTGACGGCGCAGAATTCGTTGCCGGCGCCGGGCAGCGGCGGCGGTTTCCAGCCGGCCGGTGGCGGCTGGGGTGGCGGCGCCGGATGGGGTGGCGGCTGGGGTGGAC
>UQMZ01000022.1 GCA_900542185.1 uncultured Bacteroidales bacterium
GAGATGAGCGCTAGTCTCGTGGGCTCGGAGATGTGTATAAGAGACAGGTATATGGCCTGGTCCATGAAGCCGCCCGAGTTGCCGCGAAGGTCGACTATATACTTCTTGGCTCCGTCCTTCTGCAGTCGGGTCAAAGCGGTGTAGAACTCGCTGTAGGTGGTACGCGCGAACTTGCTTACCTTAACGTATCCGGTATCATCAGTCAGCATATATGCGGCGTCGACGCTATTGGAGGGTATCTCGCCGCGAACTATGTCGAACGTGAGCGGTGTCTTGGAACTGCGGCGCTTCACCAGCGTCTTGACTTTCGTTCCCTCCTTGCCGCGCAGGGTCTTGAACACTTCCTCGCTGCTGATCTTTTCACCGGTCAGCTTCTTGCCGTTGGCTTCCAGTATAAGGTCACCCGGCAGGATTCCGACTTTCTCGGCAGGTCCGCCGGTTATTACTTCCACCACGGTCACGGTGTCGTTCAGCACCTGAAAAGCCACGCCGATGCCGCCGAACGAGCCCTCGAGGTCATCGTTGGCTATGGTCAGCGATTCGGCAGGTATATAGGCCGAATGCGGGTCGAGCGACGCCAGCAGGTCGGGTATCGACTCGTTTATCAGACTGTCTATGTCTATCGGATCCACATATTGCTCCTGTATCATGCCAAGCACAGTGCGAAGCTTCTCCTCGCCCGGGCTCATCCGCTGTTCGCTGGAGTATCTGCCGATGAACAAGCCTCCGATTATGCCCAGACTCAGGAACAGAGGCAACAGTATGTATCCGTAATTTTTCTTTTTCATCAATGTATGGATTGATCCTTACAATCATCACATCCGCATCCACCGGCATTCTTGCCGTCATTGTCCAAGGGGATGTGCACGGTCTCGATGCCTGCGCGTTTCAGCAGGTCGAGGCCGTCGGTGATGCGGTACAGGTCGGAGAAAACCACTCGTTTTATACCGGCCTGTATTATCAGTTTCGAGCACTCCATGCATGGACTTGCCGTGATATAGAGGGTGCTCCCCTCGCTGCTGTTGTTGCTGCGGGCCACCTTGGTGATGGCGTTGGCTTCGGCATGAAGCACGTATGGGAACGTGGTACCCTCCTCGGTTTCGCACACGTTGGGGAATCCCGAGGGAGTGCCGTTGTAGCCGTCAGAGATTATCATCTTGTCCTTAACCAACAGGGCGCCGACCTTGCGGCGCTCGCAATACGAGTTTTCCGCCCATATCGTTGCCATGCGCAGATAGCGTCGATCCAATATATCCTGTTTATCCATGATTGGAAGTATTTTACATTATAATGGTTCAAGTAATGCTTAAAGGTCGCTGTGATCCACCAGGAAACGCTCCGCGTCCATGGCGGCACGGCATCCCGTACCGGCGGCACACACGGCCTGACGGTATATCGGGTCGGCGCAGTCGCCGGCTGCGAACACTCCCTCCACACTGGTGCGTGTGGTGGGCGACTGAACGCGGATGTATCCCTCGCCGTCCAGATCGAGCTGCCCACGGAATATGTGTGTGGCGGGTATATGGCCGATTGCCAGGAAGAATCCCTCCAGCGGCAGGTCGAAACGCTCCTCCTTCTCCTCGCCTAAGTGACGCACTATGTGTGCGCCCTCCACGCCGTCCTCGCCGTACAGGCCCGTGGCGTTGCACTTGAACAGTATCTCGATGTTCTCCTTGTTGAACACGCGCTGCTGCAGCGTGTGCGATGCGCGCAGATGGTCCTTGCGCACTATCATGTACACCTTGCTTGCCAGGGTGGAAAGATACAGGGCTTCCTCGCAGGCTGTGTCGCCGCCGCCCACAACGGCCACGGTGCGCTTGCGGTAGAAGAATCCGTCGCAGGTGGCGCAGGCGCTCACGCCCATACCGCGATACTTCTCCTCGTCCTCCAGGCCAAGGTAACGGGCCTTGGCTCCGGTACATATTATCACGGTCTCGGCCACTATCACGTCTCCTCTGTCGTCTTGACATACGAAAGGACGCTTGCTGAAATCCACCTTGTCGATGGTACGCGACACTATCTCCGTGCCGTAACGTTCGCTCTGCTTGCGCAGGTCGTCCATCATCTCCTGACCGAGAATCCCTTCCGGATACCCGGGAAAGTTCTCGATCTCGGTGGTCTGCGTCAGCTGGCCGCCGGGCTGGTCGCCCTCGTAAAGCATCGGCGACAGATTGGCGCGCGAGGCATATATGCCCGCGGTGTATCCGGCGGGACCCGACCCTATTATCAGTACTTTAGTATGTTTTTCCATTTTATCTTATGTCTACTATTTCGTAATCCTTATATTTGGCCGCAGGAAATGTGAATGTACCTGCCGGCAGCTTGCCGTTAAGGTTAAGGTTGGTGACGTAAACGGTGCTTCGTTGATCATCGTTTGTCCGTACTATGAACCGTTCCGGCAACAGGGTTTTGGTATTTATGGCCACCTCGATGGCCTTGATGTCCGCGTTCTTATTTCTTGGATTCAGCAACACCAGATACTTGCCGGCCTCCTTGCGCTTGCTGAAGAACAGTCGGTAGTTGCTGTTGTATCCGTTAAGATACATCAACGGATTGGCGTCGGCTATATCCACAGGCTCGGGTGTGGATACCGTCACCTCTTTCGTATTTGGATTCAACGTCCACAGGGTCTTGCCGTCGAACCATTGCTTGCCGAACTGACCGGACTCAATATATGTGCGCGTGCCGTCGAACTTAAACGCACCGGAGGCCGAGCCTTGGTCGCCGCTTGCCCGGAAGTTCCCGGTAATACCTTTGGCACCCTTGATCTTGCTTACCGTCTGCTGCATCACCTCCTGCGGCGTTATCGCGTATGATGTGAACGATACCGCCGCAAGAGCCGTCAGCGTCGATACGATTATTTTTCGCATTTCTCGTTTTGTTTGGGTAATACGCTCTCAAGGAACTGTTGATACTTGTTCCAGTCCTTAATTGGATTGCGGGCTACCCCCGATTCCTCGGCGGCCTTGGCCACTGCCGGCGACACGGTGAACAGCAGGCGCTTGTCCACGGGCTTTGGCAGTATGTAGTCGGGGCCGAAACTCAGCTCCTTCACTCCGTAGGCGTCCAGCACCTGCTGAGGCACGGGCTCGTGCGCCAGCCTGGCGATGGCGTATGTGGCGGCCACCTTCATGTCCTCGTTGATGGTGGAAGCCCGCGAGTCGAGCGCGCCACGGAATATGTAGGGGAAGCCCAGGACGTTGTTCACCTGGTTGGGATAGTCGCTGCGGCCCGTGGCCACGATTATGTCGGGACGTGTGGCCTTGGCCAGTTCGTAGTCTATTTCCGGGGTCGGGTTGGCCAGAGCGAACACTATCGCCTTGGGGGCCATTTTCATCAGCATGGCCGGCGTCAGCACATTGCCTACGCTCACGCCGAGAAAGACATCGGCACCCACGATGGCTTCATCAAGGGTGTGCAGGTCGCGGTCGGTGGCGAACTCGCGTTTCTGCTCCGTGAGTTTGTCACGGTCCTTGCGTATCACGCCCTTGGAGTCGCACATCACGATGTTCTCGGGCTTCACGCCAAGACGCTTGTATATGCGGCCACAGCTGATGGCGGCGCCTCCGGCTCCGTTTATCACCAGCTTGATGTCCTCTAATTTCTTGCCCTGTATCTCGCAGGCGTTCAGCAACGCCGCGCCGGAGATTATCGACGTGCCGTGCTGGTCGTCGTGCATGATGGGTATGTCGCACTGCTTGCGAAGCTCGGTCTCGATGTAGAAACTTTCCGGGGCCTTTATATCCTCCAGGTTGATGCCGCCGAACGTGGGCGTCAGCGAGCGGATTATCTCAACCATCTTCTGCGGGTCACTCTCGTTGATCTCCATGTCGAACGAGTCAAGACCGGCGTATATCTTGAACAGCAGGGCTTTGCCCTCCATCACGGGCTTGCCGGCAAGCGCGCCGATGTTGCCGAGACCCAGCACTGCCGTGCCGTTCGATATCACGGCCACCAGGTTGCCGCGGTTGGTGTATCTATATGCGTCGTCGGGATTTTTCTCTATTTCCAGGCAGGGATAGGCCACGCCGGGCGAATACGCCAGCGACAGGTCGCGTGCCGTACAGTATGGCTTGGTGGGCATCACCTCGATCTTGCCGGGACGCCCTTCTTCATGGTATTCCAAAGCCTCTTGCTTCATGTCCATATCTTGAGTCTGTTTTTACGGTTATTCTTCTTTCTGAGTTTAGCTTCTTATAAGCAATATCATCTATTTTCTATTAACAAATGAAATCCTTATTCTTAACTTACAAAGTTAACAAAAAATGTTGGGATTGGCAATTTATTCACTGCTATTAAAGGCTATTAGCGATAAAATTGTTAATTTTGCGGCAAATTTGAATTGACAGAACATAAAAGACCGCATAATTTCCATGATAAGTATCAACAATCTCGAGGTTGAGTTCTCGGCGCGTCCCCTGTTTCACGATGTGAGTTTTGTGATCAATCCCAACGACCGCATAGCCCTGACGGGCAAGAACGGCGCGGGCAAATCCACATTGCTGAAGATACTGGCAGGGCTGGAGGAACCTACGCACGGCACGGTGTCTATGCCCAACGGCATCACCGTGGGCTATCTGCCGCAGCAGATGGTCCTGGCCGACGACACATCGGTGGTGGACGAGGTTAAGAAAGCATTCTCGGAATTGCAGCACCTGAAGGATGAACTTGCCGCAGTACAACAGCAGATGACCGAACGCACCGACTATGAGTCGGAATCGTATCACGAGCTGCTCGAGAGGTTCGATTACCTGAACCACCGCCTGTCGATAGAAGGTGCCGACAACATGGAGGCCGAGATCGAATCCACGCTCACGGGATTAGGCTTCCTGCCTACCGACATGCACCGCCCCACCTCGGAATTCTCCGGAGGCTGGCGTATGCGTATAGAGCTGGCCAAGATACTGTTGCGCCGCCCCGATATTCTGCTGCTCGACGAGCCCACCAACCATCTGGACATCGAATCCATACAGTGGCTGGAGCGTTTTCTGATGAACAAGGGCAATGCGGTGCTGCTTGTAAGTCATGACCGCGCTTTCCTTGACAATGTCACCACGCGCACTTTGGAAATATCATGCGGAAAAATATATGACTATAAGGTCAATTACTCCAAATTCCTGGAATTGCGCAAGGAGCGTGTGGAACAGCAGATGCGCGCCTACGAGAACCAGCAGAAGATGATAGCCGACACCAGGGAATTCATCGAACGGTTCCGCTACAAGCCCACCAAGGCTGTGCAGGTGCAGAGCCGCATCAAGCAACTGGAAAAGATCGTGCCCATCGAGGTGGACGAAGTTGACAACTCCCGACTGCGCCTCAAATTTCCAAAGGCCGAACGTTCAGGCGACTTCCCGCTGATAGTAGAGGGTGTGGGCAAGCGTTACGGCGACCATCAGGTGTTTTCCGACGTTGAGTTCACCATCCGTCGCGGAGAGAAGGTCGCGTTCGTAGGCCGCAACGGCGAGGGTAAGTCCACGCTGGTGAAGTGCATCATGGAGCAGATACCCTACGACGGCACACTTAAGGTGGGACACAACGTCAAGATAGGATATTTCGCCCAGAACCAGGCTCAGCTGCTCGACGGCGAACTGACGGTGTTCGAGACCATCGACAATGTGGCCACAGGCGACATGCGCACTAAAGTGCGCGACATCTTAGGCGCCTTTATGTTCGGCGGCGAAGCCATCGACAAGAAGGTGAAGGTGCTGTCCGGAGGTGAAAAGACACGTCTGGCCATGATACGTCTGTTGCTCGAGCCGGTCAATTTCCTGATTCTCGACGAGCCTACCAACCACTTGGACATCCCGTCAAAGGATGTGCTGAAGGAGGCCATCGCCGATTTCAACGGGACTGTGATACTGGTGAGCCACGACCGCTACTTTCTGGACGGCCTCGTTGACAAGGTATATGAGTTCGGCGGCGGCAAGGTGCGCGAGCATCTTGGCGGCATCTACGACTTCCTGCGGGCCAAGGACATGACCAACCTGCACGAGCTGGAGAAAAAGGACGCTCCTGCCCCCGCGGCCAAGACCGCTGAACCTAAAACCAAGGAAGCTACGCCGCCACAGCCTGCCGTACAGACCGAAGCACCTCGCAAACTAAGCTATGCCGAGCAGAAGGAACGTGCCAAGATGGTGTCGAAGGCCGAGAAGAAGGTAAAGCAGGCCGAGGAGACAATAGCGGTCCTGGAGCTGGAAGTGAAGGCCCTGGAGGTCAAGATAGGGGGCGGCGACGCCAGCCCCGAAACCCTCGAGGCTTATCAAGCTACCACCAAGAAGCTGGAAAACGAGATGTCCGTCTGGGAGATAGCGCAGCAGGAGCTGGACGCCCTCTCCTAACCATCCACACTGTGCCAACAGCCCGCGGCTTTTACTCTACCTTATCCCCGTCATCGGCTTCCCAGCACCAACAGCACCAGCGAAAGGAACAGGATTGACAGGTCTATGGCCTTGGCCTTCACGTTCTTCTCTTTCAGCACTGTCACTCCGTACAGGAACGGTATGATCACGCTGCCGCGTCGCGTCATGGATACGATCGAAATCATGGCTCCGGGAATAGTGAGACAGTAGAAATAGGCAAGGTCGGCCACCGTCAGGAATATGGAGATGCCAAGTATTGACCATCTCCATTTGAATTTACCGCCGAAGTGCGCGGGCGCGAATTTATAAAGTATCAGCACTACCACGCCCATCATCAGCATCTGATAGAACGAATACCAGGCCTGCACCTGCAGCGGCTGGAACCGTCCCATCAGGAATTTGTCGTAAAGCGCGCTCACCGCTCCGAGCATAGTGGCTCCTATCGACATCCACAGCCATATCGAGGCCTTGAACGAGAATCCCTCCTTGGCGCCGATGCGTGATATGAAGAACAGCGAGGCGAAACCCAACAGCATGCCACACCATTGCAGCACGTTGAGCCTTTCACCGAATATCAGCAATGCTCCCAACAGCACCAGCACAGGGCGCGAGGCGTTGATGGGACCCTGGATGGTGAGCGGCAGATGCTTGATGGCGAAGTATCCCAATATCCATGACGACAGTACTATCACTGCCTTCAGTACCACCAACAGGTTCTGCGTCAGCGTCTCTCCCGGTCCGTAATATCCCTGCGCCAAGCTTTCAATCAGCACGGGACTCAGCAGCAACGTGCCGAACAACGTGTTGAGCAACAGCACTACAGGCACATTGTTGCCTTTCAACGACACTTTCTTGAATACGTCGTAGAATCCGAGGCATAAAGCCGACAATAGTCCTAAAAATATCCACATGACTTCTGATTATACCAACAGAGAAAGAGATTGTTTTATAGCATTTACATTTTATTCGGCAAAATTACATAATTTTTCTGAAATATTTGGAATTTTGCACTTTAGTGACTAATTTTGCAATGTAAACAAACCAGATCTAATACAACTTACGATTGTCGCATCCTTGCGGATACGCTCACCCCGCATTGGTTGCGGGTCTGGTCTACTTGACAAGGCTATAGTATTCAATCCTTTAATAACTTGTAATCTAACCATCATGAGAAAACATGGAGAAAAGTGGTTCGGATTGTTCCTCGTGCCCTTGGCCATACTGGGCATGGCATCGTGTTCCGACGACAGTTGGGACACCGTGGACGGAGCTGATCCGGACTTTACCGTGAAAGCCGAGCATGTGCAGACAGTCGCCGGCGCATCCATCAAACTGGCGGGCACCGTAAAGGATGCCGACGGCATCAAGGACATCCGCCTCGAATGTAAGGAAATCGGTCTTAACAAAACCATTGACATCATCTCCATCTACGGCGAGCCGCTGAAGGAGTATGAACTGGACTTCTCGTACAAGATCCAGCAGGACGTGCAGGGTGACAGCTTCAATGTCGACATCTACATCGATGACGTTGCCGGCAAGACCACCAAAAAGACAGTGTTGGTGACTCTGGACGCCGACTTCACAGCACCTGTGTTCACCGCAGCCCCCGACCGTGAGATGACTGTGCTTCTGAAAGCCAACACTACGTTCAATCTGAAGTTTGACGTAGAGGACAATGTCGGTCTGGATTATGTCACTATAGACATGGAGGGCATCGACGGCTTCCCGGTACGTCTGGAAGCCAACGGTCAGAAGACGCTTACATTCTCGCGTGCCATTCCGCTGGAGTCGAAGGTAGCGGACTACAAGCTGACCATCGAGGCATTCGACATGGCGGCCCAGGAGGGCGAGGTACGTTCCACCAAGATCGAGTCAGTCGTGAAGATCAGCGAGTTGCCTGACTTCGACGTGCTCTATCTGTGCGACGTGGCTACAGCCGCCGACCTGAACGCCGACGTGTTCGGCGTCCCGGTGGCCATGGACCACATCGCTCCCTACACCTACACCGTGGCCTATTACAACGAGAAGGCCGACACCCAGATCTGCTTCCTGCCGCAGAAGACCGACTTCAGCCCCATCTGCTTCGGTCCCGACCTGCAGACAGAGGGTGTGCTCGGTGACGATCCCGAAACCGTGGGACGCATCCAGCTCACCAAGGCCAATACCTATTACAAGGTTACAGTCAACACGTTCAACCGTTCCTACGCTCTTGAAACGTATGCTCCCGCCGATGCTCCCAACCCCGTCAAATACATGCGATACGGTCAGAACGACCTGAATACATGGAACGACTGGAGCGGTGCCGACATCTGGTGGCAGGAATGGTACTTCGGTCCCGCCGGAGGTCCGGGTGACATCAAGAGCCGTATGGAGCAGGATCCTAAGAATCCCAACATCTTCTTCATTGACGGATGGCAGCTCGATGCCGGAGAGACCAGCTTTATACTCCACAACTGGCATCACGACGGATGGTGGAACTTCACCACATGGCGCGTGGACAACAGCTCCGATCCCAGCAAGTGCGTGTATTACGGCTGTGCTTTCCCCGACAACGACCACTTCAAGGGTACCACCGAGTATTTCGACTGGAAATACCGCAGCCTTACTCCAGAGCAGTTCAAGTTCATGTACCCCACCGCCGGAGAGTCGTTCGACGAGAATTCATGGAGTGCCGAGGATTACCGAAAGAACTTCATCGGCGACAACTGGATCAAGCCTGTAATTCCCGCCGAAGGCAAGTACAAGCTGATATTCGATGCTCACGCAGAGAGAATCAAACTTCTTCCACAGTAACCTATATCTAAGATTCCAATGAAAAAAGCTATATTGATACTGTGTGCCGTGTTGCTCAGCGTCACGGCATGGGCGCAGAATCTGACCGTAAAGGGACGGGTATTGTCCGCGATGGACAATGAACCCCTGATCGGCGCCACAGTAATGGTCAAAGGATCGACCAACGGAGCCGTCACCGACATCGACGGATATTACACTCTGAACAATGTTCCCTCCAAGGGAACCATCACCTTCTCGTACGTCGGCTTCGTGACCGAGGACGTGAAGGTTAACGGTCAGACCAAGATCGACATCTCGATGAAAGAGACCGAGAACTCGCTCGACGAACTGGTGGTGGTAGGATACGGCGCCGTGAAACGCAGCGACCTTACCTCATCCATATCGACAGTGAAGGGTGACGAGATCACCGAGGTGGTGACCGGCAACGCCATGGACGCCCTGCAGGGCAAGGTCAGCGGCGTGCAGATCGCTTCGGCCGGTGGTCCCGGTGCCACGCCTAAGGTCATAATCCGAGGCATCACCTCGGTCAATGGCTCCAGTCCCCTCTACGTGGTGGACGGCGTACCATTGAATACCAGCAACATCAACTTCATCAACAACAACGACATCCAGAGCATGGAGGTGCTGAAGGACGCTTCCGCATCGGCCATATACGGTACGCGCGCCTCGAACGGCGTAATCATCATCACCACCAAGAAAGGTGCGGCCGGCAAGACTTCCGTGGACTTCTCAGCTTCCGTCGGCTTCCAGCAGATTCCCAAACCAAGCATCGCCTGGGCCGACGAATACGAGCAGGTGTTCAAGAAACGCTATGAAAACGACGGCCGCGTGGCTCCCTGGAACTCTCCTTACGAGAACTACGCTCCCGTAGACGGCACCGACTGGTGGAAAGAGGTGATAAACGACGTGGCTCTTGTGCAGAACTATTCATTGGGCGTCCGCGGCGGCAACGACAAGTTCATATACTCCTTCTCGCTCGGATATTTCCGCAACAACTCGCAGTACGACGTGGGCTACTGGGACAAGCTGAACCTTCGTTTAAACACTGAGTATAATTTCACCGACTGGCTGAAAGTTGGTCTCGACTTAGCTCCCAACATGGAGAACTGGGACGATACACCCAACCTGTTCGGCGCGGCCCAGTCCATGGACCCCACCACTCCCGTATTCCGTCCCGAGGACCAGTGGGATGCCGAAAACCCGATGAACAACTATCAGCGCTCCTACAACAACCAGGAATGGAATCCCGTGGCAAATCTGGCACGCATGGACACCAAGACACGCAAGTTCCAGCTCTTGGCAAACCCGTTCATCGAAATCCGACCCATCAAGCAGCTGATTCTCCGCACACAGTTCGGTCTGAACTTCTGGATGGAGCGCAAGGACTGGTATAACTGCGCGTTCCATATCGCCGACCTCGAGAAGCGTGATAAGGACGATGTGGGTCGTAAATACAGCGACGGTCTGAACTGGACCTGGAACAACACCATCACATACACCGATACATACGCCGACACGCACAATCTGACTGTAATGGCCGGTTTCACCGCCGAGCGTTACGCCGACTGGTGGCTGGAGGGCTCCCGGCAGGACGTGCCCGGCAGCTCCGACCTGCTGCACGAGGTATCCGCCGGCACAGGCGACCAGAAGGCCAGCGGCAGCATGAGCTACCAGACACTGGCATCTTTCCTGGGCCGTGTGATGTACAACTACGACTCGCGCTACTATCTGACGGCATCCATCCGTGCCGACGGTAGCTCGCGCTTCCCCAAGGGCAACAAGTTCGGTTACTTCCCATCGGTTTCGCTGGCATGGCGCCTGTCGAACGAAAAGTTCATGGAGGCTACGCAGGGCTGGCTCAGCAACGCCAAGATCCGCCTGGGCTGGGGCCGTGTCGGTAATCAGGCCATCGCCAACGGCGCTTACATGACGAAACTCAACAACGGCGTGAACTACGTGTTCGGTCCCGACGGTACCCGCTATCCCGCCACTATCCTCGGAGATATGGGTAACCCGAACCTGAAATGGGAGACCGTCGAGGACCTCGACTTCGGAATCGACCTGGGATTCTTCAACGACCGCCTGGGCGTGACCTTCGACCTCTATCAGAAGACATCGCACGACATGCTCTACGGCAAGCAGAGCCAGCTCATCATGGGCGTACCCACATGGATGGGTGCCATCACGCAGAACATCGGCAAGATGCGCGCACGCGGCTGGGAACTCGCCATCAACTGGAACGACCGCGTGGGTGACTTCCACTACAGCATCGGAGTCCAGATGTCGGGAGTGAAGAACAAGGCGATCAAGTTCACAGGCGACGGTCCCATCTGGGACGGCACCGGCATGAGCGAGTCCATCATCAAGAACGAGGACGGCGGCCTGATCTCGCGCTTCTTCGGTTACACCACCGACGGTCTGTTCCAGACCTGGGAGGAGGTTTACAACCACAGCGACGAGCACGGCAACCTGATTCAGCCCGACGCTCAGCCCGGCGACATCAAGTTCATCGACCGCAACCACGACGGCAAGCTCACCGACGAGGACAAGGTATATATCGGCAATCCTTACCCCGCACTGCAGCTCGGCCTGAACATGAACTTCGAGTACAAGGGCTTCGACCTGGCGGCCAACTTCTTCGGTACCTTCGGCAACAAGATATTCAACCTGCAGAAGGCACGTTACAGCGGTGCAAGCGGCCAGAATGTGTTCAAGGGCACTCTGAACAAAGCATGGCACGGCGAGGGCACGTCCAACGACATACCGCGCCTCAGCTACAACGACCTGAACCAGAACTACACACGCGTCAGCGACTTCTTCGTGGAGGACGGCGACTACTTCCGCTGCAAGCTCCTTACCTTAGGCTATACGCTCCCCGAATCCGTCATGAAGCAATATAAGCTGCGTTTCTACGTTTCGTTCCAGAACCTGTTCACCATAACGAAGTATTCGGGAATGGATCCGGAACGTCCCTTCTACGACGGCGGTGCAATCGCCACAGGTATCGACTACAGCAACTATCCCACTCCCCGCACCTACGTGATAGGCCTTGACTTTAAATTCTAATCATAGAAGATCATGAAAAAATCATATATATTATACGGAGCTTTGATGGCGCTGGCTGTGTCGACGACATCGTGCGACGACTTTCTGACCGCGGATGTACGCGGGCAGGAGAACCTTGACACCTATTTCCAGAACGAGGAAGAAGTCAACGCCTTCGTGGCAGGCTGCTACTTCGAGCTGACCAAGATGGACTGGTGGCAGATCACTAATGCATGGCTGATGTCGGACATGACCACCGACGACCTGTGGGACGGCAACACCACTCAGGACGACGGCTATCAGGACATCACACACTTCATGCCCAACGCCGCCTCCAACGGCATAATCCAGAACTTCTGGGGCGCACGCTATCAGGGCATCCATACGTGCAACGAAGCAATCGCACGTATTCCGGGAGCCTCGATGAACGAGGAGCTTCGCAACCAGCGTCTGGCCGAGGTGCGTTTCCTCCGCGCTTTCTACTATTTCGATCTGGCCCGCAACTTCGGTGGCGTTCCCCTGATCCTTGAGCCCCTCGACAATACTGCAGGCATAGGCCGCAGCACTCTCGACGAGGTCTATGACTTCTGCGAGAGGGAATTCTCGGAAGTTGCGGAAATCCTGCCCCAGCGCAGCGAATATGCGGCCGCCGACCTCGGCCGTGCCACCCGTGGCGCAGCCCTCGGCCTTTTAGGCAAGGTTCAGCTCTATCACGGCAAAATGGCCGAAGCCAAGTCTACTCTCGGCACAGTCATCGACGAAAAACAGTACGACCTTCTGCCCGAATTCGGCCAGGTATGGGATATGGCTTACAATAACTCCGTGGAATCTCTGTTCGAGGTACAACAGGCATACGGCGGCGACCTCTACAACTTAGGAGGCTCGCTTACGGTCATGACAGGTTGCCGTAACGGCGTAGGCGACGGATGGTCGTGGGGGCAACCCACTTCCGACCTGGAGAACGCCTACATCGCCGCTGGCGACACCGAGCGTCTCCGCTGGACCATTATCAAGACCGGTTGCACCGAAATCGCCGGTGAGGATCAGTTCGACAAATTCATTGAAAACAACACCACCAAGGACTCCTACCAGGGCGGTGTGACGAATTCCGAGTTCCAGGACTGCAAGGAGCTGTTCGGATGGACCGACGATTACATGACAACCCGCTATCTCATCAAGCCGTCGCAGCACAAGTCCGCGCGTATCATCCGCAAGTATTTCGTACCTCTGTCACAGCGTCCCGAGGTGTACAACATCTGTAAGATTCCGTTGAACCACCGCATCCTGCGTTTCGCCGACGTGCTGCTGATGTATGCCGAGGCTTGTCAGGCCACGGGTGACGAGGGTAACGCCCGCACGGCCCTGAACCGCGTCCGCACCCGCGTCAACCTGCCCGATGTAACGTCGAGCGGGAACGCCCTGCGCAACGCCATCCGTCTGGAGCGCCGCCTGGAGCTGGCCTTCGAGCAGTGCCGACTCTACGACATCCGCCGCTGGAAAGGCGATAGCGGCAAATCGGTTATGGCCGAACTGTTCGGCCCCGACGGCTCGTTCGTGAAGTACAACACCGGCTCCGACGCCGATATGTACGAGAAGAACAACCAGGGCGAGCCCTCCGACAAGGGTACCCGCTTCTCGGAAAGCCGCGACCTCCTCTGGCCTATTCCTCAGTACGAGATCCAGCACTCCAACGGTGCGATCGAACAGAACCCCGGATTCTAATATGAGACTACGTAATATTCTTTTACTATGCATGGCTGCGGCATGTATGCCTGCACTGATATCATGCGATGACAAACCCACCGGCGTTTCCACGAAACGCCCGGTGGGCAGTGGCGACGACGAGCCCGATACTCCCGATCCTACACCTGGTGGCGACATAGTGTCGCCCAAGCCCGGATTCACCTGCACGTCGCAGAACACAGTGGTCAACACCGCCGACACTCGTCAGGTCATGGAAGGCTTCGGCGCCTCCGACTGCTGGCTTCCCAACTGGATCGGCCAGTATTGGACGGGCAACCGTCAGCAGCTGGCCACATGGCTCTTCTCGCAGCGTATCGCCAACGGAAAGCCCGACGGCATAGGTCTGTCGATGTGGCGCGTCAACCTCGGCGCAGGCACTTACGAGGCCGGTGCGGCTTCAGGCATCGATAATGACAACGCTAACAACCGCGCCGAAGCATTCCTCGTGAACGGCTCCTATAACTGGGACAAGTGCGCCGGACAGCGCTACTTCATGGACGAGGCCAAGCAGATGGGTGTGGAGAGCTTCGTGCTGTTCAGCAACTCGCCCTTAGTGCAGTGGACACTCAACGGCCAGGGACGTTCCGACTCCCGCTGGGAGGCAAACCTGAAGGAGGACTGCTACGACGATTTCGCCGACTATATGGCAACGGTGGCCCAGCACTTCATCGGCCTGGGATACAACGTGACACACGTCTCCCCTGTCAACGAGCCGCAGTATGACTGGAACGGCACAGCACAGGAGGGTTCGGGATGGCTCAACCGTCAGATCAAGCAGCTGGCCGTGGAAATGGACAAGGCCTTCAAGGCAAAAGGGATCTCAACCAGGATTCTGGTTCCCGAAGCTGCCGCGTGGAACTATCTGTATGAATACGACAACAACAACCGTGGCCGTACAAACCAGATTCAGGAACTGTTCGACCCGTCGTCTGAAAACTATATCGGCGATCTGAGCACCGTCGACAAGGTTGTGGCCGGCCACTCCTACTGGACGTTCGACAACTGGAACTCCATGCGCGACGTGCGCAAGCGTGTGGCTGACGCAGCATCCGCCAAGAATCTGCGCGTATGGCAGACGGAATGGTCCATGCTCGACAAGGAGCCATCGGAATTAGGTGGCACTTACGACAACGTGTCGGAGTTTGACATCGCACAGTATATGAGCCGCGTAATCCACAACGACCTCGTCATGGCCGGATGCACGTCGTGGTGCTACTGGACGGCCATGTCCGTGGAGCGTTACAGCCAGAAGAACCGATTCGAGCTGATAAAGACCACCCCCGCCGGAGGCAATTACTCCAACGACTTCACCGCCGGAGGCAACGTCGATGCCACGCACAATCTGTGGGTATTGGGCAATTACAGCCGCTTCATCCGCCCGGGATACATCCGCATCGGTCTGAAGGCCAACGAGAACAAGGACTTCTTCGGCACGGCATTCGTGTCGCCCGACGGTAAGACCGTAGTGGCCGTATATACCAACTATGACAAGGAGAAGGGCGTGACGCTGTCCAACAGCTTCGACAACGGTAAGACACCGGCGACCGTGACACGCTACACCACGACGGCCACGCGTCATCTGGAGGAGGACCGTTTCAACGTAGCCGACAAGGTCTTCCTGGAACCCGCCTCCGTAACCACCATAGTCTATACCTTCGAGTAAATCCCTACTGCCCCTTATATAACAGAGCGCATCCGCCACCCGGCAGATGCGCTCTAATATTATCCTCATTTCAGCCACGCCTGCTTAGTAGCGCGGGCTGTCCCCAGCCGCGCATAAAACAATGAAAAAAGCCTTAACCAAGTTTATGCGCGGCTCGGAGAGCCCGTGTCACTAATCTATCAGGTCGCGGAGCCGTTCCGTAAGTAGCTCTGCTACTGCGCCCATCTCCACCTCGCGTCCCAGCTCCCTCTGCATCGACGTCACCGCCTTGTCGGTAATGCCGCAGGGATTGATCAAACCGAAGGCACTAAGGTCGGTATTCACGTTCAGAGCCAGTCCGTGCATAGTCGCGCCGTGGCTTATCTTCACGCCTATGGCGCATATCTTACGCGCCGTGGGCTTTCCCCAGTCCAGCCACACCCCTATCTGGTCGTCGTTGCTGGTCGTGGCTATGCCGTACGCCTCCAGTGTCTCGCGTACGGCCCGCTCCAGTATCCCCACATATTGCTTCACGCCCAAATGATGACGCCGCAGGTCTATCAGCGGATACACCACCAACTGGCCGGGTCCGTGATATGTGATGTCGCCGCCTCGCTCTATGTGTATCACCTCCACCCCCTCATGAGGTTTGACCAACAGGTTGTCGGCGTTGCCGTGAAATCCCAACGTGTAGACGGCCGGATGCTCGCACACGGCTATGGTTTCCGCTTCGGCGTCACCGTCTATCAGTCGCCGAAACAGTTCCTTCTGCCTGTCCCATGCCTTGCGGTATGGTATCAAGCCCCAGTATTCGATCTTCATCTTATATGTTTCTCAGCGTGGTAACTGCTGCGCACCATGGGAGCCGACTCAATATGGGCGAACCCTTTCTCTATTCCCTTCAGCCTGTATTCCTCGAACTTGTCAGGATGAATATAGTCCTGCACCGGGTAATGCAGCTTGGAGGGCTGCAAATACTGACCGATGGTCATTATCCTGCATCCTACGGCCCGCAGGTCGTCCATAGCCTGAAGCACCTCTTCCTCAGTCTCGCCCAGGCCAAGCATGATGCCGCTCTTGGTATTTGCGCCCTTATCGGCCAGATATTTCAGTACCTGCAGCGAGCGGTCGTAGGTGGCCACGCGACGCACCTCGGGTGTGAGACGACGCACAGTCTCCAGATTATGCGATATCACGTCGGGATGCTCGTCCAATATTATGTCCAACAGGTCGGGCCGGCCCTGCATATCGGGAATCAGAACCTCCATCGTCACGCCGGGACATTCCTCATGCAGACGGCGTATCATCGCGGCCCAGTGACGTGCGCCTCCATCGGGCAGGTCATCGCGAGTGACGGACGTGATCACCACATGCTTCAACTTAAGTTCCTTGACGCTGCGCACTATGTCCTCTATCTCCTGCGGGTCGAGAGGGCCAGGCTTGCCTCCTGTAACGTTGCAGAAACGGCAGTTGCGCGTACACACGGCGCCGCACAGCATGAACGTGGCGGTGCCGTTACCCCAGCATTCGGCCCGGTTCGGGCACATGCCGCTTGAACAGATGGTATGGATGTGACGCTCGTTGAGCATCTCCACCACCTGACTGGCCTTGAAGCCGCGCGGCAACTTTATCTTAAGCCATTCCGGTTTACGCCGGAAACTTACTTCCTCTTTCTTTTCCATGGTACGATTAGGTTAGCACCCCAACAGCTGTTTCAACGGATTCTCGCCGTGCACAGCCTCATAGTCCTTGATGTAGAACGGCACGGAATATGCCAGGTCGAGAAAATCCTTTTCGCGAAAACTCTTTTCAGCCAAAGCCACCATGTCGGCGGCCATCGGCAACACATCGTCCATCCAATGCGCGTTGGGCAGCTTGATTACGTCGCGGGTCTTGGCGGCGCCGTCGCCCATGAACCATATCTGGCGGTCCTTCGGCAGCTCCTTGAACGAATCCCCCGTCACAATCATGGCCTGCGGAGAAACCAGAGCGTCAAGTCTGAAATCGTATGCAGCGGTGTACACCTCCATGCGTCGGGCGTCGACCATCGGCACCAATATTTCCTCGCCCGTGAAATTAAGGTTGCGGAACATGGCCTTGACGGCTATCAGTTTCAGTGTCTCCACGCCGATCAGAGGCACGTCGAGACCGAACGCCAGACCTTTGGCCAGCGACATGCCTATGCGCAGGCCGGTGTACGAGCCGGGGCCTGTGCTGACCGCCACGGCGTCTATCTTAAGTTCCTTGCGTGTCACTTCCTCCATGGCCTGTGCCACAAAGGGAGCCAAGTCAGTGGCCTGATGCATGGCTTCGCGCTCCACCGCGCTCCATTCCACATTGCCGTCCACGCTAAGCGCGACGCTGCTCGCGCTCTGCGACGATTCTATATTGAGTATTGTTGCCATATTTCTTTAAAGTTGATAAAGTTAAAATAGTGCCGCAGCCGCAGCCGCGCATCTCATTCCATCCAGAGCCGCGGAGACGATGCCGCCGGCATAACCGGCACCTTCGCCGGCGGGATACACGTTGTCGAGTCCTATGCTGTTCAGACGCTCGGGATCGCGAGTCATGCGTATAGGCGAACTGGTGCGCGATTCCAGACCAATCATCACGCCCTCCGGTGTCAAGAAGCCCTTGGCCTTGCGACCGAAATCGCGGAAACCGTCGGCCAACCGCCGTGCGATAAACGGCGGGAGTATGACATTAAAGTCCTTGCTCTGAATACCTGGCGCGTATGACGTGGGCGGCAATGTAGCCGACACCTTGCCGTCTACAAAGTCCGTCATGCGTTGGGCCGGAGCCACGATACTGTTGCCTGCGGCTGCAAACATATCATGCTCCAAACGCTCCTGAAGCTCCAGCATCTGCAACGCGCCGGCTTCCTCAAATTCCGGGAAGTCTCCGGGGCGTATCTCGACCACCATGCCTGAATTGGCCAGGCGACCGCTACGGGCCGATGCCGACATGCCGTTCACCACCAACTCCCCGTCGGCAGTACCGGCCGGAACTATGACGCCGCCGGGACACATACAGAAAGAGTACACGCCGCGACCATCGCTCTGCGTCACGAACGAATATTCGGCGGGTGGCAGCCACTTGCCTCTCCCCTTCGGATTGTGGTATTGTATTCGGTCTATCAGTTCCTGCGGATGCTCCAGACGCACACCTACGGCAATGCCTTTCGGCTCCATAGCCATCCCTTGCTCATGGAGCGCGCGGAACGTGTCATGGGCCGAATGACCCGTAGCCACCACCACGGCGTCACAGGCTATCTTTCCGCCGTCGGCCAGCTCCACGGCAACGGCACGGCCATCTTCAATCTCCAGGCCCGTGGCCTGAGTGCGGAAACGTACATCGCCGCCGTTATTGATTATCGTGTTGCGGATCTCCTTGATGACGTGGGGCAGTTTGTCGCTGCCGATGTGGGCATGAACGTCAATCAGAATGTTTTCCGACGCGCCGTGCTGCACCAACAGCTCCAGCACCTGCTGCACGTTGCCGCGCTTCTTGCTTCGCGTGAAAAGCTTGCCGTCGCTGTATGCGCCGGCGCCTCCCTCGCCAAAGCAATAGTTGGACTGCGGGTTTATCTTTTTCTGTCGGCTTATCTCTGCCAGGGCCACGCGGCGCGAGTCCACGTCCTCGCCTCGCTCTAATACCACGGGGCGGATGCCGTGACGCAACGCCTCAAGCGCTGCGAACAGCCCTGCAGGTCCGGCGCCGATTATCACCATTGTCTTCGCATCCGGTGCCACCGGCCTGAACGTCACGGGTGTGTACGGTGCCTTGACTTCCTTGTCATCGCCCGTGGCCACGCGAACAGTCAGGTTGATCATGACCTGACGTTTGCGCGCGTCGATGCTGCGACGCACTATCCGGTAGTCGTTCACGCTCCCCTTATTACGCACGTTATCCTGAATCGCTTTCCGAAGCAATTCAGGATTCCATGCCGTCTCGGGCGTGACCCGCAATTGTATATCTTCTATCATAGCTTCATACCGCCACTCGTTTTATTCCCGACGCCATTCCACCACCTCGCCTGACTCCAGGCTGCGCGCCACGTCTATGATGCGCTGGTTGGAACTGCCCCGGAACAACAGGTCCCTCTCCTTGAGAGCCTGGATGAACGGTCCATCTACTATAACGTCAATTTCCCTCAAAACCTGTGCCAAGACCGGATTTTTTTGCAGTTCCTCCCACGTGAATCCGGTATAGAGCCATACGGTGTGGCCCATATCGTGCACTTTACGTGCTATTATTTTCACTTCCTCGGGATGATACATGGGGTCGCCGCCGCTGAAGGTGACGTCGAAGTCCTCCTCGCGCACCACGTCCATGATCTGCGCCACTGTCATTTCCTCGCCTCCGTCGAAGCTCCACGATTCCGGATTATGGCAGCCGGGACAGGCGTGGCGGCATCCGGCCAGATAGATGCTGGTCCTGAAACCGGGACCGTCGACAGTCGTGCCCCGGACTAAGTCCAGGACACGCAGCCGACGTTCGTTGTCATTGTCAGTCAGTTCGTTTGTCATATCTACGCCACGCAGTCGATATGTGCGTGGTCATTAATTTATTTGTGAACCACGCGGTCTTTCAGTTCGGCGAGCTTGCCGCTGTTCCAGCGGTCGGTAGTACCCACCAGGTAGCCGGTGATACGCTGGATGGTCTCGAAGCGGGTGCCGCACTTGGGGCAGCAGGTCTCGTTCTTTTCGGCGTTCTCATAGCCGCAGTTTGGACAGTGGTTGCGGTTGTGGTTCACCGATCCGTAGCCGATGTTATACTGGTCCATCATGTCCACGATCTGCATTATCGATTCCTCGTTGTGGGTGGCGTCGCCGTCTATCTCAACGTAGAAAATGTGTCCACCAAGCGTCAGCTCGTGGTACGGGCCCTCGATTTTGGCCTTATGGCGCGGCGAGCAGTGATAGTACACGGGCACGTGGTTGGAGTTGGTGTAGTAATCCTTGTCGGTCACGCCGGGAATCACGCCGAACGTCTTGCGGTCCTTCTTGGTGAAGCGGCCCGAAAGTCCCTCGGCGGGCGTGGCCAGTACGGAATAATTGTGGCGGTAGTTTTCCGAATAGGTGTTCACTTTCTCACGCATGTGGCTTACGATGCGGAGGCCGAGTTGCTGAGCCTCGTCGCTCTCGCCGTGATGCTTGCCTGTCAAGGCTATCAGACACTCGGCCAGGCCGATGAATCCGATGCCGAGCGTACCCTGATTGATGACACTTTCGATGCTGTCGTTGGGTTTCAGGCCCTCAGTATGATTCCACAGCACGCGCATCAGCAGCGGGAACTGCTTGGCGAAGGCGGTCTTCTGGAACTGATAGCGCTCGTCAAGCTGACGGGCAGTCAGATCCATCACCTCGTCAAGACGCTCAAAGAATTTGGCGATACGCTCCTCCTTGTCCTCGACACCCATCTGCTCAATGGCGATGCGCACTATGTTGATGGTAGTGAACGACAGGTTGCCGCGGCCTATGGAGGTCTTTTCGCCGAAACGGTTCTCGAACACACGCGTGCGGCATCCCATTGTGGCCACCTCGTGCTCGAAACGACGAGGGTCGTTGGCATCCCAGGCCTCGTCACGGTTGAACGTGGCGTCCAGGTTCAGGAAGTTGGGGAAGAAGCGGCGAGCCGACACCTTGCATGCCAATTTATACAGGTCGTAGTTGGGATCTTCGGGCAGGTAGCTCACTCCCCTCTTTTTCTTCCATATCTGAATGGGGAAGATTGCGGTGGAACCATGTCCCACGCCCTCGTATGTGGACTTCAGCAACTCGCGGATCACGCAACGGCCCTCGGCCGAGGTATCGGTGCCGTAGTTGATGCTGGAGAACACTACCTGGTTGCCTCCGCGCGAGTGGATGGTATTCATGTTGTGTATGAACGCCTCCATCGACTGGTGCACGCGGTCCACGGTCTTGTTGATGGCGTGCTGGCGCAGACGCTCGTCACCCTCCAGGCCGTCAAGTTCCACCTTCAGGTAATCCTTTATCTCGGAATTCTGCAGATGCGACAGGTCGCGACCCGTCAGTTTCTCCAGATTCTTTATTTCCTCTATATATGAGTTGCGTACGAACGGAGCCAGGTAGAAGTCGAATGCCGGGATGGCCTGACCGCCGTGCATCTCGTTCTGGGCGGTCTCCAGACTGATGCAGGCTAAGACGGAAGCTGTCTCGATGCGCTTGGCGGGACGGGACTCGCCGTGACCCACCACGAAACCGCGCTGCAGTATGCGGTCCAGAGGATGCTGCACGCAGGTCAGCGACTTGGTGGGATAATAATCCTTGTCGTGGATATGAATCAGATTGTCGCGCACCGCATTGCGCACGTCAGGCGACAGAAGGTAGTCATCGACAAAGGGCTTGGTGCTTTCGGAAGCGAACTTCATCATCATGCCGGCGGGAGAATCGGTGTTCATGTTGGCGTTCTCGCGCGTGATGTCGTTGTTCTTGGCCTCGATAATCTCCAGGAACATATCGCGGGTGCGGGCCTTGCGTGCTATTGAACGCTGGTCGCGGTACTGGATATACTTTTTGGCCACATCCTTACGGGCCGACTTCATCAGTTCGACCTCTACGCAGTCCTGGATCTCCTCCACGGTCATGCGCTGCTTGCCTGCGATGCCTATGCGGTCGGCTATTTTCTGGATCAGGGCCTCGTCCTCGCCACGCTCGGTGGTGAGCATCGCCTTGCGTATGGCCGCCTTGATCTTCTCCTCGTTATATCCCACTACGCGCCCGTCGCGCTTCTCGACTATCTGTATCATGCTCCTGGGTCTTTTTCTATTTGGTTAACTGTGTGTTTTGACTGTCATTAACGGTATGTGTGTTTTGACCGTCATTAACGGCATGCGTGTTTTGACTGTCATTAACGGCATGCGTGTTTTGACTGTCATTAACGGTATCGGAATGATATCGAAATGGTATCTAAACTGAGCACATCCCAATTCCGATACAAAGTTACAAAATTAATTCTTTACGACAACTATAAACGCCAAAAAAATTCAAAAGATTTTCGTTTTGGAAAACTTTTCAACCTCTCTAAATTCCCTCATTCCTTATTTTCAACAACTTACAAAATATTTTGGACAACTCTATTCCAATCCGACCATTTATCCGCTTATCTTTTGCGCATCCAACCAATATCCGCACCATCTATTATTTTCCACCATCACCCGCTCGTTTTTGCCATATTTTTGCCATGCCACTTGTTTTTGTTCCAGTCCGGAGCTTTAGCGACAGCATCTGTCTCCCGTTCCCCGCCCCATTATAACCTCGCCCCATCCCTTTATTATTTTCAGCATATTCTATTGAATATATTGAAAAGAAACACTAAATTTGCGGTATATGACTTAATGAAGCTTTATTTAAGTATGAGAAACAATTCCAGTATACCAGACATCATCTCGCATATTCGTAAAGATGAAGCTTCTAATGAAATTTATTATCAAAGTAATGAAGAACATAGCATAGGAGTGGCGAAACTTGCCAAATGCTTTGCGGATTCATTCGGGATGGGTGAATGGGGATACGCTTTGGGATTACTCCATGATAAAGGAAAAGAAAAACACCAATTCCAGTCATACATACGCGATGTAAATGGAATTCCGGGATATACAGATTATACCAGGGAGGGTAAAACTCATGCATTTGTAGGCGCTGTCATGGCAAAAAGCATTTATGGCACTCAAGCGTTAAATCTTTTTTGTAATCAAATAGCTTCTCATCACAGGGGACTTTATGATTACGATGAATTGGAAGAAATAGTCAATAGACCTATCCCTGAAGAAATAAATAAAGTGTGTGAGAAGAATAAACTCAATATTCCTAAATTTAAACTAAGAAATGAGGATTTTCATCATCTATCACGCATGTTGTTTTCCTGTCTGGTAGACGCTGATTATTTAGACACCGAGGCTTTTATGAATAAAGATAATGCTGAAGCACGTGGCAGTCACACTCCTTTAGCATCTCTATTACCATTGCTTGAAAAACATATCAATCAGTTGCAAGAGAGGGCGATAAAGTCGGATGTGAATATTATCAGAGAATATGTGCAGACACGTTGCAAGGAGATGTCCGATTTAGCTCAAGGCTTTTATAGCCTGACTGTTCCTACCGGAGGCGGTAAGACATTATCCTCTTTACTATGGGCTATGCGTCATGCAGTATGCCATGGGATGAATCGCATCATCATAGCCATCCCCTACACAAGTATCATCGTCCAGACCGCATCCCTATTGAAAAAAATATTTGGAGATGAAAACGTATTGGAGCATCATAGCAATTTTGATCCTTTAACCGTTAAAGACAGTCGGCTAAGACATAAGGCAAAATTAGCTTCTGAAAACTGGGATTATCCTATAATAGTGACGACGAATGTGCAGTTGTTCGAATCAATGTTCAGCAACAAAACATCTGACTGTAGAAAACTCCATAATATCGTCAATAGCGTCATCATTATGGACGAAGTTCAGACATTGCCTACTGATTTTTTGCAGCCTATTGTGGATGCATTGAATGCGTATCATAACATGTTCGGAGTTTCGGTATTGTTTACGACAGCAAGCCAGCCAATTCTCAGCGGGTTAATAGAAGGATGCAATCCAAATGCTACATTTGCAGGAATCGATAATATAACAGAAATTATCCCCGCAGGTTATAGGCTTCATGATAAGCTAAAAAGAGTGCGACTTGACATTGACAAGGAAAGTAGCACATACAATGACATCGCTGCACGCTTATCACAGCATAACAGAGTATTGTGTATTGTAAATACGCGTAAAGATGCCAAAGAAATCTATGAACGATTGCCCAAAGAAGGAATAACCCTGCATCTGTCCAGAATGATGTGTCCGTGTCATGTTTCCCAAACGATAGAAAAACTCAGACAATCACTATCAGATGATAATAATGTAATCATCCGTGTTATCGCCACACAATTAATAGAGGCTGGTGTGGATATAGACTTTCCGGTTGTTTATCGGCAGGAGGCAGGTCTCGACTCAATTCTTCAGGCTGCCGGAAGATGTAATCGTGAGGGAAAACTGAATATTGCCACAACCTACGTTTTCAGTTTATCTAAGGAGCATGGACTATATGGTAGCATAAAAGATGCTAACCAAGCAAGACTGAATATGACTGATGTAATCGACTGGTTTGCTCCGGAAACGATGACGGAATATTTCAGACAACTTTATTGCAGAAAGACTACATTTGATAAAAAGCAAATCAAAGAACTCCTGTATAAAAGCGGAGAAATGTGTTTTGAGACAGCTTCCGAAGAATTCCGACTGATTGAAGATAATGGGAAATCAGTCATAGTAAACTATCTGGACAGCTTAGCTCTGGTGGATTGTTTGAAAAAAGAAGGCATTACATATTCCTTGATGAAGCGGCTATCACAATATAGTGTGAATGTTCATGAACGAGACTTCCAGAAATTATTGAGTTATGGGGCTGTCGAGGAGATCGGGGAAGGATTCGGAATATTTGTTGTTAACGACAAGGCGCAATATGACGACGATATTGGACTTCGCCTGGATAATCATTGGATGAATGAGTTACTGATGATATGATAATAAAACGAAAAAGTATCAGGTATAAAAATACTATGCATGCCTGAACTCCGTTTAACAGAATAAGAACATGAAAAACTTTCACTCAATATCTAATCGCTTAAGAGTAAGATAATAATCCATCGGTCACTGATATATTAAGTATAAATCCGAATAAGCTGTTAGAAAGAAAGTGAAATTGACATATTATAGAATAACGCCATGGAATATAGTGATAGAGAGTACTGTCTGGAGGTCTGGGGAGATTATGCCTGCTTTACAAGGCCGGAATTAAAGGTGGAGAGAGTCAGTTATGAAGTCATAACCCCTTCGGCAGCACGAGCCATATTTGAAGCTATTTTATTCAAAAAATATGCCATGAGATGGCAAGTGACAAAAATTGAGGTATTGAATCCGATAAAATGGATTTCAGTAAGAAGGAATGAAGTCGGTGCCACAGCAAACGCCAAGTGTTCAGCTATATATATCGAAGATAAACGGCAACAGAAGAACTCTCTATTCCTTAAAGACGTAAGGTATCGTATATGGGCTAAACTCATTTATATACCCGTAAATGCGCGGCCTAAGGAAGCGTTCGCACATCATAAACCGAGGGCAGATGAGAATCCGATGAAATATTATCAGATGTTCGAACGCCGAGCACAACAAGGACAGTGTTTTACCCAGCCCTATCTCGGCACTCGCGAGTTCTCCGCATCATTTCGTCTGGTAGATGTCAAAAATGAAGATCTGACTCCGGCATTGTCTTCCGAACAAGGCGGAACCCGCAATCTCGGCATCATGCTCTACGATTTGGATTTTACTAATCCCAAAGAGATGCAGCCCCTATTCTACATGGCGGAAATGAACGAGGGAGTGATTATTGTTCCACCATTGCACAGCAAAGAGATTCTACGATGATTCTAAAGGCATTATATGATTATTATAACAGATGTGACAATCTGCCTCCTAAAGGAATGGAGGATAAGGAGATAGGCTTTATCTTAGTGCTGTCGACCGACGGGCAATTCCTTCGTTTTGAAGATTGCAGAATAGACAAAAATCATGCACGAGAATATTTGGTAAAGAAAAGCGTGGGCCGTTCAAGTGCTGCCGTCGCTAACTACCTATATGACAACAGTGCTTATGTCCTGGGATACACCGATAAGACGAATGGGAAAGAACAATTATATTTTGACACATTCAAAGAAAAATTAGATTCTATAATTGCTAAATTCCCTGACAATAAGGACTTAGCTGCCATAAGCAAGTTTTATACAAACAGTAGAGAGTCAATTCTTCAAATTGTTTCTCGCGATCCGTTGTGGGAAGACATAAAGAAAAATTTGTCAAAGAAATATTCCTTATTCTCTTTTCGAATTGAAGGAGATGTAAAAATAGTTGCTGAAAAGAAAGAGATACTTCAGCTGGAACAGACAGATGAGTCTGGAACGGGTGGTATATGTCTTGTAACGGGCAAATACGGTCCTATAGTCGAAACAACGGCTGCGACCATGATTCCTGGAAGTCAGGCTACCGCAAAACTTGTATCCTTTCAGATTAATTCCGGATATGACTCGTATGGCAAGACGAAATGCAAAAATGCACCTATTTCAGAAAATGCAGAATTTGCATATACCACTGCTTTAAACTCAATGTTGAAAAGGGATTCCCGCAATAAATTTATGCTTGGCAACAGGACATTCATTTTTTGGGCTTCCTCTTCAAATGAGGCTGCAGCAGCAACTGAAGAATGCCTGTTCGATCTCCTTGGTCTGGCTGATAAACCCGAAGATGATCCGAACGCAAATATAATCAAAGTCCGGAAAGTGTTTGAATCCATATATACAGGAACTCTCAAAACACAATTAGATGACAGATTCTATATTCTGGGACTTGCTCCAAACTCGGCGCGTATTGCTGTTGTATACTGGTCTGCATCCACGTTGAAAGATTTCGCGGCCAAAATCCTTAAGCATTTCGATGATATGGAGATACATGATACCCGAAAAAACAAGAAACCGTATATGGGTATCCGAGATATACTTTCTGCAGTGACATTGGGCGGGAAGCAATCAGACGTTACTCCCAATCTCCCGGAAGCGGTCGTGAAAAGCATTTTTGAAGGTACTCCTTACCCGGCGACACTTTACTCCGCATGTCTGAGGAGAATCAGGGCTGAACAGAAACTCACAATAACGAGAGCAGCCATAATCAAGGCATGTTTGAACAGACATAATAATAACAACAAAAAGTTAGGAATCGTGTTAGACAATCAGAACGACAATCAGGGTTACCTGTGTGGTCGCTTGTTTGCCGTGTTGGACAAAATTCAAGACGATGCGAATCACATAAGCAGCATTCGAGAAAGATACATGAATGCTGCCAGTGCGACCCCAGCGGCAGTATTTGCAACAATCCTAAACCTTTCGGTTCATCATTCCGAGAAACTCGATAAGGGGAAACGGATATATTATGAAAAACTGAAGCAGGAGATTATGGATAAAATATCTGCAAAAGGATTTCCCTCACGACTGGATCTTCAGGATCAGGGGCGTTTCTTTGTAGGTTATTACCATCAGCTTCAAGATCTATTTACGAGTAAGAAAGAACAATAAAAAAATTGTTAGTTACAACTATGTCAGAACTTAAAAACAGAATTGATTTCGTTTACATATTTGATGTAAGCGATGGGAATCCTAATGGAGATCCCGATGCCGGTAATCTCCCTCGTGTGGATGCCGAAACCGGCATGGGACTGGTTACGGATGTTTGCCTTAAACGTAAGGTGAGGAACTATGTCCAGTATGCAATGGGACTTGCTGATGGTTACGATATCTTTATAAAGGAGAAAGCCGTTTTGAACCACCTTATTGACAAGTCTCATGATGACTCCACAGTGAAAGCTGCAAAGGAAACACAAGACAAGACAGAAGCTGCCCGCAAAGTCATGTGTAAGAATTATTACGATGTCCGTACTTTCGGAGCAGTGATGTCTACCGGTAAGAATGCCGGTCAGGTAAGAGGTCCGATACAGATGACATTCGCAAGGTCGGTAGATCCGATTGCCATAGCCGAGCATTCGATAACACGTATGGCTGTAGCTACGGAAAAAGAGGCAGAACAGCAAAATGGAGGTAATCGCACTATGGGCCGTAAGTCAACAGTGCCTTATGGACTATATGTTTGTCACGGATTCGTATCAGCCAATCTGGCGAAACAGACCGGATTCTCAGAAGAAGATCTCAACATCTTCTGGGAAGCCTTAAAGAATATGTTTGACATCGACCGATCAGCAGCTCGCGGCCTAATGAGCGCACAGAAACTGATAGTCTTCAAGCACGCTACAGAACTCGGTAATGCGCCTGCCAATAAGTTGTTTGATCTGGTTAAGGTTGAGAAAGCCTGCAATGGCTCTCCCCGTTCCTTCAATGATTACGAGGTGACAATAGACAGGAATGGCATTCCGGAAAATATCACGATAGAGGAGCTGATATAATTGATATACGACTATAATTGATATACGACGAAGACGATATGCTCATGTTGTCGGGGATACAACACTATCGGTTTTGTCCCCGACAATGGGCTCTTATTCACCTTGATCAGCAATGGGAAGACAATAGACTTACCATCGAAGGTCAACTCCTGCACAAACATGTGGACGACCCGTTCTATCGTCAGAAGTGCGGAGATCATATTGCTTTACGCTCGGTCAATATAGCGTCTCGGGAACTTGGTTTATACGGCATCACGGACGTCATTGAACTTATGCCGTCAGATGACGAGACCGATACTATCAGACATCCTAAATATCCGGGATATTGGATTCCTGTGCCGGTAGAATATAAGCATGGGAAACCAAAGCTGCATGAAGAAGACGAGGTGCAACTTGTAGCACAAGCAATGTGTCTTGAGGAGATGTATTCGATAAACATAGCAAGCGGTGCATTCTATTATGCAGAGATCCGCCATCGTGTTGAGATTGAAATAACGCCAAGGTTACGGAATATCGTGATGGAATGTGCCAGAGAAATGCATGAGATATTCCGAAACAGACGCATTCCCGGTGTATCGGTCGGCAAGAGTTGTAACAAATGTTCTTTAATCGATATCTGCATACCCCAAATAAATACTCGTGGCGATGTATCTTCTTATCTTAAAGATAATTTATATGTATGAGAAAATTGTTGAATACATTATATGTGACCACCCCGGAAGCATATCTCAGCAAAGACGGACAGAATGTTGTCGTCTCCGTTAATCAGCGAGAGGTCTTCCGAATTCCTTCGATAAATATTGAGGGAATTGTCACATTCGGTTATATGGGAGCAAGCCCGGGAGTCATGAAGCTGTGCAGTGATAATGGCATATCCCTTGCTTTTCTATCCCCCAACGGCAGATTTATTAGTCGCATTCAAGGGGCAGTACGCGGGAATGTATTTCTTCGTAAATCCCAGTATTCATTGTCGGATGATGAAGAACGGTCTCTACACATAGCTAAACTGATAATAGCAGCAAAAATACATAATTACCGCACCATACTTCGAAGGTATATTCGGGATTACGGAGAATGCCAGCCTGTGGAGAATGCGGCCAAGATGTTGGAAATAAACAAACAACATGCTCTCAATGCACAAGATAAAACACAGCTGATAGGATTCGAAGGAATTGCTTCAAACGCATACTTTGGTGTATTATCCCATCTGATTTTAAATCAAAAAGAATCATTCCCATTCAATGGAAGAACAAGAAGGCCGCCCAAGGATGCTGTGAATGCCATGTTGTCACTGGCATATACATTGATAACGAATGATATCACCTCTGCTTTAGAGACCGTAGGACTTGATCCTTATGTCGGAGTCCTTCATACTCTCCGACCAGGCCGTACATCTTTGGCTTTGGATATATTGGAGGAATTTAGAGCTTATCTTGGAGATCGTTTTGTGATTTCTTTAATCAACAAACGTCAAATAACTTCCAAAGATTTTCTATATCAGGCGGAGAACGGAGTTGTTCTTACAGAAAATGGCCGAAAAGTATTTCTAACAGCTTGGCAGAATCGCAAACGTGAGACTCTAATACATCCGTATCTTAATGAAAAGATTGAGATTGGGCTGTTGCCCTACATCCAGGCTCAGATGATGGCAAGATATATAAGAACGGATATAGATGATTATCCCGTTTTCCTAACTAAATAATTGCTCATGTATATTCTTGTAACTTATGATGTGAATACTACTGATAGATTTGGAGCACGGCGTTTGCGTAGAGTTGCAAAAGCTTGCGTTGATTATGGTCAAAGAGTTCAAAACTCAGTATTCGAATGTGAACTGTCAGAAGTACAATTCTGTTTGCTAAAGGAAAAAATACGGAATATTATAGATCCATCCGCCGACAGCATACGATTCTATCACCTAAACAGAAATGAAAATCGCCGTGTAGAAGTGATTGGAGTGGAAACAGCATATAATGTTGACAGTGCAATCATAATATAAATGATATAAATGCGAATATGAAGTGTTACATAAATGTCTAAGCTTTCGCACTATCTGATACGTAGCATTTTAAACAAATATTTACTGAGAAACATAAGGATATAAGAGTTACAAAATAACCATCCGCAAAAATGGTATTATATTTGCTTAATAATCACAGATTTTAAGCACCTACCGTCGCTCCCCATGCGGGAGCGTGGATTGAAACTTTTTGCTAATAACGCCTCTTTTGTGGCGATAGCGTCGCTCCCCATGCGGGAGCGTGGATTGAAACAAACAGCGGGTTAACCTATCCCGTTGGAGCTGTCGTCGCTCCCCATGCGGGAGCGTGGATTGAAACCCTCATTATCGTTAAGTTTTAGAGTATTGGTAAGTCGCTCCCCATGCGGGAGCGTGGATTGAAACTTGAGTTTAGAGTTATGTTTTACGCTTGCAAAATGTCGCTCCCCATGCGGGAGCGTGGATTGAAACGTTCGGCGATACGCCTCACGCATGTGGTAATGTGTCGCTCCCCATGCGGGAGCGTGGATTGAAACATCCCTCGGTGTACATTTGGCCAGAGCCTCAGCTGTCGCTCCCCATGCGGGAGCGTGGATTGAAACCCTTATCTGGAATGAGTATTACCGTGATCAGAAGTCGCTCCCCATGCGGGAGCGTGGATTGAAACTGTTTAACTTTCCGCCGGAGTTAAAGAACAAAATGTCGCTCCCCATGCGGGAGCGTGGATTGAAACAATGTCACATGAGTGCATCTGATCTTGTGCTTACGGTCGCTCCCCATGCGGGAGCGTGGATTGAAACAATATAATCTAAAACCTTAAAACTCAATTCCGTAGTCGCTCCCCATGCGGGAGCGTGGATTGAAACCAATAGACTATTACCCTTACCGCCATGATGCTCCGGTCGCTCCCCATGCGGGAGCGTGGATTGAAACTTTTCCCCGGTTTGAAATCAATCAGACCGCGCTCGCGTCGCTCCCCATGCGGGAGCGTGGATTGAAACAAGTCTATCATCATTGACGAGAGTCACAAATGCAAGTCGCTCCCCATGCGGGAGCGTGGATTGAAACAGCGGGTGCGTCTGAAGGACCTGGGCTATCGCCTGTCGCTCCCCATGCGGGAGCGTGGATTGAAACATTCAGCTCACCACTCTCGACGAGCATCAGGACGTCGCTCCCCATGCGGGAGCGTGGATTGAAACTCGCCACTCCGGATAAGTGCGTACTCTTGTAAGGTCGCTCCCCATGCGGGAGCGTGGATTGAAACCGGTATGTCGAACACAACTGCGGGATGCGGGATGCAGACTGTCGCTCCCCATGCGGGAGCGTGGATTGAAACTTTGCTCATCATGTAGTTTAGAGTTATTCAATTATTGAAATATTAATATCTCAGAATTAGCAATTTACTAACATTTATGCAATATAATTTTACATATTACTTATCTGGTAAATTAGTAATTTATATTCCACGAAAAAGTTGTAACTTTGCAGCATCCTTGGAAGGAGACGCCGAGATAGTCTTGCAGCCCTCGACAGGACAAGTAATGTTCATATATTATTATGAGCTTATTATTATGAGCTGGATAATTTTAATACTTGCCGGGCTGATGGAGGTTGCCTTCACTTTCTGCCTCGGCAAAACCAGGACTGCCACCGGCCATGAGCTGACGGGCTGGTGGATTGGTTTCGTAGTGGCGTTGGCGCTGAGCATGTTCCTGATGGCAAAGGCCTCGCAAAAGATTCCCATCGGCACGGTCTACCCAGTCTGGACCGGCATCGGAGCCGTGGGCGCAGTGCTGGTCGGCATATTCTTCTTCAACGAGCCGGCCACATTCTGGCGCATATTCTTCATCACCACCCTTATCCTATCCATCATCGGCCTGAAGGTGTTGGGATGACCACGTCTCATGTCTCCCATCTCCCATCACTTATCATTCGCCACTCGTCACTATGACTTATTACTTATTTGGTGGATTGGCATGAATTTTGTAAATTTGTAGCAACAAGAGTTTGAGGCCCCGGTATGGGGGCGACCGGCTCTATAAGACGTCTTATCAATGAAATTTACAAGATTCGCAAAAATCACAAACGTTGCGGGTGTGATGGCGCTGTGCGCTCTCCAGTCGTTCGGCTGGAGTCAGAAAGGACATGACACCGTGGCATTCATAGCCGAAAACCATCTGACGCCGGCCACCAAGGCGGCGGTCGACTCGTTGCTTGATGGAAAATCGATAGTTTACTGGTCCAACTGGCTGGACAATGCGTCGCATACGCCCGAGTATGCCTACAGCAAGACCTGGCATTACAAGAACATCGATGCCGACCAGACGTTCCGCAGCGCTCCCCTGCTGCCGAGCGGTGACATAGTGCGAGCCATCAACGAGCAGGTGGCCATCTTAGCCGATACCAACATTGATGACTGCCAGCGCGCCCTGGCACTTAAGATTGTAACCCACCTCCTTGGCGACATCCATCAGCCCATGCATTTAGGCCACGCATCGGACCGTGGAGGCAACTCCTGGACAGTGAAGTACTTCAAACAGCCTACAAATCTGCACTCGCTATGGGATTCGCGCCTGGTGGAGTCCGGTCACAAGTGGAGCTATACCGAGTGGCAGCAGCAGATAGACCGCGCAACGCCCGCAGAGGTAGAGGTGATGCTCGCCGATGCTTATCCCGAACACTGGGCCGAGGAAACTTACGAAATATGCAAACAGGTCTATGAGGCCACACCGCAGGACACCAACGTAAGCTATGACTACATAGCTCAATGGACTCCAACAGTAGAGCAGCAATTTCTGCGTGGTGGCCTGCGCCTGGCCGACATACTCAACACCGTCTTCGACCCCGACTACAAGGGCCACTGGTCACCGTTAAAGAAGTAAAGTCCGGATACAGATAATGGCAGAAAATCACAAGGACTTTCCGACGTTAAACCTTCCCCCGGTCACGCTCAAGCTGCAGACCGGGGCGGACGGCGTGGAGCGTGTATGGGATCCGTTGCGCAAGAAGTACGTGGCGCTCACTCCCGAGGAATGGGTGCGGCAGCACTTCGTCAACTGGCTCATTACCGACCGCAAGTTTCCCGCCTCTTTGCTCGGCAACGAGGTGGGCATTCACCTGAACGGGATGTCGCGTCGCTGCGACACCATCGCCTTCGGTCGCGACACCAAGCCGTTGGTGATAGTGGAATACAAGGCTCCAGACGTCAAGATAACACAGGACGTGTTCGATCAGATTGTGCGCTACAACATGGTGCTTCATGCCCAATACTTAGTGGTGAGCAACGGACTGAACCATTACTGCTGCCGCATGGACTATGCCGGAAACACCTACCATTTCATACCGCGAATCCCGCAGTACGCGGAAATCGCATTACCCTTCAGCGAACAATGACCCAACCGACTCCGGATTACAGATATCTCGACAGACTGAATGACCAGCAGCGCGCCGCCGTGGAATACCTCGACGGCCCGTCGCTCGTGATAGCAGGCGCCGGATCGGGCAAGACCCGCGTGCTGACCTACAAGGTGGTGCACCTTCTGAACTGCGGTTATCAGCCTCACCGCATCCTGGCATTGACCTTCACCAACAAGGCGGCACGCGAAATGAAAGACCGTATCTCGGCATTAGTAGGCCCTCAGGCAGCCCACCGCATCCCGATGGGCACGTTCCACTCCATTTTCCTGCGACTGCTGCGCAACCACGCCGAACTGTTGGGTTTCAAGCCGTCGTTCAGCATTTACGACACCACCGACTCGCGCAACCTGGTGAAGATGATAATCAAGGACCTGGGGCTGTCGGACAAGGACTACAAACCGGCCACCATCTTCTCGTGCATATCCAACGCCAAGAACGCCATGCTCACTCCCGACAAGTACGCGCGTCAGTACGGCGGCCACGACATGAAAGCGCGCAGACCCATGACCGCCAAAATATTCCAGATGTACGTGGACCGCTGCCAAATGGCCAACGCCATGGACTTCGACGACATCATCTTCTTCATGAACAAGCTGTTGTCGGAGCATCCCGAGGTGCGTCAGCGATACTCCGAGCAGTTCCGTTACATACTGGTCGACGAGTATCAGGACACCAACTATGCCCAGCACCTGGTCATATCGCAGCTCGCAGCTCCCGACAACAAGCTGTGCGTAGTGGGCGACGACGCACAGAGCATCTACTCGTTCCGTGGCGCCAACATCAACAACATAATCGACCTGGAGCGGTTCTATCCCGGGCTGAAGACATTCAAGCTGGAGCGCAACTACCGTTCCACACAGAATATCGTGAACGCCTCCGGATCGCTGATAGAGAAGAACACCCGTCAGTTAGCGAAGAACGTTTACAGCGAGAACGCAGAGGGGGCGCCCGTGGATATAGTGCAGACATACAGCGACCTGGAGGAAGCCTCGCTCGTAGCGGCCCGCATCGCGCAGAGCGTACTCACGGAGCACGACACCTACGAGGACTATGCCGTACTGTACCGCACCAACGCCCAGAGCCGCGTATTGGAGGAAGCGTTGCGCAAACGCTCCATGCCCTACCGCATATACGGCAGCACCGCATTCTACCAGCGCAAGGAGGTGAAGGATGCCTTGGCTTATTTCCGTCTCATCGTCAATCCCGACGATGACGAGTCGTTGCGACGCATCATCAACTACCCGGCCCGAGGCATCGGCGAAACCACGTTGAAGAAAGTGCGCGATACGGCACTTTCGGGCAAAGTCAGCCTATGGCAGGTATTGGCCAATCCCGACCTCTATCCCCTGCCGGTCAACAGCGGCACACGCGGAAAACTTGACCGGTTCGTTGAGCTGATGCGTCAGTTCATGACCGACAGCGCAACGCACAACGCATACGAGGTGGGACAGTTGGTGTACAACCGCACCGGTATGCTGACCATGCTGGCCCACGAGAACACTCCCGAAAGCATCAGCCGCCAGGAGAACCTGACGGAGTTGCTTCGCAGCATGAAGGAATTCGTTGAATTCCGCATCGAAAGCGGCGAGGGCGATGTGTCTATGACCTCGTTCCTGAGCGAAGTAATGCTGGCCACCGACCAGGACCAGAAAGACGAGCAGGCCGGTCCGAAGGTTACACTGATGACGGCACACGCCGCCAAGGGACTGGAATTCAAGCACGTCTATATCGTAGGCGTGGAGGAAGAACTGTTCCCATCGGCTATGGCACTGGAATCCATGTCGGAGGTTGAGGAGGAACGCCGTCTGCTGTATGTGGCCATGACCCGCGCCAAGGACACGTGTATGCTCAGCTACGCCAAGTCGCGTTTCCGTAACGGCCAGACCGTGATGACGTCGCCCAGCCGGTTCCTGAGCGACATCGATCCGAAGTTCGTCAAGATGGAGACGTCGGGAATGGAGGATGACTTCACCAATCCGGTGATGAACTACCGCAGCAGTTTCGGCGGCTACGGCAGTTCCTCGCGTAGCCGAAACTACGGATCGTCGCAATCTTCTGAATCGCTGAATTTCGGAGGATTCGTCTCGGCTGCAAAGCTCAAGTCACGCAAACCGGCCGACACCAAATCCCTCGACGAAATGCCCACCCACTCGATGCAGGAACTCAAGAAGGGAATGAAAATCGAACATAAGAAGTTCGGAATAGGTTCTATTAATGACTTCACAAGCGTTTCCGGACTCGAAGGCATTGTCGTGGAATTCGAGAACGTGGGTGTGAAACGACTGTTGTTGCAATTTGCCAAGTTCAATATAATCGATGATTGATACACCATATTACATAGTATATGAAGACAGGCTCCGGGCCAATCTGGAGAAGCTGAAACGGGTGGCCGAAGCCGCGGACGTCAAGATCATCATGGCGTTCAAGGCCAACGCGCTTTGGAAGACATTCTCGGTGATAAAAGAATATTTCCACAGCTCCACGGCCAGCTCGCTCAACGAGATGAAGCTGTCGCTGGACTACCTCGGACACGACGTGCACGCCTATTGCCCGGTATACACAGAGCGGACATTCCCGGAGTTCCTGAAAGGGTGCAGCCACATCACGTTCAATTCGCTGGCCCAGTACGAGAAATTCCGTCCCCAAATTGAGGCAGCCGACCGAAAGGTCAGCGTGGGACTTCGCGTCAACCCGCACTGCAGCGTCATCGAAACCGACATATACAATCCGTGCGTTCCCGGCTCGCGCTTTGGCGAGAATCCCGACAAACTCGCGAACGGACTCCCCGCAGGCATCGAAGGACTGCACTTCCACGCTCTGTGCGAGAGCGACAGCCACGACCTGGAGAAGGTGCTGGACGCCTTCATAGAGCAATACGGCCACCTGCTGCCGGGCCTGAAATGGCTGAATATGGGCGGCGGTCACCTCATAACACGCAAGGATTACGACACCGAGCACCTGATCAAGCTGATGAAGCGTCTGCACGAGCGGTACCCCAATCTCGAGATAATACTTGAACCCGGCAGCGCATTCACATGGCAGACCGGCAACCTCGTTACCGAGGTTCTCGACGTAGTGGAGGATGCCGGCATCAAGACGGCCATCATCGATGCCTCGTTTGCCTGTCACATGCCCGATTGCCTGGAGATGCCGTATCAGCCGCGCGTGGAGGAGGCCATCGGTACCGTGGCCGACGGCGCCGACTCTCCGCACAGATACCGGCTCGGCGGTAACTCCTGCCTGTCGGGCGACTTTGTAGGCGACTGGTGCTTCAACCGTCCCCTAAAGCCGGGCGACCGTCTGACACTCTGCGACATGAATCATTACACCACGGTAAAGACCAACATGTTCAACGGCATTCAGCATCCCTCCATCTGGTTCCAACCCCACGAAGGCGAACCCGTGCTGCTTCGCGAGTTCACCTACGACGACTACCGCGACCGTATGGACTGACCTCCTCTCCACATTCCTCTTAACTTTTTAAACTCTCTCAACTCTCTCAACTCTCTCAACTATTAATACAATGGAATTCAAACTGACATCAGAATACATGCCCACGGGCGACCAGCCCGAAGCCATAGCCGAGCTGGCCGAGGGCGTCCGCAACGGACTCCCCCACCAGACTCTGCTCGGCGTCACCGGCTCCGGCAAGACCTTCACCATGGCCAACGTGATACAGCAGGTGAAGCGTCCCACGCTGATACTGTCGCACAACAAGACGCTGGCCGCGCAGCTATACTCCGAGATGAAGTCGTTCTTCCCGGAGAATTCCGTGCAGTACTTCGTCTCGTACTATGACTATTACCAGCCCGAGGCCTATATACCCGGCAGCGACAAATACATCGAAAAGGACCTGATGATCAACGAGCAGATCGACAAGCTGCGCCTCTCTACGGCTGCGGCCCTGATGTCAGGACGCCGCGACGTCATAGTAGTGTCGTCGGTGAGCTGCATCTACGGCATGGGCAATCCCGAGGACTTCCGTCAGACGGTCGTATCGGTCAAGGTTGGCCAGCGCGTGAGCCGCAACCAGTTCCTGCGCGACCTGGTCAGCTCGCTGTACAGCCGCACGGAAACCGACCTTCAGAGCGGCCAGTTCCGTGTACGCGGAGATACGGTGGACATCATGCTGTCGTTCGAGGAAATCAGGCTGCGCGTGGTGTTCTGGGGCGACGAGATTGAGAAGGTACAGACCGTGGACCCCGTATCGGGTGCTGTGCTCACCG
The DNA here is from genome assembly GCA_900542185.1 of uncultured Bacteroidales bacterium. GTDB lineage: Bacteria > Bacteroidota > Bacteroidia > Bacteroidales > Muribaculaceae > Lepagella. The sequence continues at coordinate 38,286 of UQMZ01000022.1, forward strand.
ACCTGGAGGGATTCAACATCTATCCCGCCAACATCTTCGTGACGAGCAAGGAGCGCACCGCCAAGGCCGTGGACCAGATTGCCGTTGACCTGGGCAAACAGGTTGACTTCTTCATGCACGAGGGGAAGATTCTGGAAGCGGAACGGCTCCGTGAGCGCGTGACATACGACCTGGAAATGATCAAGGAATTGGGACACTGCAGCGGCATCGAGAACTATTCACGATACTTCGACGGTCGCGAGCCCGGCATGCGCCCGTTCTGCCTCCTGGACTATTTCCCTAAGGACTTTCTGACCATCATCGACGAGAGTCACGTGACGCTGCCGCAGATACGGGGCATGAACGGCGGTGACCTGTCGCGCAAGATGAACCTGGTGGAATACGGTTTCCGTCTGCCGGCGGCCATCGACAACCGCCCGCTGAAGTTCGAGGAGTTCGAGCGCCTCACTCCGCAGACCATCTACGTGAGCGCCACCCCGGGCGACTACGAGCTGCAGCAGACCGAGGGCGTGTTTGTGGAACAGGTGATACGTCCCACCGGACTTCTCGACCCCGAAATCGAGATACGTCCGACCCTGAACCAGATAGACGACCTGATGGAACAGATACGCCAGCGCATAGACGCCGACGAGCGCGTATTGGTCACCACGCTCACCAAACGCATGGCCGAGGAACTGAACAAGCACCTTATAAAATGGGGTATCAACTCAGCCTACATCCACAGCGATGTTGACACATTGGAGCGTATCAAGATTCTTGAGGATCTTCGCGAGGGTGTGTACGACGTACTGATAGGCGTGAACCTGCTGCGCGAGGGTCTTGATCTGCCGCAGGTCAGCCTCGTGGCCATCCTGGACGCCGACAAGGAAGGTTTTCTGCGCAACCACCGCAGCCTGACGCAGACCGCAGGCCGCGCCGCGCGTAACGTGAACGGCCGCGTCATAATGTATGCCGACAAGATAACCGACTCCATGCGCCAGACCATTGAGGAGACCAACCGCCGCCGCGCCAAGCAGATGCTTTACAACGAGGCGCACGGCATCACTCCCACCCCCATCGCCAAGAAAAGCCACAACGAGCTGGTGGAAATCTACGGCGAGGCTGCCGAGGCCAAGGCGCAAAACCCGACGAAGGGGAAGTCAAGGATACCGAGTCCCCAGAAACCTCAGAATCCGACCGCACCACGCAAACCGCGTCCCTATATCGAAGAAGAACACCAGGCGGTATTCGCCGCCGAACCGGTGCTGGAATATATGACGCCGCCTGAGCTGGAGAAACAGATAGAGATAGTGAAACGCGACATGATAGACGCGGCACGCCGCACCGACTTCATCGAGGCGGCTCGCCTGCGCGACCAGTTGGTGGGCCTGCAGGATATGCTTGAATCGCGTGCCGAAGCCACAGAAACAGCTAAAGATGCAGCAAAACAAAATTGAGACATACACTTATCCGCGACGAGAGGACTTCCTGCCCACGAGCCGCGACGAGATGAAGGCGCTGGGCTGGGACCAGGCCGACATCATCCTGTTTTCGGGCGACGCCTACGTTGACCATCCGTCGTTCGGCGCCGCGGTCATAGGCCGGGTGTTGCAGCATGCCGGCTATAAAGTGGCCATCGTGCCCCAGCCCAACTGGCGCGACGACCTGCGCGACTTCAAGAAACTTGGCAAGCCGCGCCTCTATTTCGGTGTCTCGGCAGGGGCGATGGATTCGATGGTGAATCATTACACGGCCAACCGCCGCCTGCGTCACGACGATGCCTATACGCCGGGGGGACGCCACGGAATGCGTCCGGACTATCCTACCATAGTCTATTCCAAGATACTGCGGGAGCTATATCCCGATGTGCCGGTCATAGCCGGAGGGATCGAGGCGTCACTGCGCCGCGTTTCGCATTACGACTACTGGCAGGACCGTCTGCGCCCTCCGTTCCTGCTTGACGCCCCCGTAGACATGATAGTGTACGGCATGGGCGAACGCACCATGCTGGAACTGACGCGCCGCATCGAGGCCGGCGAGAAGATACGGGACATCACCGACGTGCCGCAGACCGTTTTCCTGACCGATAAGGAGCCGGAACCGGATGCCATCGAACTGTCAAGCTATGAGGAATGCCTGAAGGACAAGCGCAAGCAGTCTCTCAATTTCAGACACGTAGAGGAGGAATCCAACAAATATCACGGCCGCGTGATTTACCAGCGGGCTATGGGCAAGACCGTGCGCATCAATCCGATGTATCCCCCCATGACCACCGAGGAAGTGGACGCCACCTTCGACCTCCCCTACACCCGTCTGCCGCATCCCCGCTATAAGGGCAAGACCATACCGGCATACGAAATGATACGCCATTCGGTATGTATGCACCGGGGCTGTTTCGGCGGCTGCGCATTCTGCACCATTTCGGCGCATCAGGGCAAGTTCATAGCTTCGCGGTCGAAAGAGTCGATAGTGCGCGAGGTTGAGCAGATCACTCACATGCCCGACTTCAAGGGCTATATCTCGGACCTTGGCGGCCCGTCGGCCAACATGTACGCGATGGGTGGACGCAACCGCGACATCTGCAGCAAGTGTGTGCGCCCGTCATGCCTGCATCCCAAGCCTTGTCCTAACCTCAACAACGACCATGCGCCGCTGCTCGACGTGTATCATGCCGCCGACGCTGTGCCGGGCGTCAAGAAGTCGTTTATAGGCAGCGGCGTGCGCTACGACCTGGCAATGGCGGATAATCCCGACGACCGCGTGCGGCAGACCAACCGCCGGTATATCGAGGAACTGATACGACTGCATGTGTCGGGCCGACTGAAAGTGGCGCCGGAGCATACCTCCGACCGTGTGCTGGACTGTATGCGCAAACCGAGTTTCGAGCTGTTCAGGAAATTCAAACGCATCTTCGACCGCGTGAACGAGGAAGCGGGAATGAAGCAGCAGCTGATACCCTACTTCATCTCATCGCACCCGGCCTGCCACGAGGAGGACATGGCCGAGCTGTCGGCCATAACCAAGGGGCTGAACTTCCAGCTGGAACAAGTGCAGGATTTCACTCCTACGCCAATGACGGTGGCCACGGAGATATATTACACCGGGATCCACCCCTATACAGGCGAGAAAGTCTACACCGCCAAGACACAGGAGCAGAAGCTGGCGCAGAGGCGGTTCTTCTTCTGGTACAAGCCGGAGGAGAGGCAGGGCATCATAACGGAGCTGCGCAAGATGCGCAGGCCGGACCTGGTGCAGATTCTATACCCTAATCGAACTAAACATAAACCTAAACATAAATGACATGAACAAAACAGGATTGACCATGTGTGCCATGTTGTTGCCGCTTGCTCTGACCGGATGCGGAGACAAGGGAACGAGTGAAAAAATCATCGAGAAGCCGGACGTAAAGGTTGTGAACGGCATGATGACTCCGGAAGTGCTGGAATCGTTCGGTCGCATCGGCGACCCGCAGCCTTCGCCCGACGGGTCGAAAATCCTCTTCACCCTCACCTATGAGGACATCGAGGAGAACAAAGGCAACGCTGAAATCTATGTGATGGATGCCGACGGCCAGAACATGAAGCGTCTCACCAAGACTGCCGGTTCGGAAGGCAACATCCGCTGGTATGCCAACGGAGAGAAAATCGCTTTCCTGGCCAAAGACAAGGAAACCGACGCGGTACAGATTTACCGCATGAATGCTGACGGCGGCGACGTGAAGCGCCTGACCGAAATGAAGAACGGCATCGAGTGTTTCTCCATCGCTCCAGATGAGAAGCACATAGTGTTCAGCTCCCCCATCGACGCCTTCGACAAGGATTCCACCCTGTTCGAGGGACTGCCCAAGACCACGGGCCGCGTGGTGGACGACCTGATGTACAAGCACTGGGACGAGTGGGTGACGCAGATACCTCACCCCTTCGTGGCTGATTTCGACAACGACGGCATCAAGAACGAGGCCGACATCATGGCCGGCGAACCGTTTGAATGCCCGATGCGTCCATTCGGCGGCGCCGAGTCGTTCGCCTGGGCGCCCGACGGTCAGTCGCTGGTTTATGTCAGCCGCAAGCTGAAGGGCCAGGATTATGCATTCTCCACCAACTCCAACCTGTATCAGTACAACCTTGCCGACAAGTCGACCAAGATTCTGACCCCCGGCGAACAGGGCTACAACACCGATCCGGCGTTCTCGCCCGACGGCACGCAGATAGCATGGCTCTCGATGGCCACTCCCAAATACGAGAGCGACAAGAAGCGCCTGATGGTGATGGACGTCAAGACCGGTGCCAAGAAGGACCTGACCGAAAACTGGGACTACTGGCCCGAGCAGATTGCATGGGCCAAGAACGGCAAGTCCATCTGGTTCACCGGCTATTATGAGGGCACGGAGCCTGTGTTCAGCATCGACGTGAACACATGCGCCATCGACACTGTCGCAGCCGGTCAGTATGACTACGGCACGGTAATACCTGTAAGCGACAACGCCGCCATCACGATGCGCCGCTCCATGCGCGAACCCGCCGACATCTGCCTTGTGACCAAGGGACAGTCCGAGACCAAGATGCTGACCCAGATCAATAAGGATCTGCTTGACCAGCTCAAGCTCGGCGAGGTGCGCAAGGTAATGGTGCCGACCACCGACGGCAAGATGATGACCTGCTGGGAGATCCTTCCCCCGGACTTCGACCCCAACAAGAAATATCCCGCCATCCTGTATTGCCAGGGCGGCCCGCAGCAGGCTGTAAGCCAGTTCTGGAGCTATCGCTGGAACTTCATGATCATGGCCGCTCACGGATATGTGGTAATCGCCCCGAACCGTCGCGGTCTGCCGGGCTTCGGCACGGAATGGAACCGTCAGATTTCGGGTGACTACGGCGGCCAGAACATGCAGGATTATTTCGCGGCCACCGACTACATCAAGGCTCAGCCCTACGTTGACGCCGACCATGTGGGAGCCATCGGAGCAAGCTACGGCGGCTTCTCCGTATACTGGCTGGCAGGTCACAACAATGGCCGCTTCGCAGCCCTGATCGCTCACGCCGGAATCTTCAACATGGAGTCGCAGTATCTCGAGACAGAGGAGATGTGGTTTGCCGACTTCGATATGGGCGGCGCATACTGGGACAAGGAGAATGCAACGGCACAGCGCACATTCGCCAACTCGCCCCACCGCTTCGTAAACGAATGGCAGGCGCCTATGCTCATCACCGTCGGCGAACTGGATTACCGCATCCTCGCCTCGCAGGGCATGATGGCCTTCAATGCCGCCAAGATGCACGGTCTTGAGGCCGAGATGGTGGTATTCCCCGACGAAAACCACTGGATTCTGAAACCTCAGAACGCAATCCTGTGGCAGCGCTGCTTCTTCCGTTTCCTTGACAAGTACCTGAAGAATCCTGTACTGGAAAAGCAAAGAGCCGAAGAACGAGCAAATCGCCCGTACGATCACAGATAATCAACATCATAACCATAAACACAGAGGGTGCGCCGGACAGTCCGACGCACCCTCTCGTTTATTGTTATGTGATTCGTTATTCGTTGTTGATGGAAGAAAGCTCGGTGGGAATCCAGACGCGCATCTTGCCCTCGCCACGGTTGGCCCATGAATAATAGGGAATCATGCGGAGCGTAACGTCCCTGATGCCTAATTTGCCGTCGGTGTTTCGGCTGATGGACTGTGCGGGAACGCTCAGCTCATGCAGGCCTTTCAGCTTGCTGTCCTGCGATATTCCGTCGCTGATCTTCGCATCCTTCTGTATCACCACGCCGGCTAAGTCGAAGTCATTGTCGGGCCATTCGGCACAGTAGACGATCGGGCCACGCTCAATGGCTACCTTGCCACGGTCGTTCTTGACCTTATCGTTGGCCACAACCATTCTCGGCGTGTTGTCGAATCTGATCTCGACCTTGTCTCCCTTCTTCCACTTGCGGTTGATGCCTAAATAACCTTTCTGCAGATTCTCCACAGGCACGTCCACGCCGTTTACCTTGACCGAGATATTTCCTGCCTTCGGATCGATGTAGGAATAGAGATCGCCGGGAACGGGACGACCGAGCTGCCAACCTGGGATGCGTAGTTTAAGTGTGAATGCTCCGGCCTTGTTCTCGTTGATGGTCACGGCTACGTTGCCGTCGTCGACATAATTGCCGCTCTGCGACAGACGCACCCGCTTGCCGTTGACTTTCAGGTCACCGTCATTGGCCAGATAGAGGTTGACATATACATCGCCATCCTTCACTGCATATACATAGCCGGGAAGGGAGGGGATGAAACGGCTGAGATTCGAGGGGCAGCATGCGCAGCCGAACCAGGGCTTACGGCTGTAACCGCCGTCACTGGCCAACGGATTGGGATAGAAGAACTCATCGCCATTCAGTGACTGACCCGACAGCACACCGTTGTAAAGAGTGCGCTCCAGTACATCGTAATACTTGGAATCGCCGTGCAGCAGGAAAAGACGATGGTTTACATACACGTTGCCGATGGCCGCGCAGGTTTCGCAATAGGCCGTGGAGTTAGGCAGCTCGTAATTGTCGCCGAATGACTCCCCCTGATGACGGGCGCCGATGCCGCCGGTGATGTAATATTTCTTAGTCACCATGTTGTCCCAGATGGTATCGATGGCCTTGATGTAGGCGGAATCGCCCGTCAGGGCAGCCACGTCAGCCATACCGGAATACATGTACACGGCACGTACGGCATGGCCTACGGCCTCCTTCTGATCCACCACAGGAATGTGCGACTGGCTGTACAGGTCATGGCGCGACGTCATGCCGCGACGGTCCAGGAAGTACTTGGCCTGGTCGAGATATTTCTTATCTCCTGTGGCCAGATATAGTTTGGCAAGTGCCATCTCGGCTATCTGATGACCGGGCACGCGGTCCAGCTGTCCCTCGCCGAGACCGATGTTACGACAGATGTTGTCTGCATATTTTATGGCGATGTCCAGGAAATTGCGCTTGCCTGTAGCGCGGTAATGAGCCACGGCACCCTCCACCATGTGACCGAGATTATAGAACTCATGGCTCAGATTCTCCACCGCCTCATACTTTACCGGACTCATCCAGGGATGCGGATGTTTCGGATTCATGGTATAGGGAGTGTTAAGGTAACCGTCAGGTTCCTGCGCGGCAGCCACCAATACCAGCACACTGTCGATGTATGCCTCCAGTTTCTTGTCAGGATAGGTCTGCAACAGATAGCTGGCGCCTTCGATGGTCTTGTACACGTCGGTATCGTCGAACGGGAAACCGCCGACCTTGATGGTGTCGCTGGGATGTACGGCCTTGACGAAGTTGGCGTAACGTCCCGATTCCTCGCACTTGCTGAATGCCAATGGCACCGTAACCTTTCGGCTGGCGTCCAGGCGCTTGCCCCAGAAGGCATCGTGCACTTTAACGGACGTAAAGGGTACCGGCTCGTATGGATAGCCGGTGAAGTCCTTTCCTTTCCCGGCAGTCGACGGACCGGCTGCAAACGTAAATACACTGCCGGCAAGTATGGCCGTTGATACGGCCACTGCTATTTTTCCAGTTTTTCTCATGATATAATGTTCGTGATATTAGGTATATGATATTTCAAAGTATAAATTCTATTGCCACAATATTTTTACAAAGTTAGTGAATTTTCCTGATTTTTTAGTTATATTTGCATCTATAATGAATAAGTCTGTCCGACTGATTCATGAGAACCACGGGTAAAAACTCAAAAACACAATGATTATGGCAAGATTTGACCAACCCAACCACGAGTACGAGTATCAGGGCGCCCTTATCAACGGGTTCCTCATGCTGTTCATAAATTTCATAGTGATTCCATTGCTGGTATTGGCCACGTTCACGTTCCTGCAGGGTGTGCCGGCGCTGATGATACCCATCTTCGCCGTCCTGGCTATAGCGTTCGTTATAGGCTGCGTAGGATTCTTCACGCAGGAGCCCAACGAGGCCCGCGTGATGATTTTCTTCGGAAAATACGTTGGCACATGCAAGAAGGTGGGCTATTACTGGGCCAATCCCTTCGTGTCGCGCAAGAAGCTGTCGCTGCGCATACGCAACATGGACATCGACCCCATCAAGGTGAACGACAAGATGGGCAACCCAGTGCTGATCGGCATGGTATTAGTGTGGAAAATCAGCGACACATACAAGGTTACGTTCGACCTTGACGCCCAGAGTATGTCGGCAGGAACTTCGCAACTTGACAAGCATGCCCTGGACAACTTCGTGAAGATACAGGGCGACGCAGCCCTTCGCGAGGTGACGGGACATTTCGCCTACGACAACATGGACGGCAACAACATGGAGGAACTGACTCTGCGCGGCAGCAGCAAGGAAATAAACGAGATGCTGGAGCACACCATCAACGAGCGTCTGGCCATGGCCGGCATCGAGGTGGTGGAGGCCCGTCTCAACTACCTGGCATACGCGCCTGAGATCGCCGCCGTGATGCTGCGACGCCAGCAGGCTTCGGCCATCATAACGGCCCGCGAAAAGATTGTGGAAGGCGCAGTGTCGATGGTGGAAATGGCACTCACCACTCTTGAATCGAAAAACATCGTAAAACTCAGCAACGAACAGAAGGCCTCGATGGTAGGCAACCTGCTCGCAGTGCTTTGCGCCGACGAGCCTCTGACTCCTACCCTCAACGCCAACGTATAATATGATTAAAGAAAACATTGACCGAAATATAGATCCTCGCGACGACTTCTACGGCTACGCATGCGGCGGCTGGCAGAAAAGTCATCCTCTGAAACCGGAATTCTCACGCTACGGCGTATTCGACGACATCGCCGAGAAATCGCGCAAGCAGGTCAAGGAACTGATAGAAGGCCTGGGCGAGCATCCCGAAGCCAGGCAACACGGTTCGATAGCCCAGAAGATTCATGACATCTACGAGCAGGGACTCGACACGGAACGTCGCGAACGCGAAGGTGCCGCGCCCATCATGCCCGTGGTGGAACGGATTCAGAAGATGGATGCCGATACGTTCACCGAGACAATGGCGTGGCTGAACCGTGGCGCCGGCGGCGGTTTCTTCGGCTACGGCGTGGGACCGAATCCGGCGGATTCGTCGGTCAATGTGCTCCATGTGTCGGAATGCGGCCTGTCCTTAGGCGACCGCGACTATTATCTGGAGAAAAACGAACGCAACGATACCATACTTCAGGCATTCCACAAATACGTGCTGACTATTATGGGGCTGGTGGGCTATACGCCCGAAGACGCCGAGCGCGTATGGGAATCCGTAATAGAAATAGAGACGGAGATTGCCCGTCACAAGAAAACGCGCGAGGAACGCCGCAATCCGCTGCTGAGCTATAACTGGATGACGACCGAGGAATTTCTGTCGCGCTTTCCCGGCATAGACTGGCGCGGAATCTTCAAGGGTTCGGGCCTGAAGATGCCCGAGGAGCTTAACGTGTCGTCCATCAAGTTCATAGAATGGATGAGCGGGTATCTCCCCTCGCTGCCGATACAGAAAGTGCGTGATTATCTGGTGCTGATAGCCGTAAGCGAAGGCACCGGTACGCTCAGCGAGGCTTTCTATGAGGCTGACTTCGAGCTGTACGACCGCGTGATGTCGGGCACCGAGGAGAAGAAACCGCTGTGGAAACGGGCCATGGCCATTCCCAACTCCATGTTCGGAGAGGCCGTGGGCCAGCTCTATGTGGAGAAATATTTCCCGGAGGCGAACAAGAAATACATGAAGCGTCTTGTGGAAAACCTGCGCTCGGCCTTGGGCAAACACATCGAGGAACTGCCCTGGATGTCGGACACCACCAAGCAGAAGGCATTGGAGAAGCTGAGCGTGCTGAAAGTCAAGATAGGCTACCCCGACAAATGGAAGGATTATTCCGAGATAGACATCGACCCGGAGCGCAGCTATAATCACAATATACTGGCGGCCACCGAATGGTTCGTGCAGGACAACTACAACAAGCTCGGCAAACCCGTGGACCGCGACGAATGGTACATGACGCCTCAGACCGTCAACGCCTACTATAGCCCGCAGATGAACGAGATATGTTTTCCGGCCGGTATACTCCAGGCGCCATATTTCGACATCAACGCAGCCGACGCCATGAATTACGGTGCCATCGGCGTGGTGATAGGCCATGAGATGACTCATGGATTCGACGACCAGGGACGCCGCTTCGACAAGGAGGGCAACCTGAACGAATGGTGGGAGCCGGAGGATGCCGAGCGGTTCAAGGAACTTACCGACCGTCTGGTGGAGCAGTTCAACCGGGTGGAAGTGGCTCCGGGCGTACATGCCAATGGCCTGTTCACTCTCGGCGAGAACATTGCCGACCAGGGCGGTCTGCGCATTGCGTACACCGCATGGAAAGATGCGCACGGTGACGACAATGTAGAAATCGAAGGCTTTACGCCCGAGCAGCTGTTCTATCTGGCCTACGCTTCGGTATGGGCCGCCAATATACGTCCGGAGGAGATACTGTCGCGCACCAAGTCCGACCCGCATTCATTAGGTCGCAACCGCGTAAACGTAACGTTGCGGAACCTCGACCCGTTCCTGAAGGCGTTCGACGTTACCGAAGGCCATGCCATGTTCCGGCCCGAGGATGAGCGGGTAATCATCTGGTAAAAGCATAATCCGAGAACAATGATTCAGTTGGGAATAATAGGCTGGCCACTGCAGCACACCCAGTCGCCGGCATACTTCGATGCCAAGTTCAAGGAACTTGGCATCGAAGGGCAATATCTCGCATTTCCGATTGATGACATTTCACAGCTGCCGGAAATAATCAGCAGTCATCCCGATCTAATCGGGTTCAACGTGACGCATCCATACAAGGAGGCGATTATCCCCTATCTTTCTGAACTCAGCGCTGAAGCCGAGGCTATAGGTGCGGTCAATACCGTAAAGATAAACCGCTCGGGAAATACCGTAACGCTGACCGGATACAATACCGATTACTATGGTTTTGCCGAAAGCCTCAAGCCCTGTCTTGGTCAGATACATCACGATACCGGAGCGCTGATATTGGGGACAGGTGGCGCAGCCAAGGCGGTAGCATACGCTCTGACTTCACTTGGCATACCATTCGTGGCAGTAAGCCGTAATATGGATGCCGACAATTACTTTGTACGGCACGATCATACCGTTATAAGCTATGGTGAGCTTACTGCCGACATTATGAGCGGGCATCGCATCCTGATCAACTGCACTCCATTGGGAATGCATCCGCACGAGGGGGAATGTCCCGACATTCCGTGGGCGCTGCTTCCGGAGAATGCTGTATGCTATGACCTGGTCTACAATCCTCCCCTCACGCCCTTCATGACCGAAGGTGCCCGACATGGGGCGGCCGTAAAGAACGGACTCGAGATGCTGCATCTGCAGGCGGAAGGCGCCTGGAAGATATGGAACCGGTAAAAGTGCGGCTCAATGCCCCGATGCTGATACCGGTAGCGGGAATCGTGGCCGGTACCCTCATCGCCTTGCGAGGCGCAGGATTTCTAAGCGGAGCCGTGTGCATTCTATTGGCAATTATTCTCTATGAGCTGTTGGGCGGTTATTCCAACAGTCCGACGAAAGCCTTCCGGCTCAACAAATGGCATTACTCATGGGTAGCCATGCTCTTTATCGGTGCGGGAATCATCGCCGCCGACCTGAGGCGTCCCGCTGAAATACCTGATGACCGGTTGCAGAACACTGTGATGGCGCACGGACACATCGCCGGAATCCAGCATCGCACGTCGGGCGACCGCGTGACACTTGACCTCACGGCCATCATGGACACCGCAGGACGCGTCTACCCTCTCAAAAACGTGCGCGTCTTGGGATATGCCGATGACGTCAATGCCGGCATCGACGACAACATCATATTCCCGTGCCGTCTGCAACGAATCGTAAATTACGCCAATTCATTCGACACAGGATATGGAGACCGCATGGCGCGACAGGGCATTTTGTATTTGGCCGACATGGTATCCGATTCGCTTCGCGTAACGGGGCATTCCGCAACTGTTTCAGGATTCTTCTACAACCTGCGTGACCGGTTTGTGGCGTCCATCGAAAACACCATGCTTGCCAAGGACACGCAGCAGTTTCTCATCACAGTATTGGCAGGAGACAAGTCGTTTCTCGATCCCGACCGTCGGGAGCTGTTCGCCGATGCCGGCATATCGCACATCCTGGCACTGAGCGGACTACACGTTTCCATAATAGCCGGCATATTGCTATGGCTGTTGTTTCCATTTAACGTCGTAGGTCTATATCAATGGCGCTATGCCATAGCTGTTCCGGCCATCTGGCTGTACGCTTTCATCACCGGACTATCGCCGTCTACGGTACGCGCCGCCGGTATGATGACGGTAATGATAGTGTGTATGCTGATCGAGCGCAAGAACTCAGCGTGGAACTCGCTGCTCCTCGCTACATTCCTGATATTGGTGTTCAACCCATACTACATCTTCGACATCGGATTGCAACTCAGTTTCCTGTGCGTGGCGTCACTGATATTCTTCGCACCGTATCTCAACACAGTGGACCATCACAGCCATCCGTTACTGTATACGGTCTCGGCATTCATGTTGGCATCATTGTGCGCCACCATTGCATCGTGGGCGCTATCGGCCTATTACTTCGGCATATTGCCGTTGCTGTTCATACCGGCCAACATCGTGGCGTTGCCCTTACTGCCCATTTATATAGTCCTTGCGCTGATATATCTGCTGTCATACGCCTGCGGTTATCCGTTTCATTTCCTCGGCACTACGCTTGACGTCATGTATCACGGACTGACGCGCAGCCTTGAATGGATGGGCAACGGTTCGGCTACGGCCCTGAACCTTAACGTGTCGTGGCTGACTCTTGCATTATGGATAGGCGCGGTGGCAATGATGGCGATATGGCTACATGCCGGCAAAAAGAAACCGCTTCTTGCGGCAGCCTTGGCGATGGCGGTAGCGGCAATTGTACTGATACCGTTCCACGCCGATGCCGACTCGGATCAGCAGTTCATACTTCAGTCGCGGGCCGACAATGTGCAGATACTCGTCAGGCATGGCAACAACGTCAATACCCTCCGCATGGCCACCAACACCGTGTCCGAAACCCGAATCGGCAACACCCGAATCATTTCAGCGGACTGCCCTATTGCCGGAACAGGTTCTGTTCCCAAAGCCACGTTTACCCATGGCTGCGATTACTTAGTTGTGACGCGCAGCTGTACAGATGATGTGGCTGTGCTTGACTCAATCTTCAAGCCCCGCGTCTTGGTAATCCATCCCTCCGTGCGTCGCGACCGTGAGCAACTGATGCTTCATCACGCCGACTCCCTCGGCATCACCGTCCATTCCCTCCGCCTCGACGGACCGATTCGAAAGGAATAATATATTAATATATTGAATACGGAGATTTGTCCAATTGCATTAACCCGGTTTATTAATTCTAAAAATTTTATAAAAATTTGGAGATTCAGAATATTGTTAGTAATTTTGCGAACAACAAATAAAATATTATGGCAAAATTAGAGATTTCACCTGATCAAGAGCGTCTTGCGAGGTTCGCTAAAGCAATGGGGCATCCCACTCGTATAGCCATACTGCATTTCCTCGCTCAGAGAAATGAATGTTTCTTCGGTGACATTCACGAGGTGCTTCCCATAGCTAAAGCCACAGTATCGCAACATCTGAGCGAACTTAAGGAAGCCGGTCTGATACAAGGAACCATTGAGCCGCCTAAGGTAAAATATTGCATCAACGCAGAAAACTGGCAACTTGCCAAGCAACTGTTTTCACAGATGCTTGACGAATGCTGTCCCTCAAAAAAGAATAGCTGCTGCTTGTAAGCACTATTTTTTATCACTATTGTTCGCAATTCGACAAACAACAATCAATTAAACATATTTAAGCACATGAAAAAGTTACTGATGTTTTTCGCCCTTATGATAGGGCTGATGCCATTCTGCGGTGGTGTAAACATTGCCAGTGCAAAATCTCCACAAAAAGACAGAGTGGAGGTCATATACTTCCACGGCAAACAACGCTGTGCCACGTGTATGGCAATCGAGAAGAATACCAGGGAAGTTATCAATTCCCTGTTTGCCGACGAGCTGAAAAACGGAAAGATTGTATTCAAAATCGTGGATATCTCCACACCGGAAGGCGAAAAGATTGCCGACAAGTACGAAGTTACATGGTCCTCTCTCTTTGTCAACAAATGGAAAAATGGCAAGGAGACCCGCAACAATATGACTGAATTCGGATTCGGAAATGCCCGTAAGAATCCTGATGCTTTCAAGAAAGGTCTTGCCGACAAGATCCGTCAATCGCTGAAATAATGGATTGGTTACAGACATTGCTCGACAACAGCACAGCTCCGGCTCTGACGGCGTTTCTGCTCGGATTGCTCACTGCAATCTCTCCATGTCCGCTTGCGACCAACATAGCCGCGATAGGTTATATCAGCAGGGACATAGAAAACCGTGGGCGCATTTTCCGTAATGGTGTGCTTTATACCGTTGGAAGAATCATAGCCTACACCGTACTCGGCATCGTGCTTATCTCCATACTGAAAGAGGGAGCAAGCGTGTTCGGCATACAGAAAGCAATCGGGAAATGGGGTGAACTGCTGATTGGGCCTTTGCTTTTGCTTATCGGACTTTTCATGCTGTTCGGACACAAACTCAATCTGCCGCAGTTCGGTTTCGGTGGCAACGGTGAAGGTCTTGCCCGAAAAGGTGGATGGGGAGCCTTGCTGCTCGGTGTCCTGTTCGCAATGGCTTTCTGTCCGACAAGCGGTGTCCTCTACTTCGGTATGCTAATGCCGATGTCGGTAACGGCAAGCGCAGGCTGGCTTCTGCCGATACTGTTTGCCGTCGCCACTGCACTTCCTGTGCTTGCCGTCGCATGGGTTCTCGCTTTCAGCGTTGAAAAGGTCGGCGAATTCTACGGCAAACTTCGCACAATCCAGAAATGGCTAAACGTTATTGTCGGTCTAATTTTCTTAGCGGTAGGCATATACTACTGTATAATGATGTACTTCTAAAACCTGTATAAACTGTAAAAACTAAAAATCATGGATAAAAAAGATTCAAAGAAAGGCTTTTGGTCAACTCTTTTCGCTCCAAAAACGAAAAGCTCCTGCTGCACCAGCAACATTATCGTCGATGAGGATACAAAAGTGAGCGAAGTTCTTGTCCTCGGACCCGGCTGCGCCAAGTGCAAAAAGACTTACGCGGTAGTAGAAGATGTAATCAAAGAAAATAACCTCAATGTCAAACTCTCCAAAATCGAGGATATAGCCGAGATGATGAAATACAACATCATGGCTACCCCTGCCGTTGTCGTTGACGGCACAGTCAAAATCAAAGGGCATGTTCCCACGGCTGACGAAGTGAAAAAGGCCCTCGGCATCTGAACTGTTACAACAGTAGACTGATATGGAAACTAAAAAGGAGATCAAGTTTCTACTGTGGACCGTTGTCTTATTCCTGACAGCGTTCTTCTTGCCTGTCAACAGCGACACGCTGATGACGGCGATTCACTCTACCCTTGACCTGACCCGGTGGTATGCCCGCGAGCATATCGTGCTCTGCCTTCTTCCGGCATTTTTCATCGCCGGTGTCATAGCGGTGTTCGTGAGTCAGGGAGCGGTGCTGAAGTATTTCGGGGCCAACGCCAAGAAATGGGTGTCATATACCGTGGCATCAGTATCTGGTGGAATCCTTGCCGTCTGTTCCTGTACCATTCTCCCGTTGTTCACCAGTATCTACAAGCGTGGCGCGGGACTTGGCCCGGCAATAGCTTTCCTCTATTCAGGCCCTGCTATCAGCATACTTTCGATAATCCTCACAGCCCGTATTCTCGGACTGGAAATGGGTATTGCCCGAATCATCGGAGCAGTTACATTCGCCATTGTCATCGGTCTGGTGATGTCGTTTATCTTCCGCAAGGAGGAACGCGACAAAGAGGCAGCCCAGATGAATATCGTCCCGCCGCCTGAAAAACGCCCGCTTTGGCAGACGGCAGTATTCTTCTTTACACTTGTGGCAATCCTTGTGTTCGCCAACTGGGGCGCACCTGCGACAATAGACCGTGGAGTCTGGGCTGCGATCTACGGGGCAAAATGGTGGATAACATCAGCTCTTGCAATAGGATTTTGCGTAATTTTGGTGAAGATTCTGCACTTGAAAGCCCGTTGGATTATCCTTGGCGCAATCGCGGTGGCTGTATCGGCTTTCCTTGCCAATGTCTTTATTCCCGATGCGAAATTGGCACCGCTCGTACCGATGATTATCTCGGTAGTCGTGCTTGCAATCGTTTTGCTATGCGACAAGAACGATGACGAGAACCGCGAATGGGCGTTGTCGGCGTGGGGATTCGCCAAGCTGATACTTCCGCTGCTTGCCGTCGGCGTACTGACAGCCGGATTCCTGCTCGGATCCACTCACGACGGTATTGAACTGCCTGGTATAATCCCAAACAGCTGGGTGGAATGGGCGGTCGGCGGAAATTCACTTCTCTCCAATTTCTTCGCAAGTTTTACAGGGGCGTTCATGTACTTCGCCACACTTACCGAAGTACCTATTATTCAGGGTTTGCTCGCTTCCGGCATGGGTAAAGGTCCGGCACTCGCATTGCTCCTTGCAGGTCCGTCGCTGTCGCTGCCGAATATGCTTGTGATCCGCAGTGTGATGGGCACGAAAAAGACAGTGATATATGTAGCTCTTGTAATAGTCATGGCTACCATTTCCGGATGGGTTTATGGCTGTTTCTTCTAAATGGATAATCAGATGAAAATATCGATTCTATGCACAGACAACAACTGTCACAGTCTGTATAGCACATCATTAACACTCTAAAATCAAATCGAGGTCACCACTTGTGAATGGTAGCCTCGATTATTTTATGCGAACTTTAAGTCCTTGAAAAATACCAGTCTATAATTACTGTTATTTGTCTGTTTTCTTGATGGTGATATAGATGGCGTTTTCTTTCTTGTCAACCGTCATCGAGGCTATCTGATCCGATGCGATTTCCTGCACATCTATCAGGCTAATCTCCTTACCGTCCAAATACACCTTCATGTTTTCCAGACCGGGGACCGAAGCTATTGATTTTCCCGCATTATTGAAGAAGTCTTCAAGGTCGAAGGTCATTTTTTCTCCGTTGATGTCAAGCGTCATGCTGACCTTGTCGAATTCCGTCAGGAACGGGAATACAGCGGTTATGGCGGCATTGCCATCTGTCATTGAGCAATTCAAGGACCTGGCTTCGTATGTCTTGCCCTTCGTCGTGAAGGTTCCTCCTGATACCGTGAGGTTATTGCCCAGCCCTTCGCCTCGGATTTCCACAGTAGTCTTTCCGTCGTTGTTGTTGATGCTCTTGACCTTGAAATGCGGGACAGAGGTTTTGTTATCTGACGGATTTTCACTACTTTTGCCGTCAGAAACTTTGAGTGTGCCGATAGTCGACACAGCGGCTCTTACGACCGGTACTCCGGTCAGGCCCAGTGCCAACGCAAGCGCAGGCACCAGCGCGAGGGCTTTCCATTTTCGCCCCGCACCACTTTTTGCTTTGTACATCATGGTGATTCGTTTTTTGAGTTTACTATGATTCAGGCTGTTGGCCAAGGACGGGAATCTGGCGCCAACAGCTTTCTTTATCAACAACATCTGATATTCCTGCGCGTCATGGCCACGGTCAATGACTGCCATGTCGGCCTGATACTCATGCACCAGCATCAGTTCGTCGCGCATCAGCCATGCGGCCGGATTGAACCAATTCACGATACACCCTGCTTGGGCAATCAACAGGTCCACCCAATGGTGACAGGCTATGTGCTTCAGTTCGTGCGTAACTATAGCCGAACTGTCACTTACATAATCCTTCCGGCTGATCACCACATATCGCATCCAGCTGAACGGAGCGAACCGTTCGTTGTCCGTCACCACCAGCGTATATCCGTTATGTTCAATCTTTTGGCCGGAACGTATCACTCTGATAAGGCGCAACCATGTTATTACGGTTCTTATCGCCACTATCACCATTCCGATTATGAATGCCAATACCAGTATGACTCCCCATACTGGTGTGGAGTCAGCTGCGCCGGCCCTACCGATTACCTCCACAGCGCCGGTCGCGACCATCAGTGGAGTTGACGCGCCTTTAAGACCGCTGACCAATTGAAGAACCGGATATGCAGTAAACGACACCGCATAAATGGCCAACAACACCCCACGGTTAAACCCATGCTGATTGTCACGGGCCAAAAGCAACCTGTATGCAAGATACAACGCCAGCAACGCGATGCCACTTACAATGGAATATGATAAAAATGCACCCATCGCCATCTTATTTTTGACTCCCCTTCTGCTCCACAAGCCTAAGCAATTCCTTTAACTCATCGGCAGAAATCTTTTCTTCGGCCACCAACGATGATACGGCGCCGAAATAATTCCCTCCGAAATAATTCTTGATGAAATTACCGAAACTGCGGCTGCGGAAGTACTCCTTCTCTACCTTGGCAAAATAGTGGAATGTCCCTGCGACACACTCATGGTCCACAAAGCCCTTGGCCTCAAGCCTGCGCATCACTGTCGATACCGTATTGAAATGTGGCCTTGGTTCCGGATACAATTCCACCAGTCTGCTGATCGCTATCGGACCATATTCCCACAGCAACCGCATCAGTTCCTCCTCTTTGGGAGTCAGTTTATCCTCCTGTTTCCTTTTCATAACTATTTTTGTAGTTACACAGGGCAAAGTTAATAACTATTTTCGTAGTTACAATAGCATGATTTGACTTTTAACCTTTCTTAACTACAAAAATAGTTACATTTGGTTAAATCAGAGCGAAATTCAAAGAAAGACAAGGCTCAGAACTATTCGGATGCTTATTAGCCCACCGGAATTTGATGCCTCGGAGATACTGCGTTAAAAACCAAATTTTCAGTGAAATTTTTTCATAAAAAA
>UQMZ01000023.1 GCA_900542185.1 uncultured Bacteroidales bacterium
CTACACTCTCTCCGTCGTCGGCAGCGTCAGATGTGTATAAGAGACAGCATATACAAATATATAAGATGTGTTAATATAGTTGATGTAGGGTAATAAAATCGTTGATGTAGAGTTATTGTGAATACTAAACTATTGACAATAATAAATGCGACATCTAATTTTGTGACCGAAATCGAGCATCGGCCAATACAAGATGATGTTCGGAGTCAATGTTGAAACAAATTGTTGAAACAAATAATACTACAGTAACAGTAACAATATTTTTAATGAGCGACATGAAAAACTTGATGTTTTGCATAGCCTTATCATTAGGATGTCTGACGGCAGCGGCACAGGTGACCGTGACAGGAACGGTTACGTCGGCCGACGACGGCGAGACTCTTATAGGAGCTACAGTTCGCGTGGTAGAGAATCCCACCAACGGAGTTGTGACGGATCTGGACGGTAATTACAGCATCAGCCTGCAGCCCGGTCAGACCGTGGAATACAGCTACATGGGATTCGACCAGCAGAGAAAGAAATTCAACGCCACACAGCGTTATGACGTGAAGCTTGCCAGCACCAAGACACTCGACGAAGTCGTAGTGATCGGATACGGTACGATGAAAAAGAGCGACGTGACCGGTTCGGTAAGCTCGATTGCAGCAGAGAACCTTCAGAAAACGCCCTCCGCGTCTTTGGCCAACGCCCTTCAGGGTCAGGCGGCCGGCGTTACGGTCAATTCGCTGACGGGTCGTCCAGGCGCGAGCGCCGAGGTGCGCATCCGCGGTGTCGGAACCGTGAACGGAGCATCGCCCATATATGTGGTGGACGGCGTGATTACCGACGACATCTCCTTCCTGTCGCCCAGCGACATAGCCAGTACCGAGATCCTGAAAGACGCCTCGGCGACAGCCATCTACGGTAGCCGTGGTGCGAACGGCGTGGTGATCGTGACCACCAAGACCGGTAAGAAGGGGGAGCGCGCCCATATCACGTTCGACATGTATGCCGGCTGGCAGTCGCGCTGGCGTAAGCTCGACGTGATGAACGCCAAGGATTTCGCCGACACATACGTGGCCATCAACGGCAACGCCCGCGCGCGAAAGATATATGAGGAGCAGGGTTTCAACGCCTGGCTCAAGACTTTCATGGGCGTAGGAGCATCGCCCTACTTCCCCACCGTGTACGATGCGGAGACAAATCCCACGGGATTCGACTACAGCGCGGTCGACACCGATTGGCAGGACGTGGTGTTCCGTGATGCCGCAATCCAGAACTATCACCTCAGTATCGACGGCGGAACCGACAAGTTCACTTATTCGATGTCGGGCAGCTGGTTCGGACAGGAAGGTACCATAATCGGGTCGAGCTTCAACCGACTCACGGCACGACTCAACACGACATACCAGGCCACAAAGTGGCTGAAGATAGGGGAGAACCTGTCGTTCACCTCGTCGCAGTCCAAAAACGCATACGAGAGCGGCGACAACGTTGAGAGCGCGGGGGCAAACATCATCTCGGCAGCCTTCGCTATGGCTCCCTGGGATCCCACACGTTATCCCGAAGGCTCCGTGAACCGCAACGGCAAGGATTTGTCCGGAGGCATATCCGCGGGCTCGAACTTCAAGAACGTGACCAACCCTCTGAGCATGATCGAATATTCGAACCCCAAGGTGAACAACGAACGCTGGCTCGGTAACGTATTCGCCGAGATCAACCCCTGGTCGACGCTGACACTGAAGTCCACGTTCAGCTTCGACTACAAGATAACGCGCGACCGCAGTTTCTCAGAGGCATACGAGGTTTCGGCCTACGACAAGCGCGAGCACAACTTCCTCTCCTCGTCCATGGCACGCAGCTTCAACTATATAGTGGACAACATTCTGTCTTACTACAACACGTTCGGCAAGAACTACCTGAACCTGATGGCCGGCATGACCATCGAGGAATTCAACTACTACAGCATCGGATCGAGCGGTTCGGACATCCTGAATCCGGTAGAGAAGAACTGGTACCTCTCGCAGGTTACGGACAATTTCGGACGCCCCGGCGACAGCGTATCGCGCAATCGGCGTCAGTCATGGCTGGGCCGCGTGCACTATGCCTACGACGACCGTTACATGGCCACCGTAAACTTCCGTGCCGACGGTTCCAGCAAGTTCCGCGACAAGTGCTGGGGCTTCTTCCCCTCGTTCGCACTGGCATGGCGCATAGACCAGGAGAAATTCCTGCGCGACGTAAGCTGGGTGAACAATCTGAAACTGCGCTTCGGCTGGGGTAAGGTGGGCAACGACCTGATCAGCAACAACGCCTTCCTGTTGCAGATGTTCAACACGGGCCCCACATTCGTGGACTATGTGTTCGGCAAGGACCAGCAACTGGCCAACGGCGCCACGGTGCTGACCTGGGTCAACAACGGCGGCCACTGGGAGAACACCGAGCAGTGGAGCGTGGGTGTTGATTTCGGATTCTTCCAGAACAAGCTGACCGGTTCGATCGAAGGCTTCATCCGCGACACCAACGACATGTTGATGAGCGTGACGGCGCCGGCACATGTGGGTAACCGCTATTCGGCAACAGCCAATGTGGGCAAAGTGCGCAACAAGGGTATCGAGATCACGCTGGAGCACCGCAACTGGGTTGGAAACGTCAACTATTGGATCAACGGCAACGTGTCGTTCATCGACAACAAGCTGACGGCGCTGAACGGCGGCTCGCCCATCTACACCAACTATAACAACGTCCAGGTGGTGAACCAGGGCTATCCGCTGTACTACTTCTGGGGTTACAACTACGAAGGAATCTATAAGACCGACCAGGAGGCCCTCGACCATCTGAAGGGCTACACTTCGGCCGACATACCCTTCCACGCCGGCGATGCCAAATACCGCGACAACAACGGCGACGGCCGCATCGACGACAAGGACCGCGTGAAACTCGGCAGCTCGATTCCATGGCTTAACTACGGTCTGACCATCGGCGCCGAATGGAAGGGCATAGACCTATCCATATTCTTCCAGGGCGTAGGCGGCAACAAGATCTACAACCAGATGCGTCACCGTCTGGAGAGCAACGGCTCGACTTCCGTTCTTTCGCCCGTCATGACCGACGCATGGACCCCGGAGAACCCCGACGGCTACATTCCCAACCCCAAGAACACCATCAACTACTATGTATCCGACCGGTTCCTGGAGAGCGGATCGTACTTCCGCCTCAAGAACCTGCAGGTGGGCTACACACTGCCGCAGAAATGGATGAACGCCATCGGTTTCCAGAAGTGCCGTTTCTATTTCCAGGGCGGAAACCTCTTCACCGTCACCAAATACAAAGGCTACGATCCCGAGACCCTCGGCGGTGTGGACTACGGCAACTATCCCCAGGCACGCAGCTTTATCTTCGGCGTGAACATCACATATTGATGTCTTAATACAGATTATATACAGATACTAAGGACATATAACGATGAAAACAAGATATATAGCGATACCGATGATAGCCGGCGCCCTGATGCTGACAGGCTGCAACGACTGGCTTAAGGATGAGGCGCCCGGATCGCAGGATTTCGACGACTTCTTCACCAGCGGCGCGGTAGCGATACAGACGATCAACGCCTGCTACGTGCCACTGGCATGGGAATACAACAACAGCTATTTCTCGGAGTGGTTTTTCGGTGACGTCGCATCCGACGACGCACTGAAGGGAGGCCAGGACGTGGCCGACGGCGCCGATGCATACGACATCGACAACTTCAAGGTGAACGCCAACAATGCCATTGTGCTGGACTACTACCGTGCAAAATACCAGGGCATAGCCCGCTGCAATCTGGCGTTGCAGCAGGTGTCTGAAATGGAGCCGGACGAGTACATGACGCAGGAGCGCAAGGACTGTCTGCTCGGCGAGGCTTATTTCATGCGCGCGTTCTATTACTTCCAGTTGGTGCGCGTGTACGGCGGCGTACCGTTGGTGGACTTCGTGATAGACAGCAGCGACAGGTGGCAGCAGCCCCGCGCCACCGCTCAAGAGGTGTACGACCATATCGTTGCCGACCTGCTGAAGGCCGAAAGCATGTTGTGGAACAAGTCGAAATATCCCGCCGAGGACCTGGGCCGCGCCACCAAGGGGGCCGCGCAGGCCATGCTCTGCAAGGTGTACCTCTATAGCAAGGACTATGACAACGCCTACCTGTGGGGCAAGAAGTTCCGCGAGGAACAGTACGGCAAGGAATACACCCTCTGCGGCAACTACAGCGACAACTTCACCCTCGCCGGCGAGAACGGCCCGGAGAGTGTGTTCGAGATACAGTATATGGAAGACCCGACAAGCGACTACGGCGATGGCTTCGGATTCACGCGCGGCACGTTCACCACGATACTGACGCGTCCCCGCTGTTCGGAGTTAGGCGCGCGCAAGGGTTGGGGCTGGAATCACCCGACACGCGACCTCTACGCTGAGTTCGAACAGGGCGATCCCCGTCGCGAGGCAACCGTCGGCGTGCCTTCCGAGACAGCGCAGCAGGAGGTGGAGGTGAACTATCTGGGTTCTCCCTATTACAACAACAAGACCGCATACAGCGATAACGGCGACTTCCCCTCGCTGTCGCACGATTCCCGTTCGCCGATGAATTACCGTCTGGTACGCGCTTCCGACGTGCTTCTGCTCTATGCCGAGGCCGCATTGGAAAGCGGCAAGGACCTTGCCGGCGCCAAATGGGCGCTTGAGGAAGTGCGCAAGCGCGCCCGCAACTGCTCGGCCGATCCCGCCAACACCTTGCCCGCCTTCCCGGGCTACGGATATGCCGACACCACCGACGGACTGCGCCAGGCCATACGCCATGAGCGCCGCGTGGAACTCGGCATGGAGGGTCACCGCTGGTTCGATCTGGTGCGCTGGGGCATAGCCTACGAGGTGCTTGACAAGGACCAGGGCACATACGGCAAGAACGAATCGGCCGAGGCCCGCGCCGAGATGGCCAACTTCATCAAGGGCAAGAACGAGCTGTTCCCCATACCGGCCGAGGAGATAAACCTCAATCCGATGGAGCAGAACAGCGGATATTAACGCTCAATTACCTTATACATATATATTTACGGGCTGCGGGTCTTGCGATCCGCAGGCTGACCAAACACTCTATAAACTAAAAAATTAACCTTTAAAAACTAAAGAAAATGCAGAAAATTACATTAGTCGCAGCCGCTGCTTTCGTAGCCGCAAGCGCAAGCGCACAGTACACCTGTGACCCCACAGTGGAGACCGTACTCGCAAAGGGAAAAGTAAGCCAGGTAATGCCTATAGCACTGGATGAGGGTGCAGTGGCCAAGTTCGAGGCTCAGGGAGCCACAGTGACATCGGCAGCCCCCAACGGAGATACCAACAACCTGTGGGTATGGCAAAATGCCGGTGTCAATACGATGGATGCCGGAGACGCTTCCTATCCCGGTGTAGGTGACCAGATGGACGGCTACGCATCGTTCATTGTGGGTACTCAGGGTTGGTCAGGCGCCGGTTATAACGTAGCCGGCAACGGAGTGAACACCGAATGGTGGAATGCCGACACCCGTTTCCATCTGGCATATATGTCGCCAGGCACAGCACCCGCAGCCATCGCCATTATCGTGGCCGACGGCGGTGACATAGGTAGCCAGCCCGCAAAGGTGTCTCTTGGCGATCCCTTCAACGACAACGGCGCTGTCTTCCCCGCAGTTGGTCCCAAGGCCAACGATGACTGGCAGGGCATCGACATCAGCTTCAGCGATCTCAAGAAACTGTTCCCCACTTTCGACTGGAAAGCCGTAAAGGAGTGGAAGGGCAACATCATGTCGTTCCTCGGCGGTGGCATCGCTGGCCAGGCCTTCGCATTTGACGCGATCTATTACTATCAGCTCGGCAACGGCAGCGGCATCAACGGCATAAGCGCAGACGATGCAGAGTGGGTAGTGACCGCCAACACCGTGAACGTGGCCGGAGCCAACGGCATCGAGCTCTACAACCTGAGCGGACAGCTGGTTAAGAAGACCGCAGGCACGACACTGGGTCTGAGCAACCTCGCAAAGGGTGTTTACGTTGCCAAGAGCGGCAACCAGGCCAAGAAGATCGTCGTAAAGTAAGTTCCCGATCATAGTCCGGCGGAGGGGTGACCCTCCACCGGATACCAAAAACAATAAAGATTTAATAAGAGCCAAGGGCAAAACGAATTATGATACAAAAGATATTGGGAACCGGAATATCGGTAATACTGGTCGGTGTGGCAGGTACACTGTGTCAGGCACGGGAGAGCCAGAACGGCACCGGCGAGACCGACGGCTACCGTCTGGTGTGGCAGGATCTGTTTGACGGGGAGGAGCTGAACCGCAACCGCTGGAACATAGAGGTGAACGGCAACGGCGGAGGGAACGCGGAGCTACAGTATTACACCGACCGCGAATGCAACGTGCGTGTCGGCGACGACGGCCAGGGCAACGGCTGTCTGATACTGACCGCCGTCCGCGAGAACTACCAGGGCAAGGAGTTCACTTCGGGCCGCGTCACCACGCAGGAACTGTTCGCCTTCAAGCACGGCAAGATAGAGGCCGCCATCAAGATGCCGAGCACTGCCAACGGCCTGTGGCCCGCCTTCTGGATGATGGGCAACGACCACAAGGAGGTGGGCTGGCCCAAGAGCGGCGAGACGGACATTGTAGAGATGGGCCATCAGAACGCCTTCGGTCCCGGCACGCAGGACCGATACTTCAACGGCGCCATGCACTGGGGCCAGGGCTGGCCGGCATGTTCGTACGCCCATGACAACACCAAGAGCTATTCGCTGCAGGATGGCGAGTTCCACATATTCACCGTGATATGGGACGAGAACAAGGTGCGCATGTACGTGGACCTGGACAAGATGCCCAAGCAGACTCCTTACTTCCAGATGAACATCGACCAGAACAATCCCGACGACGTCAACTCGCCCGGCAACTACTTTCATAAGGAGAACTTCGTGCTGTTCAACGTGGCGGTGGGAGGCAACTTCCCCGGCATCCACGACGCTGCCGGCATTACGGCCCTGAACGATGAAAACAACCATCAGGCTTCGATGTACGTGAACTACGTGAAAGTATATCAGAAAGGCACCGGCGATGAATCGATCAGCATGACCGTTCCGGGCGACGACATCGAAGGCTCGGGCGTGCTCAGTCCGAGTATGGCCGAGAACATTAAGATACGTATCGAATCGGGTCATGCCAATTGCGAGGGGGCCGACCTGAAGGCATACGATGCCTCGGGGCGCCTGATGGGCGCGGGCCGCGACACGCTCGACCTGTCGCGGATGGGACGAGGACTGGTGATTTTGAGCGCGCGCGACGATTTCGGCAACAAAACAATACTTAAGGAAATGTTATGAAAAGAACCACAGCGATATTACTTACAGGCATAGTGCTGGCGTGCGGTGGCGTCCAGGCGGCACTGCGCGACGTGGAGAGCCGCGTGGACTCGCTGATGAGTCTGATGACGCTCGACGAGAAGATAGGCCAGCTCAACCAGCTGTCGAGCTGGGGCTATCATCCTGACATGGTCGGACGTATCAAGAACGGCAACGTGGGCTCTATACTGAATGAGGTTGACCCCGTTGTGGTGAACAAGTTGCAGAAAGAGGCGGTGGAGAAAAGCCGTCTGCACATTCCACTGATATTCGCGCGCGACGTGATACATGGATTCAAGACCATCTTCCCGATACCGGTGGGTCAGGCAGCTACCTGGAATCCGGAGATCGTGGAGCAGGGTAGCCGCGTGTCGGCTCGCGAATGCTCGTCGGCCGGAGTGCGCTGGACGTTCAGCCCTATGGTGGACATAGCCCGTGACGCACGATGGGGACGCCTGGCCGAAGGTTATGGAGAGGATCCATACCTGACTACCGTGATGGGTCTGGCTGCCGTGAAGGGTTATCAGGGCGACGATCTGACACGCCCGGACGCTATAGCTGCCTGCACCAAACATTTTGCCGGATACGGCATGTCGGAGAGCGGACGCGACTATAATACAGCCAACGTGACCGGCACCGTGCTGCATGACGTGATACTGTCTCCCTTCAAGGCCTGCGCGGACGCAGGTTCGGCAACGTTCATGTGCTCGTTCAACGACATAGACGGTGTTCCCTCGTCGGCCAACAGGAAGCTGCTTCGCGACATATTGCGCGACCGCTGGGGCTGGGATGGCCTGATGGTGAGCGACTGGAACTCCATCGGCGACATGCTGAAGCACGGTACGGCCGCCGACCTCAGGGAGGCTTCGCTGCAGGCGCTCCGCGCCGGAGTGGACATGGACATGGAGGCTCACGGTTACACACAGTATATAAAGGAACTGATCGATGCAGGCCGCATCTCTGAAAAGGAGATAGACGGACTGGTGCGCAACGTGCTGCGTCTCAAGTTCCGCCTGGGACTCTTCGAGAATCCATACGTCGACGAGAAGAACATGAACCGCTTCTTCGAGAAGGAGAGCCTTGCGGCCGCGCAGCGTGCAGCCGAGGAGAGCGCCATCCTGCTCACCAACAACGGCATTCTCCCCATGAAAGGTTCGGAACGGATATTGGTGGTAGGCCCGATGGCCGATGCCAGACATGACCAGAACGGCACATGGTGCTTCGATCTGGACAAGGACAGGACCGTGACCGTGCTGGAAGGACTGCGCAAGGCATACGGAGCGAAGAACGTGACATGCGTTCCCGGCTTGCAGTTCAGCCGCGACAGGAGCGACGCTGAGTTCGCTAAGGCTGTGGCTGCCGCAGGCAAGTGCGACGTGATAGTATTTGTAGGCGGCGAGGAAGCCGTGCTTTCGGGCGAGGCTCACTGCCGCGCCGACATCTCGCTGCCCGGTGCGCAGAAAGAACTGCTGAAGGAACTGAAGAAGACGGGTAAGCCCTTAGTGGCAGTGCTGCTGTCGGGCCGTCCGTTGACACTGCCCGAGGAGTCGGAGCTGTGCGACGCCATCCTGTTCTGCTTCCACAACGGAACGATGGGTGGTCCGGCTGTGGCAAACCTGCTGACGGGCAAGGTTAATCCTTCGGGCAAACTCCCCATCACCATGCCCCGCATGGTGGGCCAGGTTCCCATCTACTACGCGCACAAGAACACAGGCCGTCCCACTGAGGGCGAGGTGATGCTGATGGACCAGATACCCCTGGAGGCGGGACAGACCTCGACGGGATGCACATCTTTCTGGCTGGATGCCGGTCTGGCCCCACTCTATCCCTTCGGCTACGGACTGAGCTACACGACATTCGAATACGGCAAGCCCGAATTGTCGGCCACTTCGATTGACAGCAACGGAGAGATAACCGTCAGCTGCCGGGTGACCAACACCGGCAAGACACGCGGGGCAGATGTCGCCCAGCTCTATGTACGCGATATGGTGGCGTCGCTGGCGCAGCCGGTCAAGCAGCTTAAAGGCTTCGAGAAGGTATGGCTCAACCCCGGAGAAACAAAGACCGTGACCTTCACCCTTCCCGCCTCGAGGCTCGCATTCCACGACACGGAGGGCAATGAGATTATCGAACCGGGCGAGTTCACCCTCTGGGTAGACAATTCGTCGGAATGCAAGACCGCGCCCGTAACCTTCAACATAACCGAAAACAATACCGCATCAAAGTAGCGGCGCACTCCGACGAACCGTAGGGACGTGCCTTTGGCACGTAGCGTCGCCTTCAATGAGTCACCCAATATTCAACCGATAAATATATCATGATGAGAGATAAGTTAGTAATAGGAATGGCAGTGGTGCTGACGTGCATGGCGTCAGCACCGGCTTGGGGCAAGAGCGCCAAGCGCGGCGTGGGCGAGAACCAGTTCTCGCTGGCCGTAGAGCTGGATGCAATCAAGCCCGGCGTGAACTGGTACTACAACTGGGCCAATACACCCTCTTCGGGTGTCGATGGTCAGGTGGAGGCATACGAGGGCATCGATTTCGTGCCGATGTGCTGGAACGCCAACTATAACGCCGACAAAATCCGCGAGTATGTCAAGGCTCACCCCGAGTGCAAGTATCTGCTCGGCTTCAACGAGCCGAACTTTACCCAACAGGCCAATATGACGCCCGAGGTGGCCGCCGAAAAGTGGCATGCCGTGCAGGCTTTGGCCGAGGAATTGAATCTCAAGCTTGTGGCTCCGGCACTGAATTATTCGCCCAACGCGCCTTATCAGGATCCGATGAAATGGATGGACGAGTTCGTGGCCTTAGTGGGGCCGGACGCTTTCGATTATACGGCTATCCATGTGTATGGCGGTTACGGCGTCCTGACGGACCTGGCCACCAAGTTTCATGACAAGTATGGCAAGGATGTGTGGGTGACGGAGTTCTGCTACTGGCCCGAGGCCGGCAATCAGAATTCGTCGGTGAGTCAGGCCACACAGATCAACTTCATGACCCAGGCTCTTGAGTGGCTGGAGACCACTCCCTGGATCCATAAGTATGCATGGTTCAAGGCCAAGGGCGCCTACAACAGCAATAAGGGACCGAACTATGGTCTGATTATACCTCAGACGGGTTACGACGAACGCAAGCTGTCGCCACAGGGGATGGTGTATTGCTACATGAGCGATTTCGACAGGGAGGTATGGAACGCTGTCGGAACCGAGTTCCCCGCAGTGGATTATGTCGCATCGAGCGCTATCGAACTGTATCCCGGCAATGACGCCGGTTGCGCCAAGCCCATAGAGATAAGCCGTTTCAATTCAGGATCGACCGTAGACTGGCAGTTTGATGTGCCCGATGCCGGCAAGTATGACCTGAAACTGATTGTGGCCGGTATGGGCGAGCCTACCCGTTTCGATCCGCAGCTGAAGGTGCAGCTTGTGAACGGTGACGAGGTGACCGACCTGACGGATGTGGTAAGCATGACTCTGCCCAATTCCGACGAGAAGTACGAGGCGCGTGCCATAAATGTGACATTGCCCGCCGGCCACGTGATATTGCGCCTTGCCGACGCCGCGCCTTATCAGCCCAGCGGCATAAGGATTTCGCGCGTAGGTCTTTATGCCGAAGGCACCGGAGCCGTGGAGGGAGTGGCAGCGGAAATCTTAACTAACGTGAACGTCTACAATATGCAGGGCGTGATGTTGAAACACGACGTCGATCCCGCCTCGGCCATCGAGGGCCTCACCCCCGGCCTCTACATAATCGGCAACCGCAAAGTGCTGGTGAAGTGATAAGTGACGAGTGACGAGAGTGGCTGCTACTGGAGGGGCGACGTCCACGTCGCCCACGCATTGACGGCGAGGACGCCCTCACTCCAGTCGCATGACACAAAAATAATAGTTAACAATCATCAATAACAATTTTAACCATGAAGAAAATTTTACTGACAGCGCTGCTGCTTGGTGGACTGATGGCCACAGCCGGCGTGACGGGCAACGTTTTCCAGCAGGCATCCCCGACAGATAGCCAGCAACCCGTATCAGGAATCACAAACACAGTGCGCGCCGCCGCAGGCGAGGACGCCTCCGAGTATGCCTACGGCAACCAGTGGTATGGCAACTTTCAGAAGGCGCTTACGATTAACGGCAAGGATTATGATTTAAACGTTGATTACGTACTGACAGCCTTGGAAGACGGTCATCTTCAGATGACTGCCGAAATAGAAGGTATAGAAGACATCCCTGGATTAGTGTTGAAAATGAAAATGGGTAGTGCTTACCCTATCGCTGAAAAGCAGGCAGACGGAACATACAAATGGATTTCTCATGACAATGAGAACCGGGGAGATGCAAGTGATGCAACATTTGAACTCGGCCAGGCTCTTGAAGGCGACAATCTAAGATTCTGGTTTGAATGGCCGGGTGCTAATATGACCGACCTCATAGATGGTTATATCTTTGGCGCTGCCAACGAAAAGCCTGCTAAGGCCATTGTGCCGAAGCTGTCAGCCTCCGCTACCGAAATCACCGCAACTTCCGCCAACATAGAATACACCGTCACGCTGCCCGAGGAACTGGAAGGCGCCGATGTGAAGGTATATCTGAATGATGAGATTGCCGCAGCTTCTCCTATAGCATTGAATGACCTTACTCCCGCCACCGACTACTCCTACGCAATGAAGGCAGTGGCTACCAAGGATGGCCAGACATACGAAGGTAAGGTAGTGACCGTTGCATTCAAGACCGCCCGCGATGCTTCGGCGGCAAAAGTATGGCACACAATCAAGGACGGATTAATCAATAATGTTCCTGTGTCGATAGAAACCGCCATCGCATACAATCCCAACAGTACCGTTACTATAACGGCTGTTCCTCATTGCGCCAAGGCAATAGACGGCCTGGTATGGAAGGCCAATGCGTGTCTGGCAGGCGGTGACAGGATTATGGACATGACGCTGGTGGACGGTAAATATACATACACTACGGAGGCTACGTTTGATGAGAATGTCGGTCTTTACGTTTACTATTTCGCGGCATTCACCGGTGGTGACGCCCGTCTGGATATAAACGGTTATCAGACCGGTCTGGAGAACGATGTCGTGGCTTACGGCGAGCCTGCAAGCATCGAAATGAGTGGGGTTCCCAACGAAATGATAGTCAACGAAAGCTATGACATCAGTTCTATCGTTAAGGACAACAACGGTCATTATCTGGTGGAGAAAGAGGCAGACTGCACTGTAACGGCTCCGTTTACTTTGGTTGACGGTGCCCTGACCGCGACGGCTAAGGGAATTGGCAATATCAATGCCACCTGTGGAAACGCAACAAGCGTCATTGCGCTGGAGTGCTTCCTTGACAGCGACGCACAGGGCGTACACGCCCTCAACGCCACTTACGAGGCGGACTGTGACGTGGATGCCGCGCTTGCATTCGACGGTAACGAAGGAACTCAGATTGAATGGGCTCCCTCAACAGGAGATGAGCACTATGTGACTGTGACTCTTGCGAAAGAATATCAGATTCAGGCCGTACAGCTGGTATGGGAAGGTGCTTCCGCCAAGGAGTACACAGTGACTCTGACTCCCGCCGCCGTAGCCGGCTCAACGCAGAAAGCAGCTGCCGAGCCAAAGGTGTTCACCGTAACCGACGGTGTCGGAGGTGCAGGTATGACTCCTCGCAAGAACCTGTACAACGCCGACTTCTCTACGATTCCCGCTCAGACTGTCAAACTGGAAACCAAGACAGCTGCAACCGGCTGGGGCATCAAACTGAAGGAAATGAAAGTGATGGGTAGCGAGAAGAATGACGGCCCGACGGGTGTAGAAGCCATCGAGGTTACTCCCGACACAATCGTGGACGTCTACAACCTGCAGGGTGTGCGCGTGCTGCGCGACGCCAAGGTGACGGACATCATCAACCTGCCTGCCGGCATCTATGTGGCCGGTGGCCGCAAGTATATAGTGCGCTGATAGACAGTATATATATGAAAACAAAAGCCGGGACTCATGCGGGGTCCCGGCTTTCTTTTTAGTATGGTTTTATATCGTCGAAGGGGGCGTTGCGGTCCAGCTGCTTTTGGTCGAGAATGTTTTTGGCTTCGCGCGTCAGGGATTGCTTGAGACTGTCTACAGCCGTGAGGTCGAGAGTCTGATAGCCGTCATATCTGGAGGGATCCTCCGCTTCT
Organism: uncultured Bacteroidales bacterium; assembly: GCA_900542185.1. Classification (GTDB taxonomy): domain Bacteria; phylum Bacteroidota; class Bacteroidia; order Bacteroidales; family Muribaculaceae; genus Lepagella. The sequence goes on from UQMZ01000023.1 coordinate 13,552, forward strand.
TCTATGTCCGGAACGGTTAGTTTGTCTATCTCGTGATTCGTGGCGAAGTGCCGGTGCATATAGGTGGCTATCTCCTGCTCGATGGCCTTGAACTGCGGAGACTGCTCCAGTTCCTCTTTGGTGCCGTCAAACCGTACAAGATACTTGTCGCTGTTGCGGAAACTGACAAGATAGGTTTTTTGCTTTGTATTCATAACATATTATTTTATAGTCATTGTTTGCAATTGTATAACAATACGGTCATGGAGAGGGGTCCCTGTGCGCCGGTGATGTGCACTGCCTCGATGTCGGCGGTGGCGGACGGGCCGGTGAAGAAGGAGCCGTACTGCTGATCGCGCAGGCTGAGCCGACTGTAGGCCTGGTGCAGACCGCCGACAATCTTAGTGGCGTCCAGCAACACGAACAGATGACGTGACATCAGGGCGCATGGGGCATGCCGTAGCGAGCGGTCGGTGACCCATACCGAACCCATCTCGCCCACACCCATCTCGGCCTCGGTGACGCAGGTGTTGATCTTCTCGGCGTTGCGCAGGTTGGAGAGGCCTTTTTCGCCGAAATTGCCGGTCATGTCGTCGAGGGTGGAGTAGACGGCGTTCCTGGTCATGTCCATTTCGGGCTGCGTGGCGAGCCAGCGCAGAGCTTCGGCGCGCGTGGCGAACTTGACGGCCTTGCCATCGAAGCCCTCCAGGTGCGAGATGAAGCCGGCCAACGGGTCGCCTGGCCAGGGATACATGGGGACGTCAGGGAGGGGGAAGGCCGAAGACGAGCCTGACGGCTCGGGCTGGCTTAAGCCAGCCGCCGGGGACCAACCCGCCTGACTCGTGCCTGCGGCACCCTCCACTGTGGGCAAAGTCCGGGGCTTTGCCTCCTGCGGCGCGTGGGGGGCACCCTCCGCTTCCTGCGGGGCGATGACGCGGGCGTAGTATTGGCGGAATGTCTCTTTGGGAGGCTCGGGGTTGGTGTGGTCGATGGCCCAGGGATTGAGGCGCGATTCGGTCAAGGCCTTGGGCAGATTGCGGAGGGCCCAGAGGCCTACCTTCTCGGCCATGGCGAGGTTGGTGCTGCTTTTCAGTACAGGCACGGCCATGGCCTGCTCGATGTTGTGCGACGGCTGGCCGTAGCCATGCTTCACCACCTCGCTGCGCCAATAGAACACCAGCTCAGGAATAGGCACCTTGACGGGGCAGACGTTGCCGCACGAGCCGCAGTGCGTGCATGAATACGGCAGACGCGCGTACTTATACAGATCGTAGCTCGGTTCGAGCACGATGCCGATGGGACCCATATATGTGGCGTCGTAGCTGATGCCCGACGTGCGTCGGAACACCGGGCAGGTGTTCATGCACGCGCCACAGCGTATGCACTTCAGTACCTGCCAGTAGTCGGGTGACGCGAGGCGTTCGGAGCGCCCGTTGTCCAGTATGATCAGGTGCATCTCCTGTCCCGGTCGCGGCCCGTGGAAGTGCGAGGTGTACTGTGTCATGTCCAGGCCTAGTGCGCTGCGCGACAGAAGCCGGATGAACAGCGGCAGGTCGCTCTGGCGCGGTATCACCTTTTCCATTCCCATGGTGGCCACATACAGTGGCGGGAGGGTAGCGCTGATGTCTGCGTTGCCCTCGTTGGTGCACACCACGATGCCGCCTGTCTCGGCGATTCCGAAGTTTACGCCCGTCATGCCTGCGTCGGCCTTGACATATCGCGGGCGCATGTCGGCGCGCATCACGCCGTTCAGGTAATGCGGATCGTCGATGTCAGGGTCCGAGCCGAGGGTGCGCGCGAATAGCTCGGCCACATCGCTGCGCAACTTGTGGATGGCCGGCATGACGATATGCGACGGGCGCTGCCGGTCGAGCTGCTGGATGCGTTCGCCTAAGTCCGCCTCGTATATGTCGATGCCGTGTTCCTGCATGTATTCGCGCATACCGCACTCGTCCATGGTCATGGACTTCCCTTTGGTAACTGTGCGGACGCCGTGACTGCGGAATATGTCGAGGATTATCTCGTTATGCTCTTTGGCGTCGCGGGCGCGGTGCACGTGGATGCCGTTGGCCTCCGCGTTGGCTATGAACCGGTCCAGATACCGGTCAAGATTCATGAGCGTATGCTGTTTAATCTCGGATGCGAGCTTGCGCATCTCCTCCCATTCGGGAATGGTGGAGGCCACCTTGTCGCGACGCATGCGCGCCTCCCACAGACAGCGGTCGTGCGATTCGCGGTGCGCGCGGCGGTTTATGAACTCCGCGCCTGATTTTACCTGGTTAACCTGTTTCATTTCGCGTCGCCGTTTAGAATTTCCGTGATATAGTACATTTTGAGGTCAAGGCCGATCTTGCGGGCCACGGTCTGCTGGTGTATCAGGCATGACATGTCCTGCGAGGTGACGTACTTAAAGCCGTTGCGTGCGTAGTCGCTGACCTTGTCGCGACCCTGCTGTCCGGAGCATGAGGGATCCCAGATGGCGAAGATGCCGCCGAATCCGCAGCATTCGTCGCGGCGCGTGGCATAGCCGATCTCGATGCCATCCACCAGACGGAGCAGGTCGGCGCATTTGTCGAACGATGGAATCATCAGTTCCGTGGGTCGAGCCTCCATCAGATAGCGAAGGGAATGGCAGCCGTTGTGGATGGCCACGCGGTGCGGGAAAACGGGATGGCCGGGAAGTTCCGTTATCTTGAGCACATCGTGCAGAAATTCGACGGGATCATACACCGTATTGCGGAAATGCACTACTTCGGGCGTCTGTTCCACCTCGTCGAAATGGCAGCGGAACTGGTCGGTGCAGATGCCGGAAGGCACCACCACGTAATCGTAGCGACCGTCGGCCACAAACGGGACGGTCCCCTTTTCGAGCGTACATGAATGCTTCACATAGCCCATGTCGAGTTCCGGAAGGCCGCAGCAGGCCGCCCGGTTGATGAATTCCACGTCCAGCCCAAGCTTCCTGAGCAGCTCCCATGTGGATATGGCCGCCTGGGGATAGAGGGCATCCATGTAGCATGGAACGAAGAAACCGATTTTCATAACCTTGCAATTTAAGTTTACACCTTTGAGGTATAACAGCTCGCAAGGTTAATTGGTTTCGCAATTGGAGCGACGACGTCCACGTCGCCCTTATTTTGACGGCGGGAACGCCGTCATTCCAGTAATCGGTCAGAGTGTCAGCAGGGATTCAAACTTCCTGAAACTATCTTCCCAGGAGAAGGAGGCAATGGTGCGCACGGATGTATTGGCCATGCTTAAGCGTAATTCTGGATTGTCAATCAGCTTCAATAAGGCGTCGGCAAGTGCCCGGCTGTTTTTGACAGGAACGATGAGGCCCTCCTTGCCGTCCGTAACCATTTCCTGAAATCCGAGGGTGTCGGTGCATACGATTGCGTTGCCGCATATCATTGCCTCGCCCACGGTCAGACCCCAGCCTTCCTGCAGACTCGGAGCCAGATAAATGGAACTGGAATTATAGATGCGGTTGTGCGTGTCGCGGTCCGGCTGCCTGTAATATTCTATCCATCCGGGCATGTCGGCAGGACGTTCCGGCGTACCGAACATCATGACTTTGAGCTGTGGATATCGGTCGCGAACCGTGCATAAAGCTTCCAATCCGTACTCGTACCCCTTCTTCTTATCGTCGCTGTACATCATCGATACGGTGTATGGCGAGCGGTCGTCAATGGGTTGGGTCAATCTGAAATAATCGAAGTCGAAACCATTTCTGATCAACGTGCATTGCGCACCACATCCCTCTACCTTCTCTCTGAGCCAGTTGCTGATTACTATATTCTTCAATCCAAGCCTATAGGTGGAGTACACCACATCTTCGGAGAATCCCCAGGCTTCGAATCCTTGAATCAGATATAACTTGTGTGTGTCAGGGACGTCATACGTCTTGGCACAGAAGGCTGTGGCGCGTGCTGTAGCCACATAATAGTCCGTCTCAGGCACCAGGCGCGGATTCAGAGAAAAGAGGTGATGTTCCCTGACTGCGGGATTCAGATTAAACCAGTTTCTGGCTGAAAAACGTTTAAGTCGGCTGTACGGATAATGCAGCACAGCCCGGATCTTGCCGAGGATGGATTTTTCGTTAAAATAGAGCGTGTCGGGATAGAGTATATGCACGTCATAACCCCGTCCGGCAAGATAATTGGCATATTCCAGCGCTACTTTGAAGCCGCCGGCAGGCCGGGTCGGGGGACCTGGCAAAAGGAAAGAGATGGATGGAGACTTCTTCATGACGTCATAGTTTTATAATGGCTGACTATGTCCTTCTGGAAACGAGCCTTAGAGCAAGTATCCAATGCAGTGTCGCGAGTGGATATACGCATTCTTTCATAAGATCCGGGGTCGTTCAGTGCCAGATTCAGGGCTGTGTATAGGGCGTCGGAGAATCCGGTTTCCGAGACATTGTCCGTCTTGAATCCCGATACACCATCGGTCACCACGTCCACTGCCGTGCCGTTATTGAAACATACCACGGGTGTGCCGCACATCTGAGCCTGATTGACCATAGACGGGCCGGCGTCGTCGACCGATGGGCTAAGGAAATAGTCGGAAACCTGATAGAGCGCGATCAGGTCTCTGCGATTCACGCGACCCATGTATTCGTGGGGAATGTCGGGATTCGACACCTGTTCCTTCAGGTGGCTGTCGCCAATGCTGACCAGTACTATCCGTTTGCCCGCGGAAACGACTGCGGGCATATCGTTCAGAGCATGAATGATGAACCGCGCTCCCTTGCGGGGTTCGGACGAGGATCGGGCAAGGAGTATGATTGCATCCGGCGGTAAACCCATCTTTTCGCGTAAAACGCGGCGATCGCCCGGAACAAATTCATGCTCGTCGATGATGCATCCGATCTTAAATACCTTTCCCGGAGGGAACAGACCGCTTTGCACCGCGAATCCGTTCATCCATGAATTGCCCAGGAAGGCGCAATTCATGTTGGCGTAATTATCCCGTTTTATCAGGTAATTCCGATGTGTGAAATCATCCGGTGAATCGCTTCCGATTGCCGGACACCGTCCGCATCCTTCGGCAAACCTGCGGCATGAGTTGAAATAGAAGCATCCCCCGGTCACGGGAGCCATGTCAATTGACAGAATCATGATGGGACACCGCAGCCTATCGTATAGGGCCTTAAGCGAAGTGGAGTTTATGAAATCAAACCACCAGAGGGTAATGACCAGATCGTAGTCTTTGCGTATATGCTTCAGCAATCTGTCTGTCGGCAGACCGGGGGTATTCTCGTCGGGATAATGAATCTCATACTCATCATGGAATATCATGCCCTTCCGTTCCATCAGTTCACGGTAGGTTTGGCCTGACTGGAGAATCCCTATACGGGATTTGATGCGCCGGGGCAAGAGCCGGTTCAACACCGGCTTGATCAGTGATCTCCGTTCGATGGATTTATAATCCTGTTTCGGCATACCGCCGGCAAGTAGACATAGAAAATCGACCTTATGTCCCGCCTCCCTGAGACTGCGCATGATGTCTGCGCCCAGTCCCGCCGAGTACTTAGGCCGGTGTGTCGACAGGATAAGAATCCGTAATGACGATGATCTGTCAGTCAGAGCCTTCTCTATTTGTTCCATATTCCGGAAGCCGTTTTATTCAATAATTTGCGGGTCTGTATCACGCCGAACCACGATGTGCATAGCATCTGCAGCACCACGGACACTATCATTAGGCCGTACAGTCCGTACCTGTCGCAGAAATAGCATCCCAAAGGTACGTACGAGATACAGCACACTGTCGAGCAGATGACCTGTAGCCGCAGTTTGCCGAGTCCGGAAAGGAGCTGCGTCCACAGCGTTCCCCACATGTTCAACATCTGGAACAGATATGCCAGCAGCGTGACCATGAGCGGCACCGTGACCATATCGTTGATCCAGACCTTGTATACCATAGGGGATATGATTACCATCGCGAGGCCGGCTAAGCCCAACAGCATCAGAGTCTGCATCAGGCGTTTCCTTGTGGATTTCATCCATCTATAGTCGTCGTTGACCCTGGCCTCGGCAAAGGCGCTCCAGAATGGCGTAAGGATAATGGTGAACACCATGGGCAGCAAGTTGATATACCGGTAGGCTATGTTGTAGACCGTCACTTCTTCCGGGCCGAGATAATGCGTAATGATCAGGTTGTTGGTCTGGTAGAAGGCGATGGACAGCACCGAGAGGAAGAAGAACATGATGCCGAGCGACATAATGTCTTTGGCATAACTGAATCTTACATACCTTGGCGAGGGCCTGTAATCCCTCAGCACGGTGCGGAAAGTCCAGATATTGGATGTGATGAGCACGAAAATGGAAGTGCCCCCCATGGCCATGGCCAGGTATACGATGTTGCCTTGGGTGAAGCGGGTGATGATCAGCAGGACGATGCAAAGCAATGCCTGTGTCGCGGTGTCGAAAGCTGAGGCCAGCGCGGGTTTCTGCAGGGCGTTCAGTAGTGTCCGGTTCAGGCCAAGTATGAACAGTACACAGAAATTGGTGAGGGCTATAAGTACGGTGTACAGCAGCTCGCGTCCCGGCACGTCGCTGACATTCAGTATGCTGTTCCAGTCAATGAAGCATGAGGCCGCCATGGCCAAAGCCCATACCGAGACCACGATGATGGAGATTATAGCGTAGGCAGTGCTTACCAGACGGCGCGCACGGACAGGTTCGTCGTTCTCCACTGCTTCGATAAACTGGTTGCGCAGGCCGTTGCCTATGCCTACGTCGAAGAAGCTGATCCATGCCACTAACGACGAGATTGTCAGCCAGATGCCGTATTCGTAACTCGACACGTAATTGATGGTCAGCGGTACGATCAGGAACGAGCAGATTATGCTGACGCCCCTGAGGGCAAACATGGAGACGATATTCTTCTTTGCCCTTACCGAACGTCCGCTTCCGCTGTTGATTAGTCCGAGTATCTTGTTTGCGAATGACATCTATTACATAACGGCCGTAAAATGATAAAATTTTACGGCCGGCGCCGGCTCCCATATATTTGACGTACACGATCAAGGAACAATTTCATTGTGTAAATATGAATGTAATGCATTATCTTTGCGGATAAATAAGGATGTGATGTCAAAGTCTCGGAATATCCCGTTCTCCCGAATGGATAAAATATCCGCGTCGGGAGTGTTCGTGAAGCGCTTGAGCCAGTTCGGCAGGGTGCCGATGAAGCCGTATGCCCATCGCGACGATTACTACATCGTGGCGCTTCTGACCCAAGGAAAGGCTTCGGTGGAGATCGATCTGGAACGGATGGATCTTCGGGCCGGGGATATATTGATAGTATCGCCGTGGCAGGTACATAACAAACCGACCGGCGAAACATGGGACGCCGACGGCTGGATGCTGGCCATGTCGCCCGAAATGTTTACGGAACGGGAGGCGCGCGCCGTCGAGGAATATTCCATAGCGCCCGGACCCTTCAGTCCCGGGTGTGCCGTGACAGACGATATGGTGTACCTGTGCGATATGATGCAACGAAATAAGGAAAACGACGCTGTGTTCGTCTCCCTCGCGCTCACAATAAAAAGCATTGTGCTGTCTGCGCTCGTAATAAAGGACACTGCGGTGTCCGGACGGTATCGCGCCATAACCTTGAAACTGCGGAAACTCCTTGACTCTCATCTTGTAGATGAAAAAAGCCCGAGCGCGTATGCAGCCATGATGAACATATCGGAAGTATATTTGAACGAGGCCGTGAAAGGAACCACAGGGCTGAGCGCCGGTGCGTATATCCGCAATATGGTAATGGTCCGGGCCAAGCGACAGTTGGCATACACGTCGCTGTCGGCCAAGGAAATAGCATACGCGCTGGGATACGAGGATTATGCCTATTTCTCAAAACTGTTTACCAGATGCACCGGTAAATCCCCGTCGGAGTACCGCAAAAACCTTAAATAATACAACTCTTGCCCAATCAGAGCCATTCCCAGTGGCGCAGGTTCATTGTAATTTTGCATCGTAAACAAAAGCAAAATTAATAGCAAAGAAGATGACACCTGCGGAAAGATTGAAAGCGTGTGACAAGACACTGGGGATTGTGCTGATTGTGATGTTGGCCTCGGGCATACAGCTGGAAGCGACATCGGGGCGGTATGCCTGGACGGTATGGGCGCACATAGCACTCGGAATAGTGCTGACCGCTTTGTCGGTGTGGCACATATATCTGCATTACCGGTGGAGCGACTGGTTCGCACGCTTCAGGAAAAACAGGAATCAGCCGACGCGGATACTGTGGTGGGTATTCCTGCTGACTGCCGTCACGGGCATCATAGCCACCGCGGTATGGCTTGCGGCACACGAGCATTCGCACATAGGCGCCATCCACGGCAAGATAGGTTTCCTGATGGTGATCGTAGGCGTAATCCACGCCGTAGGTCACAAGCATAAGCGCAAAGCTGCACTGTGTAACAATGCGTAATTGTTGACGATGGCTTAGAACAGGCCGCGGGTCAGGACGACGGGGATGCCGAAGGTGCCGCGGGAGACTTTCATGTCGAGGTGCTGTCCGACGCGGACCTTGTGAACCTTGGATGTGGTGATCGACACGGTGACAAGGTGGCCGTTGTCCAGACGGATGTCGGCGTAGTATGTTCGGTAGGTCTCGCCGGTGGGGATGTAACGGCCCTTGCGTACACGCCGTGTGCGCTGGTGAGTGGTGTAATATTTGCGTTCCACCACGGCCGGTACGGTCGTGGCCTTGTCAGCGTGGGCTCCCGCGGAATTGATGCAGTAGAACGTGCCTGCGAGGATAGGAGCCGTCAGAATCACCCATGTGGCCACGCGCAACGGCATGTTGCGAAAATTGATGATGCCACGGAATCTTTGGGAGAACAGCCAGGCTATGGGAACGGACAGCACCGCGCACACTGTGGCTACAATCCAGGGATTGATCATGGCGGTGGTGCGACAAACCATGAATATGCCGACGCCGATCATGGCGCAAAAAATAAACACTCCCCGTAAGATGTAGATCCAAACCTTGCCTTTCATTTTGTGGAACAGATTATTAGTATTGATATAGTCAGCGTGCCGAACCTATCGTCTGGTGGCGTAGATCATGAAGGTGACGGCCACGATGGCGATGGATATGCCGGCGATGATTCCGGGTGTCAGAGGCTCGCCGAAGGCGACGGCGCCAACGAGAATGGCGGTGATAGGCTCGAACACTTCCAATATGGATGCCTTGGTGGCTCCGATATTCCTGGTAGCCACGGCCAGTGTGGCGGTAGATACGATGGTAGGCAGAACGGCCAGCCCTGTCAGGCTGAGTATGGCACGGGTATTGTCTAAATGAGCCGTCAGCGAGTTGCCTGACCAGGCTGCTATTCCAAGGAATACGAATGCTCCGACCGTCAGGACGTAAAACGTGAGCAAAGTGTCGGAAATGTCGGCTATGCGCCTGTTGTGGTTGATTATCACCATGAATATGGCGTATGCCAGTGCAGATGCGATGGCGAGCCAGACGCCGCGGGCGTCGATGGCTGCACCTTCGTCGCCTCCTGTCATGATCACCACTCCGGCGAACGTGGCCGCTATGGCCAGCCATACCGGCCAGGAGGGTGTTTTGCCTAAGAAGACCATGATTATGGCCACGAACACCGGGGCGAGGAACACAAGGGTGGTGGCCAGCCCTGAGGCGACATAGCGGTATGCCATGAACAGGAACAGGCTGCTCGAGGTATATAGCAGGCCCGTGATGAGAAGTACGCCGAGTTGCCGGAGGTCTACTCGGAAATTCTGTCGGCGCAACAGCAGCCAGCCGCCCAGCAATACCACCGCGATGGCGTAGCGGAAAAACAATACGGACTGTACGGCCGCACCGGCCATGAGGAGCGGCATGGCGAACAACGGGTTGAGACCGTAGGTCACGCCCGTGGCGATGCCCGCCGGATAACCGATCAGCGCCTGTTTGCTAAGTTTCTTCATCAAATAGGTTGTTTCAGGGATTGAGCCTAATTCAACCAACGAACAACCCCGGCAACTTATTTCATGAAAGCTTGTGGGAAGTCGAAGACGAATATTCAATAATCGTGGCCCGGAAACCGTTAAAATTATATCAAAGAAAAGGATATGGAAATAAAGAAATGGGAGATCATAAGTTCGGAATATAAACTGCGGAGTCCGTGGGTTAATGTGAGGCGGGACGTGTGCCGCCTGCCGACAGGCGTTATAAATCCGGAATACTATATCTTCGAATTGCCGACATGGGTAAACATCATAGCCATAACCCGCGACGGACGGTTCGTGATGGTGGAGCAATACCGTCACGGACTGCGTGACGTCTACACCGAGATAGTGGGTGGCGCAATGGAGGAAGGGGAGACCTTCCTGGAGGCCGCAAAGCGTGAACTTCTCGAGGAGTCCGGCTATGGTAACGGGACGTGGCGCGAGTTCATGACGATATCGCAGAATCCCGGCAATTCCGACAACCTTACCCATGTGTTCTTAGCCACGAACGTGGAGCGGATATCTGACCAGCATCTGGACGCCACCGAGGACATCAAGGTGCGTCTGCTGACTGAACAGGAGGTTTACCGCATCCTCGTCGAAGACGAGATGAAACAGGCGCTGATGGCCGCCCCGCTCTGGAAATACTTCGCCCTGAAGGCCCAGGGACGCCTCCCGAAGTGAAAAAATAGCGCATTGTCTTGTAGGTGGGACAAAAAACAGGCTTATATTGTCTCGTAGACAAGACAAAAAATAGGCAATGGCGTCTTGCTTATAAGACAAAAAATGTGTAATTTTGTCTTGTGAATAAGACAAGATGAGGTATGATAAAATCTGAAGTGCTTCGCGAAGTGATGCTTGAAAATCGGGAAGAAGTTATGCGGCACCAAGTTATCAAACGTAATGTGTCGCTTGACGGATTCGATCGTCAGGTGTTAGTGGGTGCGCGCCGTGCCGGCAAATCCTATCTGTTGTATGGCAAGATTCAGGAGTTGATTGCCTTGGGCCGCTCCTGGGATGAAATAGTATACCTTAATTTCGAGGATGAGCGTCTTGCCGGCATGGAGCTGACAGATCTGAACATAATTCTGGAAGTTCATTCCAGCTTAAGCGACAAACGACCGATGCTGTTTCTTGACGAGATTCAGAATATAGAGGGCTGGGAACATTTTGCCAGACGCGTAGCCGATAACAAATATACGGTGTACATTACCGGAAGTAATGCAAAGATGCTGTCCAATGATGTGGGGGCTGTGCTTGGCGGAAGGTATCTGACACGCGAAGTGTTTCCCATGCAGTTCAACGAATTCATTACTATGAATGGGGTAGATCCTTCAGATGAATTGTTAACGGCCACGACCGCTGCGCGGGGAGAACTTATGGGTCTTTTAGAAGAATATTTTCAGTTCGGAGGCTTCCCGGAATGCGCCACATTGCCGGTAAAACGTGATTATCTAATGAGCCTGTATCAAAAGATATTTTTAGGTGATATAGTCGCACGAAACAATATAGAGAATATTTTTGCCTTAAGGGTGCTTATTCGCAAACTGGCGGAAAGCATCAAACAGCCGCTGTCGTTTACCCGCGCGGCTAATATCGTTGCCTCCACGGGAACAAAAATAGGTAAGAGCACAGTCATAAACTACCTGTCGTATGCTATTGAAGCGTATCTGATATTGCCCGTTACCAATATTGCTGACAGTATTGTGGATAAGGTGTCCAATCCCAAGTACTATTTTATTGACAACGGTATCGTATCGTTATTGGCATTGGACATCCGTACGTCACTGCTGGAGAATATCGTGGCGCTTAAGCTGTTTTCCACGTATGGCACAAAGGAGCAGGCTGTCTTTTTCTACAATCATGGCGTGGAGGTGGATTTCTATATTCCGCAGACTGAAACGGCCATACAGGTGTGCTATACCATGAATGACGCCGAAGGCACGTTTGAACGAGAGACAAAGGCATTGGTAAAACTGCAATCGCGATTGTCTTGCCGCAGGAATATTGTCGTGGCCTATGGCGATGAAGGCGTGATTGAGAAGAACGGCATAACAATAGAAGTGATACCTGTATGGAAATTTTTGCTGAAACCGCTGTAAAAATAGTTGGAATATCCCATAGTGCGATTCTGACTTCGTCACTTTTTAGCAGCTAAAAGTGATGAAATCAGAAAAAAGAGAGCTGGATAAAATATGGCAGTCGCGTGGGTTTCACGCAGTGCGAATAATAAAGCCGGGGCCGTGCGAATGAGCACAGCCCCGGATTGTATCATGGATATTGGGGATTATTTCACGAGGGCCTTGCGGGAGCCGCTGGCATCAACCACAATGTAGACACCGGGCACGATGTCACGGTTGGCGACGCGTATGCCCTGCAGGTTGTAAACCTTGGCTTTATGAAGCTCCTCGATACCTACGATTTCGATGCCGCTGGACGTTAGCGCAACCTCGACTTCATTGCTGACGCGCGCCGCACCGTGGTTGTAAACAGGCACTACGGAGTAACGGAACGTGTGGCTTCCGGTTTCGTTGTAGGTGGCTGCGGGAGTATCCGAGTATGAGGTTTCGGCCACGGTCGCTTCGGTGATCTGCTTGCCGTTGCGGAAGACATGATAGCCTGTTACGGCAAGATCGAGCGGCATCTCGGGTGCCGCCTCGTAAGTCACGTCGTCTATCAACAGAGCCAGTGTATCATCGCTGTCGTGATGAATGGCGAAATATTTCGCACCCTCAGGCAGAGCGGCCTTGAACTCGGTCCAGACCTCGGGCACCTCGCCGCTGGCGGGATAGTTCTGCACCTCGACTGTCTGTGTGAAGCAGTCACGGGTGTTGCCTGTGACGGAGTAAAGCAGCTCGAACGATTCGGGCCAGGCCGACATCATGCTTTTAGCCCAGAACGATATGGTCTGCGCGCTGCCCGACAGTTCGGGCGATATGAGCCAGTTGTCGTTCTTGGTCTGGGCGCTGGGTGCCATCATGAACGAATCGCCGCTGTGGGTCTCGGCATCCGGCTGATACTGTTCGGGAATCTGTGCCAGCTTCGTATTGAACAGCTGGAAGGCCATGGGTTGTGTCTGGAAGGGGTTGTACTGTTCGCGGAATATATTGTAGGTCTTCTGCTTGTCGCCATCGTAGACTGTCCAGTCTCCGGCACCGGAGATTGACATGGGCGTGTAGTCCTCGTTCTCGAAGTCTTCGGTCACTGTCTTAGGACCGGGGAGGTTGTCGAGTGCAGGGGCCGACCATGTCAGGGTGACGGTCTCCTTGTTGATATTGGCAGCAAGGTCGGAGACTGTGGGAAACTCATTGAATTTCACCGACACGGAAGCTGTATGGGAGTTGTTATGCTCCACGGCATCACCTTCGGCCACTATGCGGGCTACGACTTCTATAATGTCGGTGGCGTTGAGGGCTATGGGCAATTCGGCGGAAACCATCCTGATTTCGTTTGCCGAAATGGCAGACAGCGAGTTTTCGGCAATCTTCTCTCCGTTGATGCTCCATTCCAGCGTTGCCTCGGCTGCATGGGCGGTACCGACATTTTCTACGCGAGCCGTTACAGGCAGTTTTTCGCCGGCCTTGACTGATTCGGCTACGTTCAGACCACGCAAGGCCAGATCCTTCTCGACGAGATCGTGGATGGAAATATGGTCCAGCGGTACGCTCCACATCTCGGTGTCGGTGTTGTCGGTGGCTGTAAGGCGCAAGGCTACGCGCACGGTGCCGTCCGTTTTGAACTCATCGAGAGGTACGCGACAGAGGGTCCAGTCATCGGTCGGAGCGTCCTTGAGGGCGATGGTGCGCAACGGGGCGAACTCAGCCTCGCCATGCGCGGCCATGATGTCAAGGGTGCTCCCTTTGCCCTGGTACCATACGTCAAGCACAGGATTCTTCGTCTTCGACAGGTCGACGCGCACTGACTGAAGACCCCACATCACATCGGTCTCTATGGGCATCCAGAAGAAGAAACCGTTGTCTCCGTCCTGCGATTTCAGAGGCTTGGGCGACTCGGGATCATTGGGATCGAGCAGCGACTCGAAGTAAGAGTCATCGACCGTGCCGTAGTCCTGGCCGCTGTAGGATGTCTGAGGATCGAGTACCCATACCTTGTCATAACTGCCATCGGTGAAGGATTCCGTGAAAGGAGCCTGGTCGGGTTTGCCCACGACTACGATGTTGGACGATGTGTCGAGCGAATAATATTCACCATAACCGGCAGTGACCTGATAGGCCACGAAGTCCTGAGCCTCGAGGTCGGAGTAATCGAAGGTATATGAGGTGGAACCCTTCACTTCTGCAATTGCCGGATCATAGTAGCTGCCGAATGCGTCGAAGATATAATAGGTTACTTCGGCGGGGTCGACATAGCCGCCCTCATGCTCGCCCTCGGTGACGGCGTTCCATGTAAGAGAGGCCTTAGTGTAGTCGGCCGAGGGGGTCAGCTTCACGTTCTCCGGAGCTTTGGGCGCGTCGGGACCGCACCAGATGTTCTTGTATTCCACTTTCTCGCCGGGTGTGTCGCCCACGTATGCAACGGCGGTGAAGCGGTTGTTGATGCCGGCGTACATCTCCACCTCGCGTGTAATGGTCTGGCCCGGCTGGACATCGGTGTATTCAAACTTGTCCACATCCCATCGCGAGGTGATCAATACCTTGGAGATTTCAGTAAGGTCGGCGCCCGATACTGTCTTGGTAGGAGCCACGTATGTCACCGTTGCCTTCAGTTCGCCCCTGGGCGCAAGCGTCCAGCTGAGCTGACCCGCAGCCGGTGGATCGGCTGGAGGTGCGACGGTGCCTACCTTCATGCCTACATTGGCGAGCTTCAAGGTGCCTTTCTGAGCTTTGGTCGTAGTGCAATGGAAGCCTACGTAGTAATAGCCTTCTTCATCGATTGAAACACCATACTCATATTTTTGGAATCCTGTCTGGGTATGTGTGAGCGGAGCCACTACTTGAGTAGCCATACCTTCGACGGTAGGAGTCTTGCCGATGCTCGCGTCCAGGGATACGGAAATCGCACCGGAACCCATCATTCCAATCTCGAACGACAGGACATAGTTGCCGGCAGGCAAGTGAATTGGCACGGTGATCAGCCAGTCGTCGTTGGCGTCAACGTTGTCTGCGTTGGGCACCATGCAGGCGGCATAGCCGCTGACCTTGCCGTATTGCCATTTGCGGTTGTCGTTGTTGACATTGATGTCAGTGTAGTTCTTTACTTCGGTTCCACCTTTGCCTAAGTCGTGGGTAAAGGGAACCTCGACGGCATTTGCCGGCGCTTCCCTGGTCACGGGAATCTGAGCCGGTGCAGCGGTCATCTGCTGACGCGGAGCCCGCATCTGTCTGAGGGCACCCTGCGACGTGACGCGCACCGTACGTTCCGGCACCGCTGCCGTGGCTACGGAAGCCAGTGACATCAAGCCGGATGCAATCAGTAATAATGTTCTCATTCGCATAATATTATGTTGTTTTAATTCTCGAAACATCCGGTTCCCTTCTTCAGCCTGGAACAGATGCATTATCGTGAATGGTCACGATAGCTTCAAAATTAATAAAAATAGTTGGATTATCAGTAAATTGTTTGTAATTTAGAAGCGAAAAACAATTAGGCGCCGATACTCCTTAATCGGCAATCGGCGCGGTGCATGCCCTGAACCTGGGCAGGAAAACCTTAAATACCTAAATGCTACTTACCATGGAAAAGAGCCTCAGATTGTCAAAAAATGAAGTGACGGCATGGCTGGGCAAGCATCCGGCCGACTTCACGCGCGAGGACATAGTGCGCTTCATCACCGAGAACGGTGTGGAGATGGTCAACTTCATGTATCCGGCTGCCGACGGGCGCCTCAAGACACTGAATTTCGTAATCAATTCGCTGGACTACCTGGAGACCATACTGACTCTGGGCGAGCGTGTGGACGGTTCGTCGCTGTTCCCGTTCATAAGCGCGGGGGAGTCGGATCTGTATGTTGTGCCCCGATACCGCACGGCGTTCGTCGATCCGTTCGCGCCGGTAAAGACGCTGACCATGCTCTGCTCGTTTTTCGACAAGAACGGCCGGCCGCTGGAGTCGTCGCCGGAGCTTACGCTCGACAAGGCATGCAGACGCTTCACGGAGCTGACGGGTCTGGAATTCCACGCCATGGGCGAACTGGAGTTTTATGTCATAGCTCCGGATCCGGGCACGTTTCCGGCTACTGACCAGCGGGGATACCACGAGAGCGCTCCGTTCGCCAAGTTCAACGATTTCCGCACGCTGTGCATGAGTTACATAGCCCGCACGGGAGGACAGATAAAGTACGGTCATTCGGAGGTGGGTAATTTTACCCTTGACGGGATGGTGTACGAGCAGAACGAGATAGAGTTCCTGCCTGTAGACGCGCGCGAGGCGGCCGAACAGCTTCTGATAGCCAAGTGGGTGATACGCAACCTGGCGGCCAGGATGGATCTTGACGTGACCTTCGCGCCGAAGATCACGATAGGGAAGGCGGGCTCGGGGCTGCATATACACATGCGCTTCATGAACCCTGACGGCACCACGGCGATGCTGAACGCCGACCGTACGCTTTCGGACGCGGCGCGTCGCGGCATAGCGGGCATCATGGACCTGGCTCCGGCTCTGACAGCCTTCGGCAACACGAACCCGACCAGCTATTTCCGTCTGGTGCCGCATCAGGAGGCTCCCACCAACGTGTGCTGGGGCGACCGCAACCGGTCGGTGCTGGTGCGCGTGCCATTGGGCTGGACGTCAGGCAGCGATATGTGCGCCGAGGCCAATCCCGGTGAAAGTACGCCGGCCGAGGTGGATGCCTCGCGCAAGCAAACGTTCGAGATTCGCTCGGCCGACGGTTCGGCCGACATCTACCAGCTGTTGGCGGGTCTGGCAGTGGCCGTGCGGCATGGCTTCGAGATGCCCGACGCGCTTGACGTGGCCGCACGCACGTATGTTGACGTGAACATCCATTCCGAGGAGAATGCCGGGCGGCTGAAGTCGTTGGACACGCTGCCCGTGTCGTGCCACGAGTCGGCGGCATGTCTGGAGCAACGAGCCGACGTGTTCCAGGAGAAAGGCGTATTCTCGCCGGCCATGATACAGGGAGTATGTGCCCGGCTGCGTGCACAGGACGACCGCGACGCGCGCGCTGCCCTGCAGGATCCCGACAAGATGCTGCGCATGGTCAAGACCCATTTCCACTGCGGCTGATGTCGGCAAGATTATGAACCGGGGCGATGGAATAACCGATATTCCTTCGCCCCGGTTTTCTTTTAGGATATGCTTTTGAACGATGTCTTAGTCAGGTTCGCGGAATGTTCTCATAAGCCTCTCAGGAAATGCTCATATATGTAGGACATCCGTTTATGCCCTTTGATTGAAAGGTGAACTTCATCACGGAAAAAGTCCTTCTGGCTGGGATTATCCCAGTCAAGACCTGAAACCGCGCATCCGTCGATACATTGCACATGCAGTTGATTGCAGCGTCGTTTCATCCATTCGGCCCGATCCCTGCGTGAAGGCTCGCCGTTGAAATAGTAAGGACACACCACCCCGATTCTTGCATCGGGATAGGTCTCTCTGATTCCCTTGATCAAATGATTGAAGGCTCCCTTGAACGACAGAGAATCACACGATTCGTCGCATTCGTACGGGTTGAATTCATCGTTATATCCTATGTGCACCAGAATATAGTCCGATTCTTGGGGAATTTGTCTGTAGTAGTCGATCAAGGCAGGCCAGTCCTTGCCTTCAATGGCATTGCACAGCTTCTGGCCATTGAGGGCCAGGTTGTTGACCTTCATGCAGTTTCGCTCTGCAATGTAATAGACGTATGTGTCTTTTATTCCGTTTTTATCGCCCGCGGCCTCGCTGTCGCCGACTACCGACAGAATTTTGCCTTGAAGGTAGTTGACTGACTGCGGTTTATTCCCCCGGTAATCCTGAGCATGACAAAAGCCGCTCAAAACCATCGGTAATACCAATAATCCGAATAATCTTTTCATAAATTGTATCTATTCCATTAAGATTCTTTTGGATTGAAGGTCTCTTGAATTCGCACCAATCATTATGTCGAATTCTCCCGGTTCGAAAATCAAGTTTCCCTCCGAATCGTAAAAGCTGAGATCCTCCTTGCTCAATCTGATGTTGACCCTTTTGGTTTCACCCTTTTTCAGAAATACTCTCTCAAATCCCTTCAGCTCCTTGACGGGGCGCGAGTAGCGGCATGCGATATCACGGATATAACACTGCACCACTTCGTATCCGTCATAGTCTCCGGAGTTCGTAACGTCAACGCTCACAATTACATCATCCTTGTCAGTATCCACAGTCAATTCTCCGTAATCGTAAGTGGTATAGCTCAATCCATAGCCGAAAGGGAAAAGAGCGTCGTTGCGGACATCGAGATAATTGGATTTCCAGAGAACGAATTTATCGGCACCTTCTCCCACCGGGCGTCCTGTGGGCAATTGGTTGTAATAAAGGGGCTCCTGTCCAACATGCTGAGGCATACTGACCGTCAGACGACCGCAGGGGGATTTGTCTCCGAAGATGACATCGCAAATTGCATCCGCCCCCTCTGTACCCGGAAACCAGACATTCAGAATGGCAGGAATATTTTCCTTTTCCCAATTCATCACGGTGGGACGTCCGGAAAAATTAATGAGTATTATAGGTTTTCCGGTGTCCTTCAGTTTCTTCAGTAGATCCAGTTGAGTATCAGGCATGGAGATGTTGACCATTGAATGGTCCTCGCCCGTGAAGTCCTTGCCTTCTCCCATGGCGCATACGATAATGTCTGCCTGTCGCGCTATACGCAAAGCTTCCTGGTTCATCCTGTCGTTATCTCCTCGCGGGATGTATGAAGCCTGCACGTCATTCTGCAATTGCGGGTCGGAACATAGATTGCATCCCTGCGCATACAGCAACTTGGCTTTTCCTTTAAGGTTTTCTTCCATTGCCTCACGCAGGGACTTGTATTTGCAATGTTCGGGCAGAGGCCATATCCAGCTGCCGGTAAGATTTTCGCGAGCATCGGCAAGAGGCCCGATCAGGGCTATTCTGCCGCTCCTGCCGAGCGGAAGCAACGGTTTACCGGAGACCTGTTCGTTCTTCAGCAATACAAAAGTCTCAGCAGCCATCTTGCGCGAGAGATCTCTGAATCTGCGATTGAAGATAATGCTGTCTACCTCCTCCGGGCTTTTGCTGCAGTACTTATAAGGATCGTCAAACAACCCCATACGGAACTTGGCCTCGAGAATCCTTCTGCATGCCTTGTCGATGTCGGCTTCGGATACGATTCCATCGGAAACAGCCTCCTCAAGGGTGTTGATAAAGCCGAGGGAACACATATCAAGATCAGTACCGGCCCTCAAGGCCCGGGCGGAGTTGTTTTTTAAATCTCCGAAACCATGATTGGTCATCTCTCCGATGCTGCCGTAATCGGTGACGACAAACCCACCAAACCCGAACTGATTTCTCAGCACGTCGTCGAGCAGCCATCGGTTTGCGGTGGCATGTTCGCCGTCGACGATGTTGAACGATGTCATCACCGACATGGCTCCGGCCTTCACCGCGGCCTTATATGGCGGGAAATATTGATTGTACATCCGGAGGCGGCTCATGTCGACCGTATTGTAATCGCGTCCCGCCTCGGATGCTCCGTAAAGGGCATAATGTTTTACGCATGCCATGATATTGTCCGCCTTAGACATGTCGCCCTGATAACCGCGCACCATTGCCTCCGCGATGCGGCTTCCAAGAAATGGATCCTCTCCGGATCCTTCCATGATGCGTCCCCAGCGAGCATCCAGAGAAACATCCACCATCGGTGAGAAAGTCCAGTTCACACCCTCGCTGCTTACTTCCTCCGCGGCGTAACGGGCGCATTGTTCAATGCCTTTCATGTCCCAGCTGCATGCCTGTGCCAACGGTATGGGATAGATGGTGCGGAAGCCGTGGATCACATCAATGCCGAAAAACAGCGGTATTCCCAGTCTGGTCTCCTCGACGGCAAACTTCTGGGCATTTCTGATCCGTCGTGCGTCCGCAAGGTTCAGGACGGCTCCGAGTTCACCTTTCCGGCAGAGCTCCCAGATGTTGGACTTCACCTCCTCGCCCGTGGCGAATTCACCTCCCGGAGGTACAAGATTCAGCTGTCCGATTTTTTCGCGCAATGTCATGCGCGACATCAGGGAATCTATGTAGGTATCCATCCGGCTGACCGGCGCATCCTTCGGAGACGAAGGATGCGCCGCATTTGTCAACGCGGATACCAATACTATAACACAACCAACACTTCTTTTCATCATTTCAGTATTTTAACGACATTGCTGCCGCGTACCACGATATTCAGACCGGGCCGGAGGCCATTGACACGGCGTCCCAAAGCATCATAATACACAGGTTTGTCCAGACTTCCGGACGCTTCATTTCCGTTCAGGACATTTTCGATTCCGGACGATTCGTAATCACCGACTTTCAGGAGCATCCAGTGACGTGTGTCCTGATCAGGCTCGGTGGCATCATACCCCATGCTCAACGATGTTCCGGCCGTCAGCCCGTTGCCCGACAATGCAAGTCCCTTTGAACCCGATGTGACGGCATGGAAGAAATCGGCGACTCTGGTAAGCCTGAAGGCAGTTCCGGAGGCGTTGGTCACGAACAGTTTCGAGCCGGAACCGTCGCATGCCATTGTGTTGCCCGACCCGTCGGATAATGTGAATCCGTCGCCGTTACTCGAGGCTGTCCATACTTGCGCAGCATCATCGGCATTTATATCTTCAAGCACGAATGCCTGTCCTTGAACCGTGACCGCCATATTTCTGGCGGACTGCGGCACAATCACAAACTTGTCTTTGTCCGAAACCGTGAAGTCGACGGAATTCACATTTACCGGTATGACCAGCGTCCGGACGCTTAGCGGGGTCACCGTGAATTTAATCTCATTGCCGTTCACGCTGCATTCCCCTTCCTGTGCCAGATTCTTTTCCGTTTCCGTAACGAAACTTTTGATATCACCGCATACTTCGGTAAACGGTAACGTCACCGTATGCTCAGCCTGATAGGGGAGGTCGTTCATGGCCACGATGACCAGTTCGTGACCGTCGGGGGATATTGCCGCTACGGTTTTGTCCGAAGTCGATGGGAGGAAGAAATAACCGGCCTTTACGAAACGGCTCAGTTGCGCATGAACGTAATAATTCTTCAGTCTGGCTGCGTTCTGCGGATGTTCGTAAGCGCAGGAAACGGTGCTCCATTGTGCTTCATAGTCCATGTACATCCAATCGAACCACGCATTGGGCATAAGGTAATTGATGTCGTTGAAACGATGCTGCATGACCTCGAGGTTCCCGGCCAGACCGGTGCCTATGTTCATCGGTCCGTATTCGCTCATCCACAGAGGAGCTCCGTGGGCACGTGTGAAATTACCGTACTGACTCCGTGCACGGTTGTCGCAGATGTAGGAATGAGTGTTCCATTGTCCCACCAGATTGTCCACGCCTTGCTTCTTGAAGAACTTGATATCAGTGATTGAATGGAGGATGCTCGTCTCGTCGCTGGCTGAGATTTTTGTATTCAGACCGCTCTGTTTCAGAATGGGGGCGAGCACCTTGAGGAATGCCGTCTGCGAGGCGGGGCTGAAATGGCATCCTTCCTGACTTAGACCCACGGCCCAGTATTCGGCCTGCGGCTCATTGAAGGGTTCCAGTGTCTTGAACTCGATACCGTATTCATCCTTGTAATGTTTGCATACATCCACCAGATAACGGGCGAATTCCTCGTAATATTCCGGCTTGAGATTATCATCCTTTACAGTGGGACCACCGGCGCAACAACCGCTCACGGTCATCCACCACGGAGCCGAATTGGAGAAGGCTTCGAAAACGGCATCCGGTCGTTTCTCCTTGATTTTCAACATTACGCGCCGTTGTGCCGCATCGCGTGTCCACACGTATGGCTGCCCGGGTCCGTCCTTGAACGATTCAAATTCCGCGCGCTCTCCTTTGCCCGTAGTCACGAAGTGATGTTCGGGACAGTTTTTCCATTGCGGGTCGTCTCCGCCGCCGATATTGTAACGGAACAGGTTCAGGTTCAATCCTTCGGGATCCACCAGCCAGTCGATCAGCCGGTCCAGATAGTAGTCGTTCCACACCTCCTTGCCACACATATTGGCCCAGAAGCACAGGCTTACTCCGGCGCCCTCGTTCTGCTGGAGTTTCTGTGCCGGGAACACGTAATAATTACGTCGTTCCGTCAACGCATCGTGTGTCTCCGTATCGTTGAGCATCCACAGGCTGAGATTCGATGCCGCATCGTATCCGGGGTAAACGATGGTGCCGCTTATCACGTTGTCCACACCGATGTATCTGTTAGTCGCCACACTTTTGATGCCATAGAACATGTCATCGACCTTCTCGATCCGGAACCTGCATTGCGATGTGTCGTCTCCTGCGCGGAATGTGAGGGGAGAACCGGCCTCTGTCGCCGCGAGAAATACTTTAGTCCCTCCGTCAGTATAACTTATTGAGTAAGTTCCGTCCGGCTGTTGTGACAGGGTCATAAGGGGTGCCGATGCGCTCGCGGCTTTCAACACAGCCCTCCCGGACTTGTTGCCGCCAAGATAATTGCCGCCTGAATTCCGTATATATTTCTGCATTTCAGCGGCATTAGCGCCGATAGCAAATACCAGTGATAAAAGAAATATTATTTTTCTCATATTGTCATGTTGTTTTTGGGGGGTGTATCAAAATCAAGGTTTTGGTACACCCCCGTCAATTTAACTGATTGTCCGGTTTTTCGCCATCGGTGTCACCATCCGGGATTCTGAACGAGGTTATGATTCTTCAGGATTTCCTCCTGTGGAATCGGATACAATTTATAATGGTCACCTCCCCACTTATAGTAATAATCCCGGACACCCCACACCTGCATCCAGCCGTTAGGTTCGCCTTCGTACGTTCCGAATTTATCGTCCTTCCACGTATCCCAGCGCAACTCGTGCCAGTACACTTCGTTTTCGGCAAAGAGTTCCCACTTGAACTCGTTGCGTATGCGCCTGCGCATGTCGTCCTGATCCTTGACTTGCGTGGCGGCGTTGCTATTCAGCAGCTGAGCCCCGCAACGGCTGCGTATCTGGTTGATTACCTCGACAGCCTCAGCCACCTTGCCCTGTTCGTTCAGACATTCGGCCAGACACAGCAATGCTTCGGCGTAACGGAACAACGGATGGTCCAGCTCATTGCCTCCGAGATGATTGGCGTGTTCGATTCCTTCGGTCACATTCTTACGTACCAGGTAAAACAGCTGGTCGCTCTTGTCGTACAATATATCCCAGGGTTTCTTCTTGTCCGCACGGAACGGGAACCGTAGAGTGTAGGTGCGGGCTATCCCTTCGTTGCCTCCGATAAACTGTGCGTAGGGAGTGATTACCGACATTTCCAGACGAGGATCGCGGTTGTCGTATGCCTTACGGATACGAGCTTCATTGCCCTCAGGCAGATACTTCGACATATCGGCGCCCTGCTCGGCCTGATAAGCCTTCTCGGCATCAGTCAGTCCGTCGCGCAGGAAGAAGACCCGTCGCGCCTTCTTGTCCATCGTGGTATAACCGGGAATCACGTCCTCCCAGTCGAACCTGCTGCCGTCGGCGTTTTCGAAAGTATCAACGAAGTAGGGGTTTGCGACATAATTGGCCCAACCCCATCCCCGGGCGCTGCGGGTGCCGTACGAACGCTGGTATCCGTTCTGGTCCCAGAAGGAACCGTTCAGATCATACTGTATGGAGAATATCATCTCGTCGCAGCGTTCCTGTTCCACGGTGAAAAGCTCCTTGAAAGGATTCTGGCCGGAGGTGTACAGTCTGAAACCGCATTTTCCCACGGAACGGAAATCGGCTTCGCCTTTATTCCATTCCTGCAGCCACATATAACAGAATCCCCGCAGCATGTATGCCATGCCTTTGTTTACATGACCGTAATCGGAACTGGCGGCACTTAATTTATCGGGAAAGTCAGGATCTTCGATAGCCAACGTCAAGTCGGCGATTATTTTCCTGAAAGTCTCCTCGCGTGTGCCACGAGGTTCGTTCAGGTTGTCGATATCCACGAGTTCATGCCCATACCATGGCACTCCGCCATATTCCACGTTCATGATATAGTAGTTGTAGCAGCGTATCACACGGGCTTCCGAGGCCCATTTCGACGCAAGCGCCGGGTCAATGTCCGGCACGTCCTTCACATGGTCGATCACACTGTTGCAGTCGAAAATCTGGTGATAGTACATGGACCAGTTGCCCCAGTCCTCAGATGCCGTCTGTGTGCCCCGGAGCAAGCCTACGGTGAAGCGTGAAGGCTCCCGGTCGATCTGGCTACCCATGTTCTCGGGCCAGTTGTTGCCGCAGTCGCCCCATATCCCACGGAAAGCATTGTAACATCCCGTAAGTACGGCCTGAGCCGTGTTCTCGTCGTTCCACACACTTCCCGACGTCTGGTCTTTCTTAGATGTCAGATCCATGTCCACGCACGATGTAGCCGATACCATCCCGGCTATCACCAGGGCCAAATTGAGATATTTATTATATTTCATGATTGTCCTTTGATTTAATATTTTTTTAAGGAACGGTTTCTTAGGAACGATGCCTTAGAATGTTACGTTCAGACCGAAAGTGAAGTCGCGCATCGGGGCATAGCCGTCGCCGCTCATCATTTCGGGGTCAAGACCTGTGAATTTAGTGATGGTGCAGAGATTCTCCACCGTGAAGTAGAAGCGGACGTTCTGCATCAGCGCCTTCTTGGTCCACTTCTGGGGAAGCGTATAACCGACGGTAAGGCTCTTGAATTTCAGGTAATCGCCCTTCTGGAGTTTCCATTCGGCGTCGGCACTGTTCTGGCCGGTGTCGTTCATCACGAATCGCGGATTGGCCGAGCTCGTGTTGGTGCGCGGGTCCGTAGGATTTTCCGGATCGTAGAAGTAGTGGTCGAGCGCTACGTCACGTCCGATGCCGTAACCCTTGGACATAGAGGTGGAATTCTGCGACTGCGACCAGTAGTAAATCTTGAATCCGGCCGCACCGGTCCAGTTCATTGAGAAGTCAATGCCCTTCCATTTCAGGTATGCCTGCAGACCATAATAATATTTCGGCACGCTGGAGTATCCGCAGAAATCCCGGTCGTAATTGTCGCCGTATGTTCCGTCTCCGTTTATGTCGGCGTATATGTAGTCGCCGTACCAGATGTTCTGTTTCCCCACGCTGGTGCCGGGCAACAGCTTATATCCGGCATCGATCATGGCCTGGGCCCAGGCCAGGTCCTGTTCCGTGCGGATCATGCCGTCTCTGGGGCCTCCGTTGATTCCGTCGGCGGCGAAACCCCGGCCGGAACCATTATAGGTCTTCAGCAGGTAGAACTCGTCGATCTGATGTCCGTTCAGCCGGACAGTCCTCCCCGAGTCGTCGGCCACGTCACCGAAGTTGGTGTAATAATATTGATTGCCGTTCTCATCCGTTCGCCATTCGCGTATCAGATCTCCCTTAAGCCGGGTGATGCGGTTCTTGTTGAACGAGAAGTTGCCGGACACTCCGTATGACCAGTCCCGGATATTGTCGTTCCAGTCCACCGTCAGTTCCACGCCGCTGTTGGCGACTTTGGCGAAATTCTGCATCGGCGGCGTATAGTCGGACAGCGTAGGCTGCATGTGAGGTGCATAAAGGATACCATTGGTACGCTTGTCGTAGTATTCGATGCTGCCCGCCAGGCGTGAACCAAGGAACGAGAAGTCAATGCCGACGTTGGCCACGGCTGTCGATTCCCAGTGCAGCGACGTATTGGGAAGTGTGTTCATACGGAGACCGTTGACGTATTTGCCGTCGAAGGTGTAACGTACCGTGCTGTAGTACGACTGCCAGATGAAGTCTCCGATAGAGTTGTTGCCCAGCTTGCCCCATGATGCGCGGAGCTTGAGGTTGGTAAGCCATGACACGTCCTCCATGAATTTTTCCTGCGAGATACGCCAACCGGCCGATACGGAAGGGAATGTGCCCCAGCGGCTACGGGGCGCGAAGCGCGACGAACCGTCATGACGTATATTGGCCTCCAGCAGGTAACGGTCGGCGAAAGAATAGTTTACGCGACCGAATACGGATTGCGATGAGCATTCGGTGCTGTGGCCTCCTATGGCTTGAGGTGTGGTCAGGGCATCGAAATCGGTGAGGTCAAAATTCAGGATACCCATCTTGACCACATTCATGTATTCCGACCATGCACGCGCGGCTTCGTAACCGATCATCGCCGATATGTCGTGATTGCCGAACTCATGGTGCCAGCTCAGGATGTTGGTCCATTTCCATTCCTCGGCGTTGTTGCGCGTATCGGAATTGGAACAGTTCGCCATAGTCGTCGAATTCGGTTTGACCGATGACTCCAGATCGCGCTGGAAACTCTTTGTCTTGACGTATCCGCTGGAGTTGTATTTGCTCTGGTCGGTATAGTGGGTGTAATAAAATTGTGTCTTGACGGTAAAATCCTTAAGGAAATCGACCTGAATGTACGGATTGACATTGTATTTGGACTGCTTGTTCCATCCCAGATTGGTGTTGATGACGCGCACCGGGTTATGGACCGTATTTTCCTCCTCGGGAGTCTCCTGACTGCCGTACCAGCCGTCATAGTAGGGATACACGCCAGGGACGGTCTTCTTCATGTCGTCGCTCCACAGCATGCTGATGTCGTTGGCGTCATGATCTACGTGGTAACCGTAAGCCTTGATGCCGACGGTGATGTATTCCTTGATTTTCGTCTCGACGCCGGCACGCAAATAGTATTTGCTCATTCCGGCACCCTTCACGATTCCTGGATTGTTCAGGTACGTGCCGGATATGGAGTAGTTTGTACCTTTTGTCTTGCCTAATACCGACACTGTGTGTTCCTGCATGAGTGCCGGGCGGTAAATCTCCTTGTACCAGTCGGTGTTAGGATAAGCCACATAGTTGGGATATCCGCTTTCCGACAGCCCGTCGGGATCGGCTTTTGCCGCGCGCCACGCTTCGATGGTGCTGTTGGAGAAGTAGGGGTTTTGCATCGTGTTTTCGCATGCCTCGTTCATCAGTTCCATGTAGGTGGCGTAATCCGTTATCTGACGATGGCGTCTGGATGTCGTTTCGTAAGTGAGCCGTCCGGCATAAGTGACATTGACGTGACCCTCGCCGGCGTTCTTGGTCGTGATCAGGATTACGCCGTTGGCACCACGGTTGCCATAGATGGAACAGGCTGCGGCGTCCTTCAGTACGGAAATGGAGGCCACATCGTTGGGGTTGACGTCACTGAGCGACATCTCCATGCCGTCCACAAGAATCAGGGGCGCCGAATTGTTGAGCGTGCCGATGCCGCGGATCAGAATCGATGAATTCTCGGAGTTGGGCTGGCTGCTGGTGCTCATCACGTTCAAACCCGCAGCGGCTCCGGAAAGGGCCTGCGACAAGTCGGTGAAAGGGCGTGATTTGGATTGTTCCGCCACATCGACGGACGATACCGATCCTGTCAGATTCACCTTTTTCTGCTGGCCGTATCCCACCACTACGACTTCCGAGAGTTGTGCGGCATCTTCCTGCAGGACAGTGCGAAACGATCGGTTGTCGCCCACCTTGACAGTCTGAGGAGCGTACGATACGAAGCGGATTTCCAGCTGCTCGTCGGGCGATGCCGTCAGATTCCATTTGCCGTCCAGGTCGGTGGTGGTTCCGCGAGTCGTGCCCTTCACCATTACCGTGGCACCCGTCACCGGCTCGCCGTATTCGTCGACGACTTCGCCTTCGATCGGAAAGACGGCTTTCGGTTTCTTCTCCTTTTTGCCTTCGGATTTCTGAGCGTCGGCACGGCGTACCAAAACGGTCTTGCCGCTGATTTCGTATGTCACGTCCTGGCCGGCAAGAATCTGTGACACCGCCTTGCGCAGCGTGTTGGCCTTGACCTTGATACGCTTGGACGTGTCAAGGTCCCCGGCCTGATATACCAGGGAGTATCCCTGACGGTGCAACTCTCCGATGGCCTGTTTCACGGTGGTCGACGGCAGATCCATCTCCACTTTCTGTCCCAGGGCGCCAAGCGTGGCCGTAAATATGAGCACGCTCAGCATTAAGATTTTTCTAATCATGGTTATCAGTTCAATAAAGTATTATTTTCTTACCGTGTGTCTTATAGTGGATTCCGGCTACGGTGCAGATGTTTCCGATTATTTCCTCCACGTCCAGTTCGGTGACGGCGAAACTGCCGTAAATCCGGCGTCCCGCCAACGATTCGGACTTCAGGTCAATCGACACTCCGTAGCATCGCTCCAGGGTCTTGGCGATATCGCCGAGACGTTCCTCGTCAAAGAATAATATACCGTCCGCCCACTGTGCCGAAGCGGCGGCATCGGTATGGTCCACCTTTACGCTGCTGTCGCGACGGTCATACACCAATCGTTGGTCGCGGGTCAGACTGTTTTGTATCTTGTCGCCGTTCATCGACACCTTTACCTCTCCTTCCAGCAATGTCACGACGGCCGTGTCGTCATTGCTGTAATTCCGGACGTTGAACACTGTTCCCACATCGCGGATCTCCATGTCGCCGGCGTTCAATACAAACGGCAGGGCCTCGTTGTGCCTGACCGTGATCCGAGCCTCGCCGTCCAGCAGTACGTTGCGGTTCTCAATACCGTAATTGCGGGAGTATACCAGACATGAACCCGCATTCAGTTGCACGAGAGTGCTGTCGGGCAGCATTATGTCGGTGGTGGACCCAAACGGCACGCGCACCGTAACGTCGGCCTCCGGTATCGGCTCAACGTAATTCCGTCCTGCCATGAATCCGGCAGTACATAACAGCGCCGTAGTCATTGCCGCGGCGGTATATCTTACGACCCGGCGTATTCGCACGCCTCTGCGTGCCACTTTTTCCTTACGCTTCTTATTGTCAATGCGCTCCAGAAACTCCCCGTACGCACGCTCGGCGTCGAATTCGTATTCAGAATCGCATACCACCGAGAACCACACATCCTTCATGTCGCGGAAATAGTCGCGGTTAGCCTCCGACTCGGACAGCCACCGTTTCAAGTTCTCCGTATCTCCGGGCTCCATATTTCCCGTCAGATAATCAATAACCAGATATTGACCTTGATCTTCACTTGTCATAACCACACGCTCTATTTTCTTAAATATGGCTCAAGCTCCCTCCGAATATGCGCCAGAGCCTGTTTGATATGATATTTCACAGTATTGACAGAGATATCAAGTTTCTCCGATATTTCGGCATACTTCATGTTATGGAACCTGCTGAGTAAAAAGACTCTTCTTGAACCACTCGGAATGGTGCGGATGGCAGCTTTCACTTTGTCTTCAAGCTCCGCCTCAAGCAGGGTGCCCAATGGCAGTCCGCTTTCAACTCTCATAAGACGTGTCGTGTCGTCGAGTTCCGAAAAATTCACTTCCGGATGTCTGCTCTGACTCAACAGGTGGTTGAGACACCGATAACGTACCGCCGTCGACAGGTATTTGCGTAAGGAGACTTTTATATCCAGATGTTCCCGGATAGAGTAGAGGTTCTCCATCACTTCGCTTACGATTTCTTCGGCCTGGAACGTATCGTTCGTATAATTGAATGCAATGCCGCAAAGAAGCGAGTAATGTTTCTCATATAGATGCCTGTACGCATTCTCCTTGCCGGCCTTCAATCCTTTGATTAATTGTTGATCATTGGAGCACATGCGTAAAGATAATAAGATATTTGCTGACGAAGGGGAGACAGTCCCTCTGCTCCCCTTCGTGACAGACCTTATCGGATATTAATTATTTAATTGCAACCTTGAGTGTCTTCTTACCCGCTTTGGCGATATAGATGCCGGCGGGCATTCCTTCTGTGGCGAGGATATTGCCGGATGTCTTTTTAACCATCATTCCTCCGGCATTGTATAGTTCCATGCCTTCGGTGCCGGTCGTGCTTATAGTATTGGCACCGACAATAATCCGGTTGTCGTCACAGGTGGATATGTCCGCGATACCGCTTTCGCCCTTGGGGGTGTAGAGATAGAATGCATCCACGCAGAAATTGGCTTTGTCGCATTTTTCCGCTGACGCGTTTTCTCCATCCTGTCCTGACGGCGGCTCGAATCCCATCATCTCGACCATGGCGGCACTGTTTGTGAATCTGGTGTAATCGAGTGGCATGTCAAAATCATTTTCCATAAGGCTTCCAATCTCGCCGAAGGTCATGTCAAGAGCCATCCATTTGCCGGCCTGAAGCGATCCGACAATAGGCAGAGTGGCTTCCATATCATCAGGATCGGAGCACAGATTGACCTGTGCGGCACCTGCATCGGCTCCGTCGTTTTTAAGGAAGTGAACCTTGACCCTTGAATCACAGAGGATCTGGGAATCCGTCCATATTGCGACATGGATGCGGGTGTCCTTGTTGATATGGCTGAAATCGCGTGTGCCGGCGTTGCTTTTGATATACATTCCGGCCCACCACTGGCACTGGGAACCGTCAATTACAAACGACCCGTAGCTGTCGTTGTTGTCAAGTCCGGGAACCGTGTATGAACTTGTCCAGCTTATGTTGCCTCCTCCCTCGATGGTGGTTGTCGCGTCTGTGCCGCAACGATAATTGTTCAGAGTGATGCCGTCTGCATTTTTAATGGTCTGAACCGCATCCTCGCTCAGAATGAAGACGTCAAAGATGCCCTCTCCGCCGCAGCGTTCGATAGCTTCGGCCACGCCGCTGTTTGCAGCTTCCGTCACATGGTCGGCGGCCACGGCCGTTCCGCCGACGGCGAGCATGGCACCCAATAGAATGGTAAATTTTTTCATGTTACTTGTTTTTAAGTTGTTTTAAGTTGTTTTTAGATATTTTTAATATAATAGACAGGATTAGTTTGCGAACGGGTAGTGTCTCTGACTACAATTTAAGATAATCCTTTCACCACCTCGTCAATATAGTATTACAGTGCGATTTTCATTGTCTTCTTTCCGGATTTGACAATGTAGATGCCTTTGGAAAGATTGTCGGTGGATATGTTATTGTCGGCGACCTTTTCAATGAGAAGTCCCGACGCGCTGTAAAGCTCGATACCATTGCTTCCTGTCGTGCTTACAGTGTGCGCGCCGATGAAAATCAGATCATTCTCCACATTCGCATCTGCAATTCCGGACTCAACGTCGGGGGTATGGAAGTACAGGCCGTCAACACCGAATCTGGCGCCATTCAATTGCGCAGGAGGTTCCAGGCCCATTGTCTCTACAAATTTGGGATCATCGCTGGCAAACCGGGAATAATCGAGTGTCTTGGAATTATCCCCGTTGTCAGCCATCAATTCCGCGATTTGTCCGTATGTCATGTCCAGGGCAACCCATTTGCCGGCCTGAAGCGATCCGACGGTAGGAAGATTCCCGTCTGTCTTGGCAGCATCCGTGCAAAGGTATATCTGTGCGGCTGAATCATCCTGGCCGTCATTCTTATTGAAATGTATCTTTACCTGCGAATCACAAAGGTCCTGCGAATCCGTCCAGATAACAATGTGTACATGTGTATCTGCGTTGATATGGCTGAAATCCCTCGTGGCTCCTGCATTGTTCTTGAAATACGAACCGCCCCACCACTGTTGGGGTTCTGTCTTGATGACATGAAACGAAGCATAGGTGCTGTTATCAAGCATCACAACACCCTCCGGTGCTTCAGCATCATATACATTTCCACCTTTATAAAGCAATGAATTATCATCATGCCCTATACGGTAGTCATTCACAGTGATGTTCTCATGTTGCTTCAGGGCATTCATTGCCTCGTCGCTGAGCATGAATACATCGAAAGTCCCATGCCCTTCACATGAGGCGATGGCTTGCCCTATTCCGCTATCGGTCGTTTCCGTCACGAAGGCGTCGGCAACCGCATTTCCGCAGACTGTCAGCAGAGCGACGCTAAATACTGTAGTTTTTTTCATTTTTTAGATTTTTAAGGAACGATGCCTAAGTTGTTTATTATTGTTAATACCTTAAAGACATCAAACGGGATATATGGGGTAGGGGGTATTGTTGTAAAACATAAAAATAGGCCATGCCGCAGTGTTAATATCTCATGTCTGCTCCCTCTGAGACTGGATGAATTCCACTAAAATCGACGCTCAAAAGATGTCGACGGGGTGTCTGGCGTTTCGAAATTCACGTATTTTTAGTAACTTTGTATTCGGAAAACCTATCAATTTCAAGACAATATGAAATCATACAATATATCGTTCATTGTTGGTGTCGCCTTATTGATGGCAGCGGGGTGCTCGGGCAATAAAGAGGCAAAGTCGGATAACCTTGATGACAAGGCTAAGACTGAAGTGGCTGACGCCGATATTCGCGGACAGTGGTATATCGATAACATTGTATTCAACGATTCCGACAATGTGCGCCCTGACGAGACCTCATCGAGCATGAAGCCGTATATCGTCTTCGAAGACAGCACATATTTCATCATGACGAACTGCAACTCCATCAGCGGGTCATATACTGTAAAAGGCGATTCCATCACACTCGGTGACGGAGCCATGACTGAAATGGCATGCGATGACATGCAGACGGAGGATGCCCTGCGGCGGATTCTTCCCAACATATCCGCAATAGATGTTCAGAATGACTCTGTGGTGAGGTTGAATGGCTCGGTAGCCGCCGAATGTATCCTGCTGCGTAAAATAAAAACGGCGATAAAATGAAAAAGATTTTGAGTATTGTAAGACACTCCTTGTTTGTGATATCAATGACAATGAGCGCCGTGCAGATATCGGGTTGCAACGGAAATGAAAATATCGTTTCTGTTCCGGCGCCGGAATTTGAAAAGGAAATCAAAGCGGACTCCTTGCAGTTACTTGATGTCCGCACACCCCAGGAGTATGCCGAAGGGCATATTGACGGGGCATTGAACATCAACCTCCAGTCTGATGATTTCCAAAAAATGGCTGAGAAGGACTTGTCGAAGGATGCCACAATACTTGTCTACTGTCGAAGTGGCAGACGCTCGATGGATGCGGCCGAGATATTGACTAAACTCGGATATAAGGTTGTCAATCTCAAAGGTGGAATCATCGAATGGAAAGAAGAAGGGCTTCCGGTGACGAGTGAAGATATATCGCAATAATTAATTATGTCATTTGCAACCGATGCAGTGCGTAGTACACGTTACCGCTCAACGGATTGCGAATCTTCGGGCTATAAGTGTCAAATCCTTCCGCAAGGGAAGAAGGACAGTTCTTTATTTCAATCATTGATAATTCTCCTGATATTAACGGCCCCTATAAAATCTCTGTCGGCCATCGTTTCAAGCAGTTCGAAAAAACCGCAGACCCCAAACAAGATGCTGTTGTCTTTCTGTTTATAAAGTTTACGATAATATTCTTCAATCCGGATAGATTGCGGTTTTGATAACGCCGCCGGTGCGGTTGGCGAAAAGATTGTAGGCTTCCCGGATGCGGCTGAGGGGGTAGCGATGTGTTATCAGATGGGTTGTGTCAATCTTACCTTCGGATATGAGCTGCATGATTTTGTCACAGTCGCAGGCATCGACGCCGCCGGTCTTGAACGTCAGGTTCTTGCCATACATCCACGGCAGGGGCAGTATCTGTTCCTTCTCGTAGAGTGCGACAATCGTGACGATGGCATTCGGACGGGCGCAACGCCATGCCAGTTCAAATGTATCTTCGCCTCCGGCTACCTCGATGACGCGGTCGGCACGGCGGCCATCGGTCAGCTCATCAAGAACTTCATCACATTCCCACGGTTCAACTACATCGACATCCGGATAATGCCGGCGCACAAATTCACGGCGCGCCTCATCCGCCTCGCAAACGACAGTCAGTTTAGGATGATACAGCTGCACACATTCCAGAGTGCACAACCCTGTCGGCCCGGCGCCGATGATCAGCACCGTATCCTCCTCTGAAATTTCCGAAATCTTGGCAGCCCAATAACCTGTGGCGAGGATGTCGCCGACAAACAGAGCCTGTTCATCGCACACGTTGTCGGGAATCGGAGTCAGACCATTATCGGCATACGGCACGCGGACATACTCCGCCTGACCGCCGTCGATGCGACAGCCCAGCATCCAGCCTCCGGAGGTGCAGTTGTTCACGTACCCTCGTTTGCAATAGAAGCACTCGCCGCAAAACGTCTCGACATTCACGGCAACCCTGTCGCCCGGCGTCACTTTGGAGACTTCAGAACCGACAGCCTCAACGACGCCCACGAGCTCATGCCCCACGGTAATGCCGACCTCAGCCTGAGGTACTGCTCCATGCATAATATGTAGATCCGACGAGCAGATGCTCGAAAGAGTAACCCTCACCACGGCATCCTTCGGGTCTAAAATCTCCGGCTTCGGTTTCTCAATCAGTTCAAACCGCCCCGGCGCGGTATATGTCAATGCTTTCATCTTAAGTATTAATTCTTTGTTGATTTTATCATCCAACTCCCTTTATTCTTGACGCCTGCTTTTGAATTCACTCCCATGATCTTTGGTTAGGACAGTTTATGCGATGGAGCAGAGCTCAAGCTCGAAGATGAGGGTGGAATTGGCCGGGATGCCGGGCTGGGAGTATTTGCCGTAGGCCAGTTCTGCGGGGATGTATATTTCCCATTTGTCGCCCACGCACATGTGTTGCATGGCTATGATCCAGCCCTCAATCAGTTCGTTGAGACGGAACGCGACGGGTACGCCGCCGAGGCTGCTGTCGAATTCCCTGCCATCGATGGTGCGGCCGGTATAATGAACTGTGACGACACTCCGCTCCGTAGGATGTTTCCCGTCAATCTTTACGGTGCTGATCACTTTGTAATATATACCCTTGGGAAGCGGCTTGACTCCGTCCTCCTTAGCCTTGGCTTCCAGCCACGCCTTGTTGGCCAGTGCATATTCCTTCTTGTTCATACTGTGTAAAATTCTGCGGAGTAGTGGTAATATCCTTCACGTCGTTCCGCCTGTTGACTTGTCTCCCTTTGAGGCGATGGAAAAATCAATGGAACTATGAAAAGCCAATTTTGATAAGTAGGGCGCATTGTGTAACTTTACTGAAGTTTATTTTTAATCTATGATCTATGGTCTGTAATAGATTTATCGCCAAGTATGCGACTCTCAACATCGAGGAACTGGCGCTGAACAGGATGGAGTTTATCTACGACCTGCGCATCGGTAGATATGGCGAACTGCCCGAGGATTATGAAGCTCTGGCCAATCCTGACGGGGAGATCAGTTCCGAGAGGACAACTGCGCAGGGCGTGTTTCCTCATCGAAGATGCGGTTGAATATCTCGTCGAGTCGGGATTTATCGTTCAGCAGGACATGGAGCTTTTTCAGATTCCCGGCGTTGTCGCTCCACGGAATCCAGACCTTCAGATAGCCGTTAGGACCATACTTCCTGTTAAGGTGTTCGATGGTACGCTGATAATGTCCGGCGCGATCGAGCTGAGGATAATTGGCAAGCCCATACTGTATGGTGCGCCGGATTATCGTATCGGGATCGATGAAACGGTCGGCTTCGGCCACTATCAGTCCGTATTCGCTCCGCGGCTTCTGACTGTTGGACGCACGGTGATCCTCGACCGCTTCGCCCATTATCTGAATCTGGTCAGGAGTGAAATGTACTTTGACAAACTGGTTTGCTTCAATAATTTTTCGTGAGTCACGATGATGATTCTCCCGACCGTTCATAAGTCCAAGGTCATGGAATGCCGCGATCACGTAGACCATGTCGGTATTCATAGACGGCGTATGCTCGGCGAGTTTCAGGCTCTGCTGGATCACCATGCGTACATGGTTCTTCTGATGCGCCTTGTCAAAGGAGGTGTAGCGGGGAATAATCTCCCTTTCAACATAGTCGATGATTTCCGGAGAAACCGGTTTTAATTTCAAATCCTCCATATTATCGCTTTTGAGCGTAAAGGGTAAGGAACAATGCAATGGCAATGCTTGACAGGATTGCCGGAAGATTGGTATCTTCGTAGAACAATGCCTTGATTAGCCAATAGATTCCGCAGAGTCCTGACAGTATTCCTGCCACCATGCAGACCTTTTTACCTGTGATTACTACTTTATTATCGTTCTTGATCTCCATATTTACTGAATTCAGCATCAAAGATAATCATTTCTCATTTAGATTATGCCATTAAGGGTATAAAATATTTTACAATGACGCGAATTATACCCCTTGTGGGATATTCGTTTTAAAGCGACAAGAGTCTGGGCGCTCTTCATTGTTGGAGGTGGTTATGCCGGCCAAGGGGACGGTGCAGGCACTGACATCTATTATAACTCAAAGGCATCTGAATATCTGACATATCCTTTGGGCAGATCACCAGTATTGCCAAGGTCACAAACCCTATAATATTCATCCGGAACATCGAAAGGGGCAATTATACCGTAACTTGATGCTCTTTCATAGCCGAATTTCGAGTAATAATCAGGATTGCCTAAGACCATAGAACAGCGATATCCCATTTTACGAGCCAGTTTATGTCCCGTCGTTACTAATAATTTGCCGATACCCTTTCTTTGCCGGTCGGTTCTGACAGAAATGGGTGCGAGAGCGATAGCTTCAGACTGACCGACTGATATTTTACTGAACATTATATGACCGAGAATAATGTCGCCGGACACAGCGACAAGTGATAGCTCCGGAATATATTCAGGGGACAGCCTCATCCTTTCAATCAGGTTATGCTCCTCACCATCGCTATGTTCGGCGAGGGCAAAGGCATTTCTTACCAGTTCTCTGATTTGTTGATAATCCTCCGGTCGTTCCTGTCGTATCTGTATGTACATATCTGATATCATATAAGTACCAACGACAAATAAATAAACATATACCAGACATATATTGCGGCGACCTATAAATCCGTTCATCGGTCGTTATGGAACCCCATAATTCCATCTTCACGGCTTCATATCGCTCATACTATAAGCCAATTATATGCACATTTATTTGTCGTAGGTACTTGCAAAATTAGTGAATTTTCAATGGATTTCGGTTTCTGACAATTATGTCATTTGTCGATATGAACTCTTTCTATTCCGGAGGGAATAGTTTCTCAGCCAATCGGATTTTCTCCTCGGCAGGAAGATTATAAAAGTTTTGTTTCATCAGGTCGGAATAAAGGCCCATATTAGGTCTGACGAATCGTCGATGACGTATTCCGTCAATTATCGCGACCACTTCATAATGTCCTTTGGAATTAACTGAAACCGAAAAGTTGGCAAATTCCCTTCCGTGCATATCGCACAAGGATTCTCCAGTGTCTTTGTCTTTGGCGATATAGCCGAAAGCGATGAGATTGTCGTTCAGTGTCTTTTGGATTATACTTCGCCATGGTTGAGTGATATAGCATCGCTCGGCGTATTCACCGAATTTTGATATTGCTCCCGCTACACGGTTTATGATTGCGCTGGCATTCTTTATATCGTGCTGTTTTGCAAAATCGAGTAGGTCTGTCTTAGAAATCTCACTGATTTCGCCTCCGATGCTCAATCTACG
Source organism: uncultured Bacteroidales bacterium (assembly GCA_900542185.1). Lineage (GTDB taxonomy): Bacteria > Bacteroidota > Bacteroidia > Bacteroidales > Muribaculaceae > Lepagella. Next base: position 51,030 of record UQMZ01000023.1, read on the forward strand.
CTCGATATTGGGACCCGTACCTTTCGTGTTGAAAATAAACGTCGTATCATAAGACGGCGATATCCGCCATTTCCCGTCCTCTTCAAGTAGGAATGAGAAGTTTTTGTTGTGGTCGTCAGTATTGTTGGCCATCACATTGAAAACCATCCTGGCGAAGAGCCGCTCGATCTCAGACTCTGAAATTGACAGTTCGCGACAGGTCGCAACAAGATCTTCGTAGCTTCGCGCCTCGGGGTTTATGGCAGCCAAAGTCTGAACGTGAATCTTCCTGCCGTTCTTCCTGTCGAAACGTTTGGTTAGAAAATGGTTGATGCCATCTATCTGCAATAGCCGACATTCTTCCATCTCGATTCCGGCTGCTACAGCCATCTCATAATACGCTGTTTCAATTTCAGCGATTGGAATGGATTTATCACCAAACTTCAAGATATAATATCCGTAACCTTCAAGACCATCGGTCTGACCCGACCGAATTTCGCCAGTCTTATTGTTAATGGCGATGATTGCCTTCATCTGACGGCCGCCTGCAGATGTGCCGACGGCAAGCAATGTCTGCAACGTCAGTTCCTCGTTAGCCGTCAGAACAGTGTTTTCCCGGTCTTCGAGAATCTTAAGAGATAGGTCATACAGTGATTTGATGTCGATTGAACGAGTGTGGGCAAGATCAGCGGCGTATGGCTCATATTCCAAAGCGCCGATTCCACGTTTGCCGATAAACATCAGTTTATACAATGGCGTGATTTTGTTGCGCGGTATTTTGTTGTCTTTTACCCACTTGTCAAATAAAGTGTTACCCCAGAAGTCCGGCAACGAGTCAGCGATAAACGGAGGAAGCCCCTGGTAAATAGGCCGGTCATCTCCATATATAGGCAAAAGAATGTTTCGATTATTCGCAGGAGAAAGTAACGGAGCAATATCAGGAATCCTGTCTTTCAGTTCTGGGTTATACGTAAAGTATGTCCGTCTCGTGGTTGAATCCCACACGAGCCGTCCGATTTCCTGTCCCCAGAGGTTTACCTTCAAATATTTCATACGGATGATTATTTTTTTGGGGAATGGCGTACACGCTGCGCCTTTTTCTCGTTGTCATCATACAGATAAGGTGATGCGGGTAATTCGGGCAAAAGTGCATCCCAGTTCTCTCCAAGCCCTATTGCTTTTAATAGTCTCAGTAGAGTGCTGAACGAAATATCGGTCATATTCCCGGACTCGAACCTATAGAGTGTGGTCATGCCGATAGAGGCCGCTTCAGAAACCTCCTTACGGGTCATGCGCAGCCGCAATCTGTAATCTCGAAACCTCATGCCGAGATTCATGATTACATCAGGTGTAGATAATGATTTGTTTGTAAGTGTCACCATAATGATAATTATATCTTATATACAGATATAACATTCCGTAGAATGATATTTACAAAGTTAGACATAAAATCTCGTACGACCAAATTTATTGCTAATTATTGCGAATTTCGGATTGATGGAAAGTAGGGTTTGACAGTAGGGTTTGATAGTATATTATGTCTGACATTATATTATGTAAGAAAGTCATTTACATTCACTAAAAAAATCGTATATTTGCAGAAATTTAACGGTGCGATTATGGAAATACCAGCTTCAAATAACAACAAACAAACATCAGTAATCTCTTGGATTGGTTTTGGATTAGCCATTACAGTATTCCTCATTATATGGTTTGTAAATATTCTTGCGTTCAATTGGATGGGCGAAGATGCAAAGTCAATTGTAGCCTTATATATGCTTGTTGTTTTTGTAGATGGGATACTTGGCATGATGGCATTAGCTTTTTCCATTATAGGTTTATCGTTAGCTATAAAAAACAATACTCCACGATGGATAGGTACTACCGGTATTATAATTTGCGTCCTTAGTATTCTAAGTTTCTTCGTCCCTGTCGTAAGTGCCGGGATGATAAAAAACAGAACAATCAAGATTGAAACACCTGAATCCATAAGAGTATCGGATGAGAATATTCCAGAAGATATTACGATTCAAATATTTAGTCTTGGTCGGATCCGATGCATAAATAATAAAGACTCGTCAAATACCGTAGTCGGAAATATGAACACGTCAGATTACGACTTTGAGAAACAATTGGCTGATTGGATAAAAATGAATAAAGTGGATTCCTCGACTGGCATTATAGTAAATTCCACAAACGATGCGGACTATTCAGATATAACTAAAGTCATAGACATTCTGAATAAGAGTGGAATTTCCAAATTTAAGTTGTCAAGTAGCCTGACTACATCGGATTATTATAGAAGAAAAAAGAGCCTTCCTATTAGGGAAAACTCTGTATAGTGGAAAGGATTAGAGAGTAATATTATAAGGGACACGTGTTTATCTCCCACTCGGTCGATTGGCTAAAGGTTGTAGGGGCCTATCAAGTAGTCGAGAATGAACAGTCCGCGTCTGAAGTCTCATGTCGGCAGTAGTGAACGAGGTCTCCATGCGTGCTTTCGGGACTATGCTTTATTGAGTATGTCCAAGTTGATGTTGCTATGTGCCGGATATTTCTATTTCCTGCAGATCTTTCTCATTTTATTCCATGACGGAAGTCCGCGCACAAGGTGAATGATGGCGGTGATGCTCATGGCGATGCCAAACCCATAGTGCCACAATCCGAGATGAGGAATCTTGACCGGCGTAAGCAATTTGACCGTTCCTGTAAGCAACGTGGCTATGAACAGGATAATCAAGAGCCACGTGTCGGCGTAGAACCATCTGAATTTCTTCTTCAGGGCGTCCAGCATTTTCTGGAACTGTGCCCAATGGATAATCAGAAGTGCCGTCATGGCATATCCGAATATCCAGTGAACGGTTTTTAATACACCACGTGGCTGGGCAATTATTCCGTGACTTTTCAGATGCAAAATAATGCCGGTAACCAGTGTTACAGCAAAGGTAATGACTAATGCGATGCCGATGTTTGCTTTTGATTTCATAATTAAAAATTTTTGGATCTATTTAACATGCACTATATTTAGTTGACGCGCCTCGGCACTACAACGCTCATCCTTGAGAGTCTCGGCCAGATTTGATGCAGAATGTCATTTCCCGATGCAGTGCGTAGAACGCGTTGTTGCTCAACGGATTGCGAATCTTCGGATACATAAGCCCGAAAATGCTCCGTTTTTACTTTCTGAAAATCGCTTTTTCCTGCCCTCCCGGACCTATGTTTTCGTATCGGCAAATGCCCTCAGGTCATTCGCGAGTGGGCTTGAAGCGAACGTCGGCCAAAAGCCGGTGCGCGGTGGCGAAGCCATCAAGACCCACCGCAAAGTTAGCGATTTTCAGGGAAATATCCTAATTCGATTTGGTCATCTCAAAGATTATTTATAGCTTTGTCACCGTGGTAATAATTACTGCAGTGATAAAATATGAAGTTCTATAATCGCACTAAGGAAATAGAGGAGTTAAATCGGATACAAGGGCGAGCCTTTGAATCCCGGTCGAGAATGACAGTGATAACCGGTCGGCGTCGCATCGGTAAGACATCACTTGCTCTGCATGCCACACAAAGCGAGTATCCTACGGTATATCTTTTTGTCAGTCGTAAAAACGAGGCTGCTTTGTGCGAAGAGTTTGCCGGACTTATTTCGACTGCTCTCAACTGTTATGTGCCGGCGGAGATAAAGACTTGCAAGTCGCTGTTCCAGATAATGATGGAATTGGCGAAGACTCGCAAGTTTAATCTGATTATTGATGAGTTTCAGGAATTTTTCAATGTCAATCCATCGGTATTCAGCGATATGCAGAATATCTGGGATACATACCGCAACGAAACACACGTGAATCTTCTGCTAATGGGTTCGGTATATTCAATGATGCACAAGATTTTTGAAAGTTACCATGAACCGTTGTTTGGCAGGGCGGATGCCACCATACATCTGTCCGGTTTCGGAACGGCAACCATGAAGGAGATTATGCGCGATTTCCGTCCGGACTACGCCAATGATGAACTGCTGGCTTTTTACTGCATAACCGGAGGCGTACCGAAGTATATAGAACTCTTGTGCGAGGACACTGATTTGTCGATTGACGGGATGTTCAACTATGTAGTCAGAGAGAACTCTCCGTTTATAGATGAAGGCGCAACCTGCTGATAGAAGAATTCGGCAAGGATTACGGGTTATATTTCTCAGTGCTCAGCTGCATCGCATCCGGTACGAACACTCAGGGCGCGATTGAAAGCGCGTTGGGCGGTGTGACAGTGGCAGGCCATCTCAAGCGGTTGATTGAGGATTATTCACTAATCAAGCGTGTTCGTCCTATCATGTCGAAACCACGCTCTCAGAATGTGCAATATGAGATAACCGATAATTTCCTTAAATTCTGGTTCAACTATTTCGACCGCAATCAGACTTTGGTTGAAATGGGCAATTATGACCGTCTTCGTGAAATCGTGATGTCAGATTATCCGACTTATTCGGGTCATATCCTTGAAAAATACTTTCGGCTCAAAATGGGGTCAAGCCGAAATCACGGTGCATTTGTTAAAACCGGGAGATTAAAGTGTTA
>UQMZ01000024.1 GCA_900542185.1 uncultured Bacteroidales bacterium
TAACAACTATCGACTATTTTTCTGCCATTCAGTGTCTACTTTTTATGGAGCAACAGACCTTTCGGTAATTTGGGTAAGGAGATAAGTATTTTGGATAATTGGAATATTGGGAAAAGATTATAACTTTGTAATTTGAAATAATTAACCGCATTATGAAGATGAAAAAGATTGTAGCATTCTTAGGCATGGCGCTGATGGTCGGCGCCTCGGCATTGGCTCAGAGTACGGTGTATCTGACCCGCGAAATCAGTCCGGAGGCCCTGATCAGGATATATAAGGCCCTCGGCGTTCCGGCCAAGGGTCGCGTGGCCGTGAAGATCTCGACGGGCGAGGGCACGAATCCCAATTACCTGAAGCCTACGCTGATAGGTCCGTTGGTGGACGAGGTGGGCGGTACCATCGTGGAATGCCGCACGGCTTACAAGGGCGACCGTATGGAGACGGCGGACCACTGGAAGGTGATACACGAGCACGGCTTCGACAGCATCGCTCCCGTAGATCTGATGGACGAATACGACCAGATCCGCATACCGGTGCGTGACAAGAAACACCTGAAATACGACCTCGTGGGCGGTCATTTGGCCAACTACGACTTCATGGTGATGCTTAACCATTTCAAGGGTCATCCCATGGGTGGCTACGGCGGCGCGCTGAAGAACATGAGCATCGGTTGCGCAAGCCGTGACGGCAAGGCATACATCCACACTGCCGGCGCCACTTCCGACACCGATGAGCTCTGGAGCAAAATCGCAAAGCAGGACGATTTCTTGGAGTCGATGGCCTCCGCGGCCCAGGGCGTGGCCGATTACTTCAACCGCGAGAACGGCATAATATATATATCGGTGATGAACAACATGACCGTGGACTGCGACTGCGTGGCCCATCCCGCACCCGTCAAACTGGAGGATTATGGCATCCTCGCATCGACCGACCCGGTGGCTCTGGACCAGGCCTGTGTGGACATCATCAACCAGCAGAAAGTCACGGCGCATAATGACCCCACCGACCTGATACAGCGCATCGACAAACAGCACGGCACGCACACCATCGACTGGGCCGAAAAGATAGGCCTTGGCTCGAAGCAGTACAAGATCGTGAACATAGACGGTAAATAACATAGGATGACAAATAACATAGCAGGCAGATTGTTGCCCGCCATTGTGATAATGGCGGCAATGACGATACCGGCAGGCGGCCTCAGGGCCGCCTCGCCGGCGTCGGGACTTGACAGCGTGCAGTCCATCCCCGACCTGGTGGTGACAGGCACGCGCGACCGCACCGACGTGCGCCATCTGTCGCAGACGGTGTCGATAGTGGGCCGCGAGACCATAGAGCACAGCATGGAGCCATCGCTTCTGCCGGTGCTTTCGGCCGAGGTGCCGGGACTGTTCGTCACCGAGCGCGGCGTGTTGGGTTACGGCTCGTCGGGAGGCTCGGCAGGCGGAATCTCCATACGCGGCCTGAGCGGCGGCAACGCCCGCATGATGGTGCTGATAGACGGACACCCGCAGTATGCCGGCATATTCGGCCATCCCATATCCGACTCGTACCAGTCGCTGCTGGCCGACAAGGTGGAGGTGCTTCGCGGTCCCGCATCGGTGCTGTACGGCTCCAACGCCATGGGCGGCGTGGTCAATATAGTGACGCGCCGTATGCACGGCGATGGCGTGCGCACTCATGTAGGCGTGGGCTACGGATCGTACAACACGCTCGAGACCGAAGTGACCAACGCCATCCGCAAGCGCGGCTTCAACAGCGTGGTGAGCGCGTCGTACAACCGTACCGACGGCCACCGCAAGGACATGGGCTTCGAACAGTACGGCGGCTACGCCAAGATTGGCTATGACTTCAGCAGCCATTGGCAGGCCTTCGCCGATGTGAACGTGACGCATTACAACGCCCACTGTCCCGGCCCGGACTATGCGCCGTTGGTAGACGGCTACCAGCGCATCACGCGCGGCGTGGCGTCGATGGTGGTGTCGAACGAATACGACCGCACCTCGGGTGCCGTCAGCTTCTTCTACAACTGGGGCAACCACTGGATCAACGACGGCTACACGCCGAGCAACGGCCAGACCGGGCAGGACGGCCGCTTCAAGTCGTACGACGATATGATCGGCGTGTCGGCCTATCAGAGCACCCGATTCTGGCAGGGCAACCGCATCACGTTGGGCTTCGACTGGTTCCGCTACGGCGGCAAGGCCTGGACTGACTATGTGGCCGGTCCGCAGGAGGGTACCCGCCGCGACCTGGTGAACAAGCATGAGGACGAATACGCAGGTTATATGGATTTCCGTCAGGATCTGTGGCAATGGCTGTCGCTGAACGCCGGCTTGCGTGTGGACCATCACACACGCGTCGGCACCGAATGGGTGCCTCAGGCCGGACTGGCGTTCCATCTGCCCCGAACCATCGAGCTGAAGGCATCGGCGTCCAAGGGATTCCGTTATCCGATCCTGCGTGAGATGTATATGTTTCCGCCGCAGAATCCCGACCTGAAGCCCGAGTCGATGTGGAATTATGAGATCGCTATGTCGCAGCAGTTACTTGGCGGCCGGCTCAGGTATGGTGTGAACCTGTTCTATATCGACGGCAAGAACCTGATAGTGACGCTAAGGAATCCCAACGGAACGGGTATGCTGAACCAGAACACCGGCAAGGTGAAGAATGCCGGCGTGGAGCTGCAGGGAGGCTACCGCATCAGCTCCGCATGGCGCGTGAACGCCAACTACAGCTACCTTCACATGAAGAATCCCGTGATAGCCGCTCCGGAGCACAAGCTGTACGTGGGCGCCGAGTTCATGAAGGGCCGCTGGTATGCCGCCACGGGCGTGCAGTATGTGGCCGACCTGTACACGGCAGTAGGTGACAACCCGAAGAAGGAGAGTTTCGTGCTGTGGAACCTGCGCGGGTCGTTCCGCATAGCAAAATGGGTGGAAGTGTGGGTGAGGGGCGACAACCTCCTGGCGCAGAAATATGAGATCAACGACGGCTATCCCATGCCCCGCGCCACAGTAATGACCGGCTTCAGGTTCAATTTTTAGTCTTTTTTAGACCGATATTTTAACTTTAAACTAAATCCACAATAAGATACGTTAACCAAAAAAACATTACGAACTATTCTAAATATTCTAAACCTGGTACCATGAACCGTGGAATGATTCTCGGCCTATGCTCGCTGGCGAGCGCAGTGGCCGTAGCCGCGCCGGTGGAACTAACCGGCCCGGGCGACTCGCATGTATTTGAGAACCAGCTGTGCTCCGAAGTGAACACAGCCGAAATAACCATAGCCGGGCGTGCGTTCGACGCGGCGCGCGACCGGCTTTCCATTTATGGCAACGGCTCGATAGTGATAGCCGACGGGTGGAAGGAGCCGCTGACAATATACAGTGAGCCGAACTGTGGCGGTACGGCAAAAGTGCTGGAGCGCGACCGCTACTATCGCGGTGAGCTTCAGGGTGAAGCATCCTTTCTGCCTGAGGAGGAATTGGGCGATTTCGACAACCGGGTGCGGTCGTTCCGGCTGAAGAAAGGCTTTATGTGCACGCTGGCCAACAACCCCGACGGCACGGGATATTCGCGGGTGTTCATAGCCGACAACGAGGATCTGACAGTCAACGCCATGCCCGAAGGACTTGACTTCGTGTCGTTCGTGCGCGTGTGCCGTCACGACTGGGTGGGCAAGCGCGGCATCGCCGGTGGCGACATCTGGAAGCTGACCCGCTCGTCATGGTTTTATGACTGGGGCGCCAGCGCGGTCAGCGACATGGATTGCGAGTATGTGCCCATGCGCCACAACCGCTGGTGGGATGGCTGGGATAAGATAAACTCGCGCGTGGACGGCGCCAATATGCTCGGCTTCAACGAGCCAGACCACGCCGACCAGTCGGACCTCGGCACGGAAGTGGCCATCGATATGTGGCCCGAATACATGAAGTCGGGCCTGCGCGTGGGATCGCCGGCGCCCGACTGCATCAATAAGGCGTGGCTCAAGGAATTTCTGGCAAAGGCCGATTCGCTCAACTACCGCGTGGACTTCGTGGCCACGCACATGTACTGGAACTCGCAGGATCCGTACAGGCTGGCCGACGACATCGCAAAACTGTGTAAAAACACATACGGCGGACGCCCGATGTGGATAACGGAATGGAACAACGGCGCCAACTGGACTAACGAATGGTGGCCGGACGCCAAGGGTCCGAAGCGTGATGCGGAATTCAACATAGTGCTTGACGAGAATGGCAAGCAGACGGAGGTGAGCCGACCGCACACCGAAGCCAACTCGGCTGTGCAGAAAGAATGGTTGGGCAAAGCCCTGGACGCATTCGACAAATGCGACTGGCTGGAGCGCCACTCGTTCTATAACTGGGTGGAGGATGCCCGCGCGGTGGAAATAAACGGCAAGCTGACGCCTGCCGGCAAAGTGTTCACGGAATTCAACTCACGCCCGGCGTTCAACCGCGCCACGGAGTATGTGCATACATGGAAGATAGCGCCACCGCGCATCATGGCCATCAAGTCGAACCGCACCCGTGTGCGCATCGACTTCTACGACCATAACGGCGAGACGGCAGAAGGGTATAAGGTGGAACGCCGCATCAACGGCGGCGAATGGAAGGAGATAGCCTTCATCACACCCGGCAACGGCTACAAGATGGGACAGACCACTTTCTTCGCCGACAAGGATGTGGTCGGAGGCTTTATGGAATACCGCATGAAGGCCGTGTCGTACAAGGGTACGGAATCCATCTGGTCGCGTGTCATCGGCAAGGAGGTGAAGGGATCGGGCATAGAGGATGTCGATATGTCGGAACTGACTGTCAACGCCCGTCCCGGAGGCTTCGTGATAGAGTCTGAGGAATCCGGAGAACTGACTGTATACGCCATGGACGGTCGCGAGGTCCGCAAAGTGCGTTTTACCGAAGGCATCACGACAGTAGAGGGTCTGGACAAGGGCATATACATCGTGGACGGCAACAAGCTGCAGGTGAAATAACTGCAAGCTGCAGGTGAAATAACTGCAAGCTGCAGGTGAAATAACTGTTTGAATTAAGGAACATACCCTTAATGTGATAAAAAAGTAACGCTTTCGGAGCCTGGCTTCGGAAGCGTTTGACAATAACAACTTTATACCTTAATAACTTGAATAACTAATGTTTGCCCTCACGGGTGTCCCAATGTAATAACAACTCTGTAGTTTAAGGAACGATGCTTAAGTCACACCATCTATAAATCACCATTTGCCCTATAATACGAGCATGATAAAACAGACACTCAACGGGCAGGCTGTTAAAAATAATATCTGATTTTGAAAAAGTGCAAAATATTTTTTAATTTTGCAATATACACCCTTAGGCATTGTCTATACTTATGCGACTGATCAGACGTATTTTGACCGCCATAATAATGATGGTGGCTTTCGGAGTGACCGGGAGCCGAGGCGAGGTGCGTCAGTTCAAGACACTGACCGGGCGCGACGGTCTGAGCGACATATTGGTCAATACGATATATAAAGACTATCAGGGCTATATCTGGCTGGGCACCGAGTCGGCCATAGACCGATACGACGGCAACTCGATAGTGTCGTACCCCCTGACCGATAAGTCCAAGGGCCTGGGTCGCGTCAACGCCATACTGCACACCAAGCAGGGCGACCTGTATATCGGCACCACGTCGGGCCTGAGCGTCATGCCGGCCGGCAGTGTGCTGCCCAAACGCATGCAGGCCGACAGGATAAGCATGCCGGTAAACGCCCTGGACCACGACCGCTCAGGCAACATATACATCGCCACTGACCAGGGTCTGTTCAAGTACAGCACCCGGCAGAAGCAACTGGACAAAATTCCGACCGAGGCTGACCTTCGCCGTCCCGACACTAAGTTCATGGACGTGCTGGTTCAGGACGACCGCATCCTGTGGGCTGCCACTACGCATACGTTGTACAGATATGTGATCGACACGCAGCAGATACGTTCGTTCCCGATGCCCGGCGGCGGAGAGTGCACGCACATAGCCATGGCCGGCAACCGGATATACATCGGTATGCGCAACGTGGGCTTAGTGCCTTTCGACATCGAAAGCCAGCGCATGGGCGTGCCGGTGCAGACAGGCAATAACCTTATTACCGACATAGCTGTAGACGGCAACAAGGACCTGTGGATCTCGACCGACGGTGAGGGCGTGTTCCGCTATTCGCCCGTAACAGGAAGAGTGGAGGAGAGGCTGTCCACGTCCGAAGGTCCGGTCAGATTGAAGTCGAATTCAGTGTATTCCGTCATGGTAGACAATCTCGGGCTGTTATGGGTGGGATATTACCAGATGGGTCTGGACTATACGCCCAACAGTCACAATTATTTCAACACCTACACGTATCCGGCGGCGGGATTCGACAGCAACCGCTATGCCGTGCGCGCCATAGCCTTTGACGGTACTACCAAGATAATAGGCACGCGCGACGGACTCTTTGTGGTGGACGACACGCGCGGCACGTTCCGGCATCACGCATACCCGCAACTGCGCTCCAACATCATATTCTGCATTGTACCTGTGGGCAACCACCGATACCTGATCGGCACCTACAACGGCGGGATGTACCGTCTCGACTCGCAGACCGGCGACATCAGCGACTTCGACAGCAACGGGGCCATTCCCGGCAATGCCTCGGTGTTCAACATAGCGCAGGACGACCACGGCGAGATATGGGCAGGAACGTCCGAAGGACTTGTGCGTTTCCATGAAGACGGCCATGCCGACGTGTGGACCAGCCGTAACTCCCGCTTGCCCGCCGGAAACGTGTACGAGATATTTTTTGACAGTGCCGGACGGGGCTGGATATGCACCGAGAACGGCATGGCGCTGTGGAACGGCGAGAGCCTTGACACGGAAATGTTTCCGAAAGACTTCATCCACAAGCAGAAGATACGCGACATATACGAGGACAGCAGTCATCAGCTGTACTTCGTGCCCGACCGTGGCAGCGTGTACCGCTCCGACCTGCAGATGTCGAAGTACGGACCGGTGGAATTCGGTGCCGATGAGAACGTGAACACCATGTTCGTGATCGAGGACCGCGACCGCTGGCTGTGGCTCGGCACCGACAAGGGACTGATACGCTACGACCGCAAGGAGAATTTCCACCACTTCAACAACGCCGACGGACTCCCCAACCAGGTGTTCACGCTGTGCGCCCCGATCCGCGATGCAGCCGGCAACCTGTGGATGGGCAATTCGTCCGGACTGATAGAGCTGGATTTCAACCGGTTCAAGAAGACATCCATCGACAATCACCGGCCCGTCACCATCACTGACCTGAAATCGCGTGGCAAGAGCATAATTACGCGAATGCGCGACGACAACGACAACCTGTCCATCTCGCTTACCGGCAAGGAGGACGACTTAGTGATATACCTGTCGGACTTCAGCTACAAGCCGTCGGAATACTTCGTGACCGAGTACATGCTCGAAGGCACCGACGGCAAATGGCACCGGGCCGAAGGCAACGAACCGATACATCTGTACGACCTGCCCAGCGGCAAATACACGCTCAAGATGCGTGTGCAGGACAACGCGCACACCCAGACCGTGCTGACCATCCGCAAGTCGTCCAACATCAGCTGGGCCATGATATTCATAATCGTGGCGCTGACCGGCGGACTCTGCTACACATTGTATATATTGTACAGGAAATTTTACCGTCACTCCAAGGACGAAGAAGAATATATCGACGCAGAAGAAGCAACTAACGAAATTCCGGCCGCAAAGGAGCCGGAGCACATCAGCTATAAGACAACGCGCCTGAGTGACGAGGAATGCAAACGACTGTTGAAACTTCTAACTAATGTCATGAACAAAGAAAAGCCTTACACCAATCCTAATCTAAAAAGCTCTGACCTGGCCGCGTTGATAGGCACCAAGAGCCATTCGCTCTCGTTCCTGTTCAACCAGTACATGAAGAAAACCTTCTACGACTATGTGAACGAATACCGTGTTGAGGAATTCAAACGGCTGGTGAACGAAACGGACATATCCCGCTACACGCTCACGGCATTGTCCGAAAAGTGCGGATTCTCGTCGCGGGCCAGTTTCTTCCGCCATTTCAAGGCGTCCACGGGCATTACGCCGTCGGAATATATCAAGAACAATTTGCGCTGATTCTGCAACAGAATGAGACAAAATGAGTCTCACATTTTTATGCAACTAAGAATCTCAATCTCTTAAGTAATTGGGTATCAACTATTGCGACTAAACTTCATCCAAATTTATTAAGAGAGATATAAACGGGGTCAAAAAAGTTTTTTTCAGCAAATTCGCGTGGTAATTTTGCAGTGTCCACAATGGACATGAACCAACAACACTACAAAGGCCATGAACGAACCAACCGACAGCCGGGCTGTCATCATCAAATCCTACCATGAGAACTTCGAGCGAGTCCTTCACTTCATCGTTTCGCGCATCAACAACGTAGAGGATGCCGAGAATCTGGCGCAGGACGTATGGGTGCGCGTGCTGACGCTGACCCGTCCGGTGGAGGAGGAGACGCTGACGTCCCTTATCTACGTTATAGCGCGCAACCTCGTCAACGACTATCTGCGTCGCCTGTGCCACAGCCGTGCATACAGCGAGGAGGTGCTGGAAAGCGGCGAGGAGCGTTACGAGATGTCGCCCGAGAATCTGATTTCGGCATTCGAGATAGCGCGCATAGAGCGCGAGCGCGTTGAGTGCCTGCCGACACAGCGCCGTATCATATATGAAATGAGCAGATACCAGGAAAAAACACCCGAGGAGATAGCCGGCATGCTGTCGCTGTCCAAACGCACCGTGGAGAACCACCTCCGCCTTGGGCGCCGCGATGTGCGCAACTGCATTGCCGCCGTAGTGTGAATAATCCGGTTCGGTCATGCCAGATATACGAAATTATTAACTAAATACCATAATACAATACCTAACATTTATGAGCATTCGACTTAAAAACACTATGCCATGGAAGAGCATACTGCGTGTGGGTCTGATTGCCGTGATGGTGACAGCCGTCACGCCATTGGTGGCGTACGCGCAGCACGCATCGTCGTCGGCAGCCGTACCCGGGCAGGTCTCCGGCGTGGTACTTGACGAGACCGGAGAGCCTCTGATCGGTGCCACCGTCCTGGTGAAGGGAACTACTAACGGTGCGACCACCGACCTTGACGGCAACTTCTCGATCAAGGCATCGAAGGGCGCCACACTCGTTGTGTCGTACGTGGGATACACCACCCAGGAAGTGAAGGCCACTTCCGGCAACATGAACATCAAGCTGAAACCCAACGACCAGGTGCTTGACGAACTGGTGGTGGTAGGTTACGGCGTGCAGAAGAAGGCATCCATGACCGGATCCGTCACGGTGGTGAACGACGAGAAGCTGAAGGACAAAGGAGCCTTGGCCAGCCCCGTCGAGGCATTGCAGGGCCAGGTGCCCGGTGTGATCATCACACGTTCGTCTTCGGCTCCCGGCGAGGAGAACTGGGACATGAAGATCCGTGGTTCCGTATCGAAGAACAACTCCGCACCCCTCGTGATCATAGATGGTATCGAGTATGAAGGCGTGGGCGCGCTGAACCAGCTGAACCCCTCGGATATCGAGTCGATGAACATCCTGAAGGATGCCGCCGCCTCCATCTACGGTTCTAAGGCTGCCGGCGGCGTCGTGCTGATCACCACCAAGAAGGGTAAGGACGATCAGGTGCGCGTGGAATACAACGGATCGTACACCCACAAGTTCGTGGGCAACACCCCGAAGACCATGAGCATCGACGAATGGGCCGACGCCCAGATCGAGGCATATCTGAACGATGGCGATCCCACCAACGGCTGGATCACCTACGCCAAGATGATGAAGGAATACAAGGGCCAGTTCATCGACATGCGCAACGGCAACCCGCTGAACGGCATGTTCTCCGATACGCAGGACCTGACATTCTTCGACACCGACTGGAACGACGTGATCTGGGGCGACTCCTGGAGCACCAACCACGACCTGGCCGTGTCCGGCGGCAAGAACGGCAACACATACCGCGTGTCGGCCGCATACATGTACGATGACTCTCCATTGAAATGGGGCAACAACCACAACAACCGTTTCAACATCCGACTGAACAACACATTCAAGTTCCACAAACGTTTCTCGCTGACCTCGTCGATAGCGCTGAACCGCCAGGACCAGGTATCGCCCACACAGATAGGCGCCTGCCTGAGCACCAGCACCGCACAGCCCGGCTTCCCGACCTCGACGATCGACGGCAAGCCTTACGGCTGGGGAACATGGCGCGCGCCCAACTGGGCCGCCGAGCTTGGCGGCGACAACCGCTACAAAGCGCTGTCGGTCAATGTGAGCGAGGCATTCCGCTATGACATCATCGACGGACTGAGCCTCAACGCCGTGTTCGGTTACAACTACCGTGGCAACACACGCGACGCAAAGACCCTCTCGGTGGATTACTACAACTACAAGGGCGACACGAAGGTATTCTCCAACCCGAGCCAGGACGACACCAAGTACGAGAAATGGTGGGACCGCCGCGAACTCTTCATGGGTCAGGGCTATCTGGACTATACCAAGACATGGAAGGACGTGCACAACTTCAAGGCCATGCTCGGTGTGCAGTACTCGTTCACCGACTATGAGTCGAACACCAACACCGCGATGGACATCAACGCTCCGTTGGAGGTTGTGAACGGTACGGGAACCATCACCACGACCGGCTCCAAGTGGCAGGAGGCCCTGCTGAGCTACTACGGACGTGTCAACTACGACTTCGATTCAAGATACCTGCTGGAAGGCCAGGCACGTTACGACGGCTCGTCGAAGTTCCAGGCCGAGAACCGCTGGGCGTTCTTCTGGGGCGTATCGGCAGGCTGGCGCATCGGACAGGAGAAATTCATGGAGGCCGCACGCAGCTGGCTGAGCGAACTGAAGCTCCGCGCATCGTACGGCAACGTGGGTAACCAGAACGGTATCGACCGTTACTCGGGCGTGGCCCTCTATAACTTCAAGCCCAACCAGAACCTGATAATCGGCAACGGCAAGGTGTCCTGGATCGACACCAACGGCAAGCTGGTGAGTCTGGACCGCACCTGGGAGCGCGTGCACAACTATAACGTGGCCCTTGACTTCGGCTTCTTCAACAACCGCCTGACCGGATCGGTCGAGGCATACTGGAAACGCGTAGACAACATGCTGATCGACGTGATCTATCCCGCCATCCTCGGTGACAACGCGCCGACGGCCAACAAGGGTAAGTTCAAGGCATGGGGTTATGACGCCAACATCAACTGGAACCACACCGTGGGCAACGTGACATACCACGTAGGGGGCACGTTCACCTACGCCGACAACAAACTGCTGGACAACGGCGGTTCCGGTGCCATCCAGGCAGGTGTGCGCTCCGACCGCGAGGGCTATCCCCTGAACTCCGTATGGGGCTACCGCTACTGCGGCAAGATCCAAAACGAGGAACAGCTGAAGAAATACATCGACCGTTATAACGGCACGTCGACTGTGGCCGGCAACATCTCGAAGCTCCGCGTGGGCGACAACATGTTCGAGGACGTGAACAAGGACGGCAAGCTGACCTTCGAGGATCTGGTTTACCTCGGTTCCGAGGATCCGAAGATCCAGTTCTCGTTCAACTTCGGCGCCACCTGGAAGGGACTTGACATCGACTTCGTGTTCCAGGGCGCGGGACGCCGCACCGTATGGCGCCGCGACGGCAACAACAACGCCGATATATGGCGTATCCCGACCCGTACGGCCTACATGAACGGCTCGAACCACTTCATCGGCAACGTATGGAGCGAAAGCAATCCCGACGGATACTACACCCCGCTGACCCACCAGAGCGAGATCAACAACTACAACTACCAGTGCTCGTCGTGGTCGGTCGAGGACGGCTCCTATCTGCGTCTCAAGAACGTGACCATCGGCTACACGCTGCCTCAGAACATACTGAACCGTCAGAAAGTGCTGTCTGGCGTACGCGTCTACCTGACCGGCACCGACCTCTGGGAGACTTCCAAGATCAAGGACGGCTGGGATCCCGAGTCGTCGGGTAAAGTCAGCAACGCCAACCGTTATCCTTTCCTCCGCAGCCTTACAGTGGGCCTGCACCTAACATTCTAACCACATCATGAATACAGCAATGAACAAGATAATAAAGACCATATCGGCCGCAGCGGTGGCGTTGCTCCTCACGTCCTGCCTGGACCTGGAGCCGAAGGACCAGATGGCCGACACCAACATGTGGGCCACATCGAGCGACTTCCAGCTCTTTGCCAACAGGTTCTACGACTGGTTCCCGTCGATACAGAGCATGTACAACGGCGACAAGGAGAGTGACTTCATGGTGGACAAGAGCGGTTTCAACACCATTTCCAACGGTACGAACGCCGTGCCGGCCAACGACGGCACCTACGGAGGCTGCTACAACCACATACGTCGCTGCAACATCCTGATAGAGCGTGCCGACAAATACAGCGGCACCCGCGAGGACATAGCCAAGCCCGAAGGGGAGGCATACTTCTTCCGCGCATACAGCTATTACACGCTGCTGACGCGTTACGGCGACGCCATCATCGTCACCACACCCATCGACGTGGACGACCCCGCCATGCAGGCCAAGCGCAACGACCGTTCGGAGGTGATCAAGCTGATACTCGAGGATCTGGACAAGGCCGCCGAGCTGCTGCCCAGCACCACCGACGTGGAGAACGGATATGTAGGCAAGGAAGGCGCCCTGGCGTTCAAGGCACGCGCCGCCCTGTTCGAGGGCACGTGGCAGAAATTCCGCGGCAACGAGGCTGCTGCAAAGCCCCTGCTGGACCAGGCCGCACAGGCGGCCAAGGCAGTGATCGACTCCAAGAAGTTCCAGCTTTTCTCGTCGTCGGCCTTAGGTACGGAATCCTACAAGTATCTCTTTATCCTGGAGGACACGAAGTGCAATCCCGCCGGTCTGACCAAGAGCGCCAACAAGGAATACATCATCAAGCGCTGCTATGACATGACCAACAAGCAGATAGGCGACAACGTGACCGTGGGCGTGCTGAACAACGCGCAGCTGATGTCGGCCAAGGTGGCCGATCAGTATCTGTGCTCCGACGGCCTCCCCATTGACAAGTCGCCGATGTTCCAGGGCTACGCCAACGCAGACTCCGAGTGGCAGAACCGCGACAACCGTATGTACAACACACTGATGAAGCCTCACGGAAAATACTGGAACGGCACGAACCCGAACTATTTCCGCGACTTCACCGACGCCGACGCCAACCGCGCGCAGTATGCCGACTATATGCCGGGCAGCGGTACGGGTTATTTCCCGCAGAAGTGGGCGTGCGAGCGCCGCGTCACCTCCACCGAGGAGAGCTACGACATGCCTATCCTGCGTTATGCCGAGGTGCTGCTGGCTTACGCCGAGGCAGTGTTTGAGCGTGACGGCAAGATTTCGGACGAGGACCTTGACATGTCGCTCAACCTGGTTCGCCGCCGCGTCAACCCCGCCATGCCTAAGCTGAGCAACGCGTTCGTGAGCGCCAACGGACTGGACATGCGCACCGAGATACGCCGCGAGCGCAGCGTGGAATTCGTGTCGGAGGGCTTCCGTCTCGACGACCTGAAGCGCTGGAAGACTGCCGAGGTGGAAATGCCCATGGATTTCGCCGGCGTGCACGTGGACGGCACCGAGTATGGCCGCCGCAACTTCCCCGCCTTGCGCAAGGACGCACAGGGCCGCGTGGTATGGGAGACGGGCCGCAAGTGGGCCGAGCGCAACTATCTGCTGCCGCTGCCCACCGACCAGCTCCAGCTCAACCCCAACCTGGGCCAGAATCCCGGCTGGTAATCCGGATCACCAACATTAATCCGATTAAAGAAAGATAACATGAACAAGAGATATACAGGCGTCATCGCATCGCTGGCAGTCTGCGGCATGATGGCCGGGCTGGCCGGATGCAGTGACGACAAGCAAATGACACTTGACGGCACGGAGGTGATAATCCCGACGTCCATCACATTCGAGTGTACCGAGACGCTGCCCTTGGCAGTGGGCATGGACTCGCTGCTGGTGTACACCGTAGGCCCGGAGGAGGCCGAGGACAAGACCCTGCTGTTCCGCAGCGGCGACGAGAGCATAGCCACAGTGGACGAGAACGGCCTGGTACACGCTGTGGCCGTGGGCGAGACCACTGTTTCGGCAGTGCCCAAGCGCCTTGGCGCCGGAACCACCGCATCCATCTTCGTGCAGGTGATTCCCGAGATAACCAAAGCCACCTCCATCGAGGTGGAGAGCCAGACTCCTCCCAGCGACGAGGGCAAGTACTACGTGACCGACGAGATCCAGCTCAGCAACACCATCTATCCTGAAGATGTGACCTACCATCGCGTGGCATGGGTATCGTCCAATCCCGAGATAGCCAGCGTGGACGAGGCCGGCAAGGTGACACTGCTGAAGGAGGGCGACGTGGAGATATACTGCGTGGCACAGGACCGTTCGGGTGTGCGCGGCGAATTCAAGGTGCACGTGGATCCCTACATCGAGGTCCAGAGCCTGACCATCAACAGCCAGCTGCAGGATCTGTCGCTGCCGTCGGACGGCATCAAGCTTGACGTGACCTACACTCCTAGCAACGGTACCGCCGGATCGGTGCAGTGGGAGTCTAACAACGAATCCGTTGCCACAGTAAACCGCGGCGTGGTAACGCCCGTAGGCTTCGGCTCGGCAGTGATCACCGCCACATGTACGGCCACCGGCCAGACAGCCACCATCGAGGTGACAGTGGCCAACGGCAAGTATTTCTGGAACGGAGCCAACGGATTCAAGGGCTGGATCTGCTCCAACGACCAGGCCGATGAGGAACGCACCGCCGACTACTGGCGCGTATTCTTCCCCGATCCCGGCACAGGCAAGTGGCGCCGCGACATCAAGCTCGACTTGTCCAAAGGCAACCATGTATGGCACAGCGACTATCCCGTTTACGCCATCAAGACCAACCTGCAGAAAGGGGGCAACAACACATTCGACATCCGCGACGCAGGCAGCCCGAAGGACAACAACGGTACGGAACTGAGCGACGGCACGCGCCTCATCATGTGGGATCCCACAGGCAAGTGGACCGGATTCCATGAGTTCAACCTGTTCCAGGTCAAGATAGCCGACATCCCGAACGAAAACGTGGACAAGTCGCAGCCCTACTACGACATATTCTGGATCGGTTCGTTCAAGAACAAGCAGGAGGCCATCGACTTCGCCGAGAATGAAATAAAGAACAAGAAGTAAATCCAATACGTCCATGGGAGTGACCGCGCGTCACTCCCGCGGACAGAAAACTGTAAGAAACATGAAAATCAACAAATATATATACAGTCTGGCCTTAGCCACGGTAGGATTCGGCTTTGCTTCCTGTTCGGAGATAGAGCACGGCACCACCGACATCGACAGCTGGGGCGACACCTTCGAGAAGTTCGAGCCCCAGACCTACACCCTGAACCATCCCTGTATGCTCCACAGCCGGGAGGACCTGGACTACGTGAAGGCACACCTCGGTCAGAAGCCCTGGTCGGACGGCTATCAGAAACTGAAGACCAGCGGATTCTGCAACGAGACATACAAGGCAAGCCCGGTGAAGTATCTGGCGCGTCTTGACGCCGGCAACTGGGGCGACGGCGGCGGCCGCTGGGACGATGCCGGCCTGCGCGACGAGTACTATCCCGGCATACACAACAACTACACGCAGTTCTTCCGCGACTGTCACGCCGCATATCAGCTGGCGCTGGAGTATCAGCTGACGGGCAACCTGCAGGCAGCTGCCACGGCCGTGAAGATCATCGAGGACTGGGCCGCCGTGAACCAGGGCCTGCTGTTGGGCCGCAACAAATGGAAGGACGACGTGATCGACTCCAACGAGTATCTGATCATGTTCCAGATACACCAGATAGCCAACGCCGCCGAGCTGCTGCGCGACTACAACGGCTGGGGCGAGTCAGAGCAGTTCAATAACGTGTGTGTATGGCTCAAGACATACTTCGCGCCCTTCTGCTCGAAGTTCATCGCCACCAACGCCGCCAACCAGCACTGGTGGCTGAACTGGGACCTCGCGTCGATGACGGGTCTGCTCTCCATCGGCATCCTTACCGACGACCAGGACATGATAAACGAGGCAATCTTAGCCTATAAGATGGGCGCCGGCCCCGGCTGTATGCTGCGCGGTTCGGTGGTAGAGGTGTTTGACGATCCCTCCGGCACAGGCGAGAAACTGGCACAGGGCCAGGAAGCAGGACGTGACCAGGGCCACAACACGCTGACCGGCGTATTGGCCGGCTATTTCTGCCAGATGGCATACAACATCGGCGACGACCTGTTTGCCCTCGGCGACAACCGCGCCATCGCCTTCGCACAGTATATCTGCAAGTACAACCTGGTTAAGCCTTCGCTGGGCACGAACTACAGCGGCACCCTGTCGGACGCCGACTTCAAGTATCCCGAAAGCTCCATGCCCTTCAAGCCCTACAAGTGGGGCGACACGCAGATGGACAAGATCAGCGCCGACGGCCGAGGCACCATCCGTCCGGGATGGGACCTGTGGTACGGTTACTGCGTGAAGAAAGGCATCAAGGCCACGTACATCAAGGAGATGGCCGAGCACTTCCGCGCCGATGGCGGCGGCGGACATTACGGTCCCAACTCCGGCGGTTTCGACCAGCTGGGATTCTCCACACTGATGTATTACCGCGAATAATACCGGATATCCGTATCAGATAATGCATGGGGCGGACAGTCTCGCGACCGTCCGCCCCATAGTATAATACGGATTTATAATAAAGAAACGACAATTACAATGAATCAGAGAGGAAACATGACAAGAACGGCAGTTGCGGCTGCGCTGCTGACAGTGGGGTGCATGACGGCCAACGCCAAGGTGGTGACATATCCGGTAGGAAAGGATGTGCTGCCTACTATCCATGATTTCGCAATCGAGGTGCGTCAGGACGATGCCGCCGGGAAGTGGGAGAGCGTGGACGCGTATCCCGTTACGTTTCAGGAAATGAAATTAGAGGATGGTGTGGCGAAAGGAAAGAACCGGACAGCGTCGTACGCATACTTCGACTTCGACGGCAAGGTGCAGGTGCGCGTGGTGTCGGCCAAGCCGGTGCGGAGCGTGCGCGTAAGGCCGCTGTCGTACGGCATCAAACCCGAAGTGAAGGGCGACACCATCTGCTTCACTCTGGACCGGGCGCGCAACCTGTCGGTGGAGGTGAACGGCGACATATTCCATAACCTGCACCTGTTTGCCAATCCTCTCGACTCGCACCGTCCTACGGACAAGGAGATAAGGAAAGCCCTTAAGAACAAGAAGGGGAACCTGCTTTATTTCGGCCCCGGCGTGCACAAGTTTCCCGGCGACACCCTTCGCCTGAAATCAGGTACGACGGTATATGTAGACGGCGGTGCGTGGGTACAGGCCACGCTTATAGCCGACGGCGTTGAGAACGTGCGCGTATATGGCCGAGGTACGGTCCGTCCCACGGGACGTGGAGCAGGCGTAGAAATCAGGCGCTCGCGCAACGTCGAGGCCGACGGCATAGTGCTGTCGCAGATACCCACCGGCCAGTCGGACGGCGTGAAGATAACCAACGTAAAGTCCATGACCCATTACGGCTGGGGCGACGGCATGAATGTGTTTGCCAGCAGCAACGTGCATTACGACGGCGTGTTCTGCCGCAACAGCGATGACTGCAACACGGTCTATGCCACACGCAAAGGGTTTGTGGGAGGCTGCAGCAATATACTGATGGAGAATTCCACCCTCTGGGCCGACGTGGCGCATCCCATCATGATCGGACTGCATGGCGCCGCCACCGAGATTGGCGTGGACGCCCCTTCCGACACGATTCAGAACCTGACGTACCGCAACCTCGACATCCTGGACCAGATGGAGCTGCAGAAGGACTATCAGGGTGTGTTTGCCATCTCGTGCGGCGACAACAACATAGTGCGCGACGTTACCTTCGACAACATCCGCGTGGAGGACTTCCGCTGCGGACAATTGGTGAATGTGCGCATCTTCATGAACGAGAAATACTGCAAGGCACCGGGCAAGAGCGTCGATAACGTCCTGTTCAAGGATGTGACCTACACGGGTAAAAATGCCTCGACATCCATTATATGCGGCTATGACGACAACCGGCAGGTGGCCGGACTGACGTTCGAGAACCTGACCGTGAACGGCGTGAAGATAACCGACGACATGCCCGGCAAACCGAAATGGTACAAGGCCGGCGATATGTGCGACATCTACATAGGCAATCACGTCCGCAACGTCGTATTTAAATAATAAGAACTCACATACCATCATAACAGACGATATGAAAAAGACAGGTATATTGGCGGTGATGCTGGCGGTGGCGGCCATGACCGTGAATGCGGGTGGCATAAAGCATCCGTCGCTGCTGTTCACGCCCGCGAAGGTGGCGGCGGCCAAGCAGCGGATGGCGCACGACACCGTTCAGGCCAACGGCTGGAAGCTGATCAAGGAGGAAGCCGACAGGCAGGTGAAGAAAGGAGCCAACGTGCGCAAATTAGAGTATCCGGCACTGGCGTGGCTGATGACGGGCGACACGGCGTATGCCAACACGGTGAAGCGCGAACTGCTCAAGACCGCCGAGATCAAGTCATGGGGCGACAGGGAGATGATGGCCCGCAAACCGGCATGGCGCAGCGAACTGCAGATGGCACACAAGGCTTATCAGCTCGCCGTGGCCTACGACGCCATCTATGACCGCCTTTCCGCTTCGGAGCGCAAGAAGATAGCCAACGGACTGTACCGCCTGGCCGTGGAGCCGCTGCTCGGCGACTGGGTGAACGAGCCTACCCGCATCCACTCGCTCAACTCGATGGGCCACAACTGGTGGACGTCGTGCGCCGGCATGGGCGGCATCCTGGCGCTGGCCATAAGCAATGAGGTGCCCGAGGCCGCCAAGGGCGCGGAGGCCGTGATGGAGGCCATGCCGCAATGGTTTGACTTCGCAGGCGACGTGATACAGCACAAGCCCAAGACATTCGACCGCGACGGAGGCATGTACGAGAGCATCAATTATGCCAGCTTCGGCATAACGGAGGCGCTGCTGTTCCGTCAGGCATGGCTCAACTCACATCCAGGCGCCAAGCTGGAGGAGATTCCGCAGATGGGTAAGCTGGCGTCCTTCTTCTGCAACGTGGCCTATCCGCGCGACGGAATGCTGTACAGCATCAACTTCGGCGACAGCCATAAGAACGTGACCGGCGAAAGCTCCATGATACTTGCCTACAACCAGGGTGCGAAGGATCCCGCCACGCTATGGTACATCAACCAGGTGGAGTCCACCCAGTTCCGCGAGGGCTTCCCGCGTCATTTCCCCATGGGCTTCCTCTATACTCCCGACCTGAGCAACGCCCCGGCCGAGCCGGCACTTGCCAAGTCGCACCTGTGGAAGGACTTCGGCTGGGCCACCATGCGCGATTCGTGGGACAAGGACGCCACGATGTTAGCCGTTAAGTCAGGTATGACCTGGAATCACTCGCACGCCGACGCCAACTCGCTGATAGTGTTCCACAACGGCGCCGACATCATCAAGGACGCCGGCAACTGCAGCTACGGCAAACCGGAATACCGTAACTATTTCTTCCAGTCGGACGCCCACAATGTGGTGAAATTCAACGGCGAGGGTCAGCCCACGTATCAGCAGTACCACGGCTCGATGCTGCCCGGTTCGGTGAGCGGACTCCTGGACGCAGGCAACATCAAGTATGTGTTGGCCGACGGCACCGGCCCGATGTCGCACGCCTTCGACCGCAACTTCCGCTCGTTCCTGTGGATAGACGACATAATCTATGTGATAGACGACATACATTCGCACAAACCGGGCCGGTTCGAATGGCTGTGGCATCCCGGCGGCAACGCAGAGAAGAAAGGCTTCGACCTGAACATCACCAACGGCGAGTCGGCCGCCTCGATACGTCCGATCTATCCGCGCCCCCTGGCTTACAGTAATTTCGTACACGATTATCCCGAGGATCTGCGTTGGGAGGTGCGTCAGGGGCCGACCGAGGACCTGAAGGACACCGAAGAATATTACGCCTTCATGCTGCCCGGCGACACCGACCGCGTGAAGGGTCTGACGGCCATCACGCTCAAGGATTCGCCCGGGCAGAAGGACGTGCCGCAGTTCGAGACACGCGAGGGCAAGGACTGGATCGGCGTGCGCGTCACGTACAAGGGTAAGGTGACCGACCTGTACATCAATCAGCTGGCCGACGGACGGCTGATGCATCTCAATTCGTGGATCGATGCCGACGGATGGACCACCGACGCCTATATGCTTGCGGTGACATACAAGGAGGGCGGCGACCCCACGAAGCCCGATGAGGTGTTCATCAACCACGGCAGTTCGCTGCGCCGTGGCAACGAGGTGATATTCTCGTCGCTGGCCAAGCTGAACGTGATAGCCGAGCCTGAAGGAAAGTGCATGAACCTGTGGGTCAACGGACAGCCGCGCGTCAACATGAAGTACCGTAGCTCGCTGCCCGCCCTGAAGGTGAACGGCAGCAGCGTCAATCCGCAGCGTCAGGACGGAATGATGAAGATAAGTTTGAAAAACTGAGGAAAGCATTAAGCGTTAACGAAATTTCAAACGTATTCGGAGCAGTAAGCATGAGTTGTTTACTGCTCCGGATTGCTTTTTGACTCCGGGGAGACCATGGACTTGATACTGACTATTAACTAATACTATACAATTTATGAAGAAAGTGTTTACTCTTATCGCCGCGTTGCTGGCCGGAAGCGCCGTCTCGTCGGCACAGGTGTTTATCGGCACCACCGAGTATGAGTCTATCAACGCAGCTGCCGATGCAGCAGCCGAGGGAGACGTGATCGAGGTAAGGTCTGATGTGACCATCAGTAACCGTGTGAACTTTGACAAGATGGACAACGTGACACTGCAGGCCGTGGAAGGCGTGACCATAACATGTCGCACCAAGAACAAACTGGCGTTTCTGGTCAAGAAGCCGACCACACTGAAGAATCTGACGTTAGTGTACAATGACGATGCGTCAAACCAGCCTCTGATCGAAGCCAGCTCGGGCAGCGGCAAGCTGAACATGGAGAACTGCTCCATGAGCAACTTCAACGGCACCAACAACCAGGGCATGATCAGCATCAAGAGCAGCGGCACCGCCGTGCTGACCAATGTGACATTCTCCAACAACGTTCTGCCCGAGGGGCGCGGCGAGGTGTTTATCGGCAACACCGGGTCGACCGTCGACGGAAGCACTAACGCCTCCATCTTCATCGAGAAGAACCTGAGCGTGGCCGCCGGGGAGACTTTCAACCCCTCCAGCCCCTGCCGCCTTTTCATCGACGACAACCGCACGTTGGGCAGCATCCTGGTGACCGGCACCGAGGATGTGGCCAAGTTCAACCTGATGAGCGACAAGTATAGCCTCAAGGCACAGGACGGCAATATCGTGACCGGCGAATATGCCGCCGGCGAGGGTGCCGTGACCATCGGTCAGCTTGGCTTCGCCAACCTTACCGACGCCCTGGCAGCCGCCAAGGACGGCGACATCATCACCATCAACGAGGATATAACCCTCAGCAATACGGTTAACTTCAAGGATGTGAACAGCTTGACTCTCACCGCCAAGGATGGCGTGACCATCTCCTGCCTGGTGAAGAATAAGCTGGCGTTCCTGGTCAACAACAGCGCTACGCTGAAGAACCTGAAGATGACCTATACGGAGCAGGATGAGTCGACCGCTACATTAATCGAGGTAAGCTCTCCGGGTTCGAAACTGACGATGGAGAACTGCGAGATCAATGATTTTAACGGCACTAACAAACAGGGCATAATCTCTGTGAAGAACAACGGCAACATCACGCTGAACAACGTTACAACAGATAACTGTACCGTATCCGAGGGTCGCGGCGAACTTTTCTTAGGCGGCAACGGCTCTGCCATCAACGGCACGACCGACCTGTCTATCTTCCTGGAGAAAGATTACAACGTGACGGCAGGCGCCGAGTTCGCACCAGCCAAGGCTGTGAAGCTGTTTGTGGACGAGAACCGTACTATGGGTTCGGTGATTGTGGCCGGCACCGAGGATGCGACTAAGTTCGAGCTGCAGGGCACGGCATTCAGCCTCGAGGCCAAGGACGGCAACTTAGTTGCCGGCGAGTATCAGGGCGGATCGGGCATAGCCGGCATCGCCGCCGACGAGAACGCACCCGTGGAGTACTACAACCTGAACGGAATGCAGGTCAGCGCCGACAACATGACGCCCGGCGTCTACGTACGTCGTCAGGGCAACACCGCCGTCAAGGTGCTGGTGAAGTAATCGAACGGACCGCGGGGTGGCGTCCATGCCGCCCGATATATAGCATACAGAGGCTGTGCCCACCGGCACGGCCTCTGTTGTTGTTGTTGAGTGGATCAGGCTTTATATCCGCATTAAGTGTAGAGCAAACACTCAAAATGCCATGAAATTTTTAAGAATGATTGCCGGCGTCATGACGGCGTTGATGATGATGTCCTGCGGCGACGAGCCTGCGGAAAAAGAAACCGTGGATCCCGATGGAGGAGAGGAGACCATTGACAATGTGGAGATAACGGTGCCTCTGAGATTCGAGCACCCCGGCATCCTGCATACTCAGGCTGACCTGAACCACCTGAAGGAGATAGCGAACGATCCCTCACATCCCGGATATAAATGCTATGAGCAGTTTGCGGCCGACTCTCATTCGAAGGCGGACTACACACTGCAGGGGCCATTCGAGTCGCTGTACCGTGGTTCGGCAGACGGGAAGCCATCGATTCAGGGCAAATACGAGTCCGACTTCAATGCCTCGTTCCAGAATGCGGTAATGTGGACAGTGACCGGCGATGAATCGCACGCCGTAAAGGCTGCCGAGATACTGAAGGCGTACGCGCGGAAAGTCACCACTATAAACGATGACGTGCTTCTTGCCGGCATCATGGGCGTAAAATTCGTGTATGCCGCCGAGGTGATGACGCATACGTACGCACAGGGATTCACCAATGAGGAAATCAAGGCGATAAAGAATATGTTCGAGAATATTTTCCTGCCTGTGCTCAATAACTTCATGTACACGCCGGCCTATTCCAACGGCAACTGGGGAGCGTCGGTGTGTATGTCGAAGGCTGCGATAGGAATATTCCTGGACAATCAGTCGGCATACCGTGCGGCATTGAATTTCTTCCTTACCGGCAAGGACAACGGCACGCTCCGCAATTATATATCGAACAAGACGGGCCAATGTCAGGAAAGCGGCCGGGATCAGGCCCATACACAGTTGGGCCTTTCATGTCTTGCCGTGACATGCGAGCTGGCCTACAAGCAGGGGATGGACCTTTACAAGGTGGACAACAACCGCCTGATGAGGGGCCTGGAGTATACGGCCAGATATAATAACGGTTATGAAGTGCCGTTCGAGACATGGACAGACCTGACAGGCAAGTACTGTAACTGGACCGTCATATCCGATAAGGAAAGAGGCAAGCTGCGTCCGGTATGGTATATGCCTTACAACCATTATGTGAACAGGAAGGGACTGTCTATGCCGGAGACAGGGGAGCTGCTGGAACAGAAACTGAATCCGGAGACATATTACTACGAACATTTCGGTTTCGGACAGTTCCTGTTCAATGACAAGTGAAGTATGATTCCTGACGAACAATAATATAGTAAGATGATGCGAATATCAATAATTGTCACGGCCATGTCGATGCTCGCAGCCCCCTGCGCGTCAGTGGCACAGTCTTTTCAAACCACATCTCCGGACGGGAATGTGAGCATTACGGTCGACAATGCCGACATACTCAGCTACACGATTTCGTATAAAGGGAATGAGATAGTGGGAAACTCGCCACTCGGTTTTGAATTCAGGAATGAGAAACCGATGAATGGCGGTTTTGCAATAGTGAACCATCCCGTAACAGAGAGCAAAAGCGAGAACTGGGAGCCGGTGGTGAAAAACCGTCATGCCAAAGTGTCTCAGACATGGAATGAACAGACTATGGAATTGCGCGAGAAATCGGGAGATCGCCGAAGAATGGATTTCACCGTGAGGGTGTTCAATGACGGTGTGGCGTTCAGATACACCCTTTACGGAGGAAACAGGCCCGGCAACCGCAAGATTACACGTGAATTGACAGGCTTTACACTGCCTGTATCCTCCAAGGCCTGGATGGCGAAGTACAAGAGGAATTATACATCCTCGCAGGAATCTGAATTCATCCCCGCACCGATTGGGGATATGCCAGCGGATACGGTGTGCGGACTCCCGTTTCTGGTGGAAGTGGGAGATAAGGGATATATAGCGGTATCAGAGGCTTACATTCATGATTATCCCGGATTCTACATAGGTAGAGGCAATGACACGGTCGATTCCGGGCAAATGACGGTAGCAACCAGACTGTCGCCGTTGCCCGGCGAAAATGAGGATGGAGTAAAGGCTCTGTTCCACGAGAAGACTTCAACGCCGTGGAGAGTGATTCTTGTAGGGGATAATCCCGGTAAATTTATAGAATCGGAGATCATAACCACACTCAATCCACCGTGTGCCATACAGGATACATCCTGGATAAAACCGGGCATGTCGGCATGGGACCATTGGTGGAGCGGCGAGGTTAAAATGGAAATGGACGTAATAAAGCAGTATATAGACTTCGCGGCAGCCCAGGGTTGGCCCTATATGCTCATAGACTGGCAATGGTATGGCAAATACAATCGCCCTGATGCAGATATCACGACACCGGCTCCTCAACTGGATATGCCGGCAATCATAGAATATGCCGGGTCAAAAGGCGTGAAATGCTGGTTGTGGCTGTATTGTTCGGATGTGAACCGCAACGACGCCTATAAGACAGCCTTCCCGCTATATAGAGACTGGGGCATAGCCGGAGTAAAGATTGATTTCATGGACCGCGACGATCAGGAAATGGTGAACTGGTACAGACGGATAGTCAAAGAAGCAGCCGACAACAACCTGATGGTGGATTTTCATGGTGCCTATAAACCGGATGGCCTGGAACGTACGTATCCGAATCTTCTGACACGTGAGGGTGTGCTTGGCGAGGAATATTCCAAATTCTCAAACCGCATAGTGCCGCGTCATAATGTGACGCTGCCGTTCACAAGAATGCTGGCCGGCGCCATGGACTATACGCCGGGAGGATTCCTTAATGTCACTCCTTCGGAATTCAAAAGGCAGTCGCCTACGTTGGTAATGAACAGCAGATGTGCGGAACTTGCGAAATTCGTGATATATGAGAGTCCCTACACAGTGTTTTGCGACCATCCGGACAATGTATTGGGTAAGACGGGCTCCGAGTTCCTGACATCGTTCCCCACCACATGGGACGACACCCGCTTCATTGCCGGATATCCGGGAGAATATGTCGTGATTTCCCGTCAGGCCGGCGACAGATGGTATCTCGGCGCCATGACCAACGAGCAAAGCAGGAAAGTGGATGTGGACACTTCTTTTCTGCCGTCGGGACGTTATGACGTCACCTGCTGGACAGATGGCAAAAACGCTTCGGGTCATCCGGAGAGAGTGGCTAAAAAGACATTGAAGATATCTTCCGGAGAAAAAATCAGTATCAATATGGCGCAAGGAGGAGGTTTCGCAGCGATATTGACGCCTGTTGAATAAAGGAATGGTATCATGGCAGCAGCGCCGTCAAGGTGCTGGTGAAGTAATCGAACGGACAGATATGATTTGCGGGCGGCCCCACTGTTTAGAAAGGACTGTAAGGTCCTTAAGGTCTTTAGGGACATTAGGGTCCTTAGGGTCTTTAAGGTCTTTAGGGTCTTTAGGGTCCTTAGGGTCCTTAGGGTCCTTAGGGTCTTTAAGGACTTTAAGGTCTTTAAGGACCTTAATGCTATAATTTCTGTTGAAATGTTTGCGGTAATGCCAAATTATTTATATTTTTGCCAGTGAGTGAGATATGGCAGTTTGAGGCTGCGTGGAGGTGAAATGTAGACATCGGGAGGCTTATGAATGAACTGATTCCGAATATCGGCAACTTCAAGAAATTGCTGAGTTATCAGAAGTGTGACGTTATTTATCAAATTACATATTATTTCTGTAACAAGTTCCTGTCCCGCGGCGACAGGACCGTCGACCAGATGATCCAGGCCGCCAGAAGTGGCAAACAGAATATTGTTGAGGGATGTGCCGCTGCCTCTACTTCATCGAAAACGGAAATAAAACTGATAAATGTGGCTAAAGCGAGTCTGAAAGAATTGCTTGAAGACTATGAGGATTATCTGAAATCAAGGGGCAAAGCGCAATGGAGTAAGGGAAGCATTGAATATGAGGCAATGCGGCGGCTCGGCAAAGAGCATAATGATGCCGCGTACTTTATGCAGCTTATTGAGACACGGCCACCCGAGACAATAGCCAACATGGCTATAATACTGCTGAATCAGGCTGATTATCTTCTTTTCAAACAGTTGGACAGATTGTCAAAAGACTTTGTTAACAATGGTGGTTTTTCGGAACGAATGAATGATCTGCGCCGAAAGAAGCGCGGCTACTGACACTCCGGGAGGAATGATGGCCTTAAGGACTTTAGGGACTTTAAGGACTTTAAGGTCATTAGGGTCTTTAAGGTCTTTAAGGACTTTAGGGACTTTAAGGTCTTTAAGGACTTTAAGGTCTTTAGGGTCCTTTTGCAAAAGAGGCTGTGCAGATTTTTTTGAATGGTGATTGAGTGTGTGTGGAAAGTGGACCGTATAAAAGAATGTAAACAGTGAGAAGCTATTTACAAACTCAACCACTGATTACGAATCAAACAACAAACCAACAAACAACAAACCAACAATACAAACCAAACTTAACAACCCATGAAAAAAATCTTTACGCTACTTGTCGCCCTGCTTGTCGGCGGCGCAGCCGCATCAGCCGAGAATGTGGTGTTCATTGGCGATACGGGGTATGAGACGCTTGACGCGGCCTTAACTGCGGTAAAAGATGGCGAAACAATCAACATCACAGGCAATACTGAATGGAAAAATGCCTGGACCCCTACTGTTTCCAATATAACAATTCAAGCAGAGCAGGGAGTGACCATTTCATGCTATCTCAAGAATAAAAGGGCTATTACGCTAAATAATTCTAATCCTCGTACAGTCACTCTTAAAAACCTGCATTTGGACTATGTGGAGAAGGATGCATCCGATAGACGACTGATTGAAGCATCTAAAGGAGTTCTCAATATGGAGAATTGCAAAATCAGCAATTTTAAACACAATAAAACTCAGGATGTCATCTTAGTATCAGGAGGGACAGGCAAACTGACCAATGTTGTGTTCGAAAATAGCGAATTGACCGCAGGCCTTGGAGAGATACGCGTCGGTGGAAATAATCTGACGATTAGTGGCACAACCAACGGCTCTCTCAATGTAGAAGGTACAGACAGATACGTTACTGTTGAGGGCTCTATGAATCCTGCCGCCCCCATTAAGGTTATAGTGCCTGAAAATCGTGCAGCTGGGAAAACAATTGTAAAAAACTGTACAGATGTAAGTAAATTTGAACTGCAAAGTGAAGGTTTCATATTGAAGGTCAGTGGAGAAAATATTGTAACCGCAATAAAGCCGGTGGTATTTATCGGAGAAACAGGTTATGACACTCTTATAAGCGCTGTTGATGCAGCGCAGCCTGAGGATGTAATCAATGTAACGGGGGATGTAACTGTGACTGATCGTATCGGCCTTAATAAGAAGATTATTATTCAAGGAGAAGACGGCGTCAATGTGAATTTCAGAGAGACTAGGCATGCCGCCTTCCTTGCAACGTCAGGAGAAGTGGCCACTTTGAAGAATCTAAACTTTGTTTGGACTAATGAAAATGCTTCTGAATCCAAGTTTTTGGAAGCAAATGCCGGAGGTGTGATTGTTGAAGATTGTGTGATAAAGGACTTTAATACTTCACACAATCAAGGAGCAGTGGCTGGTATAAATGGCGGTTGGTTTACATTGAAGAATGTAAAATTCGAAAACTGCACTGTGCCTCAAAGTGAAATATTCTTTGGAGCAAGTAATTCGACTATCGACGGTACGACTAATGGAGCAATAACAATTGAAAATGATTATTCATTCTCGGTTGGTGAAAATTTCGCTATTGCAGGCGAGGTTAATGCTTTGGCAGATGAAGTGATACCTGCACCCAATGCAATTAAACTGTATTTTGCCGGCAACCGTAACAAAAACACAGATGTAGTATTGGGGACTAATGATCCAACGAAGTTCAACTTGAATCATGAGAGCCTGGCACTGGCTGCCCATGCTACAGAAAACAAGTTGATTGCTCAGGAGAAGACCGGAACCGGTATCGCCGGTATCGAGGCTGACGGGAATGCGCCGGTGGAGTACTTCAATCTGAATGGCGTTCAGGTGAAGGCCGACAGCATGACTCCCGGTGTCTATGTTCGCCGTCAGGGCAAGAACGTGACAAAGGTTATGGTGAAATAATACGGCCTAACGCCGCATAACACGATGTAACACGACATCATGAACATATCCGAGGGGCTGTGCCGACCGGCACGGCCCCTTGTCGTCAGCAGTAGTAGCGCGGGCTGTCCCCAGCCGCGCATGGAAAATGACAAAAAGCCATATTATAAATTTTCAATCGGCATTCTGACCGAGTTAATGCGCGGCTGGGGACAGCCCGCGCTACTGGTTGAGGCCTATGTCGGATGCGTTGGGTGAATGGGAGGGGTGGAACGTACTATAAGCGTAATAGCTATGAACACAGCTATAAGCACAGCTATTAGTACAGCTATAAGCACAGCGATAAACTCGACTAAATCTCATCCTATAAACTCGATGACATTCATGAAGATTTCTCTCAGGCCATTAGTGGCATTCGTAATAGCGGGCGCGATGGCCGGCGGCGTCTGCGCCCAGTCGATGTATCCGGGCCAGCATAGCGGCAAACTGAAAGTGGCCGATACGGCTCCGGCCAAAGTCAGGGCGTTCGACCTGAAGGACGTGCGCCTGCTGCCGGGCCGCGTTCACGACAATCTGCGCCGCGACTCGGCATGGATGGCCAATATAAGCATCAACCGGCTGACCCACAGCTTTAAGAACAATGCCGGCATTTTCGCAGGCCTCGAGGGTGGCTATGAATCCCTTAAGAAATATGGCGGCTGGGAATCGCTGGACTGCGATCTGCGCGGCCACACCACCGGCCATCTGATGTCGGCCTACGGCATGATGTACGCCGCTACCGGCGACCCGCTGTTCAAACTGAAAGGGGACAGCATCGTCAAGGTGTTGGGCAAGGTGCAGGATGTTCTCGGCAGCGGTTATGTCAGCGCCTTTCCAGAGGAACTGATAAACCGCAATCTGCGCGGCGAGGGAGTGTGGGCACCGTGGTACACGCTGCATAAGATAATGTCGGGACTGATTGATCAGTACCTTTATGCCGACAACAAGCAGGCGCTGGAGGTGGCCGTGAAGATGGGTGACTGGGCTTACAACAAACTGCATGGCCAGAGCGAGGAGACGCGACGCAAGATGCTGCGCAACGAGTTCGGCGGCATCAACGAGGCATTCTACAACCTCTACGCCATCACCGCCGACCCGAAATACCGCGAGATGGCCGAATATTTCTACCACAACGACGTGATAGACCCCTTGGCCGAGGGCAACACCGATTTCGGTACGAAGCACACCAATACCTTCATCCCGAAGGTGATAGCCGAGGCACGCAACTACGAGCTGAGCGGATCGCAGCGCAGCCGCGACATAGCACATCTGTTCTGGAACGAGATGACCGACAGGCACTGCTACGTCAACGGTTCGCTGAGCCAGAAGGAGCATTATTTCGACCCGAAGAAGATGTCGAAATTCATCAACGGCTACACAGGCGAGACCTGCTGCACGTACAATATGCTGAAGCTGTCGCGCCACCTGTTCTGCGAGGAGGCGTCTCCCCGCGTGGCAGACTACTACGAGCGTGCCCTGTACAACCACATCTTAGCGCAGCAGGACCCCGAAAGCGGTATGGTATGCTACTTCCTACCGCTGCTAAGCGGTGCGTACAAAGTGTACAGCACTCCCGAACAATCCTTCTGGTGCTGCGTGGGCAGCGGCTTCGAAAGCCATTCCAAATATGCTGAGGCCATATATTATCACAACGACAATGAGCTGTTGGTGAACCTGTTCATTCCCTCCGCGCTCGACTGGAAGGAGAAGGGGTTGAAGCTGACGCAGCGCACAGAGTTTCCCGACGAGGAGACTACGAAATTCACCATCGACGCCGCCCCGGCCGAAGCCATGACCATCTCACTGCGTTATCCCGAATGGAGCGGCAAGCCCGAGATCAAGGTGAACGGCAAGAAGGTGAAGGTGAGCGGCAAACCGTCGTCATACATCAGCCTCAGGCGGCAATGGAAGCCCGGCGACGTGATTGAGGCCCGCTATCCCATGTCGCTGCGTGTGGAGACCACGCCCGATGACGCCGCGCGCGGCGCTGTAATGTACGGCCCCGTGCTGTTGGTGGGCGATATGGGCACGGAGGGAATGACCGCCCCCGCGCCGTTCTCCGACCCGACCGTGCGAAACGACTATTACACATACGACTACAAGGTGCCTCAGGACCTGCCCACCACGCTGAAAGTGGATGCGAAGAACCCCGCCAAGAGCGTGACGCGTGCGGGCAAAGGACTGCGCTTCCGCTCGGCGCAGGGACATGACCTGCTGCCGCTGTACGACGCCAACCGTATGCGTTACTGCGTGTACTGGAACCTTGTTAAGTGAATATGCTCGTAAAACCGTACTATAGGCAGAAAAGAACCTGACATGAAGACAACGATAATAACATCTATGGCTATGCTGCTGGTGTGCGGCATGGCGCAGGCAGCCGACGAAGCTACGGTGCTGAAGCTGACGTCGCCCGACGGCGTTAACGAAGTGACATTCTCCAAGCCGGGCCGGGAACTGACTTATCAGGTCAGGATGAACGGCGCCGACGTGATCCTTCCGTCACGCGCTGGCCTGGACCTGGACAACCGCGTGTGGGAGATGGCCCTCGGCAAGCGCGACCTGCAGCAGCCCGAGTGCTGGATGGACCTGCTGACCGTCGACTCGGTGCGCGTGCATCAGCCGGTGGACAAAACATGGCAACCGCAGTACGGCGAACGCTCCACGGTGCGCGACCGTTACAACTCGGCCACGATGTATATGTCGCGTCATGACAAGAGCAAATACCGCCTCAACGTGGAGGTGCGCGCATACGACGAGGGTATAGCCTTCCGCTATTTCTTTCCCGAACATCCCGACGCAATCTTCCACAAGGTGACGGCTGACCTGACCGACTACACCTTCCCCTCCGGCACGATGGCATGGAGCGAGCAGTGGGCGCAGGCCAAGTTCGACCGGACAGGCATCGACGAGATAAAGCATCCCGTGGAGCGCGCCCTGACCCTGGAACTGCCCGACGGCAAATGGGTGGCTGTGGCTGACGCCGATGTCGACGACTGGTGCCTTACCAAGTTCGTGGCCCGCGAAGGGAAGCCCGGCACGCTGCAGTCGGTGATGTATTCGCCCGTGGACGTGGTGACATACGCCGCCACCCCCTGGAAGATAATAATGACCGCCGACACACCCGGCCAACTGCTGGAAAACAACGATATAGTGCTGAACCTGAACCCCGGGGCCGAGAGCGACTTCGACTGGGTGAAGCCCGGCAAGATAATGCGCTGCGTCAAGCTGACCACCGAGGCCGCGATGGAGGTGATAGACTTCTGTGCCGCCCACAACATACCCTACATGCTGTACGACTGGAAATGGTACGAGCCGTGCACCTCTCACGACGGCGACGCCACCAAGGTGATACCGCAGATAGACATGAAGAAGGTGGTGGAATACGGCCGGGAACATGGCGTGGGAATCTGGCTGTACATCAACCAGCACGCGTTGCAGAAGCAGCACAAGGAGCTGCTGCCCGTAGTGGCCGGCTGGGGCGTGAAGGGCGTCAAGAGCGGTTTCGTGCAGTATGCCTCGCACCGCTGGGCCACATGGCTGCACGACCTGGTGCGCGAGGCCGCCGACAACAAACTGATGATGAACATCCACGACGAGTTCCGTCCCTCCGGTTTCTCGCGTACCTTCCCCAACCTCGTGACACAGGAGGGAATTTGCGGAAACGAGGAGTTTCCCGACGCAACCCACAACGTAACATTACCATTCACACGCATGATAAACGGAGCCGCCGACTATACGATATGCTACTACGACAAGAGGCTGAAGAACAGCCACGCCCATCAGCTTGCGGCGTCACTGGTGTTCTACAGCCCGATGCAGACCATATTCTGGTACGACAATCCCCGGATGTACAAGGGCGAGCCTGAGATCAAATGGTTCGAGGACCTGGAGACCACGTTCGACGACACGAAGGTGTTAGGTGGCTTCCCCGGCCGCGACATAGTGATGGCGCGCCGCAAGGGCGACATCTGGTGGGTGGCCGCGATGGTTAACAACGACGGCGCGAAGGAGACTATAGATCTGTCGTTCCTTGAACCGGGCCGCAAGTACATGGCCGAGATATACACCGACGGCGACGACAAGGTTAAGACCGCCACCAAGGTGGCTATGAGCACACGTAAGGTGACGTCGAAGGACAAGCTGAAGTTCGACGTGCCGGGACGCGGCGGAGTGGCCATGCGAATCGTTCCGATTAAGTGAAAATCATAAGGTCTTTAAGGACTTTAATGACCTTAAGGACTTTAATGACCTTGAGACTTTAAAGCAAATCAGTGAGCATGAAAAAAATTGCGATAATAGGAATAATAGGGATAATGTTTGCGGCCGGAGCCGGGGCGATGACCCCGCAGATGGTGTCGAATCCCGCCAACCTGAAGGGCAGGGAATATGTCAACCCGATAATCCATGCCGATTATTCGGACCCCGATGTGGTGGCGTCGCCCGACGGCAAGACGTTCTACATGACCGCGTCGAGTTTCCAGTCGGCGCCGGGGCTCCCTATCCTCAAGTCGCACGACCTGGTGAACTGGGCCATCGTGAACTACGCGCTGCCCGACGTGCCGCCCGTTGACTATTATCTAGCCGCGCCGCGTCACGGCAAGGGCGTATGGGCGCCCTGCATCCGCGAGCATGACGGCAGATACTACATATACTGGGGCGACCCGGATTTCGGCGTGTACATGGTCAGCACCGACAACCCCGAAGGCGCGTGGAGTGAACCGACGCTGGTCATTCCCGGCAAGGGGCTGATAGACCCGTCGCCGCTTTGGGCCAAGGACGGCAAGGTGTACCTCGCCAACGGCTGGGCGGCGTCGCGCTGCGGTTTCAACAGCGTCATCACGCTGTGGGAGCTGACGCCCGACGGCAAGAAAGCCGTGGGTACGCCCCGGATAATATACGACGGCAACGACGGCGTGAACCATACCGTGGAGGGACCGAAATTCTACCGCAAGGGCGACTGGTACTATATGTTCGCGCCCGCCGGCGGTGTGGCCACGGGCTGGCAGCTGGTGATGCGCAGCCGTAACATCGAAGGCCCGTACGAGGCCAAGATAGTGATGGCGCAGGGCAAGAGCGACATCAACGGCCCTCACCAGGGCGCGTGGGTGACCGACTCGGAAGGCAAGGACTGGTTCCTGCATTTTCAGGACAAGGATCTGTACGGACGAGTGATACATCTCAACCCGATGGTATGGCGCGAGGACTGGCCGGTTATCGGCAACGACACGGACGGAGACGGCTGCGGCGACCCGGTGCGCCGGTGGACCAAGCCTGTGGGAAGCGTGATACAGGGCGCGCTGCCGTTGCAGCATTCCACGGATGCCTCGGCACTGTTCCAATGGCATGCCGACTACAAACCGGAGTACGGTTTTCCGTTGCCTGAGGGAATGATGCGCGTGTACGGCCACCGCACGGAAGCCGTGGACATAAATCTGTGGGACGTGCCGAATCTGTGGTTGCAGAAATTCCCTGCCGAAGAATTTACGGTGACGTCGCGCGTAAGGGTATCGGCCAAATCGCTGTCGGAGGGTGCCACATCGGGTATAGTGGTGATGGGCCGTGACTATGCGCGCTTAGGACTGCTGAAGAAAGGCGATGCGTTCGTGCTGCAGTATGCCGTGAACCATGATGCCGACAACGGCGGCAAGGAGATGGTGAAAGACATTACGGAGCTGAAGCCGACGCGTGTGTATGCCGCCGGACTGATGCCCAACTTAGAGTGCGATGTGTGGCTGCGCGTCACGGTGAAGCGCGACGGCAACTGCATGCTGAGTTACAGCACCGACGGCCGCAAGTTTAAAGACGCAGGCCGGTTTACGGCGCGCGTGGGCAAATGGATAGGGGCGAAGTTGGGTTACTACAGCGTGACACCGGGAGGAGTGACCGAACGGGGATGGATTGATGTGGTGGAAGACGAATTAGTGGTTAGTGATTAGTGAATAGATATTAGATAATAGATATTGGAATACTATGCGGGCCTTAAAAATAATAACAGGTGCGATATTGCTGACATCGTGCGTAGGGGTGTCGGCGGCAAAACTGGACGAGAACAAGGAGATAGCATACTGTCAGAACCAGACGTGGCGCACGTTGCGTCAGGTGACGGGCGACAATACGGACTATACGCTGATGCCGCGCAACATCGCGGCCGACGATTCGGTGTGGACGTTGCGCAAGAATTCGCCGGAGGAGTGGTGCAACGGTTTCTGGCCGGGCGTGCTGTGGTATGCGTATGAGTCGTCGAACGACCTGAAGTTGCGTGAGTATGCCGAGAAATATACGGAGACACTGGAGTTCCTGTCGCAGCGTCCGGCGTTTGACCATGACCTGGGCTTCCTGGTGTTCTGCAGCTATGGCAACGGCTACCGGCTGACGCACAATCCGCGTTACAGGCAGGTGATACTCGACACGGCCGATTCGCTGGCCACGCTCTACAATCCGAACGTAGGCACAATCCTGTCATGGCCGCGCAACGTGGAGATGCTTGGCGGCCACAACACCATCATGGATAACATGATCAATCTGGAGATGCTGTTCTGGGCCGCGAAGAACGGCGGCGACCACCGTCTGTACGACATTGCCGTGAAACATGCCGAAACCACGATGAAGCATCATTTCCGTCCAGACAATACCTGCTATCATGTGGCTGTTTACGACCCGAAGACCGGCGAGTTCCTGAAGGGAATGACGCACCAGGGATATGCCGACGATTCGCTGTGGGCACGCGGTCAGGCCTGGGCAATATACGGATATACCGTGGTATACCGTGAGACGCGTGACCCGAAGTTCCTGGACTTCGCGTGCAAGGTGACGGACGTGTATCTGAACCGTCTGCCCAAGGACTATGTGCCCTATTGGGACTTCGACGATCCGGCCGGGAAGAAGGCGCCTCGCGACGCATCGGCGGCCGCGGTGGTGGCCTCCGCGCTGCTGGAGCTGCAGGGATACTGCGACAAGGCGAACCAGGAGCGTTATTACAAAGCCGCGCAGAAGATGTTGACGTCACTTAGCTCCGACAAGTATCAGAGCCGCGAGAAGCGTCCCTCGTTCCTGGACCATTCCACCGGCCATAAGCCCGCCGGCTCGGAAATCGACGCTTCGATAATCTATGCCGACTACTATTATCTCGAGGCCTTGCTGCGCCTGAAGCGCGTGCGCGGACACCTCGACCCACTCGGCCAGCTGGCCCAGCGCTGACATTTTTTGACAGAAGAAACAGTAGTAGCGTAGGCTGTCCCAAGCCGCGCACAGATACGCGATGAACCGAACACCGGTTCATCGCGTATTATTTATTTACAGAAAACATAATTAAGCCGCAGCACGTTTTAAAGTCAGATGGATAAAGACGTATAGGACAATGAAAATTACAAATGACATACCGGAAAGATTCCGGGAGAATGACGCGTATATGAACATACTGCGGCGCGTCAGTGTGCGTCGCTATGCCGAGCGTCCTGTGGACGACGAGCAGGTATCGGCCCTGCTGCATGCCGCAATGAGCGCGCCCAGCGGCGTGAACAGACAGCCTTGGGAATTCATGGTGGTTGACGACCCCTCGACATTAAAGCGCCTGGCGGATGCGTTGCCATACGCCAAGATGGCGGCCGAGGCCCCCGTGGCCATTGTGATATGCGGCAACAAAGACCGTTTTCTGGAAGGTGTGGACGGAGTGCTTTGGGAACAGGACCTGTCGGCCGCTTCCGAGAATCTTCTGTTGGCGGCGCACGCCATAGGTCTGGGAGGGGTGTGGACATGTCTGTATCCGCACCAGGACCGCATGGCATCGGTAAAGGCGATTTTAGATTTGCCAGACGCATTCGTTCCCTTCAACCTTATTCCCGTCGGCTATCCTCTCACCGACCATGCCCCGATGGATAAATGGCACCCCGAACGCGTCCATTGCAAATAACGAAGGAATATAATATTAATGATGGCCGGATTGGTTTCGGTCATCACGTTTTTAACCGGATTATCCCTTATCTGAAAAAAAGTGTTATATTTGCAAGATAAAGAGTTAAACAGATGGCACAGACAGTAAGATATCCGATCGGTGAGCAAAGTTTCCGGGAGATTCGACGTACCGGATACGTGTACGTGGACAAGACCATGTACATCCATAAGCTCGTTAACGAAAATAAGTATTATTTTCTGAGCCGTCCGCGTAGGTTCGGCAAAAGTCTGCTTGTCACCACGATGGAACAGTATTTTATTGGGAACCGCGAACTGTTCAAAGGTCTGGCTATTGACAGCCTGCAGCCGGAGGAGTGGGGACGTCATGCGGTGCTGCATCTGGATTTGAACGGCGGAATCTATGACAATCCGGAAGCTCTGTATGCCAAACTGAATAATCATCTCGATAACTGGCAGTCAGAATATGGATGCAAGTATGATTCAAGAGATGTCCCCAGTCGTTTTCAAGGAATCATTGAATCGGCATATCAAAAAACAGGCCTCGGTGTAGTGGTGTTGATCGACGAATATGACAAACCTGTGATTGACGCTCAGGATAACCATGAGCTTGAAAAGGCTTATCGCAATATTCTGCGCGGCTTCTACGGGGTGATGAAGAGCTGCTCGGACTATCTGAAGTTCGTATTTCTGACAGGAGTAGGCAAATTGGGGCAGATAAATGTGTTCAGCGGACTGAACAACATTCGTGACATTTCGTTGGATCCCGAATATTCCGGTATCTGCGGAATCACTACCGAGGAATTGTTGAACAATTTCCAGGAAGGGATTGAGAAGATGGGTCGGTATAACGGATGGAGCTATGACGAAACCGTTCAGGAGCTGAAAAAACATTATGACGGCTATCATTTTGCAGGTGACCTGAATGACGTTTACAATCCCTATAGTCTACTGAACGCTTTGCAGGTAAGTAATCTCGGTAGCTATTGGTATGCTACGGGCACTCCGACGCGATTGTACGAGGAGTTGAATAAATGGGATTTTCCATTGGAAGATCTGGAAGGAATCCGGGTTGCGCCCCGCACTTTGGAGACGGGAGATGTGCTTGGCAATAATCTTGAGGTATTGTTCTATTATACGGGCTATCTGACGATCAAGCAGCAGGTTAAGACAAATAGTGGCGAAAGATATGTGCTGGGGTATCCGAATCAGGAAGTGAGGGAAGCGTTTTTCGACGGGCTTGTACGATTATGGACGGGGATGTCCGACCATAGGCGTGATACATGGACGGACAAATTTCAGGATGCTATCCTGGGCGGAGATATCGACGGCTTCCTGACCTTGATGCAGTCATTTTTAGCCGGGAATTCATATAGAACCAATCCGGACACAGAGATACACTATCAGGATCTGATCTATATCATATCGCGTCTGGTTGGCCTTAATGCCGATGTGGAACGAGCTACATCCGACGGCCGCATCGACATGATACTGGACACCCCCAAAGCAATCTACATAATCGAGTTCAAGCTTGACAAATCGCCGGAAGTCGCCTTGCAGCAGATTGAGGACAAGCAATACGACCGCCCATACCGAGCCCTTGGCAAACCCATAGTGAAGGTCGGCGTCAACATCTCCACCACCACCCGCACCATCGATTCCTGGCTGATCCGCAGATAAATACTATACCCGGAACGGCAAGGAAAAGTTGTAAATCGGGATAAAGAAATATTTATGACAAAAAATCAGATAGACTATGTGACATGTGTCATCGGAGCGTTGGCTCTGATGACGGGTAAGTCATGTTCGTTCATATACCGGAAACTTCACTCTGCCGGAATAATAAAAGATTATCTGGCTGCCGCATACGATGTGCTCCATACCTACAGCCTTGAATACGTGGCGGAAGACGTGATGGAATTGATGAAAAAGAAAGGCCATGCCTTATGTTAGTATATCATACCTCCGACCAGTGTTTCGATTCTCCGGATGTCCGGCATTCGCGGGATGCTCTTGACTTTGGGAAGGGTTTCTATGTGACCCGACTTATAGAACAGGCGGATAAATATTCCAGCCGGTTTCTACGTGCTGGGAAAGATGCATATCTGCACATATTCGAGTATACTCCAGATCCCGATATGAGGATAAGGACATTCGAGGCTTATGATGAAGCATGGCTTGATTTCGTGTGCAACTGCCGTAAAGATAAGGATGCTTATAAACAATACGATATCATAGAGGGTGGAGTAGCCAACGACAAAGTGTTTCAGACTGTAGACCTTTATATGGCCGGAGTGTACAACAAAGAGCAGGCATTACAGAATCTTGCATACGAAATGCCGAACAATCAGTTATGCTTCATCACTCAGGAGGCGATAGACCGGTGTCTTAAATTCATTGAGCATAGAAAGTATACACATGGATAAGGCCACACGCATATTAAGGGACATGAAGTATGCCCGTATCATAGAGCTGATTGCAGAAAAGCAACACATCACCCTTGAGTCCGCGATGGATATGCTCTATTCATCACCTCTGTTTGAGATAATCGATGACGGCACCGCCGACCTGATATGCCGCAGCGACATCTATCTCGCAAACGAGATAATCCGGACACATAATCCTAGCCTATAGATTACGATTATAGGTATGGCAAGAAATGGTAGATACTAATTTAGGGTATCATGTCAAGTTCCTGTTGAGCATTGCGCATACTGCTTTCGTACAAGAACTCATTACCATTTTCGCGCCAAAATTCCGCCGTTTGGAGATGCTGGCGTGCATTTTGCTGATGCCAGTTGCGTTGGTTTTCCTGAGCCGAGTATTGAACTTGGGAACTCTCGTAAATAGCTATCACATTTTCAAGTTCTTCGATGTGTGATTGTAGAGCTTCATTTTCTTTTTCCAACTTTGACACTTCGTATTCAAGCTCGTCAATCCTGCCTTGATTACAGGATGTAAGACAGAGCATGAGAATGCCAATGAGAATATATCTTACGCTGTTCATAATTTAATACTAATTCCTTGCGGTCTTTAATTATTTTCAAAAAGAGCGGGTACGCCAGCCTCATACAAGCCTTCAATAAAAATATTTATATATATGTTCCCTTGAGTATTACTCCAGCCGTTTTGGCTTTTTATAGGGATTATTGTAAGAAATGTTCCATATTTATCATTTTTCTGTCCTGACTTAATTATCAATCTGTCATCCTGTAAAGCAATGATTATTTCAGCTTGAAGTTCAGGGATGTATTTTTTCTTTAAAACTTTCATTGTCTGGTCATGTGGGCTGTCCTTCATAGTCCATTCATATACAGTATATTGAGATAAGTCAGATGATGAGACTAAATTTTGGTAATACTTTTTCCATAACTCGTCCACTTTTTTACATAATGTCGCATCTCCACTAAAGTGTTGATAAGCATACCGATGTTTATCACTTAGAAACATGCTTGTTGTGATTCGACTTGAATCAGAAGCATCTTGATTATCATATCGGGTTTCACATCCAGTCATCAGTAGTATGATGGCGATTAGATTTGTTAATATGCAGATGAAAATTTTCATACAGAATGGGTTAAAGTGTCAATGAATGTTGAGGAAACATTATCAATATTCAAGAATCTTTGCTCATTTTGTCTTTATTGTTTCATGGAGTTGCGGATGTTTTCAATCATAATTTCCATGGAGGGTTTATGATTTGAATCGTATAAGAAATTTTTTATTAATTCAACAGAGGATGCTATCTTGGATCGTTCTTCCTGAGACAAGGAAGGTTCCTTTAAATTATTTTCGTATATACGCAGTTTAGCGACTGCTGTATCATAAAATTGTTGTAACGAGGCTTTGTGTTCAGAATCCAAGAAGTAAAGATACCACATTTTATTGACATTATCGACGCC
This sequence comes from uncultured Bacteroidales bacterium, assembly GCA_900542185.1. GTDB lineage: Bacteria > Bacteroidota > Bacteroidia > Bacteroidales > Muribaculaceae > Lepagella. The sequence continues at coordinate 40,385 of UQMZ01000024.1, forward strand.
TTCTGATCTAACATACTGTCTGAATTCATCCCAATTAATATCCTTATGTAAATATGACACGACACAAGGCTTATAGCCTACGATACTACCTTGGGAATTATATTTAGGAATAAATTTATATTGGTTTTTGCTAAGCCAGATATTATAAGTTTCGGGGTATACATAACCATTAGTGTAATTTTGTTGCATCTCATTTATGCGACGTTCATAATCAGAATAGCTATCTATTCGATAGTGAATGCCTTGGTTTACAAGTAGGTCGTTAATAGTTTCATATGCGACCTCAATAGCTGTGCCTGTATCGCCAATCTCAATCAGGTTGCGGACTCGGCCACAAACGGAGTCTGTATAGTGCTGAATCCATGCACGATGGGCAGATCCTAACTTATCAGATGCCAGCTCACATTCTTTTGCAAGATTCATACATGCTTCATTAGCTTCTCGTCTACGTGCTTCGATCTTTTCCATAGATCGATAAAGAATGGAGCGGTCAGCAGTTTGTGGGGTGTATGGAATAGGAGTAGACGTAGATGGAGTATAAGTAGATGTTTGAATACGTATTTGTGGAATAGCCTGACTCATGCCATTCGTGCTTGTAAACAATGTCAAGAAAATGGTGGCAAATATTATTAACCACGCATTCCGTTCGATAAATGATTCCTGCATTTTTGTAGTTTTTAGATTACGATCAGGCAGCCCTCCTGGTCAATTACTAATATAGGAAACGTGGGCTGACACCGCGACTTTTGATAGATGGTCGTAGGAAACCAATTGACGAAAAGTGCAGGAAAACAGCCCACGCATATATGGCATGGGAACCGTTTTGCTCTGCTTGCGTCAAAAGAAAATTTCCTACGTTTTCTATCTCAAGCATTGGCGAAACGCTTCCGGAGAAGTTAATCTTACTAAAGTCACATTGCTGTGACACGGGCAAAGTTAGATAAAAATCCCGACATGTCCAAGCGTCAAGCTGTTTACCTGCAAAAATATTTCAATGGATTGTGCTTATGATATGATTATAAGCTGTTTAAGAGAAAGTTGAGAATGCGAAATTTTTCATAATGTAAAAGTGTTTTAGTTGTTTGTTTGATCTTAATGTCAGATTATGGATAAAGGTTAACAATTGACGTGAAGAAAAATTCAAATTAGTCTAAAATTACAAACGCACCCCAGTAGTAAGGATCGGGAAATGCTTCTTTAGTCTTTTTCATGGCTATCTTAAGAGCCTCGTGACGCTCATGTCCTCCTAATAAAGCCTCATAAAAATTAGTCATCAATAATGCGGTCGATTCATCCGGCACTCTCCATAAGCTCATGAGAATTGATTCAACTCCAGCCAATTTAAAAGCTTTCTGAAGGCCAGTGGTGATACCGAAAGTGTCGTTTGTGCCTAATCCAGTATTACACGCAGACAAAACCACTAATTTGGCTGAATCTAAATGAAGCAATGAAATTTCAGAAGCTGTCAAGATGCCGTCATTAAAGCCTTTAGGGATTGGTCTTCCTTTCCAGACATTATTGGCTCCCGAGAATAGTAACCCGGTCCAGGACATCAGAATGCTTTCTGCCGTATATGGTGATACAGCCTTTATTTTATTACGACTATCTTCTTCATTATTTTTGAAATAAGAAAATCCATGGGTGGCTATATGTATAATAGAGGGAGCATTGTAGTTTAAAGCTTTAAATGAATCCTCATTGGCGTCAGAACCAATATACATCATATTTTGACATCCCATATAATTCATTATTTGACTAATGGAATCAGCTTCGTATTTAGTATGACTAAATGATCCCCAACCATCCCTGAATCTGTTATCTTTAGGAGTGAAAGGAATAGACTCTTTATGACTATGAGAAGGTCTGAATGTTTCGGTCGTTGCTATTGACTCAGTGTCATAGTTGATATCCCCATATATAACGGCTGATGTATAATCTTTTGAATCTATTTTCGGATAATCAGCTATTAGTCCGGTTGAAGATATTCGTCTCAAATCATATTGATCCATTAACCTGGTTCCAGCACAAGTCAATAAGTTATGATTCAATATGGAAAGTTCGCCGACAGGAGAGAAATAAACAATTTGCTTATCCTTAATGTAAGGCATTAGTTTGCTCCATATAAGATCCCCGATATTGCTATGATTGTATAATTGGCTTATGGAAAGCTCATCTGTCTGGGAATAATATATTACATTAGAAATATCTACTTCATCCCCAATTTCAACAAAAGTCGGATGATCATTCTCTGGGCTAATAATATAAGCAGCATATTTGTAAAAAATAGAATCGGCAGGAGCTAAAATATCCAAATATTGACAAAATTCTATGGCAACCTCATCTTTGGTTAGTGCGGCTGAAATTGTATTATAATTGCCAAATATAGAATCGATTGAATCTCTTAAATTAATGTGGGCCAATAATGATGATTCAAGTCCTGTGATTTTCCCTATATTTTGTTGTTTAATGGTTATGCTGTCAGGACTGCTGGCTAATTCATTTTTGGCTCGCATGTAATCTTTGTAGGCAATCTGTATATCAGGATTATCAGCTGTTGCCAACAACTTATGTAAATTCTTTTTAAAGGTTAAGGGTAAAGTCTTTGAAAGTATTGTTGCATTATATCCATCAATCAAACTTCTGTTAGAATTTATTTGATGAGCTAAAAAATTTGAACCAATATAAAATTCATATCCATATTCTCTCCAAAAATCTTCCCATTTATCCTCAGTGAAATTACGGAGGACAGTCTTCAATATGGATAGATTCTTGTCGTAATATTCCTGAAAGGTTCTTTCCGCTTCTTCTTTCTTATCAGAAATTAGATAAGCGATGGCGAGGTTAGAAATAGACATTGGTGTTGGAGACGCATCCTTAATCAAGAAATAATACTGACATGCTTCCTCTTGTCTACCTGAGAGCATCAGATATGTTGCATAATTGTTGCAAGCTAATTTATAAGCATTGGATTGCTTAGGTGCGTTGTTAATAATCAATCTGTGAAATTCTTCTGAAAGTCTGTTAAACCCGGTATTGGCAAGAATATTGGCATACCGGGCTAAATATGTCAAAGAGGTGTCATCAAGTCCGCTTATAGAATTTAATTTCACCAGTTCCTCTAACATTTCATCCGCGTATATTAAAGATTTGTATTTCTCTTCTTGTCCCAAATAGATATCTGTAATTTCTCCAAGAGTTTGAATGCTATATCTTGATCCGTTTCCCAATTTGCGACTGTTTGAGAGGGACAATAGAAACCAAGTGATTGCAGAATTATATTGCTTCAGAAAACAATCACCTCGGCCTAATCTTAGATATAATTCGCATAGTTCTTCGGAAGGAGCCTTATAGAATTGTTGAGAGTTAGCGATTTTGAAGGCTTTGGTTAGTATTGTGACAGATTTATCTATTTCGGAAGTATCGTAGGAGTCTTCAATATTGAATACGGTATGTAAATATCTGAGGATATCCATTTCCGGAGTATTCGCTATTGAATCTAGTTTTGATGTACAAGTAATTCCATATCCCTTATTAAAAGTCTTCATGGATGGATGCTCATTATATCGCAAGGATTCATTCAAGGCTTTAAGACTGATTCCACGAGTAGTCAAAAAGGAATTATCAAGATTACATGGCATGCTGTCAATCTCTTCCGATAGATGACTTACAAGACTTTGATCTATAGAATCGCAATTCGTTATGTTGCTGAGGAGATCTTGGGCAATGTGCTTATTCCCCCATCGGCATGCAAGGATTCCCAACAGATAATGCAACTTTGCTATCTGTTTGTCTGTATGATCCTTTTGGAATCCCAATCTATTTATTTTATCATCTAATAATAATGCTTTTCGGATGTAATATTCTGTTTTATTCCTATCAGCAAATTGAGTGGCAAAAAGATGAGCTAACAGGTACGAATCTTCAATGCTTGTTTCGTTGGACTGTGCTTTTTTCTCAAGATAGGGAATGGCAGATTTATAGTCTTGTTGCCTCAAGTACCATGCACTAAGCAATCCATAATAATGGTATTTATTGATTGTGGTTTCATTGGAGAATGAGGACTCTAAGGGTAACAAGTATTCGATAACTTCGTTAAACCTCCCTTCACGGACTAAACTGTCAGCATGTGATAATACGGGACTTGACGTTTTGCAATAGGCCGGTAATGAAATGATTAAAAATATTAGATACAAGACAACCCAGGACCGAATTTCATATCTTTTGAAGTAATTTCGAAGCGGCATTTTGAAATGATTTTGGATTATCAGAATTGGTCTGTGATAATTTAATTAGGATTTCCTTAGCTTTATCTTTATCGTAGTTCTCGAGATAGCCGATGGCGAGATACCAGCCGATGTAGGGAGCATAGTCGGTGTAATCGTTGTAGGTATCCTGATTGGCCATGTCCCATAATTCGGTTAAGCGTTGAGTGGTTGCTGTCAAGTCGTTGCGCTTCTGTACATGGTCAAACAGAGTCTGTAATTCCGATTCCACTTCAGAATTGGAGTCACCACGCATAATCGTTTCCATAGGGAATTCCGAGGCATATTGTATTCCGAGATGGGTGGTGTTGTAATAATCGTATCCCTTGTAACCCGAGAATACAAGAATGGCGGCTGATGCGGCTATGGAAAGCCACATCACGGGCTTGCGGAACAATTTTTGGCGTGGCCGGAGCGCGTTTGCCACTTCCGATTCCGATGCCTGTTTCAAGGTCTGGAGCAATTCATCATCGGCCTGTCGCATGCCCTTAATGATGCGCGCTTGATTTATGGCGTCTTCCTTTAGCTGTTTGTCGGACTCCATGTCCTTGAGGAATCCAGCCTCTTCTTCTAGAGTCATCTGACCCCTCAGATAACGGGAGATTCTTTCATCGCGATGTAACGCAGATTGTATATCGGGTTTCATATCGATCGCTTTATAAGAGTTTATTAAGCATTTCAGAAAAACGCTTCTTGAATTTATCGCAGCAACGGTGTTTGGTTACCTTTGCCGTGTTTTCATTGGAATAGCCATATCGATCGGCTATTTCTTTCATTGATAGTCCGTCTCTATAGAATCCCCATAGCAGTTCATTACATGGAGAGGGGAGATCACGCACAATGTCACGGACAAGAGCCTCCTTTCGTTCTATGTCAATATTGTCTTCATCAAATGAGAGTACAGTATTTACTTTGGATTCAATAAATTGGTCTGAAGTGTCGGGGCTATTATCAAGTGGAGAGTGAATATATTTACCATTCTTCCGTAATAGCTCCATGGTCTTGTTGCGACAGATGGCCATAAAATATGTGGAGATAGAAGCCGTCAAATCGTCAAGCTTCCCTTCCTGTGCCTGATGATATAAAACCATGAATGAATCCTGGAAGATATCTTCGCAATCGTCTTTGTCAATTGAAAAATTGCGCTGAAGATAGGCAATGGTGATGCTCCTTTGAGATTTAACAAAGGCATCCAATGCTGTATTAGAATATTTTCCAACCATATCTGTCAATCCAGTCTTCGTTTTATTCACTTGTCTCTATTACAGGATTCTGTCTGATCAACCTTGAATCCCTGGACATCAAGGAGAACACATCCTCGTACCACCGGCCTCTCCAATCTATGTCGGATTTCGATTTCAATACCAGATTAATGTAGTATGACAGCGGTCCATAGTAGCTGCCATTGCATTTTATTTCGTTGTTTGATTGATATGATCGGCATGCTTCTATTATGGATGCACCGCTCATGGTACTGGACTTTTCAATCAAAAATCTTCCCTTCTTGTCAATTTTTGGTACGAATTTCCTGCCTTGTCTGGAAAAGCCGATGTTTGTACCTCGCGTAATTATGGAATCTTCTGATTCATCACCTCTGTATGCAGTGCCGGCGTGGCATGCGTCAATAACAACAGTCAGATATCCCCTTTCCCCGACCTTAGCTCTAATCTTTCGGAAGGTTTTGTTTAGCTCATCATCGGTGATATGGTTCTGCCCGTGATAAACCTGTGGAATGTAGCGTTTAGGTGCGTCAAACGGGATAATGGATTCATCCCATCCGTCTGTTTCGTCACCATTCTGATCCTCCACAGGCTGACCATGGCAAGAAAAGTGGATATAAACGATATCGCCAGATTTGCAAGCATTGCTGAATTTTAATAAACGCTCTCGAATATTACGAGCCGTGGCTCGATTCTCGGTTAAGGAAACGACATTGAATCCATGCTTTTGTAATGTGGGCGAAATAAGCTTAATATCATTCGCGCCATGAATAGGAGACCATGACTGTTCCGAGATCCGATGGGAAGGATAACTGGATATGCCAATCAGCAACGCACGCTTGTTGCCGGCATACGCTTGGCATATAAAGGATAGGAGCATGATTAATAAGGCACCTCGGATTTTCATTCCCTTAGATATACTTTGGATTCCATATCATGCACAAAGTTAAGAAATTTTATTGGATAGAACCGTATAGCAGGTAATATTTTTTCATATCCCTTGTTAACCTTCCTTTATTGAATGTCATATATAGTCGAACAACAAAAAACAAAGCAAATGAATACATCTATTACGACATTTCCGATTGACAAAGACAATCTCGAACAGCAAAAAGCTTACGACCTTGTTGCGAACACCAATAGTTGCCTTTTCATTACAGGCAAAGCCGGTACAGGAAAAACAACATTTATTAAACGCATACAGAAAGAAATCTCGAAAAGGTTTCTGGTATTGACTCCAACCGGTGTCGCAGCATTGGCTGTCGGAGGTCAGACCATACATTCCTTTTTCGGATTTCCGATGGAAGTAATAGGACCTCGAACCCAAATGAACATCCTGCCACGTGCGAAGGCTCTCCTGAGACATGTGGATACAATCATTATTGACGAGGCTTCCATGTTACGTTGCGATATAGTCGATGGAATAGACCGTTGTCTGCGGGAGGAGTTTACAAGCAATATGCCATTTGGTGGCAAGCAAATTGTATTCGTAGGTGATCTGTTTCAGCTGCCTCCTGTTGTGAAAAGAGGATCCGCAGAGGATGAGATGCTTTGCGACTTGTATGGAATAGGTGCACCATTCTTTTACAAGGCAAATGTGCTTAAAAAGATGAATCTGCCGAAAATAGAATTCCTGAAAATATATAGGCAAACGGATGATGTATTTGTGGACATACTGAATAAAGTGCGTATTGGGGAAATAGGTGACCAAGAATTGAATGTTCTGAACAGACGTATTTGTTCTGAACATGACCTTGAAGACTACTCTGTGATCCTTACAGGATTTAATAAAAAGGCCGAGTGTATCAACGAGATTAAGCTGGATGGATTGCAAAGTGAAGAAAAGGAGTACCAAGGTGTTGTAGAGGGTGTATTTAGTCCTTCGGATTATCCCGCTCCGTTACATCTACGATTAAAGATCGGTGCTCAGGTAATAATCTGCAAGAATGATTCTACGGCACATATTTCTAACGGAACTATTGCGAAAGTAGTGGAATTAGGTGAGGATACTGTTCAAGTACAGCTTGAGAACGGGGCACAGGTAAGTATTGTCCCGACAATATGGGGAAGTTATGAGAAAATATACAATCGCAAGACGCATTCTATAGAATCAAAATTAGTAGGTTCCTATACGCAGTTCCCTTTGAAATTGGCGTGGGCCATAACCATCCATAAATCGCAGGGTATGACGTTCGATCGGATGCATTTCGACTTGTCTTGGGGAACATTCGCTGCTGGTCAGGCGTATGTGGCACTTAGCCGTGTGCGTTCTTTGGATGGTCTGTCATTAAGTCATCCGTTAATGGCTCATCATGTCAGGGTTAATCCTGAGATAAAGGCTTTTGCCAATTCTTTCAATGATGCGGCATTGATAGAAGAGGAACTATCCACCGGCAAGGGAATCTTTAAGTATCTTTCTAAGAAACAGTATGACGAAGCTTCCAATGTTCTGTTGGGGATGGTGCAGACTAAAATCAAGCTGAAAGACTATCGCAATGCTGCATTGCTCGCTAAAAAGATGTTTGATGTGATGCTTGACGATGATAATCTTATTGGCAAAACATCTGACATGCCGTTAATCAAGGATTGCAATATGACCTGCAATTTCCTTAACAGTATTCTTTGCCTGTATGGCAATAGATATACGGAAGCTATAGGTTATGCGGATCTCGTGCTGTCGCGGAGAATCTGTGTCGAAGCCATGTTTGTTAAGGCGCGTGCATATTATGAACTGGGAAATTGGAATAAGACATTGGATGTACTGTTTCAGATTATTCTCATTTCGACAGAAGGTGCAGAAAAACGAGTTGTTGATAAAAAACTGTATATGCTCGAAATTAAGGCAAATGATAGACTTGGAAATCCCAACATAGGACTCTGCAAGGCACTTCTGAAGATATGTCCTGGAAGTGTGAGGGTGTATTCGTTCATGCGAAATGAGATCATACGGAAAGGTGTAAATCTGTCGGGCGACGACATCCCGGAATCAGACCTTATAAGGGATTTTGACAATCCGAAACTCAATGAATCCGAGTTTACATCCGTGCTTAAGAATATGGATATGAAATCCGATGTTTTCACACAGTTCAAAAAAACATTATTAAAAATCGCATGACTTTTTTTGAAAATCTGTTAACCTTTCGCAGATTGACATCATTAAGGGCATAACAAGTTAAAAAGTTAGTATTATGGAACGTTTATTATTTTTAGGTATCGCATTATCCCTTGCCGCGTTGGTTGGCAAATGGGGAAGTACCCGTAAAATCGGGTTCGGATGGGCTTTCGGCCTGTCGGTAATCAATCTGTTCATTGGAATCATTGCCGTGGCATGTTCCAAGAAACTCGATGACACGTCGACAGACGCTAAAAAGATAGAGAAATGAAAACAACGGGATGGATATGTCTGGTGCTCGGAATACTCAGCTTTATAGGAGCCGCACTAAAGGAAGACGGTCTACTTGGCCCTACGTTCGTAATTGCTCTTGGAGCATTCCTTCTGTATAGAGCGACTCATAAGGAGCAGGAGCAAAAGAAAGATCATAAGGTTTCTGTCATGCGGAATGAACCCATTAATCATGCGCAGATTAATAAGCCGGCAAAGAACTTTCCTAATCCAGCAGCTGATAAACCTGTATCCGGTAATAAATTGGACGGTCTGGATGAAATCCAATCACATCTTACGATTCAGCAACGAGAGGCTTCCATGTGTTTGATCTCATTTTTCGGAGGATTCAATAATAACCTGTTGGATGATGCTCCGATGATGATATTCAAGCAGGCAGCTGCGTTCTTCGGGATTCCTGATTCTCCGATAGAAGTGTCACAAATTATGGCAAAATATTCCGATGCCGATACTCTTGTCGATACGGTACTCACTTTCAAGGATGTTAAAGCCAAGGAGTTCCTGCTGTTAAGCTGCTATGATCTTATTAAGTCAGCAGGAAATCAAGAAGCAGATGAGTTGCTATTCAATATTGCCAATGATATGGGATACAATAAAGACAAATTTCAGAATCTGATTTCGGTATATAGTTGACCTTCCCTTTCACGGTCGCACTCCATGGACTTTTGTAAAAATCATCAGATTTGGGGATTGTGGTAGTCAAGAACGGGGTCTATCTTTGTTAATTTGTTAACAAAGATAGACTCTGATAGGATATGACGGTGTTTCAACAATTGATGATATGCGCCGGGGGACTTGGGCTGGCGTCGCTGCTCGGTTCGACGGTGGGACTGGTGGTGCGGAAAATTCCGCACCGCTGGAACGATATATTCTTAGGATTTTGCGCGGGGATGATGCTGACGGCGTCGTTGGCGTGCCTGATAATGCCGGCCGTGGAAATGTCCGGTCGCGGCGGTTGGTGGCAGCCTGTGATCGGCGTGGGTCTCGGTGTGCTGCTCGTGGCACTTTTGGACAAGATCACTCCGCATCTGCATCACCTTACGGGTCTGGACCGGGATTCGGCTCCTGATGCCGGCGAGGAACACCATCCGCGCCGTAACCGGAGCGTGGACCGGATTCTGCTGTTCGTCATGGCCATAGCCATACACAAATTCCCGGAGGGACTGGCCACGGGCGTGGTGTTTGACGGCGGCGACATGAGTAATGCTTATACGGTGGCTATAACCATAGCGTTGCAGAACATTCCGGAGGGAATGGTGGTGGTGACGCCGTTGCTGATGATAGGCGTGAGCTATCCGAAAGTGGTGGGCGTAAGTCTTGCGGTGGCGCTGATGGAAGTGGTCGGAGTGCTGACAGGCTATCTGATAGGCGAGATATCAAATCTGCTGCTCCCTACCATAACGGCCTTGGCCGGCGGCGCGATGCTGTATGTGATAAGTGACGAAATGATTCCCGAGACGCACAGCCACGGCTTCGAAAAGCATGCTACATACGCCCTTGTGGCGGGCGTGATGTGCATGCTCTATATCCAGATGTTCGTGTAAAAATTATACGAACTTATTTACAGTTTGTGTAATTGGAAATTAATTGCTAATTTTGTGCATAAATGATTTACATCAACTGTAAATCAAACAAACTAAAGAAGTGGATATTTCGTTTCAAGATAAGAAACTCGAGAAATTGCTGGACAATCCTTCCAGACTGCAAAGAGAACTCGGTCCATTGAGGATGAAGTTGTTTCTAAAAAGATTAGGATCCTTAATCGATGCCGAGACGTTGGAGGATGTCAGGTATGAGCCTGGTAACTTTCATGAATTAAAAGCAGATAGGAAGGGTCAATGGTCGTGTGACTTGGATCAACCTTATAGGTTGATATTCGAGCCGCATGAGGACCCTATACCTACAGATCCGTCAGGTAGATATATCTGGTTGGAAATAAAAGGAGTTGAGATCATTGAGATTACAAACTATCATGGCAAATAATAATATGGCAAAGACAAGACCGATTTTTAATCCTGAAAAATTACCTGTGGTATATCATCCGGGCGAGATCCTTGAAGAAAAGCTTCAGGAACTTGGCATGGGAGTAAAGGAATTTGCCACAAGAGTGTCAAAACCGGAAAAGACAATAATAGCGGTTCTTAAAGGCGATAGTTCCATAACACCGGATATGGCAGTGGCATTTGAGTTAGTGACTAAAATTCCTGCAACAATGTGGTTGCGTCATCAAAAAAGCTATGATGAATTCATAGCCCGTAAAAAGAGGGAGAAAACGCTTAAAGATGGATTACAGTGGGCACAAAAGTTCCCGTACGAAGAAATATCTCGACTTGGCTGGCTTGCAGATATAACCAATACATCGGAAGGTGCAAGGAATATTGTGGATACGTTATGCACTTTTTTTGCCGTGAGTTCTCCGAAGGGTTGGGAAGATTATTATCTCAATCAAAAGCTTCGCGTGGCTTTCAGAATAACGTTGGCTGAAGTGTGTGATCCATACGCTTTATCGGCCTGGTTGCGTAGGGGGGAAATTCAGGCTGGCGAAATATCAGTAGGGAAGAAGTATACTTCCAAACTACTCCGTGGGATATTGAGTGATATTTCTAAAAGCAGAAAGGAAGATGCAACTGATAAAGAAGATCGTTTAGTGGAGATGCTTGGTAGTGCCGGTGTAAAGCTGATATTCACGGAAACATTGTCATCAGCACCAGTGAAGGGATGCACAAGATACATTAACGGAGTACCATGTATCCAACTTGCAAAAAACTTCGATGATGAATCAGACTTCTGGAACACTCTTTATCATGAAATCGGGCATATCCTTCTTCATGGCAAGAAAGATATCTTCATGGAGAATGTCAATTACGGGGACAAAGATCCGAATAAAGAGAAGGAGGCTTCGGAATTCGCCGCTCTCTGGATGGAATCATAGAAAAACTACGTATAAGTAATAAAATGCGCGATGACCGAATGTGTGGCTCATCGCGCATTATTAATATGTGGAATTAAATACGCTTTATTTCAGGTTGAGGTATTGCTTCAGGGCGTCGACGTAGGATTCGAAGGCACGGCGACCGGCGGGGGTGACGCGGCAGGTGGTACGGGGGCGTTTGCCCTCGTAGCCCTTGGTGATGGTAATGTAGCCGGCGTTGCTCAGCTTGTCGAGCTGGATGCTGAGGTTGCCGGCGGTCGACTCCGTCTTGGTGCGTAGATAGACGAAGTCGGCCTCCTCGATGTTCATCAATATCGACATTACCGCCAGCCTGAGCTGCGAATGCAGTAACGGATCAAGTTCTTTCATCTTCGATGCCTTAAAGTCTTTGATGCTTCGCTTTATAGTTAATAACGTGTCCGGGCACGATAAACATTGCGGCGAACGCCAAAATAAACAGCGGCATGAACCAGACGGCATATAGCGTGACATGCCCGGCAATGCAGCATTCGGTGAAGATGCCGATAAGCAGGCCTATGGAGCCTCCGATTATCATGGAAATTTCATTGACGACTATGCCCTGGACTATCTCGGCGAAGGGTACCAGTGTCAATGCGAAGCCTAACATCATCATCCAGCTGTCGACGCCGCCGACCAGAAGAAATGCCACGCACATCAGCGCCGCGGCTATGGATGTGTATCCGATAACGGTCCAGATCTGGGAAGTGAGGCGGTCGGAGTAACTTTTCATACCGCGTTCCGACTGTTCCTTGCGGGCCATGATGGGGGTGAGCGTCCCGCCGACAATCATTATCAGGAACCAGAGGTAGTTCCATGCCGGATGACGGGTGATGGCCAGCATTATCCATATCAGGGCGGCGACTGCCGCAGAGAGATAGCCCCACATCAGCATGATGTTGCCGTCGCCGATGTAACGTTCACGTGTGCGGCGTATCATAGTGGTGATTAGCTCAAGGCTTTCCTGCTCGGTTAATTTCTTGTCTTCCATTTTCGAGTGTGTTTAATGGTTTCTAAATTCTTCCGGCTTGAATTCAATCAAGTTTAGGAGATGTTTGTAAATAGGTTTATGATATAAACCGAAATTATTTGAAAAAAGAGCGATACTCGCGATTACCGTCCTAATTCGACTGCAAATATAAATCAGTTTATAATGTAAACCAAATTATGATATTGAATTTAACATAGATTAACATTAAGAGAATGGTAAATAAGAGGATTATTTGAAACTTTCGGGGGAGATGTTGTATTCGGAAATAATGCGTTCAACGTCTTTTTTCAGTTGCGGAATATGCCGTAACACTAAGCCCCATAAAAACTCTTTCTCCACACTGTCGTACCCGTGGATGATGCGGTTGCGAGTGTTGATAATTTCTTTGGCGTTTGGAATTTCAAATGTCGGATCTTTCTTACGGATGCGGTTTATTGCTTCGCCCATTATTTCAGTCTTACGCTCGACGGCGCAAATTCTCAGACCATCTTTTTCAAACAAATCGAAACGTTTGGGAAAGTCTGCAAAGAAACTTTCCAATTCGTTGATGGCGTCCAACACATCCTGAAGATGTTTCAATATATACTCATCAACCATAGATAATTTGTTTTGTACGGTTGACATTGGCGATGAAGTATTTGTTCTTCAGTCCTTTCTCTACGACTAAATCCACTTTGCGACCGAAGATCCTTTCCAACGCTTCCTGAAAATCGAAATAGTTGGTGACATAATCCCACTTTTCGTGGTCGGTGGTATCGAAATTGACGAGCAGGTCCACATCGCTTTGATCATTGAACCTATCGGTCAGGATTGATCCGAACACGGCCAGAGTCTTGACCCTGTGTTTGCGACACAGCTCAATGATTCGTTGTAAATTCAGCTCAATCAGTTTCATACGGCAAATTTAGTGATAATTTCCGATATGTAAACACATAATGTTATATTTTTGATGAGATGTCGATAAAAACCACATGGAAAGGACATTTGTTGGATATGTAGGGAAAGGTTGTGGCCGATTGGCGGACAGCCTTAAAAGCATTAATGGTATTGAATTAAAATGATGAAAATGAAAAAGATATTGAAATGGCTGCCGTTGCTGCTGGTGACGGTGGTGTTCGGGGCGTTGGGCGCCGCTTGTGATGACGACGACAAGGTGATAAGTGAAAATGAATTGCCGGCATCGGCAAAGACATTTGTCAGCACATATTTCGCGCCGGCAAAAGTGGCGACGGTCTATAAGGACGGAAATGAATATGAGGTCATGCTGTCGGACGGCGTGCGTATAGATTTCAATAAATCGGGAGAATGGACTGATGTGGACGCGCCGCTTAACGAGGAACTGCCTACCGGTTTCTATCCCGAGGCAATCGACACGTATCTATTGGCGAATATGGATGGCGCCGGGATCAATGAGATCTCTAAAGAGCGTTACGGCTACGATGTGGAGCTTGTGACCGGAATCGACCTGAGATTCGATTCCCAGGGCGCGTTCCTCCGATACGACGACTGAGAAACCGTTTAAATTTATTACGAAAATATCCTATATGAATTAGTTCAATGCTTTTGATAAGATTCTGAAATTCAATCACTCTCTAAATCATATCAAGCCAATTTTTATAACCTGTCTTATTAAAAGTTATACGGAAAGAAACCGAAGTGTATGAACGTAATAACCCACACACTTCGGTAACAATAATGATAGTTGTAGTCAGTAGATATCAGGATTCAATCAGCATACGCTCGTGACTATGATGAGTGACCATGCCATACTTATCAATGCTGTCTATATAAAGGAGGTCGTCAGTTCTCATAGGAGCTATATTGTCAGGCTACAGCCGGTGTCGAAG
>UQMZ01000025.1 GCA_900542185.1 uncultured Bacteroidales bacterium
CATACGACTCCAATTTCTTTTGAAGCCATTCAGCCCATTTCTCATCTTCACGTTTATAACTGATGAATGCATAATATGTATATTCCATGATTAATATAGTCCTTAAGTAATGGTTTGCTCAACGCCGATCACGAATAGATGACCAGTCATAACGGGAATTGGAGGCGAGACAGAATTTCGACAACGTTCTCCATGGGTTCGTAGTCAGGCGGACAGCCACACCGTTTCATTAGGTCATAGAGCGTAATCGCTTCATTATAGGCCCGGGAATCGTTGACTTCCACAAGGATCCGGGCGATTCCGCAACGCGCGGAGAAGTAATGGTATGTCCACATTGAAGCCAGCTCAGGATCATGGTTATGATAACGTGTCCATTCGTTAATAAGCAGACTGTAGTTGTCGGCGGCTTCCTGGAATCGCCCAAGCTGAGTGAGGCAATCGCCATACTCATGCAATGCTATGAAATAGCTTGAGGTGATTGTATGAGTCTCAGGGTTTATGCTATGGAATTTTGTCATAACCTCCAGATACGTGGCCAAAAACCTGTCAGCATTCCCATAGTCCGCCATATTGAAGAAAAGTCTTCCGAGGTTGTGGGCGGCATAAGCATAACGTTCGGCCACCCGGATTGAAGATGGTTCCCGATCCAGGGCCTTCTTCGAGACATTGAACGCGCACACGCCATGAGCCACCGCATGTTTCATCATACCTGTCTCCTGATAGAATTTTGATACCGACTGTGCGGACACCGACCATTCCAACATTGCATGCGTCGTGTCCAATATAAATGCAAGGGAAGAATAGATCTCAAGGGAATCAAGAGCCATCGCTTCTCCCGCCACAGGATATTCCTTATATGCAACCGGCGAGAACGCCTCCAACACATTGGCCAGGTAATACAGATGTTCCACTACCTCGTTGCCATGATCATGAATGAGTTTATTTACCGGAATCGGCTGTGTTTCGGTAAGTCGCGCCATTTGCCCGGGATAATGCTGCATGACATCATCGAGCACCTCTTTAACCTCGCAGTCGTCAATAGTCGCGGCATAGCGTTTACATAGGACTATCAGCGCAAACATATAGTCTACCCACGACAGCATTGTCGTTTCCTTCGGAAAGTCCTCCAGCATAAAATATGCGGTGTATTCTATCCTGTTCCATACCTCCGTATCGATGGCGCGGCCATTGACATATTCCGTACCAGCCCGATAGAATTCTTCCGGCGGCAGGATCCGTGAGTCTTCATACTCCTGTCCGTTTCCTATAGCTTCAGAATCCTCGCTCTCCGCAAGCATTTTGTCGAGCAGCATGAGTTTGCTGCGATAAAGGGCCGCTTGCTCCTTGTCGTAGCGAGTGTCATAATACTCGGCAAGCCAGGTATAGCAGAGAGGAAGAAGAAACCGGTTTGCCGCGTCATCATTGTCCTCTTCCATCATGGGCACTATGACGTCGAGTATGGCCACGGCCTCCGGCATGAAGCCCCTCTCCACAAGGGTGGCGCACAGAGTATGCACCACACGGTCGTAGAGGTGACGGTTTATACTTTGGTTCGTATTCAGCCTGCCATCCAGATCCGCTCCGCGTTGTCGCCCGAAATATTTCATTATTTCTGCATACTGCGCCTGCATGTCGGAATCCGGACCGTTGTATGAGTCCCGTATCTCGTCGATGATCCGCGCCAGGCCCTCATTGTCCTTGCGGATATAGTCAATGATGTCTTCCGTAGCATGCATGATGTTGGCGATATGACGACATCCATGTATGTAGAAGGAAAGGATTCCATAGTATGGGTCGTGCCCTCCTAAAACATGAATCATCCCTTCGCCCACACGGTAAGCGTCATTCTCAGGAAGAGTCCTCAGATAAGCGTTAAGGCGGTTGTGGACAGCCACTGAGTCACTTTGTCGTCTGACTGCTTCGGCAAAAAGACTATGGGCGATGCGCCAGAAACCTTCCGCTCCGTTGGAAGTGAAATAGGGACGAAACCAATAACGGAGCAATGCGAAATTCAACGCATTCCATCTTTCTTCCATCAGGACGGCAAGGTCCTTCTCCCTAAGCCCGAAGCGTGAGAATGCAAGCAGCGCAAGGACCTCGTTCGTAAACGCCTGATCAATATATTGCGAGGCCTTTTCCGCAAAGTACGGGAATGCCTCCTCAGGCAACGGCGGTATCCGGGCAATCAATGATTTCAGGAACCCCACAATATCAGCCTCGTTCGCCGATCCATTCTCCGCGCGCATTTTTTTGAAATCGGATGTGTTGAGTGAGAACAGTATGTGGCACACCAGTCTCAGCCACAGAGGCGAGGCATATGCCGGTTGTCCGTCAGGACGGATTACGGACAGTATCGAATCCATCACATCCCGGTACATCTCCTTACTGCCGTCCCGGCTTACGGCCTTAATCAACGCCATGGCCTCCGGAGCATTAAAAGGAGGCATATTCACTACCGATGCTTCCGGCAGGTTCTCCTTAAGGAGCCCCAGATGAGACGGCAACGTGGTGATGAGAACGGAAAGATGAAACTTCTTCAGCCATGACAGATGTACCGATGTCATGAACCGGTCGAAGCCATCGTAACAGTCTATTATAATATAAAGAACTTTGTCGGGATATCTCCGGTTAAAATCATACATCAGCATGTCGAACTGCTGAAGCAGCCATTGCGAACGCGACAGGCTCTCATGAGGGGAGTCTCCTTCCACATCCAGCATCGACACCCAGCTCGAATATTTTTTCCTTTCTGATTTGGACAACCATTCTTCTCCATCCGAGGGATTATACTCCTTACCCAGCAATGCGGACAGCCGCGACACAAAGGTTTCAAGCATGTTGTTGGGATTGAACGACCGTCGGGAGGTGGTGGAACTGAAGAAGAACACGAATTCGCCGGCATCTTCCAGCAACCGAGCCTGTCGCGCGGCGAAAGCCGTTTTGCCGCTGCCTGATTCACCCTGCAGAATCACACAACCGCTCACTTCCGAAGTATCGTCCTTGAGAAGTGAAGTGACTTCCTGATGCACCTTCCCTCTGCCTGCCGCATCGGCTATATATTTGCCGCCCACATATTTCCCCGCAAGATATTCCTGCTCCTGAATCTCATCCTCGATCCATGAAACAGGCTTACTTCTCAATTCTTCCAGGTCTTCACGGATTTTGACGACAAGCCGTTCATAAAGTGATTCCGCAAACGACGTATCGGGCTTAAGGATACCATCGCTCCACTCCGACTTATATCCCATGACATGACAGTGCAGATTCCTGTCATAAAACAGGGATTCGAGAGACTGTCGGAGACCTGTCAATTCCGAATCGGAATCTTCTTCGGTGTAGATTTTCCTGAGATTATCCGGGATTCCGCCATAACACTCCGGATCTCGGAACATTACGAAGGCATGGTCCACAGGACAGTCTGACTGATAGAGCGCATGATACAATTCAAGCGCAGTGACGCTCGGGCGCCTCAACCCAAGTTGTCTGCAGCATCCATCCCAATCGGATTCCGAAACATAGTTGTTGAGTTTGGCAAGATCCGGACGCCATCCGATGCGGTTTCCTATGATGCCGATGAAATAAGGCTGACAACGGTCTATTTCCGAAAAACAGACCTTGAGTATTTTCTCATTCCGCTCTTCGTCCGACATGGGTTTGTCAAGAGTGTTGACTCCCCAGCGGAGATCAACGACATTGATATCGACCCCAAATTCCCTTAGATCTTCCTCCATACGGGGCACGATATGATTAACGATAATATCACGTTCCACTTCCATGTCTATAAAAGTGGAACTTATAAAAATATCTATCTTACGTCTTAGTCCAGGTTTGTTATTTGTGGCGATGGCAGTCTCATTCATAGATAAATTATCTGGTAAGTGGCGTCATTTAGACGACAAATTATTCGAATACTGAATTCAATTGCAAATATATCATAATTTTCGCAATTACAGTCATTTTTAGCCAGCATAATGCCGATTTATCCCTATTTCCCTTTCAGTAATAAGCGATCGGTCGACGAAAGACTGGCGATGGCCAGGGCGAGGTCGTTCATCCGGTGGAATTCGGCATAGCCGGATGTCGATTTACGGCCCACGTTCTCGGGCCAAGGTGCCAGCAACAGCAGCCGCCCGTCGCAACATAAATCAAAATCAGCACCCTTCGGCTTGAACCGCTCCTCGAAGCCTTGATCCTTCAGCATTATCATCCTGCCGCCGTTGTCGCGGGCATACTGAACTATGGTCTTCTCGGCCGGATGGATTGCCGGCGTGATCGGCACCGCTCCTCTGTCTATCTCAGCCCGGCACCGTTCGGAATACGTATGGAATTCCTGTTCGCTCCAACGACGGTGAATTCGCACAGACAACAGACACATCTCCTTCAGCAGGAATATATTGCCGAACGCCGCATATTCATGTCCCGCCACCTCCAGATGCAGATAGCGTCTGAACAGGTCCGGATAGAGCCTTCTGTAGATATAGCGACGCGGATTGTCCTCCACATACTTGATGGCACGGCCCAGTTGCTCGTGGCTCAGAATCACCCGGTCGTGGAAAGTCTCGAACAGGGTCTTTACCTCAGTCAGCCCCTGCAGCCGGCTGCTCGCCTTGGAGCACGCACCGAAGAAACCCGCCAGTTCGCTGCCAAGCATCCGCTTCAGCCTGGCTGTGACCTGCAGCACGATATGAATATGGTCCGGCATTATAACGAAGCGCAGTATCCTCATCTCCGGATGATGGGCGGGAATTGACTGGATTTCCTCTTTAATCTTTTCCCCGAGCCGCGTATTATCAGGAATTATCATCTCCCCTTTCCTTATCTCTTGAGCGTCCAAGTCCGGAATCTCCGACAGCCGAGGCGACCCGGGCAGAGTGGTGGCGGTTATCATGTAAAAGCCGGGCGAGCAGTAATCGTGAAAGAACGCCCGCTTCGGATGCTTCCGGCCTCCCACTGTACGCGCAGGCTCATTTCCCTTCATGAATTCGGGAAGCGGATGATGGGCCGGAAAGCCGGAGGAGGAAGGCAAGGAGGAAGGCGATGAAGATGAGGAATCAGGGCGCATATTAAGTCTGAATTAAATTAACAGTATTTTTTCTTCTTCGGCTTCCGCCTCAGCACAGCCAAAGAGAAGCCTGCGCTCTCCGTTTCGGTGCTGAGGCGGAAGCCGAAAGAGGCAGGCGCACCGAGGCTGGATCAGAAGGCGGTGCCGTAGGAGGCGCGGTCGAGGCTGCGATAGCCGATGGCCTCGGCTATGTGGCGCGAAAGGACCGAAGGGGAACCGTCGAGGTCGGCGATGGTGCGGGCCACGCGCAGAATGCGGTCGAAGGCGCGCGCCGACATGTTGAGACGTTCCATCTGCTCCTTGAGGCGCGCCAGGCCTTCGGCGTCGGGCCACGCGTATTTGCGCAGCAGGCGCGAGTTCATCTGCGCGTTGCAGTATATTCCCTTCTCGTTCCTGAATCGTTCCTCCTGGATGCGGCGCGCCTCTATGACGCGTGCCCTGATGACGGCTGAACTCTCGGCCGGCTCCGTCGAGGCCATGTCGTCGAAGGCCACAGGCTCGATCTCCACATGCAGGTCTATGCGGTCCAGCAACGGACCGCTTATCTTGTTCATATACTTGGCCACGGCACCGGGAGTGCACGTACATGGACGTGTGGGATGGCCGTAATATCCGCAGGGACATGGATTCATTGACGCTACCAGCATGAAGCTCGCCGGATACTGCACCGTGTACTTTGCCCTGGACACGGTGATGACACGGTCCTCGATGGGCTGTCTCAGCACTTCAAGGACGGAGCGGGGAAATTCAGGAAATTCGTCGAGAAAGAGCACACCGTTATGTGCCAGGCTTATCTCGCCGGGCATCGGGTTGGCGCCACCGCCCACCAGGGCTACGGGCGAGACCGTATGATGCGGTGTGCGGAACGGACGGGAGGTCATCAGCATGTCGCCGCGCCGCAGCTTGCCGGCCACGGAATGTATCTTGGTGGTCTCCAGCGCTTCGCCCATGCTGAGCGGAGGCAGTATGGAAGGGAGCCTCTTGGCCATCATCGACTTGCCGGCTCCGGGAGGCCCGACCATCAGCAGATTATGACCGCCGGCGCATGCCACTTCGAATGCCCGCTTCACCGATTCCTGGCCCTTGACTTCCGAGAAATCGAAATCGAAATGCCCTGCATCACGCGCAAACAGAGCGCGAGTGTCTATCCTCATGGGCTGCAACGTGGATGTGCCGGTCATGATCTCGGCCACGTCACGCAGATTCCTTGCGCCATACACTTCCAGCCGGTCCACTACGGCGGCTTCGGTCACGTTGGCCTCCGGTACTATCAGCCGCCTAAGTCCCATGGCCCTGGCCTTCACTGCCATTGGCAGCGCGCCCTTGACCGGCAGCAGCGACCCGTCAAGACTCAGCTCACCGGCCAGCATGTATTGGTTCAGATCAGGCACCTTCAGCTGTTCGGAGGCTGTAAGCAGGCCTATGGTGATGGGCAGATCGAACCCGGAGCCTTCCTTCTTGACGTCGGCGGGAGCCAGGTTGATGGTGATGCGCATGTGGGGAAACGAGAAGCCGCTGTGCTGCATGGCCGCGACGATGCGGTCGTAGCTCTCCTTGACTGTCGTGTCGGCCAGGCCGCTGACATTGTATGCGGCGCCTTTGCCTATGTCGGTCTCGATGGTCACCGCCATCGCGTCTATTCCCTGTATGCTCGCGCTATATACCTTTGTCAGCATGGCCCCTCTGTTATTAGTTTTCGGCTTTTCCGTTATTCTTCATGCCGGACGTCGCGCGCAGTTTGCGGGCGGCATCGTCCATCGATGTGCCGCGGTAGAGAATCTTGCCCTTCTTGCCTATCACGATGAAGCATGGAGCCTTCTCGATACCTAACGAAACGGCGGCCGGATCAGCGAACGAGAGGGGCATCCATGCCACCACCGCGCCCTTCAGCGAGTCCATGCGGGCCTGATAGCGCCAGCTCGACGAGTCGTTTTCAAGAGACACACTGACAATCTGAGGCTTACCTGAATCGGTGCGTTCCTTCAGCAATTGCTTCATCTTGGAGACATCGTCCTTACGCGCATCATAGTTATTGTATGAAAAATATAACAGAGCCGGCTGCTCGCTGAATCCTATGGTATCGGCGCCGTTGCCGGCCGTGCGTAGAATCAGCGGAGAAGCCGTCTGCTTCAACGGCTCAAAGCCGCCTATCAGATCCGAGCGGCTCATCAGTTCCGTCCAAAACACATCCGCGGCCTTACCCTTCAAGGTCTTGGACAGAGACTCGAATCCGGCCGTATCGATGCTACGGTCATAATAGACCTCCAGCAGGATGGTCGACACGGGATCATCGGGATTGGCCCTTACATACTTAGCCACGGCGTCGTTCACCCTCTTGTTGTCGCGGGCACTGAGCGCCGTGCGGTTTTCGGCACGCCATGTGCTGAGGGTTGCATTAATGTCGTTGCCCGATACGGTCCATGCAGCGGGCGACGAACTGTCGCCCGTTATCTCAATCTTATCGCCGCGCTCGGCATATATCACCACACCCGGTTCCTGCGCCCCCTGAAACACGTAAATCAGAGTCGGATTGCGGGTCACCCCCTTCATCTGACATTTTCCCTGCTGCACCACCGCCACCTGGTCGTAGAGCCACCCCTTTTCGGAATCCGACACATAATAGAGCATGGTGTAGCTCTCGTTCACGCCGGCCGGCAGCCTGAATTCCACCCGGAACTCATTCTTGACGCAGGAAGCCAGCGTCAGAAGCATCAACGCCCCCAACGACAGGAATCCAAGGAATTTGCGCAGACTTTGGGTCATAGTGTCATTATATGAATTCCTCTCCGAAACGCTCCTTCACCTCGTTTACCAGCTGACGTATCTTCTGTTCGTCAGCGACAGGATACACCAGCAGGGCGTTTCCGGTATCGGCCACTATGTATCCGTCCAGACCGCCGGCCACTATTATCTTATTTCCTGTAGTGGCGAATATCGAGTTTTTGCAGTCGCCGGCCAACACCTTGCAACCCTGTGTCACGTTGCCCGCATGCGATTTGGGGGAGTGCTCGTACAGAGCCTTCCATGAGCCGAGGTCCGACCATCCTAAGTCAGCGGCCTCCACATATACGTTGCGGGCCTTCTCCATGATGGCATAATCCACGGATATGTTGGGAGAGTTGGGGAATACCTTCTCGATAAAGTCTGTTTCCTGCGGAGTATTGTAATAACCCGTTCCGGCCTCGAAAATATTGGCTATTTCGGGGGCATACTCGGCGAAAGCCTTCAGCACGGAATCGGCGCGCCACAGGAACATGCCGGAGTTCCAGTAAAACTCGCCGCTGTTCATGAACAGCGTGGCCATCTCCAGATTTGGCTTTTCGGTAAACGACTTGACATGGCGGATGTTGTGCTCCTCGTCGAACATCTCGCCGAGCTGAATATAGCCGTAACCGGTGTGCGGACAGGTGGGCCTGATGCCGATGGTGAGCAGCCGGTCGCCTTCCTCCACGAATTTCATTCCGTTGCGCACGGCATCGTGGAATGCCGTCTCGCGCAGAATCAGATGGTCGGACGGAAGAGTCACTATCGACGCCTCCGGATTCTGGGCATATATGTGACGAGCGGCCCAGCATACACACGGAGCGGTGTTGCGGCGCGCAGGCTCAAGCAATATATTGGCAGGATTGACATCCGGCAACTGCTCGCGCACCGTATTCATATACGCCTTGTTAGTGACCAGAATGATATTTTCGATATTACATATCGGCAGCATGCGGTCTACGGTCATCTGCAGCAGACTGCGGCCCGTGCCGAACATGTCAAGGAACTGCTTGGGCAGGTCCGTGCGGCTCACCGGCCAGAATCGCGACCCGACGCCGCCGCACATTATCACGCAATAGCGGTTGTTTTTCTTACTTGAAGTTTCCATGACTTTTCATTATCAGGCTCCGGCCGTTTCCGGAGCGCTCTTGAACTGATGTTTCACACCCTCCACGACATTAAGCATATAATCCGCCAGTTTCTCGGCCTCGCCTATCAGGTCCATGAAGAAGATACCCTCCTGGTAGCCGTATTCCTTATTATTGATATTGAATATATTGCCGTCGCGCAGAGAGTTGCGCAGATTGTTGATTTCACGTTCTTTGTTGTAGGCCTCCACAATGTGGCTTCCTTCCGGACGCTCCATTTCGTCAAGGATGACAAGCATATTGGTCATGGCCTTGGACACCATCTCGAACATCTGGTCTATCTCCTTCATCACGCCGTCGTTGAATTCCACGTGATTCTGGTTCTTGCGCTGCAGGGTCTTGGCCACGTTGAAGCAGCCGTCGCCTATCGATTCGATTTCCGACACGATACGGAGCATTCCGGAGATACGCATCTTGCCTTCGGGGCTGAGCCGTCCCTCGGCTATGTGGTTCAGATATGTTCCGATCTCTATCTCCATGCGGTCGGAGATCTGCTCGTACTTCTCGATACGGTTGTAAATCTGGGTATATTCGTCACTCTTGGCGTCGAGATGAATCATCTGCTTGCCCATGTTCAGCATACGCTCCACGCGCTTGCCGTACAGCTGAATCTCCTTCTGGGCCTGCAGGATGTTAAGCTCGGAGGCCGTCATCAGACCGCCGCCGATATATTTGAGCGTGAAGTCCTCCTCTTCCTCCTTGTGGCGTGCGGGCACCAGCCAGCATACTATCTTGACATACAGCTTGGTGAACCATATCATGATCATCAGGTTGCAGGCGTTGAACACGGTGGGGAACATGGCGAGGCCGAAAGCCACGCAGCTCTGGGCCGTGGCTGTGTATCCTCCCTTCTCGTCCAGCAGCGTGGTGCCGCGCATCCCGGCTTCCTGGGCCGCGCTGATGTCCATGGGATTCGTGCCGGTGCATATCCTGGTGATGTCGGCCACCAGGTCCATGAAGGGATGGAATATGAACAGCACTATCACCGAGCCGAGCACGTTGAACAGCAGGTGGCCCATGGCGGTGCGCTTGGCGGCGATGTTACCGCTCAGCGACGCTAAGATAGGCGTGATGGTGGTTCCGATGTTGCCGCCTAAGATTATGGCGCAGCCCAGCGTGAACGAAATCCATCCCTGCGAGCACATTATCAGCGTGATGGCGAACGTGGCCGCCGAACTCTGGGCTATCATGGTGAACACGATGCCGAGTGCGAAGAATATCAGCACCGACCACACGCCCAGGCTGGTCCATTCGGTCACGAACTTAAGCATCTCGGGGTTTTCCTGCAGGTTGGGCACATATTCCGAAATCATGTCCAGACCCATGAACAGCAGCGAGAAACCTATCAGGAACTCGCCCAGCGACTTGTAGGCGCTTTTCTTCATGAACAGCATCGGCACGCCGATGGCCAACAGCACCAGTGAATAGTCCGAGATACTGAATTCAAAGCTGAATGCGGAGATAATCCAGGTTGTGACCGTAGTGCCGACGTTGGCGCCGAATATCACCGCCATGGCCTGTTGCAGCGACATCAGTCCGGCGTTCACGAAGCTCACCACCATCACGGTGGAGGCGCTCGAACTCTGAATCAGGGCCGTAATCACTATACCGGTCAATACGCCTGTGACACGGTTGCGGGTCATCACTCCGAGTATGTTGCGGAGACGGTCGCCCGCTACTTTCTGCAAGCCTTCGCTCATAACCTTCATGCCGTACAGGAACAGGCAGATGGAGGCCAGCAGACAGAAAAAGTCTAATAATGTGTAGCTCATGGTCGGGCTATTATGGGCTGTTATAAGTGAGGCGATTTGTACCCTCACCGGTTTTCTTTTTGCAAATTTACCAAATTATTTCCATTATTTTATTAATTTTACCCTCAAATATTATGATTCATGGAAATGTCGATTCTTTTTCCGTCAGACCAGAATGAGTCACAGGCCGCCGACGCGACCCGTCTGACACCGTTTTCCCTCTATAACTCAGCCACATCGCGCGGACGCGAAGTATGGTGTGTCGTGGCCTGCGGCGAGGACCGGGCCATAGGTCGTCAGGGCGAGATACCCTGGCGTCTGAGCGAGGACCTGAAGCATTTCAAACTCGTCACTATGGGACACGCGGTGATAATGGGCCGCAAAACGTGGGAATCGCTGCCTAAGAAACCGTTGCCCGGACGCCGCAACATCGTGGTGACGCGCAACACGAGCTACTATGCTCCCGATGCCGAGACAGCACAGAGCATCGAAGCTGCTGTGGCTTTATGCTCCAACACGGAGCTGCCCATCATCATAGGCGGCGAGCAGGTGTACCGCGAGGCTCTCCCCTACTGCACCAAGGCCATCATCACCTTGGTGGACGTCAAGACGCCCGACGCCGACGCGTTCTTCCCCGAACTGTCCGAAAGGGAATGGCTTATCACCGATGAATCCGAGGAAATGACCTCGGCCAACGGCATCAGATACAAATACCTGACATTCTCGCGCCGATGAGGGTAGTGATCATCAACAAGTCTGACAGCACGGGGGGCGCGGCGGTGGTGAGCTACCGCCTGATGGAAGCGCTGTGCGACGCCGGCGTGGATGCCCGTATGCTCGTGGCTGAACGGCTGCACGACGACCCGCGCGTGGAGGTCGCAGCCTCGAATCCGCGGTTGAAAGCCTCTTTCCTGCGCGAACGCCTCGGCATATTCCTGCACAACGGCATGAACCGCGACACTCTGTTCAAGATCGACACAGCATCGTGCGGAGTGCCGCTGTATCGCCATCCGTGGGTGAAGGACGCCGATGTGATATGCCTGAACTGGATCAACCAGGGGCTGCTCGGTATCGGCGACATACGCCGTCTGCTGCAACTTGGCAAGCCGGTGGTATGGACCATGCACGATATGTGGAACATGACGGGCGTATGCCATCATGCCTGCGAGTGCCAGCGATGGCGGCAAAGCTGCGGCGAATGCCCGCTGCTCGGAACCCGCAAGGGACCTAAGGACATCTCCGCCTCGACATGGCAAAGGAAACACCGGCTCTATAATCTGCCCGGCAACCGCATACATTTCGTGGCCGTGAGCCACTGGTTAGAGGACAAGGCAGCGGAATCGGGGCTGTTGGCAAATCAGGATGTGTCGGTGATTCCGAACGCCTTTCATTTTGACGATGCGGAGCCGGAATTTTCCGATGGATTCCGGGGCGACAGGTGCCGCATACTGTTCGGCGCGGCCCGTCTCGACGATACGGTCAAGGGACTCCCCATAATGGTGCGCGCCACCGAGATTCTGGCTTCCGACTATCCCGACATAGCCGGGAACTGCGAATTGGTTACTTTCGGCAACGTAAAAAATCCCGATTCCATCGCACATTTCGGCATTTCGCACACGCACCGCGGCCTACTGAGTCCCGACGAAACGCGCAAACTGTATGGCTCCGGCGACATCGTGGTTTCCACCTCTCTGTACGAGACGCTGCCCGGCACCTTGGTCGAGGGTCAGGCCTGGGGCTGCGTACCCGTGGCCACCGACCGCGGAGGCCAGCGTGACATCGTGGACCACCAACGCACCGGTTATATCGCGCATTACGATGGCGTGGAGAACACGGCACGCGACATAGCCCGCGGCATCGCGTACGCTTACGGCGAGTTGCAAAAAAATGGCGCGGCTCTGCGCCACGCCATGTTGTCGTCGGCACGGTCGCGGTTTTCCGCTCAGTCCGTGGCCGCTATGTATCTCGATTTATTCGCCCGTATTCAGGGCTGATTTTTTCATCTCCTTGCCACCACCGACAGCTTACGCGTCGATGTTGGCGTAAGTGGCGTGAGCCTCGATGAAATCGCGTCGGGGTGCCACTTCCTCGCCCATCAGCATGGCGAAGGTGCGGTCGGCCTCGGCTGCGTTGGTCAGGTTCACCTGCTTCAGCATACGGTTCTCCGGGTCCATGGTCGTCTCCCACAGCTGCTCGGGGTTCATCTCACCCAGACCTTTGTATCGCTGCAGCACCAGGCGGTTGCGGTCGCCGTTGCACTTGGTGTCGATGTAACGCTGCACCTGCTGGTCGGTCCAGCAATACTCCGTGGCCTCCCCTTTCTTCTTGCCCTTGACGTCGCAACGATACAACGGCGGAGTGGCTATGTACAGGTAGCCGTTGTCGATGATGGGACGCATACGGCGGTAGAAGAATGTCATCAGCAGCGTGGCGATATGCGCGCCGTCCACATCGGCATCGGTCATGATGATGATCTTGTGGTAGCGGAGCTTGGTCATGTTCGGGGCCTTGCTGTCCTCCTCGGTGCCAATGGTCACGCCTAAGGCCTTGTACATGTTCACGATTTCCTGCGATTCCAGGATCTTGTGGTCCATCGCCTTCTCCACGTTCAGGATCTTACCGCGCAGCGGCAGGATGGCCTGATAATGCGGGTTACGGCCCTGCTTTGCGGAACCGCCTGCGGAATCTCCCTCCACCAGGAACAGCTCGCAGTCTTCGGGGATGCGGCTCTTGCAGGGAGCCAGCTTGCCGGGCAGTCCGGCGCCGCCGAGGCTCGACTTGTTCTGCACGCGCATCTTGGCGTTGTAGGCCGCGTGACGCGCCTGCGCAGCCAGCACGACCTTGTCCACGATGGTCTTGGCCTGCTTGGGATGCTCCTCCAGGTAATTGCGCAGGGCCTCGCTCACGGCGGTCTGCACCACGCCCATCACCTCGTTGTTGCCCAACTTCGTCTTGGTCTGACCCTCGAACTGAGGCTCGGCCACCTTGACCGACACCACTGCCGTCAGGCCGTCGCGGAAGTCCTCTTTCGACAACTCTATCTTCAGCTTGTCCAGCAGATGGTTGTCGTCGGCATATTTCTTCAGCGTGGTGGTGAGGCCGCGGCGGAAGCCCGTCAGGTGCGTGCCGCCCTCGATGGTGTTGATGTTGTTGACGTACGAGTAGATATTCTCGTTGAAGTCGTTGTTATAGGTCATGGCCACCTCCACGGGCACGCCGTTGCGCTCGGTCTTGAGGTCGATGATGTCCTCGATCAGCGGCTCCTTGCCCTCGTCCAGATACTGCACGAATTCGCGCAGACCGTCCTTGGAATGGAACACCTCGCGCTTGGGGTTGCCTTCCTCGTCCCGCACGCGCTCGTCGGTCAGCGACAGCGTGATGCCGGCGTTCAGGAACGCCAGGTCGCGCAGACGGTTGGCCAGCGTCTCGTAGTCGTACACCGTCTCCGAGAATATGGATGCGTCCGGGTGGAATATGATGGTCGTACCGGTGCGGTCGGTGTCGCCGATGACGCACAGCTGCGAGGTA
The DNA here is from genome assembly GCA_900542185.1 of uncultured Bacteroidales bacterium. Lineage (GTDB taxonomy): Bacteria > Bacteroidota > Bacteroidia > Bacteroidales > Muribaculaceae > Lepagella. The sequence continues at coordinate 14,253 of UQMZ01000025.1, forward strand.
GGCTTACCGAATGCGTATTCCTGCATGTGAATCTTGCCGTCGCGGTGGATTTCGGCGCGGAGATAGTCGGAAAGAGCGTTGACGCAGCTCACGCCCACACCGTGCAGACCGCCCGACACCTTGTAGGATCCCTTGTCGAACTTACCGCCGGCGTGCAGCACCGTCAGCACCACCTCCAGGGCCGGCTTGTGCATCTTCTCGTGCATGTCCACGGGAATGCCTCGGCCGTTGTCGTCCACACGGATGGAGTTGTTCTCGGTTATGGTCACCTCGATGTGGGTGGCATAGCCTGCTAAGGCCTCGTCGATGGAGTTGTCCACAACCTCATAGACCAGATGGTGGAGTCCGCGCACCGACGTGTCGCCGATGTACATGGAGGGGCGCTTACGCACGGCCTCCAGACCTTCCAGCACCTGGATATTGTCTGCCTGATATTTCTTTCTGACCTCCTGGCTTTCGTCCAGGAACTCCTCTGTCTGTTCGTAATTGTCTTCTGCCATTGCTATGTCATTGTGCAGATTGCCATCTGCCTATCACCTTGCAAAGTTACAAAATTTCCGGCACAAAAGCAAGGATTCGGCACCGCGCACAAAGGCCTTCGATTGTTATCAGGATATTTGAATCAAAGTCAATTTCAAACGCGGGATTTCATTTTTTGCGACATCAAATATTATGTCGGCATCCAGATTGAAATATCCATGTGAAATATGGTCGCGAAGTCCAATGATTTGTTTCCATTGAGTTTCAGGACTGGCGTCAGACAGATATCCCGGGGCAAGACGATCAATCTTTTTTATACCTTCTCCTATCGCCTGGATCATCATGCATGTCGCGGCCATTTTTTCCATTCCTTCCGGAGATGACGGATATTCATTGGCCATTGATATTCTTTCATTCCATGATATGATCATGTCGCATGCATGAATCAATTGTCTCATTATATGAGAGATCAGACTTTTACGCGAATATTCTGATTCCATCCCTATTGATTTCGTTAGTAAGGTAAGGATCAAGCTGAGCATGTTTACGGACTATATCAACCGATCGGCCCAACAAATTTTGCAGATATTGTTTCAGAGCGACAATGTTCAATGCCTTGGGTGGCATATCGACAAATAAATCGACATCGCTGTCATTCAGATCTTCTCCTCTTGCAACTGACCCGAACAGGGTAAGCGATCTCACTCCGTACATCGAGCGGATGTATGGAGATGCCTTGGTCAATAAATCTATATATATTCGTTTTCGGCTCATTGCAATAGAATTCATAACTTCTAATGCCAAAGTTAAGAAAAAAATTGAAATTTACAAAAAAACGACTTAGGGTCTTTTGGTCTTTTGGACGCGGCCAGGGGAGGTCACACACTGATTTGCCCCTTGATGGCGGGCCAAGGGTCATAGCCCGAGAGGGTGAAATCCTCGTAACGGAAGTCCAGGATGTCCTTCACGTCGGGGTTCAGCGTCATGACGGGCAATGGCCTGGGCGTACGGCCCAGCTGCTCCTTCACCTGGTCCAGATGGTTCAGATAGATGTGCGCGTCGCCCAGGGTGTGTATGAACTCGCCTGGCAACAGGTTGGCGCACTGCGCCATCATCATGGTCAGCAACGCATAGCTGGCTATGTTGAATGGCACGCCTAAGAACGAGTCGGCGCTGCGCTGATACAACTGACAGCTCAGTTTGCCGTCGGCCACGTAGAACTGGAAGAAGGCGTGACACGGCGGCAGGTTCATGTTGGGCAGGTCGGCCACGTTCCATGCCGACACGATGATGCGCCGCGAGTCGGGGTTGTGCCTTATGTCGTCCAGGGCCTGGCGTATCTGGTCGATGTGGCCGCCGTCATAGTCGGGCCACGAACGCCACTGATAGCCGTAGATATGGCCTAAACCGCCGTCGGGGTCGGCCCATTCGTTCCATATACGCACGCCGTGTTCCTGCAGGTATTTCACGTTCGTGTCCCCCTGCAGGAACCACAGCAGCTCGTATATGATGCTCTTGAGGTGCACCTTCTTGGTGGTGAGCAGCGGGAAGCCCTGTTGCAAATCGAACCGCATCTGATATCCGAACGTCGACAGCGTGCCGGTGCCGGTGCGGTCCTCCTTCTTTACGCCCGTCTCCAGGATGTGGCGCAACAGATCAAGGTATTGTTTCATGATGTTAAGTCAGTGTATCGGGTTAGAGAATAATCTTGTGGGGCTTCTGTCCCGGCGCGGTGACGATATACACGCCGCGGGGAACCGGGATGACATCGCCGTGGCTCACCATGCCGCGATGGTACACGTTGCCCTGCACGTCGGATATGGTCACATCCTCCACATCGTTGCCGTCGCCCGTCAGGAACAGTATTCCCTCCGGTTCCGCGTAGACACGGTACGGCACGCCGTATTCAATGGCGTTCACGCCGCTTGCGCCCACATAGATGGTGTTGCTCTCGGGCGATAAGATTCCGAGGCGAGTGTAAGTCACTGTGTAGGTCTCGGCCACACCCGGGTCGCGGTCCGTCATCAGCAGCGAGGTCTCGCCGGTCTCGTACGTCTCCGTCTCCTGGTTGTCGCCGTTGTAGCGTACGCGTGTCACGGTGTAATAGTCGGCAATGCCGTCGGCCGGGTTCCAGTTGGCCACATAGCTGTTGGAGGTCACATCAGTGGCGTCAAGTGCCGTTAGCGCGGTAAGCTCGGGTACGGGAAGCGCCTCCCCTTTAAGCGTCACGGCAACGGAGCCTTCCAGACCGCCGTCATAAAGTGTGAGCTTGGCCTCATGCTTGCCTGTCTCCTGCGGCAGATAGGTGATGTCGAGCATATATCCACCGGCCGAGTTGAGTGTGGGTGCCGGAATCTCCGACACATCCAGACGGAACGAGCTGCGGTTAGCTCCTACCACACGCACCGAAAGCGGCGAGGTGAAGTTTGAGCCTTCTATACTCAGCGCACGTGTCACGGAATGTCCTACGGCCGCCTGTCCGAAATCCATCTCCGAGCCGTTCACGGGATTGGTCAGCGTCGGGTCGCCGGTGATAGGCGGTGTCGGATCAGTCGTTTCCTGATTAGCTATGATAAACGTCTCACTGGTGCGGACACCCCATATATACTCGGCAAGCTCGGGGAAGTCGACGAAAGGATTGCGGTTGCCCTGGTATTGCTCCACCAGGTTGTTGCGGTCTATCTCCTTCTGCGACACCTTGTCCTCGCGCGCCCACTGCAGCAGCATGTTCATGGCCCAGTTGGTCAGCGTGGGATAGGATTCCTTGCGGAACATATAGTTTATCACCCAGTTTATGTCGGGATATACGCAGGCCATGTAGAACATGGAGCGGGCGAAGTCGCCCTTATACTCGTCGGCCGGCTCGAATACGCGAGAAGAACCGCCGCCATAGCCATTTTTCGGGGTTCCTACTTTGCTGACACCATTGTCGAATGTCGTGCTCTCACAAGGGCCGAACGAATAGTTCAGCTTGGCCTGATTGGCCGCGCCGTTGCTGGGATACAGGTTCCACAGGTCGGAATATGCAGGCGTGTATTCCACGTCGCCGTTCTGCTTCCACCACGATTTGGGCACGGAGTGCTCGCGCTGCATCTTGTAGCCCGAAAAGCTCTGAAAGGCGTTCTGTCCGGAACGTATCAGGCATAACTCGTCGGAATACATGTCCCACCAGCGTTTGCAGCCGTCCACCAATTCAGGATATACGTCGGTATACTGCCAGTAACCGGGAAGTTGGCTGTACGTAAGCGTCTGATGGTTCTGCACGCATTGCTTCACGGCCGACTTCAGTTCCTCCTTTTTCTTGCCGTCCATCCGGTTGTAGTATCCCGGTGTGTACGCAGCGTCGAGCGAGAACACAGCGCCGACAAGCAACGATATGAGTAGGAATCTTTTCATTGTCTTTTATTCTAAAAATGCCGCCGAAGCGTATCAATAATTGCTTCGGCGGCAGTAGGTTATTTCAGTCCATCAACGCGCCAGTACGGTGGCGTTTCGTACTTCCCAGGTATCTGCACCTGCAGTGCTGGATGCATACTTGAAGGCTATCTGGATCTTCTTGCCGGCGAAGGCACTGATGTCGATATCCCCGGAGTTGACGAAAATCCATCCGGTGGTTCCGGGCCATGTCGGTATGTCATAGTCGGTCCATTCGGTCGAGCCTACCTCGCGCACGGCAAACTTGCACAGCTGGAGGATCGTAGTCTGGAACTTGGCCGCGTGGTCGAAGTTCACCTTGGCCTCCAGCTTGTCCGTCAGGTCGATCTCAGGACTGTACGCATACGACAGTGACTCATAATTGGAGCCTCCCATGTATGCGCTTCCGTTCAGATAATACTGACCGTTATAGCTGCGCCATGCCCAGATGCGGGTCAACGGAGAGTTCATTATCACGTTGTCGAAGTTCCAGTCGCACGACGTGGCCGTAGCAAGCAGGCCCTTGTAAACTTCCTTGAAGTCGCCTGTGGGCACCTTGATATCCACGCCCTCGATAGCAAACGTACCGGCTGTTCCCGGGCAGTCTGTCATACCGATGGTTCCCAGATACGAGCCTACAGTACCGAGCACCGTAAGCTTTTTCTTATAAACGTCGGGGTTGTCAAGAAGGTTGGCATATCGGCGCAGCCACGATCCCTGTGTCAGTTCGACCGTAACGCACTTCGACAGGTCGGTGCAGTCGGGGTCGTCGGCTATCAGCAGGTTGTTGTCCAGCTCTGCGTCCTTGCCGAATATCACCTTGTCGGCGGCCGTTGCGGTCTCGCCGGCCTTGACTGAACCGACTATGTAACCCGTGGCCCAGCCTTGACGCATGTTATAGTCGCCGCTGAGCAGATTCTCGACGGTAAAGGGATCTTTCTCCATACCCTTCGAGCTTATCATGACGTCGCTGCGGTCACGGAGCGTCAGCTGCCATGAGTCGCCGTAGTAACCCAGGATGCCGCGCACATTGCCGGTGCCCACGGGCAGCGTGTCGTTGTAGAAGTTGCTGTATCCGGAGTTACGCACTGCGATAGAGTCGCCGGCCTCGTTCTTCAGGTAACGCGACACGGTCTCCTGCTTGGGGGCGTATGTGAGCACACCGGCGCCCGAGAAGCTGACGTTACGTATCTCCACTAACTGGCTCTGCAGGCGGATCAGGTCGCCCTGCGAGATAGGCAGCGTCAGCGAGATGCAATACATATTGTCTGCGGGCCATTGCTCGTCGTATGTCACAAGTTTGGTATCGGGATTGGGCAGACCCGTTTTCTGGGCGTGTCCCAGCCAGTTGTCGTAGGCCATGAATCCTAACTGCGGCGCTCCGTCGTAAGGATCGCCGGGGGCGCCCACCTGCTGCAGCCCGCGGTAGTAACCGATGTAGAGACCGGTCATGTCTACCACCACTTCCTGACCCAGACGGTAGCTGGTGTACATGCTGCCCTGACGTATGGAGAACGTCAGCGCGGCTGTCTCGTCCTGCACCACGAGGTTCTGGTAGATATTGCCCGAGGCGTCCGACGACACCACGCGGCCGTGGATTATGTAGTGCGATCCGTCCTCCTTGGTGCCCACAAGCTCCGTCTTGTTCTGGAACTCGGTCTTGAGCTCGGCGATGGTCATGTTCGGCTGGATGGTAGCCTCCGGCACCTGGAGATCCGGCGTGTCCATGTCGGCCTGGCAGGCGGTCATACCTGCCATCAACGCCAGCGCCCCGATGCCGAGTGTGATTATCATATATCTTTTCATCTTCATGCTTATTTAGACTTACCGGTGATTTTGAGATTACGTATTTCCCAGGAGTCGGCGGCGCTTGCCGTGGAGGCATATTTGAAGCCGACCTCTATCTTCTTGTCCTCGAATGCCGAGAGGTCTATCTCGCCCGACTTGGCGAAGTTCCAGTTTCCGGCCGTCGGCCAGTTGGGAATAGCCAGCTCGGTCCAGTCGGTCGTGCCGGCCTCGCGAACCACCAACTTGCACAGCTGCCTTATGTTGCGCTGATAGTTTGCGGCATGTTCGAACTCCAGTGTGAGGTTGGTCTTGCCGGTCAGGTCGATTTCGGGTGAGACGGCGTATGCAAGAGCCTCGTGTGCTCCGTTAACGAATGCCGTACCGTACAGGTAGTGGCCGCCGTTACGCTCGGTCCAGTCCCATACGAAAGTGAGGCCGCCCAGGTTGATGTTGTCGTATGTCCAGTTGATGCTGGTGGCCGCGCCGTCAAGGCCGGTGTATATCACCTCCGGGGCTCCGCCTATGTTCACGTTGTCCAGGCAGTATGCCGTGCAATTGGCGCCTCCGTGAGCGCTGTAATAACGCCATGCTATCTTGATGTCGCCGCTCAGCTCCGACAGGTCGATCTTGGATGTCACCCAGTCGCTGTAACCGTCGGCGGGTGCCTCGGGGATGTCGGCGTTGAGTTTACGTGCCGGCTCGCCGTCCTGCATCAGCCATACCTCCATGGTGGAGTCGTCGGCCTTGTATCCGGCGCGTATGCTGAACGACGCCGTCTTCTCCACGCTCTGGTTCAGGTCTACCGCCGGGCTTACCAACCAGTCCTCGTACGGGCCTCCGTTGGCCGTGGCGTTATATGCGCTGGCCACGATGTAATTGTTGTTGCCGTTCTGGGCGATGCCCCAGCCCAACACGTTGCCGCTTACTGTAAGCACCTTCCAGCCCTCGGCCTTATAGGTGTTCAGGTCGGTCGACGTGTCGAAGCCCTGCCACAGATAGCGCACGGCGGGAACGTCTGTGTTGACGGGTTCCTTGCCCTTGTCGCCCCATTCATAGTCCGAAACCGAGCGGACGCCGTAGACGCCGCAGTATTTTGAACCGGTGGTGCCGCGCAGGGTCACGAGCTTGTACAGGTTGTCGGGATGATCCTTCAGGTTAAGTGCGTTGCGCACGGGTCCGCTGGGGAGCTGCACGCTGGCGCATTCCTCCCAGGTCAGCGGATTCTCCTCGGTGATGGTTTCCGGATCACGCGAGGTGACCAGCATGTTAGTGGCCACGGTGCAGGGCTCGGTTTCAGATGGCACGCCGAATGTTGCCTCCGACAGCACGTTGCTGACGTTGGTGTTGATGTATCCGGCTATGTATCCGGTCACCCACGGCTCGGCGATGGAGTCGTTGACGAATCCGGTCAGCGCCTGCGCCGCCGTCATAGGGACTTCCCAGGTGCCGAGTCCGATGGTGCCGCCGTCGGGTGTCGGAATGGGCGGCTCGGCCAGCTCGTCGTTGCACGACACCAGGCCCATGCCTGCCAACAGAGCCATCGTATATATGATCTTGCTTATTTTCATTGTCTTATATGTTTATGGTCTGTTCTTTAGAAGCGGATGCCCACGTTGAAGAACACGCGTATGCCCTGGGCGTACCAGATCTTGTTGGGGAATTTATTCACGTCATAGTTGGTATAGTCGAACTTACCTTCCTGCCAGCCGCCGGTCTGAATGTTGCGGTTGTTCAGCAGGTTGTTCACACTGAGGTTGAAGTTCAGCGAACCGAACTTCGTGTAGATTATCTTGCCCACCGACAGATTGACCACCCATTCGGAGTTCAGCTTGTCCTGATGTGCTATGGCGTCGCGGCGGCTGATGTAGTCGGCCTCCGACGAGCAGAATTTCCACAGGTCGGGCATCTCCTCGTGGCGTGCGGGCGAGATCTCGAACCAGGTGTCACCGAACCATTGGGCGTTGGCCTCGAAGAACCACTGCTTGATGTTGTAGTTCACTCCGAACGAATAAACCTGCTGCGGTGTGCCGCCGATGCGGTAGTTCTTATAGTACAGTTTCTTCTCGATATCGGCCTCCGAACCGTTCTCGTAGCTGCGGATACCCATCGGGTTGTTCTTGTACTGATAGCGGGCGTAGGTGCCGGCGAAAGTCACCGACAGGTTGCTCAGTATCTTGTACTCCATACCAAGCTCGACACCCTTGTATTCGGTCTCCATGCCGCTGATGGCGTAGTTCATGAAGGAGTTGGCCTGGTAGTCGTAGAAGTTGGAGCGCTTCAGGCCGTCCCAGTTGTGGGTGATGAAGCCGGTGAGGCTACCGCGGAAGTTCTTGTAGTTCCACGTATAGGAAAGGTCGGCGCTGATGTATTTCTCGGTCTCGAGGTTCTTCACGGCGTCGTCCTTGGTGCGGGGCGACACGTATGCGTCGTAGGGCAGCGGGGCACGGTTACCGAGTCCGAAGTGGGCCGTAATGTAGTTACGTCCGTCTATCTTATAGGTCACGCCGGCCTTGAGGGCGCCGGTGTTGAAGGTATGCGTCTTGCCGTTGCCGTAGGAATTAAATGGCGCGCGGCCATTCTGCATGTTTCCGTGACGCATGAAGCTGATCAGGTTATATTCCAGCGCGTAATTCACGTTGAAATGCTGGGTGTTGATCTGGTTCTGTATCCACAGGCGGCCGTGGTAGTTGTGGATGTTGTAGTCGTAACCGAACACATCGCCCTTGCCGACCTTGCGGTTGGGGTTGCGCATATCGTTCTGCATGATGTTGACGTCGCCGGCGAAGTCACGCTCGGAGAAGTTGTCGACATCGCGCCAGAACTCGCCGCCCAACAGGTCGCGCACGGTCTTGTAGTAATGGCCGTTGGTGTAGTCGAAGCTGAGACCGCCCTGCAGCGTCATGATGTCGCTGAGACGGTAATCTAAGTATGAGTTCAGCATCCACTGCGTGAAGTTGCTGTGACGGTCCTCTAAGATGTAGCTGGACTGTCCGCGCAGTTCCGGGTCGCGGTCATACTGGATGCAGTTCATCAGGTTGGTCTGGTAGATGTTGTCCCAGTTGATCTGGCGGTGGGCTTTGTCGCCTCCCCACCAGTCGGTCACATACTGCTGCTGGGCGAGCTGTGCGGCGAACAGGTCTGGCTCCAGGTCGCGGTCGGCCGTCGGCTTGAAGTAGCTGGGCAGGTTGCGGTAATAGTCAGGCTTCGGGTCCGGAGCCATATAGAACTGTATGGCAGAGCTTGAGTAGTTGGAGCTGCGGAATCCGGCGCCGGTGTTGAGCTGCACGCCCATCTTGGGTTTCCATATCCAGTTGATCAGCACAGTGGGATCGAAGCTCTCCACGATGCGCGAGCTTTTCTTCTTGCCGTCCAGGTAACCCCAGCTGGGGTTGTACAGGTTTGAGCCGGCCAGGTCGTAAGCCTCCTGGGTTGCGGCGGCGTTGGTGGCGCGCTGCGTGGGCGCTCCCCATGTGGAGATGTTGAGGCTGTGCTTATCGTTGAACACCTTCTGCAGCGACAGGAAGTAACCGAAGCTGTTGTAGAACGTACCCTCTATCACGCCCTCCGGAGCGTACCGGCCTATGATGGAAGCGGTGAACGCCCAGCCGTGCTTGTTGAGTCCGGTGGAATACTGCAGCATGGCACGCAGCATGTAGTTGGAGTTGGTGTACGACAGGTTTCCGCGCCAGCCGGGGGCGAACTGCGAGGCGTAGGTGGTGATGTTGGTGGCGCCGCCTATGTCGCCGAAGCCGTAGGCCGCGGCCGACATGCCGAGGTCGGTGGTGCGCGAGCGGAACGCGCTGGACGTCATGCCGCCGAACTGCGAGTAGTTGAAGCGGCCGCGCATCGCATCGTTGAAGTTGAAGCCGTTCACGTAGCCCGACTGCCACTGCTGCTCGTAGCCACGCAGCCTGAAGCGCATGGTGCTGAACTTATAGTTGGCGGCCTGGTAATAAACATCGTCCGTGGCTCCCTGGATGGTACCGATGTTCTGGCTCAGACCCTCGTCGTCCAGAAGGTCCTCCTCATTGAAAAGATAATTCTCGGAATCGAGGGCCGGGGCGTCGAATCCGGCGGGCGTCAGCTTGATGTCGCCCAGGTTGCTCACCATGCCGGCCACTATGTTCACGTCCACGTATGCATCCTCGTAGCCGGAGGCTATGATTTCCAGCACATCCTTGCCCTGCTGGGCGTTGGAGATGGTGAACACGCCGTCCGAGCCGCTGGTCACAAAGAGAGCCTGGTCGCTCAACACCACATTGGCGTTGCCCACCGGCGCGCCGCTCTTGGCGTCCACCAGCGTGCCCTTGACTCCCGTGGCCGCCATCCCCTGGAATGCCAGGGCAATCAGCAGCGATATTGTCAGTCTTGTTCGCATTTTATTGTCAGTCTATTTCTTGAGTCAGTCTATTTCTTGGGTCAGGAATATCTCGGTAGGCAGGTGGTCGGAATAGCCGTTGGTCCAGGCTCCCGACGAGAAGGAGCGCAGTGGATAGCCCTTGTACTGGCCGTCCTGCTGCAGCAGGAACGGCTTGTTCAGCACCTCGGCGCCGTAGTATTTCACGCCGCAGGCTCCGTCCACTATGTTCTTGTTCACTATAATCTGGTCGAACAGGTCCCAGCCTCCGCGATATATATAGGAGCCGATGCCCCTGTCCAGTTTCTCCCAGAATGGATTGAAGAATCCGCCCGGCACCGTCTTGTCAATATGCTTCACGGCGCCCAAGGTCTCGGCCACGGACTTGTTGTGCGGGTCGTCGTTAAGGTCGCCCATCACGATGACGCCAATCTTCGGGTCTATCTTATAGAGGGAGTCGGCGATGGAGCGGGTCAGCTTTGCGGCGGCTTCGCGCAGATAGCTGCTCTGCTTCTCGCCTCCGCGGCGGCTGGGCCAGTGGTTCACTATCACGGCCACGCGGCTGTAGCCCGTCACCTTGTTGCCTAACAGGCCCACCACGCACATCTGGTCGCGGGTCTTGAACCACGGCATCGAGTCGATGGTAAGCACATGGTTGGTGGTGCGCAGCGGGCGAAAGAACTTGGGATTGTACAGCAGACCCACATCCACGCCGCGGCGGTCGGGACTGTCGTGGTGGATGATACCGTAATTGCGGTCCTTGATCTGCGGGTCCTTCACCAGGTCCTGCAGCACGGTGATGTTCTCTATCTCGCTCACTCCTATCACGGCCGGCCCGTCGGGCGTGGTGCGCGTTGTCATCTGCGAGATGGAGTACCCTATGTTCCTGATCTTCGACCAGTATTTCTTGCCGTCCCAGCGGTAGGAACCCTTGGGACTGAACTCCAGATCGTATTTGCCGTTGTTGTTGATGGTGTCGAACAGGTTCTCAAGGTTGTAGAAGGCCACGCCGTAGGTGGCTATCTTCTTGGCCGCGAGCTGTCCGCAGGCTCCCGTCAGGGCCAGCGACACTATCAACGCCGTTATCAGTCTTCGCATGATGTTTATGTTCCCGTTAAGGTTAAGGATTATTTATACTGTCTGAAATCCCGGATGGATCAGAAGAATTTCACTTCCTTGCCTTCCAGGCTGGAGAGCACGGCGTTGGCCAGGCTGGATGCCCCTAAACGGAACAGGTCCTGGTTCAGCCATTCGTCGCCGAGCACTTCCTTCACCACGGCGTAATAGTTCAGGGCATCCTCGGTGGTGCGCACGCCGCCCGCGGCCTTGAAGCCTACCTTGCGGCCCGTCTTTTCATAGTATTCCTTGATACACTGACACATCACGTATGCAGCCTCCAGACTGGCACCCTTGTAGATCTTACCGGTAGAAGTCTTGATGAAATCGGCGTCGCAGTACATGGACAGTATGGACGCGCGCTTGATGGCGCCCGCCGTCTTCAGGCAACCGGTCTCAAGGATTACCTTCAGTTTGGCGTCCTTGGCGGTGTTCTTCAGCTCGATCAGTTCGTCGCACAGTTCCTCGTAGTTCTCGTCAAGGAACATGCCGATGTTCAGCACCACGTCTACCTCCTGCGCACCGGAAGCCACGGCCAGGGCCACGTCGGCCACCTTTACTGCGGTGAAGGTCTGGCTCGACGGAAAACATCCGGCCACGACGCATACGTCAACACCCTCCACGTCAAGATGATCCTTCACCACCTCGGCGAAATTGGAATAGACGCAGATGGCGGCCACATGGCCGTACTGCGGATATTCGGCGTCAAAATCGTTGACACGGTTGGTGAACTTGGCCACGCTGCGCTCCGAGTCCTCGGTGCTGAGGGTGGTCAGGTCTATCGAGTTCAACAGAAACTTATATACTTCGGGGCTCGCGTACTGCGGGGCTTTCTCCACTATCTTTGCGACTTCGCTTGCCACCAGGGCATCGTCTTCCGTCACTTTGCTGGCCTTGATGGCCTCGTTATATCTGTCCATAGTCTTTGTGTTTTTTCGTTTTCAGGTATTAATTTTTCAGGTACTAATTCGGTTATATCTATCGCTTAGGGTTATTTCTATCGGTTAGGGTTATAATCCAATCCAAGTTCCGGCAATGCGGCGGTTCGGTCGTTGAGAGTATATACCCATATTTAAAGTATAACCCGGACGCTTTGCTGTCAGTTTGCAAATTTATGGATAATTTTGCAATTATTAAAATTTTTTTCGTCTCGTAACATATTGTTAATACATTGTTAATGCATTCTGATTTTTAAAAGTGCTTTCTCCGGAGAGCATTTTATGGCAAAAGTGCTTTTTACAAAGAGCACTTTTTATACAAAAATGTTGTTTATAAAAAGCACTTTTATTAACTTTGCCGAAAACTAACGACGATGGAGAATCTGATACGCACTTCCCATAGATTAGTGAGTCAGGTGGACACTTCGCTGCACCGTTATCTCTACAGCCGCGTAAATTGGGATTCGCGACAGGTAATGATAAAAGGCGCTCGCGGCGTCGGCAAGACCACCATGCTGTTGCAACGCATAAAGGAGCAGTTCGGTCAATCGGAACAGGCTTTGTATGCTTCGTGCGACAACATCTGGTTCACCGACAACAGGCTTGTGGATCTGGCCGCATGGCATGAGGCTCACGGCGGTACGCACCTCTTTCTGGATGAAATACATCTGTATGAGGGGAACTGGCAGCGAGAACTTAAAAACATCTATGACAGCTATCCGGGGTATCACGTGGTGTTTACGGGAAGCTCCATCATACATCTCGACTCGGCCCTGGCCGATTTGAGCCGCCGTTGCCTGCCGTATCGTCTTTATGGTCTGTCGTTCAGGGAATGGCTGAAATTCATGGATATCGCCGACATCGAGCCGGTGGAACTGGGGACTTTAATAACCACCCACAGTTCGCTGGCATGGAACATCATGGAATCTTTGGGTGACAGGAAGGTGCTTCCCCTTTTCACCCGCTACCTCGGCAAAGGGTATTATCCATATTTCAAGGATGACAAAAATGAGGTCGATTATTACGGCCGGGTGACACGCAGCGTGGACACCACTATAATGCGGGATCTGCCCTCGGTCGAGAATCTCGATTATGAAACCCTCTGCAAGATGAGGAAGCTGCTTTATATCATGTCGACGGAAGTTCCGTTCACTCTCAATGTGCAGTCGTTGAGTCAGAAGGTACAGGTGGCCCGCAACAGCGTTGTGCGCATGTTCGATTTGCTCGACCAAGGCGCGGTGCTCCGTGCGCTGCATAGCGGCTGGCGGTCGCCGAAATCTGTCGCGAAGCCCGACAAGGTGTTGTTTGACAATGCCGACATCATGGCAGCCTTAAGCAATATGAATGAGAGCGGCACTGTGCGCGAAACGTTTGTAGCTTCGATGCTGGCGCCGGAGCATACCATCTCCGACCCTCAGGCCGGAGATTTGCTTGTGGATGAAAAGTACCTTTTTGAAATTGGCGGTAAAAACAAAACGTTCAAACAGATAGCTGATCTGCCTGACAGTTATGTGATAGCAGACGACATCGAAGCCGGACTGGGCAACAAGATTCCCTTATGGCTTTTCGGCTTCTTATATTGAAACAATTTTATCAGAACAGACTGGCCGGACATAAAGACTATGGAAATGACCGAGAAACTGAAGGAATACGACCGCATCATAATGGGCATCGACCCGGGCACACGTGTCATGGGATATGGCGTGCTGGGCATACGCAGCAGGAAGCCGGAGGTGATAGTGCAGGGCGTCATCAAGCTGGACCGTTTCGAGAGTCATTACCTGCGGCTGCACCGCATCTACGAGCGCGTGGAGAGTCTTGCCGCCCAGTATCTGCCCGACGAGGTGGCATTGGAGGCGCCTTTCTTCGGCAAGAACATCCAGTCGATGCTGAAACTCGGCCGCGCGCAGGGCGTGGCCATGGCAGCCTGTCTGGCCCGCGACATACCCATCGCGGAATATGCCCCGCGTCTGGTCAAGATGGCCGTCACCGGCAACGGACAGGCATCGAAGGAACAGGTGGCCAACATGGTGCAGCACCTGCTGCGCATCCCGCAGAGCCAGATGCCCACGCTGCTCGACGCCACCGATGCCGTGGCAGTGGCCCTCACCCACTTCTACGAAACCGCAAAACCCGCCGCCACAGCCAAGGCCCCCAAGTCCTGGGCCGAATTCATCGCGAAAAATCCCGACAAACTCGCCCACTGATTCATCTTGCCCACAATACGCTCACGAATTCCGCGATTTCCACTCGCCGGAACCACTTGCGCATCCGGATAACAGCGCTGTCCACCGGCATCATACCTTAGTCGCTACGCCCATAGCCTACTTGCCCCGACGCATACGAAAAGAGGGTAAGGGATTGTGCATATATTGGAAAAAGTTTGTAAATTTGCAACTGATAACGGACTGGGATTTATTTTCAGCCGGAGTCTTGGCAAGGCGATTTGCCTTGTGACACATAATTTTTTTTGCGTAAGCAAGCAGCGTTTCCCACAGAACTTGAATCCGGTAAATTCAAACAAAACGACATCGAGGAAACCCGCGTGCTCTATGCTTATACCGCATGTAGACCAATTCGGAACAATATGCGATATAGGTGTGGCGGCCGTATCCAGATGTCAAGCTTTTACCGGGGCTTAAGTTCACGATGCGCTTCGTCACACTGTTTTTTATGTACCGGGATTGCAGCAAAATTCATATCGGAGCACTTATTGGCACTCGCATTAAGGAGTGTGGCATGAGCTACGCAGAATTTGCCCGGCACCTCTGTGTGGAGCGCACCACAGTTTACAATATACTGCGGTCCAAAAGCATCGACACGGAAAGACTTATCCGCATATCCAATATCCTGAATTATGACTTTCTGCGCAAAGTTTACCTGTCGAACGAAAAAGATGAGAGAAATACTTTGAAAATAGAGGTGGACGGTAAGGAGATCGTGACGAACACCGTCAATTCCTGCGAATTGAAGATTTCAATCACATCAGGCTGAAGATGCCGCCCATCAGGCTGATTCATGAATGGAGAGGGACTATGAATCTACAGACTGTGCCCGAAAGCTGCGTGCATAGAAACCATTCAGCCGGCAGAGTTCTGAATGAGTGCCCGATTCTATGATTCTTCCATCCTTCAGCACCAAAATATTGTCGGCGTGCGCTATGGTGGAAAGTCGATGGGCCGCAACTATGACGGTTGCATCCTTGAATCGTGAATATACGTTGGAATATACTGTTCTCTCGGTCTGCGTGTCCAGTGCATTGGTAGCTTCATCAAGCACAAGGATTGACGGGTGAAAATAAAAGGCTCTGGCCAAAATCACCCTTTGACGCTGGCCATTGCTCAGTCGCATTCCGTGGGGACCCAACTGAGTGTGAACACCCTGGGGCATCGAATCAATCACATCCTCCAGACAGGCCATTCGGCATGCATCCATTATCCTGTCCATATCCTGATCCGGATTCCCCATGGCGATGTTGTTCGCCAACGTGTCGTCGAAAATATAATTGTCGCAGAAGGCCGTCATGCACAGAGAACGCCATTTGCCGATGTTCACATCATTAATGTCGACGCCGTC
Source organism: uncultured Bacteroidales bacterium (assembly GCA_900542185.1). Taxonomy (GTDB): domain Bacteria; phylum Bacteroidota; class Bacteroidia; order Bacteroidales; family Muribaculaceae; genus Lepagella. The sequence continues at coordinate 29,922 of UQMZ01000025.1, forward strand.
AATCAGAATGCGACCGTGCGCAGGCCGGTAGATTCCTAACAGTAGCTTCAGGAGTGTTGACTTCCCGGACCCGCTCTCGCCCACCAGTGCCACCGTGGACCCTTTCGGAATGGAGAACGATATGTTCTCTATCACATTCCCGTCTTCCGGATTATAAGCCATGCAGACATCCTCAAGCACTATACTTTCCTCCCACACAGGTTCCAGTCCGGAATCGATATTCCGTTCGTCGGCCAAGGAATATACACCCGTGATACGTGCGGCGCTTATCCTGTAATCCTGAATCTGGCGCATGAACATGACCAGTTGCTGAGCCGGAGCCGACAATGAACCGGAAAGATACTGAATGGCCATCATCGTACCGATGGTCATTTCTCCGGCAACCACGGCAATTGCCGTAACGAATACCACCGAGAGATCGGCAAGCCTGCCTATGACGGCTATTCCCGCCGATTGCTTTTGGTCAATGAGCATAGAGCGCCGGACCTCCCGGTAATACTTGTCGCGCAACGACTGCCAGCTGCAACGACGCGTCCGGTCGGAATCAGTGAGCCGCAGCTCGAGCATTCCCCTCACGTATTCCATGATGCAGTCGTTGTTGGAAGCCTCCATTTCATAGATATTCATGTCCACATTCCGGCGGCGCTTCATATATCTTCCCATCCATAATGCGTGAACAAGCAAAAACGGGATATATATGACAACAATCCGGGAATCAAGCCATGCAAGCATGACGCAGGATATGATCACCGATGCCGATGCCGTGAGCACCTGTGGCAAGGCATTCGTAAGAAAGGAATCGATACGGGAGACGTCAAACATGGTCTGTAGGGTCTCTCCTGTGCTTTTGAAGTCAAAAAATGTGCGTGGAAGCCTCGCGAATTTTTCAAGCAATCTCATTGTAAGATCCACGCACAGTCCGTTCGATGACTTCAACACCAACAAAGACTGAAGCGCGGAAAAGACAGTCCGGCCTATCGTGACGCACATCATGCCGCCAAGCGCCAGAAGAATTCCGTAGAGGGACTTCCGTCCGATTCCATGATCGAACAATGCGCGCGTAAGCATAGGGGCGGCGATATCAGCCATTCCCAAGACAAGAAGGACGGTGCAGATCCGGATTATCGCTTTGCGGTACTTACTGAGGGCCTTGCGGATATCGAACGATTCCTGATGAATGTTTGCAGAGATGGCCTCTGGGAGTGTCAGACCCTCAGGGGGAGGCAGGAGTTCCAGCACCACTCCCCTCGATTCCGCTTCATGGCCTTGCAGAAGATCGGATTCGGTATTCCATCCGTCCTCGAATTCTTCACGGCGCATGGACACCTTTCCACGCGCAGGGTCCATCAGAGTTACATGGTCCTTATCGGCACGGCATACCACCACATAGTGGTTGCCCTTCCAATGGGCTATACACGGGAGGCGTTCGGGTGCGGAAATCCACGAGTAGTCCACACGCAATCCCCGGGTAGAGAAGCCGAAACTTCGGGCCACCCTGCCGAGAGAAAGCAACGACACGCCATGACGGGATGGTGTAAAAAGAGAGGCAACCTGCGGTAAGGTCACCTCAAGTCCATGGAATCCACATATCGATGTAAGACACGCGGCCCCGCAATCATTGGATATCAGCTGCCAGACTGTGGGAGGTATTTTTCCCATTTAATTGTGGATAAGTCAATCACGCCTTCATATCTGTCGGGATCATTAACATATTCGTCCAGACGGTCCAGAATCCGAGGCTCCGTCAGAAGGAGCCGTGCAAAGATGCGCAAGTCTATCAAAGCGGATTTCCTGATGTAACGGCATTCGTCCTCATTGGGATTTACAAAGGAGCCGCCTCTGAGCCTGACTGCTGCGCATTGTCCGCATTCCCTTACAGCCCAGCAGCTCCTGCACTCCTCACAGTCGGATGCCCGCGCCAGATCGCCGTAGAATTTCCTCAGGGCATCCCGGTTCAAACCATCGTCGACATTTCCCAGTACAAAAGACCCGTCGGTCTTATGGCAGATATGCAGATTTCCGTCCACATCCACCATAAGGTTGTCAGTGGCTACCGGGCAAGTGGGCAGCAACCCGTCTGATTCGGACTCCCCCTCTATATTCAGTCGATGATATGCCATCTTCGTGTAATTCGACAATTCCTTTTCAGGATTTTCCTTATACGCTCTCAGGGCATTCTCTATTATCTCATCTTCATGCTCCTCGAGTTCTTTAAGCTTGGCCACCGGATCATCTATGAAGCATCCGTATGTACTCATGGGCAGATATGAAATGCGACATCCCAGACCATCAAGGAACTCATGGGCCGCCTCATGGTCATGATCAGGAGCCTCTACCGCCAGGATGGTCACTCTCTCTTTAAAATATTTGGCATCGTATTCCTTGATTTTCATCAGATTGCGATATGCCCGAGCGAACGTGGGGCCTCCGGCCACATCCACGCGGTTCTTATCATGTTCCGAAGCCGGCCCGTCAAGCGATGCATAGAGGATGAAGGAATTGCCTGCCAGAAACTCAAGCATGTCGGAATCCAGGCGGGAAAGATTGGTGTTGGAGGTGAATACGATGTCGTCCTTATCGATTCCATATTCCTCCCATGGCAATGACTTCATATAGGCCGTCGCATCTTTCACGATGTCGAAGTTCATAGTGGGCTCTCCTCCATAGAAACTAAGCGAAGGCCGGTTTCGCTTCAAAAACGCCTCATAGTATTTTTCGGGTACCCGTTTGAGGAAGTCGGTATATATCTTGAAATAATAGTCTACGGCTTTTTTGGCTGTTTGCGCCGACATATCTCTGCGACGGTGATGGCGCCAGGTGGTTTCTATGGTATTGCTGCAATATTTGCATCTGAAGTTGCAGTCCTGGGTCACTTCAAGAACATATTTACGCATCAGCACATTTGTGGCGTTATGGTCGATGATGCGGTCGATATGCTCGGGAGATGCGTCAAAAAGCGAGTCGCGACCTCCCGGCAGAAGCACGCCTCTGGAATTCAGGTGCTCCAACATAGGGAGCACCTGATTGTGTAAGTCTTTCCCACCGGCTTCAAGCTGTGCCAGCTGCTCGTTGCTCATGGAGAACAACAGATTGACCCGCGAATCGTAGACAAGCTGCCGGCCCGGACCGAAATCCACATTAATCGCCAATGGATATTTAGACATCCCTTGCATCCGTGACGTCATAAATTATTGCGTTCCGTGCGGGCTTTGACCGCCGCCTGCTCTGTCTTGTGGAATTCCCGTGCGGTGCGGACTTTCGGAGCATCGCGGCGATCATCGCATGCGCAGGTGCATTTAACCGTGCCGCAATCGCAGGTGCCTGAATCCATTCCTCCGGTCACTGATTTCTGAACGGTTTCCGATAACTCTTCTGCAGTTATGATCTTCTTCATGGATTTCAGTCATTATTGTTGTTGTGTACCATTATGGTCAGACTCTTGACATTTTTCTTCACCGTGGTGGATATCGTGCTCTTGGGTTCATCCTTGCCGCATTCGCAGCTGCACGGCTGGCAAGTAGTGGCGCACGACGCACCGATTTCTCCTCCGTGGACAGAGGCCTGTGCCTCCATCGACAGTTCTTCGATTGGTTGGATTCTCTTCATAATGTATCTATTTGATTGTCAATTTCCGGTTTCAGGGGGAAGATGCAATTGTATTGCATCATTAATGAATGACTTGATTTGAGAAGTGTGGAGATATGGTTCTCCCTTTGCCCCTGTCCAATACACCGTACGTTCGCCATTGTCATCTGTGCCCACGTATATGGCCAGTATGCACGGAAGGCATGTCAGGCCGAAATACTCAACCACATCCGGATTCTGATCCACATCGCACTTAAAGAAATACGCCCGGTCTGAGAATGTATAATAGTTCGATTCAAATCTGGGAGCCACCATCTTGGAAGGTAAGCACCAGTCGGCCCAGAATTCAATCACAACCGGTTTTCTGAAGTTTTTGTTGTTGATGATGTCATAAAGGTCGTCTGAACTTATGAACTCTATCTCAGCCTGTACGTTAGAGGCCAACATGATAAAAAACATGGATAGCAGCAACTTCTTCATTGTCTGTTGTTTTAATGTGGTATTGTTTGTCGGCACAAAGATAATGGGCGCCTCGACCAACACAAAACATATAGCGTCACTTGTTTCCACACATGGCGTGAATAATTTCCACACAAGACTTTATGTATTGCACCGATTCAAGAAATTCAAGAAATATTTCCTTATTATTTGGCAGATACCTTATTAAATATGAAATATTATTTGTAACTTTGCTTCCCCATGTCACTCTGCCCGGCAAAAGGCACGCGCGGCATGACGGTTAACCATGAAAATGTGAACTATCTCATGACATTATCAAGACGAAATCTGATCATAACCGCCGGACTTCTGATGTTTGGCGCATTAGGAACTGTCGACGCATTCGGCGGATACCCCGAAAATTATTACAACTCCCTGAACGGCAAATGCGGCGCCGAGTTGATGGACGCCATCAAGAAGATGGCCGCAGGCCACAAGGAGATAAGCTATGGCGACGCCACCTGGCGCGCTTTCCGCTCCACCGACATCAAGGTGGTGAACGGCAAGGAATACTGGTGGGACATGTATAGCAACAACTTAGTGTCGACCAACGGCCACAGCGGCATGAACATCGAGCACTCGGTGGCCAACTCCTGGTGGGACGGCGACAAGAACGCCGCATATAAGGACATCGTGCATCTGAATCCCTCGGATGCCACTGCCAACAACCGAAAATCCAATTATCCTTTAGGCGAGGTATCGGGCACCCCGACTTATGAAAACGGCGTGACTTTCGTAGGTCACCCTACCAGCAACACCGGCGGCGGCTCGAATTATGTGTACGAACCGGCGGATGAATATAAAGGTGATTTCGCCCGCGTGTTCATGTATATGTTCTGCACATACAAGGATATGCAGTGGGGCACTCGCTTCACCTGGATGTACGACACCAGCAATCCGCTCATGTTCAAGCCTTGGGCGCAGGAACTGCTGCTCAGCTGGTCCAACCTTGATGTCGTGAGCCAAAAGGAACGTGACCGCAATGACGGCGTTCAGAAGGAGCAGGGGAACCGCAATCCTTTCATCGACCTTCCAGACCTGGCCGACCACATCTGGGGCGACAAGAAGACCGTCCCCTACAACACCGGCACCGGCGGCGGTGATGATCCGGACGATCCCAAAGATCAGAATGTGTTCAACTGGCTGGGCGAAGACGATCCGAACGGCGGAGCCGGCTGGGATTTCGACATCGTCTCGATGGATCCGGCCCTCAGCTACGTATGGCAGTGGAAATCATACGAGAACAAGTATTACATGAACGGCAGCGCCTATATGGATGGTGATCCATACGCCGCCGAGGCATACGTATGGGGTCCCGAAGTGGACATGACGGACGTAGAGGCCGCCACATTCAGCTTCGACCACGCCGCCAAGTTCCAGACCACCCTCAAGGACCTGTGCAAGGTAGCAGTGATGGATATGAACGTCAACGCCAACGAGGCGGGTCACATCAGGACGTTCGAGATTCCGTCTTGGCCGGTAGCAGACAAGTGGGCATTCTCCAACTCCGGCGATATCGACCTGTCGGAATACGGCAGGACCGGCTCGAAGATCCGCATCGGATTCAAATACCAGTCCAACACGTCGGGCGCCGACACATGGGAGGTGCGCAACGCCAAGCTGACCCTGACACGCAAACAGGGCTCGGGCATCGACACGCTGGCCGCCGACCAGACGGACGACAGCTGCCTGGTGGAAGTGTGGGGCAACAATATCCTCGCTCCGGAAGGCGCCATGATATTCGACCTCAACGGCCGGCAGTGCAGCGGCGAGAACCTGGCCCGCGGCATCTACATCGTCACCAAGCCTACGTTCAGAAAGGCCGTAAAGGTGATGGTGAAATAACATGAACCTTAATGTTCCTCGCCCCGGCCTCTCGTGTCGCCGGGACGGGAATTAGTAAATATCAGTAAAACACAAGTTATGTTGCAGGAAACCAATGTCAAGGCCATCGACAAGGTGGTGATCAGATTTGCCGGCGACTCGGGCGACGGCATGCAGCTTGCAGGCAACATCTTCTCCAACATCTCGGCAGAGAAGGGAGACGAGATCTCGACATTCCCGGACTATCCGGCCGAAATCCGCGCGCCGCAAGGCTCGCTGAGCGGTGTGTCGGGCTATCAGGTCAGCGTGGGTAAGGACGTGTTCACGCCCGGCGACGAGGCCGACGTGCTCGTGGCCATGAACCCCGCCGCGCTCAAGACCAACCTGAAGTACCTGAAGAAGGAGGGCGTGATCGTTTGCGACGGTGACTCGTTCACGGCCGCTAACCTGAAAAAGGCCGAATACGCCACCTCCGACCCCATCGCGGAGCTGGGCATCGACCCCCACAGGGTGATGCTCGTGCCCATGACTACCCTGATCAAAAGCGCGCTGGAGGATTCCGGCGTGGATCAGAAAACGATGATGAAAAGCCGTAACATGCTGGCCCTGGGCATAATCTGCTGGATATTCGACCGTCCCGTGGAATCCGTGCTGCGCAAACTGCGCGCCAAGTTCGCCAAGAAGCCGGCCGTGTACGAGGCCAACGCCAAGGTAATCCGCGCCGGCTGGGACTACGGTCACAACACCCACAGCTCGCTGCCTGTGTACCGCATCGAGACCAGCGACGCGCGTCCCGGCACTTACACCGACGTGACGGGCAACACCGCCACCGCATGGGGCCTGATCATGGCCTCGGAAAAGAGCGGTCGCCCCTTGTTCCTCGGCTCGTATCCCATCACCCCGGCCACCGACATCCTGCATGAGCTGGCCAAGCGCAAGGACCTGGGCGTAAAGGCCATCCAGATGGAGGACGAGATTGCCGGCGTATGCTCGGCCATCGGCGCCTCATACGCTGGCCACTTAGCCGTTACCTCCACGTCCGGCCCCGGCCTGGCGCTGAAGTCGGAAGGCATCGGCCTGGCCGTAATGGCGGAACTGCCGCTGGTAGTTATCGACGTGCAGCGCGGTGGCCCTTCCACCGGACTTCCCACCAAGACTGAGCAGACCGACTTGCTGCAGGCCCTGTACGGCCGCAACGGCGAGGCGCCTCTCTGTGTATTGGCCGCCACAAGCCCCACCGATTGCTTCCACATGGCTTTTGAAGCAGCGCGCATCGCCATGGAGCACATGACGCCAGTAATCCTCCTAACCGACGCCTTCATCGCCAACGGATCGTCGGCATGGCGCATTCCCGAAGACAAGGATTATCCTGAGATACATCCCCACATCCTGCCTCAGAACGTGCTGGAGCAGGGATGGCGCGCCTACGACCGCGACGCCAACGGCGCCCGCTGGTGGGCGTTGCCCGGCACCCCCGGCGCCATGCACCGCCTCGGAGGTCTGGAGAAGGACGCCAAGACATCGGTCATCTCCACCGACGGCCCCAACCATGAACTCATGGTCAAGGCACGCCGCGAGAAGATAGCCCGCATCGCCGACGAGGTGCCCGCCCTCGAGCCTATGTTGGCTCCCGACGCCGACACCATCCTGCTCGGTTGGGGCGGCACTTACGGCCATCTGCTGGCCGCTGCCACCCAGCTCAACGCACAGGGCCACAAGGTGGCCTTCTGGCAGTTCCGCTACATCAACCCGCTGCCCGCCAACACATTCGAAGTGCTGTCGCGCTACAAGAACATCATCGTGGCCGAACTGAACACAGGCATGTTTGCCGACTATCTGCAGATGCACATGCCCATGAAGGAGATAAAACGCATCAACAAGGTGGAGGGTCAGCCCTTCCTGGTGCGCGAGGTTGTGGACGGAGTGTTGAACCACATAAAAGCTTAAGCAATGGAACAGAATGAAAACAAAGCCTATACGGCCACGGATTATAAAAATGGACAGACGGCCCGGTGGTGTCCGGGTTGCGGCGACCATGCCATTCTGAACGTATTGCAGAAGGCAATGGCCGAACTCGGCATTCCGCCTCATAAGACGGCCGTGATTTCGGGTATCGGATGCAGCTCGCGTCTTCCCTACTACATGAACACCTACGGCATGCACACCATACACGGACGTGCGGCTGCCATCGCCACGGGCCTGAAGACGGCCAACCCCGACCTGACCGTATGGCAGATCAGCGGCGACGGCGACGGCCTGGCCATCGGCGGCAACCACTTCATCCACGCGGTGCGCCGCAACGTGAATATCAACATGCTGATATTCAACAACAAGATTTACGGTCTGACCAAAGGGCAGTACTCGCCCACCTCCGACCGCGGCACGGTGTCGAAATCCAGCCCCTACGGCACGGTGGAGGATCCCTTCATCCCGGCCGAGCTCTGCTTCGGCGCCAGAGGCAATTTCTTTGCCCGTAGCTACGATACGAACCTCGAGGTAAGCCGGGAGGTCATGGTGGCCGCCGCGAAGCATCAGGGAGCCTCTGTAGTGGAAATTCTGCAGAACTGCGTCATCTTCAACAACGGCATCCACTCGTACATCACCGACAAGGAGATGCGCGACGACCACACCATCCTGCTGCGCCACGGCGAGAAGATGCTGTTCGGCAAGAATATGGAGAAGGGACTGGTGCAGGACGGCTTCGGCCTGAAGGCCGTGACCGTGGGCCAGGACGGCTACACGCTCGACGACGTGCTGACGCACGACGCCCACTGCAAGCACAATTTCCTGCAGCAGCAGCTGGCCATGATGGACGGTCACGACCTGCCGTTGGCTCTTGGCGTGATCCGCGACTACGACGCCCTCGTCTACGACCAGGAGGTAGCCCGTCAGACCCGCGAGGTCAAGGAAGCCAAAGGCTTCGCCAACCTCCGCGACCTCATCATGAAAACCCAGGAAACCTGGACAATAGAGTAAAAGAGAATTCTACAATAAAATAGCGCATCTGTTATCTGCGGATGCGCTATTATTTTTTGTTTCCACTTTGAGCTTCAGCGAAACAAAAAACCGGGCGTCTTTCAACGTCCGGTTTTTTCTGAGCCTCTTGTCGGATTCGAACCAACGACCCCGAGATTACAAATCACGTGCTCTGGCCAACTGAGCTAAAGAGGCGAGTGGGAGAGCTCCCTGCATCGCACCGCTACAACCCGCTGCCCTTGCTTCGGTCAAGACCTGGGGGATTCACGGGGAGCTGGTCGTCCAGGACTCACCCGATGCAAAATTACTACTTTTTTTGGTTCCGGCCAAATTTTTCACACTATTTGTGGAAAATTTGCGCATTTTTAGCCGTTCCCGGGCTCTTTTTAACGGTGCCGGGGTGCTTTTTTAGCAATCCGGGGGCCCTCTCAGTGTCTTTTACCCTTTTTCTTGCTCCCTTTCTTAGCTTCGTGGCGCTTGCCGGGCTTATCTTCGGGAAGGGGCTTGTTGGGGTTACCCTTGTCGTCGATCAGAGCGAAGTCGAGCTGCTTGCGCTCCAGGTCGGCGCGGGCCACCTGCACCTTGACGCGGTCGCCGAGCGTGTAGCGCACGCCGTGACGCCGCCCTATCAGGCAATAGTTCTTCTCGTCGAGGTCGTAGTAGTCGTCGGCCAGGTCACGGATAGGCACCAGACCTTCGCACATATTCTCGTCAAGCTCCACGTAGAAGCCCCATTCAGTCACGCCTGAGATGACGCCCTCGTATATCTCGCCCAGCCGGTCGCGCATGAATTCCACCTGCTTGTAGCGTATCGAGGCGCGCTCGGCGTTGCTGGCCAGCACCTCCATGTCGGAGTCGTGGCGGCATTCCTCCTCGGTCTTCACCTTGTCGACGCTGCGGCCTCCCTCGGCATAGCGCGCCAACAGACGGTGAACCATCATGTCGGGATAACGGCGTATCGGCGAGGTGAAATGCGTGTAATACGGCATGTTAAGGCCGTAATGGCCCACATTGTCAGTGCTGTAATTGGCCTTGGCCATGGAGCGGATAGCCAGGATGGAAAGCATGTTCTCCTCCCCTTTTCCCTTGACGTCGCGCAGCAGTCGGTTCACGCTCTGGTTCACCTGACGCGAGCTGCCGTCGGTGTTCAGCTTATAGCCGAAGCGGGTGGCTATCAGCGCTAAGTTCGACAGCTTGTCGGGATCGGGATTGTCATGCACGCGGTAAACGAACGTCTTGGCCTTCTTTCCTTTAGGCACTTTGCCGATGGACTCGGCCACGGTAAGGTTGGCAAGCAGCATGAATTCCTCTATCAGCTTGTTGGCATCCTTCGATTCCTTGAAATAGACGGAGATAGGCTTTCCGGTCTCATCGATCTCGAATCGCACCTCGGCGCGGTCGAACTCCAATGCGCCTTCCTGATAGCGCCGGCGACGTCGTTCCTTGGCCAGGGTGTTTAGCACGGCCAATTCCTCGGCGTATTCGCCTTCGCCGGTCTCGATGATGGTCTGCGCCTCCTCGTAGGTAAAGCGGCGGTCGGACTTGATGACGGTGCGCCCTATGCGGCTGTTCACCACGTTGGCTTTATGGTCCATCTCGAAGATGGCGGAGAATGTCAGCTTCTCCTCGTTGGGCCTCAGACTGCACAGGCCGTTGCTGAGACGCTCCGGAAGCATCGGGATGGTACGGTCCACCAGGTAGACCGACGTGGCCCGTTTCTGGGCTTCTTTGTCGATTATGGTGTTGGGATGCACATAGTGCGTCACGTCGGCGATATGCACGCCCACTTCCCAGTTGCCGTTGCTGAGACGGCGTATCGACAGGGCGTCGTCAAAGTCCTTGGCGTCGCGCGGGTCGATGGTGAAGGTAGTGACGTTGCGGAAATCCTCGCGCTTGGCCACCTCCTCCTTTGTGATGCCTTCCTGAATCTTCTCGGCCGCTTTCTCCACGTTCTCGGGATATTTGTACGGCAGGCCGAACTCAGCCAGGATGGCGTGCATCTCGGTGTTGTTCTCCCCTTTCGCGCCGAGGATGTCTATGATCTCGCCGCGCGGGTTCATCTCGTCGTCGCGCCACTGCACGATGCGGGCCACGGCCTTGTCGCCGTTCTTGCCACCCTTGAGGCGGCCGCGCGGCAGCACGATGTCGGCCGCCAGGAACTTGGAATCCGTCACAAGGGCGGCATAATTCTTCTCTATCTTCAGCGTGCCGACAAACTGCTGGTCCTTGGCCTCGACAATCTCTATGACCTGGGCCTCCGGCTCCTGACCCTTGCGGGCGGCGCTGACCACCACGCGCACCTTGTCGCCGTTCAGCGCGTGCATCGAGTTGCGCTCGGCCACGAATATCTGCTCGTCGTCCACCACCACGGCGTTCTTGCCGTTGCTGCGGCGCACGAAGTAACCGATGTTCTCGGTGCCACGGTTGGCCTTGGCCTTGTATTTGCCCAGTTCCACCTCCATGATGTCATCGGCGGCTGCAAGCTCGTCCAGCACGTTGATCACATCCATCCGGTTGGAGGGATGCGTGGCTCCGATGCCGAACGATATCTGTTTATAATTAAAGCTCTGCTTATTGTTCTGCTGCAAAAAACCGACTATCAGCGCGGGCAGGTCACCCTTGCGGATGCGTGCCGGACGCTTATCTTCCTTTGCCGTCTTGGTCTTCATAACTTATATTTTTTACCTTTTCGTAACGACTTTTTTCTTATTTGTAGTGGCCTTTCGACGTTTTAACAACATTCCGGCCATACTTCCTTGCAAATATAACAAATTTTGCCTTAACTTTGCCAACTGTAACAAAATATTTATATTCACCCTCTGTTACACCAGTAGGGACGTGCCTTTGGCACGCATGTGGGCAACCCGATATAACATATCAACATAACGACATAACCATGAAAATAGAACGTTTCGCGCTGGTGGCGCTTGCGGCCATGTCAGCGACGGCAGTACTTGCCGACGATCCCAAAATCGAAGTGCCCGACAGCACGGGCTTCAAGTTCACCGACGTGCGCATCAGCGACCACGGTCCGGTCTACGACCAGAACAAATCAGGCACATGCTGGGCCTTCTCCGGTCTCTCCACGCTGGAGGACAACGTGCGCCACAACACCGGCAAGGCCGTGACACTGTCCGAGATGTTCGTGGTGCGCAACGCCTACGTCGAAAAAGCCAAGAAATACATCCGCATGGGCGGCAAGCTCAACTTTGCCCAGGGCGGTAGCTTTGCCGACGTGCTGAACATGTCGAAGCAGTACGGCGCCATGCCCGAGGAGGCATACCGGGGTCTGAATTACGGCGAGGACAAGCATTCTCACTATGAGATGGCCGAGGCGCTGACGGCATACCTTGACGCGGTCCTGGCGCGCGGCACCAAGAACAGCAAGCTCAGCACGGCGTGGCTGAAGGGCTTCGAGGGCATCCTTGACGCTTATCTTGGTCCGGTGCCCGAGCAGTTCACCTACGAGGGCAAGACCTACACGCCGCAGTCGTTCGCCAAGGCCATCGGGCTGGAGCCTGAGAATTTCATCAATGTAATCAGCTTCACGCACCATCCCTTCTATGAGGAATGCGCGCTGGAGATTCCCGACAACTGGGCATGGACTTTGTCGCGCAACGTGCCGATGGAGGACATGAAGGCCATCGTGGACAATGCGCTGGCGCAGGGCCGCACCGTATGCTGGGCGGCCGATGTGTCGGAAGGCGGATTCAAATGGCGCAAGGGATATGCCCTTCTCCCTGCTTCCAAGGGCCGTCAGGACATGACAGACACCGAGCTTAGCCGTTGGGTCAAGTTGAGCGACAAAGACCGTGAGAACGAAAAATTCGAGATCAAAGGCCCGGTCAAGGAGGAGGAAGTGACGCAGGAGAGCCGCCAGACCGGTTTCGACAACTTCGAGACCACCGACGACCACGGCATGGTGATTGTTGGAACCGCCACCGACCAGGAGGGCAACAAATACTACAAGGTGAAGAACTCGTGGGACACCAACCAGCTCTACGACGGCTACCTGTACGTATCGATGCCCTATTTCATGGCCAAGACCATCGGCGTCGGCGTTCACCGCGACGCCGTCTCCGCCCCCATAGCCAAGAAGTTCAAGTAACCCACCCATCACATTTCACCCCCACACAAAACGGGCGCGTCCATCCCCGGACGTGCCCGTTTTATTACAGTTTATTGTTGTGGGTTTTCTAAAATCCCAAGTTCCTTAAACATGGTTCCTAATTCTGAATATGTAAAATCTCGGTCTCCTCGACTTACACATTCTTCTGATTTTATAGCGTTTCTTATTGCATTGTTGAAATCGCCTCCTTCTTTTATAAAAAACTGATGTAATGGATGCGAGGCAAAGAATTTTCTCGTTTTTTCGTATCCACACCAATGACTCAACTCTCTTTCTACAGATTGAGAATCAGAGAAACTATGTCCAACATATTTAAAATAATACAGAAAGAAAAGTTCCGTACAGCGATCTGTTTCAAAGAACCGAACTTCATAATTTACGCCTTTACGATCGTTACTCACCTTCTTACCGTGATATTTCGATTTTAATTTGGCATAAGCATTCCAGCTTGTTCTATCCTTTTTCTTCGTATCCATGTCAATAAGACAAAAGATACGGTCATAACCCATAATTATCGCTGTCTCAATCGACCGTTCCAATTCTTTAAGACTTGTATTCTTGGGTGTATCTGGTTTTATATTCTGTAGTTCCCTGAATTCATCTTTTAGAGAGTTCAGATAATAAAACTCTGTAGGACCTTCTCCGATAATAACGGTCGTATTCTTTCTAACTTTCGGCATGATTTTCTAATTATCGAAGATTAAAGGAGAACCCAATGCTGGTTTTGCACCGAATCGTCCGATCCGGTAAGAATTATACAAAGAGTTGTTTTTGTGCAGACCAAGTCTGTCTCCCCGCGTATATTCGGATTGTGCCGTTTCTGCACTTTTCTCTACAAACCATACCACCCCCCTATTCTCATTAATCAGATCTTCAGAAAGCAATGTAACTTCCTGTGATGTAAAGAATAATTGAGATTGACGAGAATTGGCAAGAAACACCTGAATGTAATACAACAACAAATCATAATGTAATTCTTCTCCAAGTTCATCGAGAATGTAAATATGGTCACCCGTAATAGCGTCATAAAGATGAGACAGGTCTTTCAGATATTTTAGTGTACCTGCAGATTGAGTTGATGCCGGGAGCACAAAATTATTGCGAGCACACATGTTCTCAAACTCAACGTTTTCCGTTGTTCCATCAAATGAAACATTGAAATTGGATATATTGAAATCTGCCTTTTTCAACATTTCAAGAAAAAAACGCTTTTTACGCGGAGTTAAAGCTACATCTTTCAGAAGTTCTGTAAGACCCGGCATATCAGAACCCACTCCATGCACATGAGTTCTTAGCCAGTTATATAGCTTAGCCATTTTGTCGGCATCATCAGGCAATGACACTTTTGAGTATGTGGAGAGGACTGTATGATTATTCAATGTATTCTCACGCAATATACTCAATGTCTTCTTCTTGATGCCTATGCTCGTGCCAAATTTTATATGGCATTGATTGTCTATGCCTTCAAATTCCCGTTCATAAAACAAAGATTTGCTTTTATTGGGATAATATGTTAATTCTTCCCGAATTATATGAGTTTTAGTATATATGATTGTGTAATCATAACGTATTCCATCCGCATAAAAAGATACATACATTTGAGTAGGAGCATCAGGTGTCAGAGCAAAAGGCATGCGCGAATGGACGAATTCGTTCCGATTATTCCGAACCATGAATAATAACTCAAACACATTTTGTATCGCTTTCAATATATTGGATTTTCCAGAAGCATTTGCTCCGAACATTATTCCAATACGACTTATTTTAATGCCATTTGCAACTTCTGCACACATCCAGTCATCACAGTCGCTGTCAATTTCAAAATTCATGCATTGGCGCGTACCTATCGATAGATAATTTTCTGCCCAAAATTCGCGTATCATTGTATATTTCGGTAAAAATTTAAGCCATTTTCGTAACTATGCTACAAATTTAAGCCAAATTTTTGTGATTTGCAACAAAATTGCGCAATAAGCACAAACGGACACGCCCATCCACGGACGCGCCCGTTTTTTATAATGTAAGTATCCTTTTTAATGTATCCTTTTTAATGTCAGCGGGTGGTGTCAGTTCAGCCACTTTTTGTTTTTAGTGTCATATATTTTTGCCGATCCTCCGCCGGAACCATATTGGTTCTTCAGGATGACGCCTGACTTGACGTATCCGTAATCGTCGATATACTTTGCGAATGCAAACGAAACGGACGTAGCCGTGGGCGAAATCTCCTGGTCAACCCATTCCTCGCTATAGGGATTCCAGATTCTGAGCACAGCTGATGTCGGTTTGCCGTAATCCCGATTCGATGGCAACCTCCAACGCAATGTGATCTGCGACGAAGTGGCGGTGCAGTTGGTGTATTCTACCGGGCCGGGAGCGCGTTGGTCATCGAATGTAAAGCTGACAGTCTCCGAGAAGTCGGACGTGCCCGAGGCATTGGAGGCTTTGACTTTGTAATAATAAGTGTTGCCGAGCTTCACCGAATTGTCGGTGTAAAAGCACAGGGAATTAAAACCTATGGGCGTAAAGCTGCCGGAAGCGGAAAAGGCACGATAAACGGTGTATTGCGTGGCGCCGGCGGATTCATTCCAGCTGATGCGCACATCGGGTATATTGGTGTTGCCATAGTTCGTCACGCTTAATCCCGTAGGAGCCTTTGGCGCGGATGAAGTGCCGCCGCCGGGATTATCACCGCCTCCAGGTGTGTCGCCCCCTCCGGGATTATCGCCGCCGCCGGGAGTATCTCCTCCACCCGGATTATCACCGCCGCCGGGATTATCGCCGGCCGACTGCGTTACATCTAACGTAACACTCGTGTCTCCGCCGGAAACCGAGAATGAAACCGACCGTTGGCCACCGTTGTTGGGCTGACAGCTGACGCGAATTGACGTGCCGTCTATCGAAGCATTCACCCATGAGCTGTAACCGTTAATCTCGCGAGCGGTTCCGCCGGAGACATACACATACTTCGTACCTCCTTCTGCGGAGAAATGTACCGAGGTCTCCGACAATTGGATGTAGGATGGGCCGTCATCGTCGCCACCGCACGAACCCAGCGCCATCAGTCCTGTCAGCAACAGGACGGAACCGAGAAGTTTAAAAAGTCTTTTCATAATGTTATCAGGCTTACGACACCGGCACCGGGAGCAGTAATATGGAATGTTATAAATGTAAGTAAAAAAAGAAGCGTGATGCCAATACATGCCGCCGGTCCTTCCGCATAGAGGCTTCTCGCATTGCCCGATAAAGAAAGGACAGCAACACGTAGAAGCCCACGCCGATTTATGGTATGTATTTCACATACTTGCACATACGACATGAGCATCCACACGTGCCGGTAATGTCCTTGACTTTATCTGGAAATTTTGCGAGAATTTCTATGCGTCAAAGAAATAACGTCGTGTAAACGCTTCGTTAATAAAAAATGCGGCATACCGCACGACTTCTCTAAGTCCGCTCGATATGTCGCTGCAAATATAATACTAATCTTGGTAACGACCAAATGCGCCGGCAGGATTTACATCAATTTACCACGGCTCTTTCATTTAAATCTGACGGGCGTCAGACGGTAAGTTCGACGGTATTGCCTTCCGGGTCGGCGACGACGCTTTCATAACAGCCGTCGCCGGTGGTGCGCGGCTCGCCGAGGATCGTTATGCCGGCACTGCGCATCTGCTCGGTCATTTCATCCACCTTCCGTTTGCTTCCCAATGAAACGGCGATATGGCAGAATCCCGTAGTTTTCGCGTGAATGTCCAGGTCTGTCAGTTCCGGAACATTCATGATCTCAAGACTGGCCCCGCCGTCGGGGAAAGTAAGGAAATATGATGTGAAATTCTTTCGCGGATTATGGTACCGCTCTCCTGCCTTGGCGTTGAACCAGCGGCAATAGAACTCTTTCAACGATTCCGGGTCGCGGGCCCATACGGCGATATGATTGATGTTCATGCTTTTTTATTTTTATGATAAATGAATCTGTCGGACAGCCATGCGCGGATGGGGAGGTCGTAGACCTTGACGCTGGCATACGCCACGGCGATGGAGGCGATGAATATGCTTACCGCCACCCAGATGTGGGTGCCGAGCGGTGCGTCGGCATGTCGCGCGGCCCAGTTCATCTGTACGTATATCATGGGATAATGAGTGATGTACAACGGATATGAGATCATGCCCAGGAACTTGCAGATGGCTATGGTTTTCTTACCGGCCAGGGGGCTTCCGGCTCCTGCGGCCACGATGGCCGGATAGACCAGCAGAATAACGATTGCACAGTACAGGCCGTTGAGCCACTGATGGGTCTCGCCCCCTATGTGGGGCATTACCAGCGTCACCGCCACGGCCAGCGAGCACCAGGTCATGGCGCCCCGTTTCAGATTGATGCGCCATTTACCCAGCCTGTACAGCAGCAGGCCGCCAAAGAAGGGATACAGAAGGCGGCAGATTCCGATATATATCTGGTCTGGCGTCAGTCCGAAACCGCCAATGACCGTATATCCGGCATATTCACGCAGAGCCAGCAGCCCGGTGACGTCGAGGTTCATGGCCAGGTCGATGGTCAGGAAGGCCGAGAGGAATACGAACACGGCAAGGGCAATAGTGCTGAACCTGCGCACCACCAGCGCATACAGGATGTTGGCTATATATTCCCACAGCAGCGACCATTGCGCGCCGTTCAGCGAGTTTATCTCTTTCCAGCCGCGGATGTCCATCGACGGGGGCGTTGGGAACATGATACACCCTAATATCATGATCAGCAGCAGCTTCCACCACGGCGTCCGCATCACCAGTTCGAATCCCGGCGCCGCGCTGAAATAGAACCAGAAAGCCCCGATCAGGGTGCCGAGTATCACCATAGGCTGCAGGCGTATCAGACGGCGCTTGAAGAAGTCCCCGGTAGTCATGCGCTTCCACCGGTCGTCGTAGGCATAGCCTATCACGAAGCCGGACAGCACAAAGAAAAAGTCGACGGCAAGATAACCGTGATTCAATATCTGATATTGCGGACCGGCCGAATATGTCTCGAACAGATGGAACGCCACTACAATCATGGCGGCCACGCCGCGCAGCCCGTCAAGTATCTCGAACCTCGGTTTGGAGGACAAAGGAATCGCCTGTGATGTCATAAGTCTTAGTCGTTATTGAAGCCGTTCGGATTGCTTCGTTGTTTCGGATGCAAAATTACATATAATTTATTTCACTGCATTTACCGATATTTTTAAATAATTGAACTATATTTGCACCATGAGTTCGTCAGCCTTTATATTTGACGATGTCCGTATAAGTCCGGACAGACAGATTGACCTGCATTCCGGCCATGCCTGGGAACTGTCGTACATATTGACAGGCTCCGGCACACGCACCATCGGCAATCTCACGGAGCCTTTCACACAGGGAGAAGTGGTGCTGATACCTCCGGACATACCGCATGTATGGCGG
Organism: uncultured Bacteroidales bacterium; assembly: GCA_900542185.1. Classification (GTDB taxonomy): domain Bacteria; phylum Bacteroidota; class Bacteroidia; order Bacteroidales; family Muribaculaceae; genus Lepagella. The sequence continues at coordinate 48,367 of UQMZ01000025.1, forward strand.
TTCAGTCACGATGATGTCGATGTGGATGGCAATATAGGCAATATCTCGATATTCTTCGACACCTCGCTGATTCAATCGCTGATGAATCTGATTCCGGAAATATCGGAATCTTTCGGGCGGATTGTACGGCTTGACCATGCCGTAAGCTACGCCGGCGACAAACGCAGGAAAATTCAAGAACTGATGCGCAGGATGCAAGGAATGGTACCTGAGCAAAGGGTACCTCTGATGATTGAACTGCTCGTAGAGATATCCGATGTCTCGGGCGCCAGGGAGGCAGGACGAAAAAGCACGCTTACCCGCGCCGAACAACGGCTTGAAGCCGTCAGGGTGTATTGTGCCTGCAACTATTCCCGACGGATCGGACTTGACGACATCAGCAGATACGTGGGCATGAACAAGTCGGCATTCTGCACGTTCATGAAACATTGCACCGGAATGACATATTCGGAATATCTCAACGACATGCGTCTTGCCAAAGCAAAAGAAATGCTACGTCACACGGAAAACGGCATTGCGGAGATAGCGCTTGATTGCGGATTCCAGAATGTCACGTATTTCAATCGCCTGTTCAAACGAAAATACGCCTGCACCCCGAAAGAAATGCGCGGATTTAATCAGTAATTTGGCTGTCGGGGTGGAAGTGGGCGTAGAGGAGGCGCGCCTTGGCGGTGCCGATGGCTGTGGCAAGCTGCTCATAGTCAGCTTCTTTGGCACGTTTCAGGGATTTAAACGCCTTCATCAGTTGGGCGGCCGTGGCGGGGCCGATTCCCTTTATATTATCCAACTCGCTGGCTACCTGACCCTTACTGCGACGGTCGCGATGGTGGGTGATGCCGAAGCGGTGCGCCTCGTCGCGCAATGCCTGTATCACCTTCAGACTTGGCGATTTCTTGTCCAGGTACAGCGGCAGCGTGTCGCCGGGATAATATATCTCCTCCAGGCGCTTGGCTATGCCCACCAACGCCACCTCGCCGCGTATGCCCATCTCGTCGAAAGCCTCGACGGCAGCACTCAGCTGCCCCTTGCCGCCGTCCACCACCACCAGCTCGGGCAACGGCTCGCCCTCGGCCATCATGCGTGTGTAACGGCGGTGAAGCACCTCCTTCATCGACGCGAAATCGTCCGCTCCCACCACCGTCTTGATGATGAAATGACGGTAGTCGCGCTTGGACGGTTTGCCGTTGCGGAACACCACGCAGCTCGCCACCGGATTCGTGCCCTGGATGTTCGAGTTATCGAAACACTCTATATGTCTCGGCTCTTTTTCAAGCCTGAAATCGGACTTCATGCGGGCCATCAGCTGGTCAATCCTATGATCCGGATTCAGCTTCTCCTGCTGCTTCTCCACGTCGTGCATATACTGCGTGGCGTTCTTCACGCCCACCTCCAGCACCTTCTTCTTATCGCCGCGCTGGGGCACGGTAAACTCCACGCCGTCGAACTCCACGTCAGGCAGGAACGGCACGATGGCACGCTCCACCTTGCGGTCGAACCTGGACTCCACTTCCGCTATGGCGCGCGACAGTATTTCCTGCGGCGTCACCTCCAGCGACTGCCCGCGACGAAACTCCAAGTTCAGGCTCTGCGTCACGGCGCCGCGGTGCAGATGCATGAAGTTGACGAACGCCATGTTGTCGTTCTCCACATACGCGAACATATCCGTATCGGGCATGGCGCGCTCCCCTACCACGCTGCGTGAATTATAACGCCGCACAGCCTCGTATTTCTCCTTCACCTCCTGCGCCTGCTCGAATTTCCATTCCTCGCTGAGACGCTTCATTTCATCCTGCAGGTTACGCTCCAGTTCCACCGTCTCGCCGTTCAGAATCTGACGTACGCGTCCGATGAATTCGCCGTAGCTTTCCGGACTGATCAGCCCCTTGCACGGCCCGGCGCATTTGCCGATGTGATAGTCCAGGCAGAGCGAGAACCGGTTTCGCGCAATGCCGCGCTCGTCCAGCGCGTGACGGCACGACCGCAACGGGAACGTCTCGCGTATCAGGTCAAGCACCACCTTGGCCGATTGCAGATTCGAATACGGCCCGTAATATCTCGCGTCCAGACCACGCTCACGCGTCATGAAAATGCGCGGATACAACTCTTTCGTTATCACGATCCAGGGGTAGGATTTATCGTCCTTCAGCAGCACGTTGTAGTGCGGCTTATACTCCTTGATCATGGCGTTCTCCAAGTGCAGCGCATCCTCCTCCGAATGCACCACGATGAAACGGAGATCGGCGATGTTGCGCACCAACAGATTGGTGCGTGTGGAATCGTGCATACGGTTCCAGTATGAGGAGACGCGGCGTTTCAGCCGCTTTGCCTTCCCCACATAGATAACCTTCCCCGACTTGTCGACGTACATGTAAACGCCGGGCAAATCGGGGAGGCCGAGAATCTTTTCGCGCAGCTTCGGGCCGGCCCGGTTATACCGGATCTCGTCGGCCGTCCGCTGCTCGTTTATCTCCAGATCGAAGCCCCCGATTTCATCGATATCCCTGCCGGAACCGGCCAGAATTTCCTCTACCGAATGCACCGTAGGCACGGATGAAATTTCAGGCTGTCGATCCGAAGAATTCTTATCTGATTCCTGCGGTATCAATTCTGATTCCTGAGTCATCAATATTTCAACAGAGATGTCACCTCGCAATCCTCGGGAAGATTGTCGCGGCCGTGCAGAGCCGTAAGCTCTACCACGAAGTTAATGTAGACCTTCTTCGGATTCATCGATTTCACCAGGTCGTAGCAGGCACGCATCGTACCGCCTGTTGCGAGCAGGTCATCATGAATTACCACGATGTCATCGGAATTGATGGCGTCGCTATGCAGCTCGATGGTGTCCACGCCGTACTCCTTGGCGTATGCCTTCTTGATGGTGACGGCAGGCAGTTTGCCGGGCTTGCGCGCAGGCACGAAACCGCAGCCAAGCTCGTAGGCCAGGACAGAGCCTCCGATGAAACCGCGGCTTTCGATACCAACGACCTTGGTTACGCCAAGGCCACGATACAGGTCGGCCAGCTTATCGCCCATCAGATGCAGCGCCTCGCCATTCTTCAGCAGCGTGGTGAGATCACGGAAAATAATTCCCTTGCTCGGAAAGTTCGGAATATCCCGAATCAGTCCCTTCAAATCCTCTAATTCCATATTCGTTTATTTGATGTTATTTTTTTGTTTTCTTGATATTCTATTTGTCTTTATGCGTCCTTCTCTAAAGCTCTAACAGTCGGGCTTATTCCAATGTTCCACGTGGAACATTGCAGCATCCTTATCCGTTCAGATCCTTTTATTGATGCGGTGTCCCGCACGACTGCGTTCTTTAAAACAGACTTAACTATGCTTATAATTCCCTCCAAATTCCGGGCCGTCTTTTGCATCGTTGTTCACCGTCCAATCAACAGCAACAGCACGCTGATGTCGGCGGGGCTTACCCCCGGGATTCGCGACGCCTGCCCTACCGTACGCGGACGGATCTTCGTCAGCTTCTGTCGGGCCTCCGTGGAGATTGCCTCCATCTTGCCGAAGTCTATCCCCGCCGGAATCCGGACATCCTCAAGACGCTTCTGTTTGTCGGCCATCTCTGCCTCGCGGGATATGTAGCCGGAATATTTTATCAGTATCTCGGCTGCCTGCACTATCTCCTTGCGACGCGCTCCGTCATGCGGGGCATCCACCTTCCCTATCCTATCGACAAGCATCGGCAGATGCTCGGCAAGAGTGTAGAATGTTATCTGCGGTCGGCGAACCAAATCTGCGACCTTGACGCTGGCAGTTAGCGGCGACGTTCCCAACGACTCCAGCCAGGCGTTTAACTCAGGGGCCGATTTTACGTTGGTGTTCTCTGCCCATTTGATAAATTCGTCGCGCTGACGCTTCTTATCCATCATCGCTTCGTAGCGTTCTTTCGACGCAAGGCCGACTTCGTAGCCGATTGGAGTCAGGCGCATATCGGCGTCATCCTGACGCAGCAGGATTCTGTATTCTGCGCGCGAGGTAAACATACGATATGGTTCATCCACTCCCTTAGTTACCAGGTCGTCGATAAGAACTCCGATATATGCCTGGTCTCGTCCCAGTATCAGTGGCTCACGCCCGGCGGCGCTTCTTGCCGCATTCACTCCTGCAATTAGTCCCTGTGCGGCGGCCTCCTCATAGCCCGTCGTACCGTTGATCTGCCCTGCGAAATAGAGACCCTTCACAAGTTTTGTCTCCAGCGAATGGTTCAGTTGCGTAGGGTCGAAATAGTCGTATTCTATGGCGTAGCCCGGACGGTAAAGCTGCACGTTTTCCAGTCCGGGTACATGCTGCAAGGCTTCGACCTGGACACGCCAGGGCATCGAGCTGGAGAAGCCGTTGATGTAATATTCCTCGGTTGTCTCACCTTCCGGTTCGAGGAAAAGCTGATGCGAATCCTTGTCTGCGAAGGTCACGAGTTTGGTCTCGATACTGGGGCAGTAGCGGGGTCCGACACTGTGTATGTCGCCGTTGTACATCGGCGATTCGTCAAGGTGGTCGGTTATCTCTTTATGGCATTCCGGGTTGGTACGCACTATCCAGCAGGGGCGCTGCTGAAGGGTTCGTTTCACCGCCGGAAGGAAAGAAAACTTCTCCCAATCTTCGTTGTCGCCATGCTGTATCTCAGCCTTTGCGAAGTCTATGGAACGGCCGTCGATACGAGCCGGAGTACCGGTTTTCATACGCCCCGAGATGAATCCTAAAGCCTTCAGCTGCTCTGTCAGACCCACGCTGTTTTGCTCGGAGATACGTCCTCCGGGAAGCTTTGTCGGGCCGAAATGCATCAGTCCGTTCAGGAAAGTTCCGTTTGTCAGGACCACTTTTTTGGCCTTGAATTCTATGCCGAGGGCAGTAACGACACCGACTGCCCGGGGGCCATTTTCACCGTTTTCTATCAGGAGTCCCGTCACGTTGTCCTGGAACATATCAAGGTTCCGAGTGCTCTCTAAGACGCTGCGCCAGTGGCTTATGTACTTCTCGCGATCGCTCTGCACACGGGGCGACCACACGGCGGGACCTTTGGAGCGGTTCAGCATACGGAACTGTATTGCCGTCCGGTCGGCGGCGATGCCCATTTCTCCTCCAAGCGCATCTATCTCTCTGACAATCTGCCCCTTGGCTATACCTCCGATAGCAGGATTACACGACATCTGCGCCACTCGGTTCATATCGAGTGTCACAAGCAGAGTCTTGGCGCCCACACGGGCCGAAGCCACGCTTGCCTCGCAACCGGCATGGCCTCCCCCGACCACTATAACATCATATTCAAACCTCATAGGGTTATCTTTGATTATCGAATATTATGGTTCGTATATGTACTATTAAAGGAGCAGCGACGGCGGCCACATATTGAGGGCGGCGTTCTCGGCAGCTTCCATTATCTCGCGCTCGCCGGGGCCCTTGTCGTTGATGCCTACCAGGTGCAGCACGCCGTGGATTATGACACGCATCAGTTCGCGACTGTATGGCTGTCCGAGTCCTTCCGCATTTGACCTGACCGTATCGAGCGAGATATGCATCTCACCGCACAGCTTACCGTCACGACCGTAGTCGAAGGTTATGATGTCGGTATAATAATCATGGCCCAATGCCTGGATGTTCGACTCCAGGATTCCGGCATCGTCCATAAATAAATAGGAGAGACGGTGCACGGTGCAGCCGTGACTTTGGGCCACGGCGTTGATCCAGTTGCGCACCTCGCGCCAGTCGAGGTCCGGCATCTCCACATTCTGCGTTTCAAATTCTATGCGCGGTGTCATATTGAAATTTTCGCTGTCAGCAAGCATTGCTGACAGCATTAACTTGCAAATGTAGTAAAAAAGGCACAAATAATCAACGCCAATTTTCCGAATTGTTGCGCAGTGCAATAAATAGCCCCGATTCCATTTATTTGGCGAATCGGATGCACCATGTCTATAACGTTTATTCCTCGCTGATTATTAACGCATTGTTTGGTTCTTAACACCAAATTAAGGCTCTGAGATTCTGACAAACGCCCTGTTTCGGCCAGTTATCAAGCGATTTTCGTCTTCTCACGCCGTTTTTGAGAGAGAAGAAAAACTGACAGCAGCGTCGCTGAAGCTCCGACCCGAAACAAAAGACTGACGGCACTCTTCAAAACAAAAGACCTATTATCCCCATCCCCGCAGCGCATAGTAACACCGGATCTCCGGGAGAGCGCATGAAGCACGAACTAAAGAACTCTTGAAAAATCCGCCCATCGTGGTGTTAACGAGAAACAACTTCTCCGAAGCAATACTTGAACTACTAATTCCATCACTTGCCCTGCCGCCAACATAGTGGCGTGGACACTCCGTGCCGCGCACAACAACGGACTAAAGTCAGAATACTTTTTAGGTCCGGTACAAGTTCGGAAGTGCAATCGCGCCATATTGCTCCATAAAAAGTAGACACTGAATGGCAGAAAAATAGTCGATAGTTGTTATC
>UQMZ01000026.1 GCA_900542185.1 uncultured Bacteroidales bacterium
ACGAGATGAGCGCTAGTCTCGTGGGCTCGGAGATGTGTATAAGAGACAGTACCGGGAATCCCTTGATGGTACCGTAGATGCAGCGGGGGTTGAGCTTGTGCACTTCCTCCCAGCTGAAACCCAGCTTGTCCATTGCTCCCGGGTGAAGGTTCTCGACGAATATGTCGGCGGTCTCGATCAGTTTGGTCAGAATGGCCTTGCCGTCGGGAGTGGCAGCGTCAAGAGTCAGCGACTTCTTGCCGCTGTTCAGCTGCAGGAAGTAATAGCTGGGGCAATCGGGATCGAACTGAAGTTCGTTACGGGTAGCGTCGCCGGTACCGGGACGCTCGATCTTGATGACTTCGGCTCCAAGCCATCCCAACAACTGTGTACATGACGGGCCGGACTGTACGCTGGTGAAGTCTATCACCTTAATGCCTTGCAATGGTGCTGTGTTCATAATATCCTAATTTTATTAATTTCGTGATTCCGAATAGCTTACGAATACTTATGATGCAAATCGCGCAATGCTCATCGCATAATTAGCTATTCTTAAAATTCTGAAATTAGAACACCTTACAGTAAAAATAAGTTTGAACCCTCCGAAAAATAATAGTAGCAGGCTGTCCCCAGCCGCGTACAGATACGAAAAAAGCCTATTGAAAAATAAGGACTTTAATCCGTGCCTGATGCGCGGCTGGGGACAGCCTGCGCTACTATGCTTTACTGATCCCTAATTGCGCAGTGTTCGGTCCAGGCGGGCTATGAGGCCCGGCTCGCCAGTCTCGAGGTTGTTGATGGAGAAATAGGAGGTAAGGTCGTGGTCGGCGCGCCACACTAAGGCATGCTGGCCATAGCGCGACTCATGCATGAACGCCAGTTCCATGCGGTGTACGCGCGTGCGGTCGAAATCATCCAGCGAGAGGCGGTTAAGCAGCAACTCGATATACTTCACCGTGTTGACGTGCCGGTAAAAATCGAGATCGCAGTATTTGAACCTGTATTCGTATGCCGGTGCGGTCGCGATGACAGCTCCCTTCGGCGGCTCGCCGTCGTGGTCCATGGGGAGCACCGGCACATGCTTGCCTTGACGCGCTATGGGACAGCGCCCCGGCATGGGCAGATCATCTGGGATGACCAGATGCGACAGCCCGACCGACTGGCGCGTGTTGTAGTCCAGCACCATCCACACCGCGCGCGAATATCCCAACGGATTCCCCTCCGCGTCCGACACCTGCACTATGCGCTCGGAAAAGTGACGGTTATAGCTCTCTATCCATGTGGTGAGGCAATACTCCTCGTTTACCTTGGGATAACGTTCCATCTCGAGCGCCAGACGCGACAGCACCCATCCGCAGCCACGGTCGGCCATGTCGGGATTGCCGATGTGCAGCGCGTTGGCGTGCGCCGTGGATATGTCTATGATTTTTGAAGTGAGCAGGGGCAACGACAGCTCGGCCTCGGCGTTGGTCTCGCCCGCCGACAGGAAGTATCTTTGAGTCAATTGTGGTGTCATGGTGCAAAGTTACGAATTTTTGAGTAACTTTGCACCATGAGTACAGAAAAAGCGCCGATGCGCTGGGACCGGCTGATAAGCGACCGGCGACTGGGCATGGAGGAATACCACGACGAGCGGGTGCATACCCGTTCGGACTTTCAGCGTGACTACGACCGACTGATTTTCTCGTCGCCGTTCCGGCGGCTGCAGAACAAGACGCAGGTGTTTCCGCTGCCGGGCAGCATCTTCGTCCATAACCGTCTGACCCATTCGCTGGAGGTCAGTTCCGTGGGCCGCTCCCTGGGTCACGAGATAGCCTTAGGCCTGCGCGAGCGTCACGGCGACTGCTACGGCATCTTCGACAACATACGCGACATCGTGGCCGCCGCGTGCCTGTGCCACGATCTGGGCAATCCGCCGTTCGGCCATTCGGGCGAAAAGACCATCTCCACCTTCTTCAGCGAGGGACCGGGGCTGGAGTTCCGTCCCCTCCTCTCCGACCGCGAATGGGCCGACCTGATTCATTTCGAGGGCAACGCCAATTCGTTCCGTCTGCTGACGCATCAGTTCGTGGGACGGCGCAACGGCGGCATGGCCATGACCTACAGCACGCTGGCGTCGGTGGTGAAGTATCCCTACACCTCGCTTCACGCCGGAGTCAAAGGGAAGTTCGGTTTCTTCGAAAGCGAGGATGAGATATATCGCCGCGTGGCCGACTGGCTCGGAATCCCCGAGAAGGAACCGGGGCTGTTCGCGCGTCACCCGTTGGTGTACATGATGGAGGCGGCCGACGATATCTGCTATCAGATCATGGACATAGAGGACGCGCACAAGCTGCGCATACTCTCCACACCCGAGGTGACCGAGCTGTTGTTGGGATTCTTCGGCGACACTCAGCGCGCACGCCTGGAGAACGGCATGAAGCGTCTGGACGATCCGAACGAAAAGATAGCCTATCTCCGTTCGGTAGTGATAGGCGCGCTGGTCAGCGACTCGGCACGTGTGTTCCTGCAGAACGAGGACACGATACTGCAAGGCGAATTCCGGGGACAGCTGCTGAACCACATCACGTCTGAGCTTCAGGCGGCATACACCCGTTGTTCGGACACAGCCTGGAAGCGTATATACTGCGCCCGCGAGGTGGTGGACATCGAGATAGCCGGCAACCGTATCATAACCTACCTGATGAACGCATTAGTGGAGGCCGTTATGCATCCCGAACGCAACGCCTCGCGCCTGCTGCTGAACATCATACCGGGCCAGTACGACACCCGCAACGAATCGCCCTACACCCGGCTGCAGTCTGTATTGGACCACGTCAGCGGCATGACCGACGTATACGCCCTCGACCTCTACCGCAAACTGAACGGACACTCGCTGCCGGCGGTATAACGGGAGTTTATAAAGTTGAAAAAGTTTAAAAAGTTAAGATAACACCAAGACTCGAAATAGTAGCGCAGGCTGTCCCCAGCCGCGCACAGACACGGACCAAAAGCCTTATGAAAAAAATAATAACGATATTTATGCTCCTGCTGACAGCCGTCGGCGCCATAAACGCCCAGGTGTACGAGCCGGACCGGATGGTGAACCCTAACGTTGAGAACCGCTACAAGTTCGTGTGCGACCCGGCGCATCTGCTTGACGCCACCACGACCGACGGCGTGAACCGCCGCCTGTACGACCTGCGCCGGACCACTACCTGCGAGGTGGCCGTAATAGTCGTGCCGAGCATCGGCGACACACCCATAGAGGACTGGTGCGAACAGGTGTTCACCCGCTGGGGCATCGGCAAGGGCGACAAGGACAACGGCGCGCTGCTGCTCATAGCCGTGGACGACCACAAGACACGCATCCAGACCGGCTACGGCGTAGAGGGCGTATTGACCGACATAGCCTGCAACAACATCATAGGCGAGACCATTGTCCCCAATATGCGCGACGGCAACCTGAACGCGGCCGTTGACCAGTCTACACAACTGATCAGCGATGCCTTGACCGACCCGGCCGTGGCCGAGGAATTACGCTCGTCACAGCCCGACAACTACAGCGGCAGCGTCTCCACGCTGGACAAGGAGGTGATATGGGAGTTCGTCCGGATTGTGGCAGGATTTGTGTTCCTGCTTGCGTTAGCGCTGTTTGCCTACGACATGTGGAGCCTGCGCCGCAAAAACGGCTATGACAAGGCCCGAACATGGCGCGGCCATCTCAAGACGTTCGCCATCTGCGCCATCCTGTCGTTGGGCACCGGCATCATATTCTGGCTGCTGGCACTGTGGCTGTACCGCTCCAACCGCAACAGGCGGCTGAAGTGCCCCACATGCGGCTCGAAGATGAACCGCCTGAACGAGGAGGAGGACAACAACTACCTGAGCGACTCGCAGGACTTCGAGGAACAGCTCAAGACCGTGGATTACGACGTCTGGGTATGCCCTACATGCGGCACCATCGAACGGTTCCCATACGCCGAGCAACAGACCAAATACAGCAAGTGTCCGGCATGCGGCACGGTGGCTATGCGTCTGGTAAAGGATATCATAACCCGTCCGGCCACGACGCGCCATGACGGCGAGGGAGTGAAGATATACGAGTGCGAGTTCTGCCACCATCAGGAGCAGAGAAAATACCGAATACCTAAGAAGGACGACGGCGGACTTGCCGCAGCGGCCATCCTTGGCGCGGCGGCCGGTCGAGGCGGTGGTGGCGGTGGCGGCTTCGGAGGTGGCTTCGGAGGCGGTGCCACGGGTGGAGGGGGTGCCTCCGGAAGCTGGTAAAGGGAAGTTAAAGGTGTTAAAGAATATCAATTGTAATACGGCCGGAGTGATTCCGGCCGTTTGTTTGTGATGAATGCAACAAAATACTAATTGCAACAAATAACCCAACACAAACCGAAACAATGAAGAAACTGATCACACTGCTGACGCTGATGATGATAAGCATCAGCGCATGGGCGTTCCCCTTCGACAAGTACACCATCGACCGCAAGGAACTGCCCGAGGAGGCACAGACATTCCTGACCACCCACTTCGAAAAGGCGAAAGTGAGCATGATCAAGATAGACAAGAAACTGCTGCGCAAGCCCGACTATGAGGTGAAGTTAGTGAACGGCACCAAGATAGAGTTCAACAGCCGCGGCAAATGGAAAGAGGTGGACTGCAAGAAGAAAGAGGTACCCTCGGCCATCCTTCCCTCGGCCATACGCCGCCACGTGACCAAGAAATATCCCGGTCTGGCGGTGGTCAAGATCGAAAAGACCACCAAGGGCTACGAAGTAGGCCTGTCGGACGACACCGGCCTGCGCTACGATCTCCTGGGCAGCTTCAAGGGCGTGATGGACTAAACTCTTTAAACTCAAGGTTCAACTGAACCTTGCACGACGGCAAGCCGTTATAAAGTGTGATGAAAAAGATCAGCTTAACTTTATACGGGCTTGCCGTCGTTGCGTTGATCGGAGCCATCGCCATGCGCTCGGAAGCGCAGCAAGACTCTATAGCAAACGATGAAAAGGCAACTATAAACGAAAGCCCGTCCGCAACCTCTCTCCCGGCACCCGTCACGGATCCGTTCGAGCAGGCTGTCAGCATTATCAAGAAGTACGAGGGAATGCACCAACCCCGTCACTGGCCCCTGGTCGGCTACGGACATAAGGTGCTTCCGGGCGAGAAATATTCCCGTTCCGCAACATTGAGTGAGAAGCAGGCCGACGCGCTGTTGCGTAAGGACCTGCTGAAAAACTGTGCCGTTTTCCGCGATTTCGGCGCCGATTCGCTTTTGCTCGGCACCCTGGCCTACAACATCGGCTCGGGCAACGTTAAGCGTTCCGGCGTCACGGCCGCCCTGCGCAACGGCAACCGCGATATCCGCGAGCTATATCTGGCTCATTGCCGGTATCGCGGCAAGAAACTGAGCCAGTTGCAACGCCGACGCGTGGAGGAGTTCGAGACACTGTTCATTGTCTCCGACTCCACCGCCTCCACGTCACAGCTGATTAACAGCGATTCCCAGTCACCGGGCCACATTCCTTACAATAATTACCGCCTGGCATCCGTAACTATATTTTGAACTACACATTACACATTGAATGATGAGAAGTAATATTCCGATAATATTTATTTTGACAGGGCTGTTGACCGCGAGCTGCGGCCACAACCGGCAGGCCACGGCCTGCGAGGCTGTGGAACGGTGCGACTCGCTTCCCGAAGGGGTCAAGAATATGGTCCGGGCCGTGGCCGACGACGATGCCGGCAAGTTCGCCGCCACCGTGAGCTATCCGCTGGCCCGGCCCTATCCGCTGCACGACATCCAGGACGCGCGCCAGATGGAGTCGTACTACCACACGCTTGTCGACGACTCGCTGCGGCGTGTCATCACCACGTCCATGCCTGACCAATGGAGCGAATACGGATGGCGCGGCTGGGCCCTGAAGGATGGCCGGTATGTATGGATCGACTCATTGGTTTACGACATACCGTATGTGTCGGCACGTGAGCAGGCCGATCTGGAACGTCTGCGGCTGGAGGAGCTGAACACGCTGCGCGCCGACCTGCGCGGAGACTGGCTGCCATTGGGCGCCATGACAGCCGACAACGGCGACCTGATGCGCATCGACGCCGCACGCAACGCCACTCCCGATTCGCCCGACGCACTGAGACTGCTGGTGTACAGAAAAGGTACCGACCCGCACGGCAACCCGTCGGACATATTCACCGGCTCGCTGAGCGCGGAGGGTACCGACGTAAGCCCGATATATGAATTCGCCGACAAGGGCGGCCGGAAATGGACCTACATTCCATATCCGGACGACGGTTCGGAACCGGCCATATACCAAGACATGAAGGATGGCTCGGAACGCACCGTCAATGTCCGTCATGCCTACTGGATGGACATCGTAGGCAAGAAATAAGCGTCACAATTACACTTTTTTGGCATGTTCAGTCGTTTTTGCTTGCAATTATGCCGAAGGAAATGTAATTTTGTAAGTTATTATAACCTTCGCAAACTCAGGTTATAGTTTAGAAAGTCGAAAAAGTTTAGAAAGTTAAGAGAATCCCAGGACGCGATTCTTAGAGTCTGCACATTTATCTTAACTTTTTCAACTCTATAAACTTTGTTAACTATAGCAATATGAAATATTGATATATAAAATCGATACTTATGATGAAACCAGACCGTCAGCTTGCTGAGAAGCTTTTAAACATCAGCGCCATAAAGTTACAGCCCGATATGCCGTTCGTATGGGGTTCGGGATGGAATTCGCCTATATATAACGACAACCGCCGTTTACTGTCGTATCCCGACATACGCAACTACGTCAAGACGGAGCTTGCGAAAAACATCGTGGAGCACTTCGACGGCGTGGATGCGATAGCGAGCGTGTCGACCGCCGCCATCTCCATCGGCGCGATCGTGGCCGACACCCTGGGCCTCCCCTTCGCCTACGTGCGCGACACGCCCAAGGACCATGGTCTGGAGAATCTGATAGAGGGCAACCTTCGTCCGGGCCACAAGGTGGTGATGGTGGAGGACATCATAGCCACGGCCGGAGGCACGATGAAAGCCGCCGAGGTGCTGACCAACGCCGGCTGCGAGGTGCTTGGCGGCGTGGCCATATTCAACTATGAGTTCCCCATGGCCGTGAAGCGCCTGAACAACGCCAACATCGACATGGTGTCTCTGTGCACCTACAACGTGATGGTGGAGACGGCCCTGGCCACCGACTACATCCAGCCCGAGGACGTGGAGACCCTGAAGGAATGGCGCAAGGACCCCGCCAACTGGGTGCCTGAAAGAAGCCGCTAAAGCGGCTTCGCCGGAACGAAACCGCCTGACCCACTCCCACTCCTCCCAATTTTCCCACAACTCCCAAAACTCCCACTCCTCCCACAAAAACCAAAACCAAAATGGCAGAATACAAAAGCTCCCCAGTGACCGTGCGCAAAAGCGCGGACCAGATATACGACACATTGACCGACCTGCAGGGTCTGGCCGAGAAAATCACCGGCATCCCCGCCGACAGCGTGCCCGAAGACAAGCGCGCCATGCTTGATGGCATCCGCGTGGACGAGAACACGCTGACCATCCCCGGCGGTCCCACCGGAGCCATCACGCTGGTCAAGAGCGACTGCACACGTCCCACTTACGTCAGCTACGAGGGCGTAGGCACTCCGGTGCCCGTGACCTTGGCAGTGAACATCGCCGCCGTGGGCGACGACGCCGCCGAAGTGACCGTAAAGGCCGACATCCAGGTGCCTGCTCTGCTCAAACCGATGCTGAACGGCCCGATGCAGAAAATGGTGGACGAGGTGGCTCAGAACCTGAAAAACCTGAACGCCTGATACCAAGCCTCAGGGAAACCCTGCAAACGGGTGTCCGGAGGCTTAATTTTTGAACCAAAAAATCTTGAGAATTCGCAGTAACAGCTGTAACGACAGATGGTGCGTCCGTCGGCTTTTGCCGTCGGCGGCTTTGTCGTGTCTGTTGTCAGGTTCCATACTCCTTACCGGCTGCAACACCATCGACTCCGACCGTATCCCGAACTATGCCGTGAACATCAATCTGACGCCCCAGGCGTCGTGGCAGACTTACGGCGTGACGTATTTCGGTCAGTACAAGCGGTTTGTGCGCGAACTGCGCGAACCGTCCAACTTCCCGTGGCTGGAACGCACCATGACGGGTTTCGGCGGCGTGCTGCTGGTGTGCGGCATAGACGCCTTCACCAACGAGGCGAACGTGCCGTTGGCCTACGACTTAGCCTGCCCGGTGGAATGCCGCCGCGACGTGCGCGTCAACATGGTGGAGGCCGAGGGGCATCCGTTTCCCGTGGCGCAATGCCCCGTGTGCAAGTCGGAATACGATGTGTTCGAGGCCGGAGGACGCCCTATATCGGGTAAAGCCGAGGCCGAGGGCTACGGATTGAGAATATATTACTGCGTGCCTCCCGCCAACGGCATGGGAGGATATATCGTAACAAACCAATAGAACAGGCATGACCATCCTGGAGGGCATATTATACATGATGTGGCGCGGATTCGCCATCGGCGTCATCATTTCGGCTCCGATGGGTCCCGTGGGCATCCTGTGCGTGCAGCGCACCCTGTCCAAAGGGCGCAAGACCGGCCTGTACACCGGCATCGGCGCGGCAATCTCCGACCTGTTCTATTGCCTGCTGACCGGATTCGGACTCAGTTTCATCGAAGAATTCTTAGAAGAAAACCAGAACATGATACAGCTGGTGGGTTCGGCCGTGCTGATAGGATTCGCCGCATACCTCTTCTTCTCCAATCCTTCGAAAAGCATACGCAAACCGGGCGACAATCCCGGATCACCAAAGCTCGACATATTGAACGGCTTCCTGTTCACCGTGTCGAATCCGTTGATTATATTCCTGATAATCGGACTGTTCGCGCGCTTCAACTTCCTGTTGCCCGATATTCAGTTCGGCCATTATCTGATAGGATTCCTGTTCATCATCATCGGCGCGCTATGCTGGTGGTGGGTGGTTACATTCTTCGTGGACAAAGTGCGGGCGCACTTCAATCTGCGGAGCATGTGGCTCATCAATAAAATCACAGGCAGCATAATCGGACTGTTCGGCGTGGTGGGCATCATCACGTCTATAGTAGGCCTGGCTTCGGCGGCTCCTCGCGCTCCCATCTATCTGAATTCAGCCCGTGGTTTCCACGGCCAGCCCGAGGGAACACCGCTTGTCATTGACGCCAAGAGTCCGGTCACATTGTCATTGGCCAATCCCGACTTCTCCATCGATTTCCGAGTCAGGGACTTGCACAGTCAACCGAACGTTAAGTATGACCGTCATAGTTTGCCGGGATGGTATATGGAATTTCCCGGCGAGAAGGACACTCTACGCATCACGGTGCGGCCCATCGACGACTATATGGATACTTACGGGCCACGTAGCCTCTACATGAAAGTGAGCCTTAACGGCGAGACTCTGAGCGAGACCGGTCTTCGCGACCATTTCGACTGGACCGACGGCTGGAACTGCTGGAAACTGACTCACAACGGCGGCAACTGGACGCTGCAGGGGGGCGAGCGTGACTATAACGACGTGGCCCGATGGCAGACCGGGACGTTCAATCCCACTGAGATAGTGATCGGCGCCAACCAGGGCGGCATGGTCAACGCCGACTGGATATGCCTGGAATGCGCGGACGACAGGCGTTCGGAACTGTCATATCTGGCTAACCCAGACGTATTGGACAGTTATCTGCTCCGCTCCACCAATCCGATAGAGGGCGTGTGGGAGATGTACGACCGCACGATGGAGGAGAATATGATTCGGCCCGGCGGCGACTATCAGTTGGCAATCGTGGGCGATGCCGACGGAGGTTATCAGATACTATACCAGTCCGGTGCGTCGAAAAACAAACAGCATTGGGAGCGCGGTGCCATCAAGGGTAAGCTTACACCCACCTCCACCGAGAACGTGTATGACGTGGAATGGCGCGACGCCGACGGCAAACCGCTGCAGACCGAGATAAAGGCCGAGTTCCAGAGTCCTGATTTTCTTAACTTTACTCTCCCTTACCTTTCATCATCCTTCCGTCTGCACAAAATCCGTTAGGCTTCGTTACCTGATCATCTACCTTAATCAGAAAGTAACTGCGAGCGTAAGCAGCGATATGCGGGCTGTAGGACACGCGGATACAATAGCTTCAGCGGCCGAGCGTAACGTAGCGCCTGTGGTGCATACGTCATCGCACAGCAGGATATGTTTGCCGGCAAATTCCGCGGGATGCTTCAGCCGAAAAATGCCCTTTGTATTCTCTAATCGTTCCTTATGCGACAGGCTGGTCTGTGTACGGTGCGGCTTCACGGCTTTCAGCGCAGTGCTGACCGGAATGCCCGAGTCCTTAGACAATCCGATGCACAGCTGTTCGGCCTGGTTGTAGCCTCGTATAGACTGCTTCCACCAATGCATAGGAACGGGCATCAGCACGTCGACACCGTTCAGAAAACCCGCCATCAGCAGGTCGCGGCACATCACGGCTCCCATATATTGCCCCAACTTCCTGAAATGATGATACTTCAGGTCGTGAATCACGCCCGCCAGTTCCGAATCTGGCGTATAGAAGAAGAATCCCGCCGCCCGTTCATACGGCACTATCCCCATGAATCGCACTGCCATCGGATTATCGGGGATACGGTGATAGCCGGTGCGAGGCAGACGCGCCAGACAACGCATGCACACGTACCGCTCGCCGCTTTTCAGCGTCTCGCCGCACAGATGGCACGTTCGTGGCAAAATATAATCCAACAATGACGACACGGGGCAGTTGAAAAAGTTTAGAAAGTTAAAAAAGTTAAGATAATGGTATAGATGGTTAAGTGTCAGACGGGTTGGTTCGGGCCTAAAGATTAATCTTTAGCCAGTCTCTTGACTAACGCCGCCACCATCTTCATGCTCAGCTCCGCTTCGAAGCCGCGCGTCATGAGGTGCTTCAGCAACTTGGTGCGGTCGCCGTACTCGGTGAGGTCCAGGGACTTGGTCTTCGCTTTGGCGGCGCGAATCAGGGCATCTTTATAATCGGCCGGCTCGATAGCGGCAAGCGCCTCGGTGATCAATGCGGCCGGTATCCGCTTCAACATAAGCTGCTGTCGTATCTTGTTGCGGCCCCAGCCGCTGAAACGCACCTTGTCGCGCGCGAAACTGCGCGCATATCTCGCCTCGTCTACAAACTTAAGTTCGCGCAGGCTGTTCAATACCTCCTCGGCATCCTCGGCCGTCAGGCCATACTTGCGCAGCTTGGCCATGATGTCGTATGGGCACTGCTCGGACTTGGCGCACAGACCGGCCATCATTTCAAGCGCCTTCTGAGGCGTCACCTCCTTCTTGTTCCTTGACTCCATACGCTTAGCTCCTGATTCCATACGCTTAGCTCCTGATTCCATACGCGAAACGCATCTTGCCATAGCTGTCAAGCCATGTCTCGACATCCGCGAATCCGACATCGGTCATAAGCTGACGCATCTGCGAGGCATATAGCGGATTGATCTCGAACCACAACTGGCCGCCGGACACCAATATATTTCGGGCCACCTCACATATACGCCGGTAAAACCTCAGCGGGTCGTCATCGGGTACGAAAAGAGCTTGCGCCGGCTCATATTCCAGCACATTGGCCTCCATATCCTTCTTCTCGAATTCTGCTATATATGGAGGATTGCTCACCACTATATCGAAAGAAGCAGGTTCGCCCCGCCATGCGAATATATCGGCCTGTACAAAAGACACATTGACTTTCAGTGCCTCGGCGTTGCCACGCGCTATGGAGATGGCTTCGGGGGAAACGTCCAGTCCTGTGACCCGGCTGAATGGAAGGTTTCGCGCCAACGCCACGCTGATGGCACCCGACCCGCATCCTACGTCAAGGACGCGCAAATCGGATCTGTCTCGGTTACGGTCCACGATACGGTCTACAAGTTCGGCCGTCTCCGGCCTGGGAATCAGCACGCCCGGAGCCACGTGCAAATCCATGCCGTAGAAGCGGGCATCGCCAAGTATGTACTGTAACGGTTCGTGCGCGGCCAGACGGTTCAGTATCCGCCCCGTGGCCGACAGCATACGCTCCGACACCGGCAAGTCGCCGTTGCTCAGCAACTGCGTACGGTCCCATCCCTTGAGGTGACGGAATATCAGTTCCGTCATCGCCTCCGCCTCATAGCGGCCATATTCAGGCTCCAGTTCCCGGCGCAACTCGCGCCGCAATTCCTCTACACGCATCGGTTTACTTATTGTTTACGCAAATTTAACCCATTTTTCGCAACTTTGCAAAACAGAGGTCAAGATGCTCTGCAATAATCAAAATACGTGTTCGTTTTAAAGTTATGCGTAAAACGAGAAGCATATCCATTGTGTTGAGGCTGATAATTGCGGCCGTGGCGGTGTGTGCGCCGGTGTTCCATGCCGAAGCGCGCAACGACAAGATTCTGAACCGCCCCTACGCCGATCAGAAACGCATACACCTCGGCTTCTCGATAGGCATGTCGCTGCAGGACCAGGTTTTCACCAACAACGGCAAACCCACCTCCGACGGCAACGAATGGTACGCCTCCGTTCCTGCCTGGTCGCCGGGCATAGACGTATCTGTACTTGCCGACCTGCGTCTTGGCAATCATTTCAACCTGCGCTTCTGGCCCGGCATGTCGTTCGGCTCCAAGACGGTGGAATTCATGTCGCCCACCAGCGACGAGCGCCTGCGTCAGGACGTAAAGAGTGTGTACGTGCTGCTCCCGCTGGACCTGAAAGTATCGGGCATACGCTGGCAGAACGCCCGCCCGTATGTCACGGTCGGCGCCATGGGTGCCTTCGACGTGGGCAAGAAACGCAACAGCTACCTGAAGTTCAACACTGCCGACGCCTACCTGACCTGCGGCATCGGATGCGACTTCTATCTCCCCTTCTTCAAGCTCAATCCCGAGATCAAGTTCTGCTTCGGACTCACCGACATACTGCAGCACAAACGTCCCGAACTGGAGGACGACGTACAGACCATGCGCATCACCGAAGCCATCGCCAAAACCAAGTCGCGGATGGTGATGATCACATTCTTCTTTGAATAAATGAAGCGTCCGTTACAACTCATAATCATCCTGTTTGCGCTGACAGCGACTCTGCTGGCACCCGGACGCGCCATGGCGCAGAACGACCCGCAGTTTACCCAGCACTGGGCGGTGCCCACGTTCTACAACCCGGCCTACGCCGGACAGATAGAATACGTGCGCATACGCCTGGGAGCCAACCTGCAGTGGGTTGGCATCAAGAACGCGCCGCAATCCTTTATCGGCACCGCCGACATGCCGCTGAAATTAGGCAAGAAACAGCGTATGGGCGTGGGCGTGACGGCCATGTCCGAGTCGCTGGGACTATACAACAACCTTTGGATATCGGCGCAGGCCGCCTACCAGATACGCGCACTGAAGGGCGTATTTTCAATCGGCATCCAGCCGGCCTATTACAGCGTCAAGTTCAAAGGTTCGAAAGTGTACATACCCGAGGGCGACGACTACCACCAGCCCGACGACGAGGCGCTGCCCCGCGAGGATGTGGCCGGACAGGCGTTCGACCTCTCGGCCGGCGTCACCTACACGCACAAATATTTCTCGGTGGGCATCTCGGGGCTTCACCTGCTGCAGCCCAAAATCGAGCTGAGCGAGGAGAACTCGTCGGAGACCGAAACAAAGCAGTTCTCGGCCACAGTGGCGCGCCAGCTCTATTTCACCGCCGACGGCAATATTCCGATCAAAAACTCGTTATTTTCATTACAACCATCGCTGCTGGTACGCACCGATTTCAACAACTTTTCGGCCGAGGTCAGCATGCGCAGCACCTATAAGCAATTCATCTCGTTCGGCCTGGGATATAGGTGGAAGGACGCCGTGAGCGCCATGATTGGAGCCGAATTCAAAAACTTTTTCTTAGGCTACGCCTACAGCTATCCGCTCTCGGCGCTTAACAGGGCGTCGTCGGGTAGCCATGAGGTGGTGGCAGGATATATGATCAAACTCAATTACGGTGACAAAAACAAGAACAAACACCGCTCCATTCGTATAATGTAACGACTGATGAAAAGGAAACAGAACCATAGCATAGGAACGATAGCAGGCGCCGCAGGCGTGTTGGCGATATGTCTCGCCATGGCATCGTGTTCGGGGCTGCGACGCGGCAGCGCCGGAGGCGAGGTCACCGGTGTGGGCGGCACCTCGATGGTTGAGCCCACTCCTTACGGAATGGTGCTGGTGGACCGCGGCAACATCGCCTTAGGCCCGGCCAAAAACGATTCCGTGGCCGGCATACGCAAGAATGCGCGCGGCGTGTCGATCGACTCTTTCTGGATGGACGAGACCGAGGTAACCAACTCCAAATATAAGCAGTTTGTGTTCTGGGTGCGCGACAGCATCATCCGCGAGCGTCTGGCCGACCCGGCTTACGGCGGCAACGAGGCGTTCAAGATTGAGGAAGACCGCGAGGGCAATCCCATCAAGCCGTATCTGAACTGGAACAAGCCCATTCCATGGCGCAACGCCAACGAGGACGAGGCACGCGCAATCGAAAGCGTGTACCGCACCAACCCCATAACCGGACACAAGGAACTGGACCCCACGCAGATGAACTATAGATACGAAATCTATAACCACACTGCGGCGGCCAAGCGCAAGAACCGCATGAACCGTGCGGCCCGCGAATACAACACCGACCTTCCCACGCCCGACTCCGACCCGATCATATCGAAGGACACGGCATATCTGACCGAGGAGGGTGAGATACGCCGCGAGACCATAAGCCGCGCGCTGACAGGCGACTACGATTTCCTCAATACATACATCGTGAACGTGTATCCCGACACCACGTGCTGGATCAACGACTTCGAGAATGCCTACAACGAGCCATACACCCGCATGTACTTCTCGCACGCCGGATACAACGAATATCCTGTGGTGGGCGTAAGCTGGGAGCAGGCCAACGCCTTCAGCAACTGGCGCACGGACTTCCTGCGCCGCACGCTGGGCCGCGAGGGCATCTACATCGAGCCTTACCGCCTCCCCACCGAGGCCGAGTGGGAGTATGCGGCACGCGCCGGCAACTCCGAAAGCATGTACCCCTGGGAGGAAACGCTGCCTATGGACGAACGGGGTTGCTTCTACGCCAACTTCAAGCCGCGCGACGGCGACTATGTGCTTGACGGTCACGTCATCACCTCGCAGGTAGGCACGTACAACCCCAACGACTTCGGCATATACGATATGGCCGGCAACGTGTCGGAATGGACGTCGACGGCCTACACCGAGAGCATCGATAAGCTGACGTCGGACCTGAACCCCGAGTACCGCTACGACGCGGCCAAGGAGGATCCGTACAAGATGAAGCGCAAGATTGTGCGCGGCGGTTCGTGGAAGGATGCGGCCCTGAACGTGCGCTCCGACCTGCGCTCATGGGAATACCAGAACGAGCAGCGCAGCTACATCGGGTTCCGCAACGTGCGCTCGCAGATAGGCTTCGCACGCGGCAACAAGGCAAAGCAAAAGAAGAAATAACAACGATACGCATAAACTGTAGAGTAAAATGGTAAAGATCAGAAAATACGCCAACGTCATAGAGCGGTTCCTTCACGGAGAGAAGGGCCAGCGTTTCTTCAATTTTGCGTATTCCATCGGCGCCGCAGTCGTGATCTGGGGTGCGTTGTTCAAGATATTGCATCTTCCCGGCGGTTCGCTGCTGCTGTGCATCGGTATGGGCACCGAGATCGCGATGTTCGTGCTGACGGCGTTCGACCGTCCGCCGCGCGAATATGCGTGGGAGGATGTGTTTCCCGTGCTTGACACCAAGAACGCCGAGGACCGTCCCGACTTTTCGGGCGGCGGTGGCGGCGGCATCGTGATAAACGGCGGTGCCAGCGGCGACGACGTGACGCTGTCGGACAGCAACGTCAGCGGCGTAATCAACCTGCAGGGTGCCGGCGGCGCCGGATTCCCGCAGGTGACGGAAGAACAGCTGGAGCAGGGCGAGGAAATAGCCCGCGCCTCGCAGGATTATCTGGAGGGTATGCAAGGCATAGCCGAGCAGATGAAGAGCCTGAACGAGACCACACAGGCCCTGAACGAGGTCAGCGCCACCCTTCTCAATTCCTACCAGGCCATCACACAGAACTCCGAGAGTATCTCGACCAATTCGCAGGGATACGTGAGCCAGATGGAGGATCTGAACCGCAACATCGCGGGGCTGAACACCATTTACGAGATACAGCTCAAGAGCATCGCATCGCAGTTAGAGAGTATAGACCGCGTGAACCGCGGCCTGAAGGACATTCGCGACATGTACGAGAAGTCGGCGCGCGAGTCAAGCCGCTACTGCGAGGAGACGGAGAAAATGGCCCGCTATATGAAGCAGCTTAACTCCGTGTACGAGAAGATGATCACCGCAATGACCATCAATATGCAGAATCCCATGATGGGCGGCTCGATGGCCGGAACAAACCCCTTCAACGAGTCGATGGACCGTCAGTAAACCGATAACAGATGGCAGGCGGAAGTAACAATGTGGCGCGGATGTCGCCGCGTCAACGAATGATCAACCTGATGTACATCGTGTTGACGGCCATGCTGGCCCTCAACGTGTCGAGCGATGTGCTGAACGGCTTCAGCCAGGTGCAGGAGGGCATTGACCGTACCAATGTCAACATGTCGGCGCGCAACAAGGTGCAGTTCGAATACCTGGAGGGGCTGTATGCCAAGAACCCGACGAAAGCCGGGGCTGCCTGGGAACGCGGACAGAAGCTGCGCGACGAGTCGGTTCGCCTCTACGACATGCTGGAGCAGTACAAGACACAGATAGCCAGGAAGGCCGACGGCGAGAAGGGCGATTACCATAACATCGTGAACAACGACGATCTGGAGGCCGCGTCGGTGACGATGCTCAATCCCGCCTCGATGGAGGGACGCAAGCTGCGCGCCGCCTTGGGCGAATATTCCAAGGTGGTGACGGCCATGATAGCCGATCCGGCCAAACGTAAGTCCGTGTCCGACATGCTGGCCACCAAGGACAGCCCGGCACCCGGTTCGGTGACGCCGCTGCCCTGGGAACAGCGTATGTTCGAGAACATGCCGGCCGTGGCGGCAGTGACCATGCTGACCAAGCTGCAGAACGACATTCGCCAGGCTGAGTCAGAGGCCCTGGCGTCGCTCATAACAAGTGTGGACATAGGCGACGTGCGCGTCAACGAACTGAACGCATACGTCATCCCCAACTCCAACATGATAATACGTGGCGGCAAGTATTCGGCCAACATCGTATTAGCTGCAATCGACACTACTCAGCGCCCCACGATATACGTGAACGGTTCGCGCCTAAGCAATCCGAACGGACTCTATGAGTTCGTGCCCGGGGCCGTCGGTACGCACGACTATTCCGGATACATCGAGGTGGCCCGGGGCGACGGCAGCGTCGACAAGCGCCCCTTCAAGTCATCGTACACGGTGATAGAACCCATGGCCACCATATCGCCCACGATGATGAACGTGCTGTACGCCGGCATCAACAACCCTATATCCATCTCGGTGCCGGGCATACCGATGAACGCCGTGAACGCCACCATGACCAACGGCACGCTGACGCGCAACGGCGACACCTGGATAGCGCATCCCGGC
The DNA here is from genome assembly GCA_900542185.1 of uncultured Bacteroidales bacterium. Classification (GTDB taxonomy): domain Bacteria; phylum Bacteroidota; class Bacteroidia; order Bacteroidales; family Muribaculaceae; genus Lepagella. The sequence goes on from UQMZ01000026.1 coordinate 17,639, forward strand.
AAGGTAGGCACCGAGGCCGTGATCTCGGTATCGGCCCAGCTGGAAGGCCGCACGCAGCAGGTAGGCTCCATGACGTTCCGCGTGCGCAAGCTGCCCGATCCTACGGTCTATCTCCCCGTGAAGGGAGCCGACGGCAACACCGTGCATTACAAGGGCAGCCCCCGACGCATATCCAAGGCCATGCTGATGGGTGCCGAGGGACTGGGAGCCGCCATCGACGACGACATACTGAACGTGACATACTCCGTGGTGTCGTTCACCACCGCGTTCGTCGACCAGATGGGCAACTTCATCCCCGAAGTGTCGGACGGAAGCCGCTTCTCCGCGCGCCAGCGCGAGCAGTTCAAGCGGTTGAAACCCGGCAAGTCATTCTTTATCACCAACGTCAAGGCCAAAGGCCCCGACGGCATAACACGCGACATCTCGCCTATGGAGGTGGCTCTGAACTAACCGCCACGTAGCACGCAATACAACGTACATTTATGAAACTGTATCGTAAAATATTATTGACCGGTCTTGTGGGTCTGGCAGCCGCCGGGGCGATAGCCCAGGTGGAGAACGCCGGCACGGTGCGCCGTCGCTCGCCCAAAGAGAAACGCAATCAGGAGAAGGCCCAGCCCGGCGTCACCGAGCGTATGCAGGACTTCTACACCGTCAAGGAACCCCACGACGCCGACCTGCAGTACATGCGCGAGATATATCGCCAGATCGACCTGTCGAAAGATCAGAACACTCCGTTATACTTCCCGGAGGATATAATCGACGGACAGAAGAACCTGTTCCGCACCATCCTTGAACTGGTGGTGTCGGGCAAGGTGCCGGCATACGAATATCTGGACGGCCGCGAGGTGTTCACCGACAAGTATCAGCTCAAGGTGAACGACATGCTGGACCGTTTCGGCATATATTACACCACGGGCAAAGGTCATTCCGACCGTAACCCCAACTATGTGATCGAGGAGGCCGACGTGCCTACCACCCAGGTGCTGAACTACTATATCATCGAGAAATGGGAGTTCGATAAGCGCACTCACCGCATGCGCACCCGCGTGGAGGCCATCTGCCCCGTGCTGAACCGCACCGGCGACTTCGGAGGCGAGGCCAAGTACCCGATGTTCTGGGTGAAGTACGACCAGCTGCGCCCCTGGCTGGCACAGCAGTACGTGTTCCTGACCGACGACAACAACCTGCCCCAGTACAGCCTGGACGACTACTTCAACCTCGGTATGTACGACGGCGAGATATACAAGACCAAGAACCTGCGCAACCAGTCGATGATGCAGATGTATCCGGACCCCGACGACCTGGCCCGCGCCCAGGACAGCATCGACAACCGTCTGAAGAACTACGGCAAGGACCTGTGGGTGCCGACCCGCGAGGAATACTTAGCTCAGAAAGAGCATGAGGAGGAAGTGGCCAAGGCCCTGGCAACCGGCGACACCATCCCCGAGCGCACCGTAGCCGCCGCCAAGGAGTCTAAGAAAGTCACGACAGCACGCACCAGCACCCGCAAGCGCGGCGCAAGAAAGCCCAAGACCGTTAAGCCGAAATCAACGTCAAGCGGCCCCGCATCGAACGCCGAGCGTTCTGTACGCCGCAGACGCAAATAAATGTAACATTTTTTCTTTACGCCATATCGACCCGGTTCCTTACAGAGCCGGGTCTTTTTGATTTATGGCAGATTTTTTGTAATTTTGTAGCTGTCATGACAGAAGATCTTTTCAGCGCAAATATACCACAGACAGAGGAAGAACAACCTCAGGCACAGACTCCGGAGCAGGACGCGCCGGAAGTAGTCGTGTCGTCGGATGCGGGAGGCTATACCGACGACGCCATCCAGACACTGAAATGGAACGAGCACATACGCCGCCGTCCCGGTATGTACATCGGCAAACTTGGCGACGGCTCGCATCCGGAGGACGGCATCTACGTCCTGATGAAGGAGGTGCTGGACAACTCGGTGGACGAGTTCAACATGAAGGCGGGCAACCGCATCGACATCACGCTGACCGATGAGGGCACCGTGACCGTGCGCGATTATGGCCGTGGCATCCCGTTGGGCAAAGTGAAGGAAGTGGCCAGCGAAATCAACACAGGCGGTAAGTTCGACGACAAGAATTTCAAGAAATCCGTCGGTCTGAACGGCGTGGGTCTTAAGGCCGTGAACGCCTTGTCGCGCACATGCCGCGTGGAATCGGTGCGCGACGGCCAGAAGGTGACGGTGCTGTTCGACCGGGGCGACCTTGTGTCGCAGACACCTCCCACTCCCACCGACGAACCCAACGGCACATTAGTGCAGTTCACCCCGGACGACGACCTGTTCAAAGGATACAAGTTCAACCCGGAGACCATCGAGATGATGGTGAACAACTACACCTACCTGAACGTGGGGCTGCAGCTGATGTTCAACGGCAAGAAATACCAGAGCCGCCACGGCCTGCTGGACCTGCTGCGCGAGAACATGACCTCCGAACCCCTCTACCCCATCATCCACCTTAAGGGCGACGACATCGAGGTGGTGCTGACACACACCAACCAGAACGGCGAGGAATACTACAGCTTCGTCAACGGCCAGCACACCACGCAGGGCGGCACGCACCTGTCGGCATTCCGCGAGCACGTGACCCGCACCATCAAGGAATTCAGCGGCAAGAATTACGAATTTTCCGACATACGCAACGGTATGGTGGCGGCCGTGTCCGTCAGGATTCAGGAGCCGGTGTTCGAGAGCCAGACCAAGACAAAGCTCGGCTCGAAAGAAGTGGCGCCTGATTCCACGTTGACAGTCAACAAGTTCGTGGGCGACTTCATCAAGAAGGAGCTGGACGACTACCTGCACAAGCACACGGCCGACGCCGAGACCATGCTGGCCAAGATAGCCGCCAGCGAGAAGGAGCGCAAAGCCATGTCGGGCGTGGCGAAGTTGGCGCGCGAGAAAGCAAAGAAGGTGTCGCTGCACAATCCCAAGCTGCGCGACTGCCGCATACACTACAACGACCCGCTGAAGGCCAACGCCAAGGAGGACCGACGCGACGAATCGGCAATATTCATCACCGAGGGCGATTCCGCATCGGGCACCATCACCAAGGTGCGCAACGCCGAGACACAGGCTGTGTTCTCGCTGCGGGGCAAGCCGCTGAATTCATACGGCATGACGCAGGAGGTGGTGTACAAGAACGACGAGTTCAATCTGCTGCAGGCCGCGCTCAACATCGAGGACGGCATTGACGGACTGCGATACAACAAGGTGATAATAGCCACCGATGCCGATGTGGACGGAATGCACATCCGCCTGTTGGTCATCACCTTCTTCCTGCAGCTGTTTCCCGACCTGGTGAAGAAAGGGCACGTCTACATCCTGCAGACGCCGCTGTTCCGCGTGCGTGACAAACGCTCGGCGCGCCGCAAGAACGGCAAGCCGAAGGTGCGCAAGGCCACCCCGGAGGAGAACGCCAACAAGGAGAAGGATACCTACTACTGCTACACCGACGAGGAGCGTGAGAACGCCATCAGCAAGTTCGGCCAGTATTCGGAGATAACGCGATTCAAGGGACTCGGCGAGATCAACGACACCGAGTTTGCGGAGTTCATCGGCCCGGACATGCGTCTGGACCAGGTGAAGCTGAAGCGCGAGGACGCCTACGACCAGCTGCTGAAATTCTATATGGGCAAGAACACGCCTGAACGCCAGCAATTCATCATCAACAATCTCGTGATAGAAGATGACTCCGAAATCTGACGTAGGCCGGCGCATCGCCCTGTTTCCGGGCAGCTTCAATCCCTTTACCCGTGGCCACGAGTCGCTGGTGACACGCGCGCTGTCGATATGCGACGGCGTGACCATAGCCATTGGCATCAACATCGAAAAGATGAATGCCGACACCGAAAGCCGCGTCCGCGCGATACGCGACCTGTATGCCGGCGACCCGAGGATAGACGTAATTACTTACTCTGAATTGACCGGGGAGTTGGCCAAAAGGCTCGGTTGTGCGTTTATACTTAGAGGGGTGCGCAACACTGCCGATTTCGAATACGAAATGAACATGGCCGACACCAACCGGCGTCTGTTCGGCATCGAGACCGTATTGCTCCCCGCGCTGCCTGAGTTAGCCTGGATTTCAAGCTCGACGGCACGCGAACTGGCCCGTTTCGGCCACGACGTTTCGGAGTTGCTGCCCTCGGGAAGCACACCCTCCCATACAAAATAGAACCCTGTTATTTGCATACGATATGAAGAAATTACTACTCGCCATTATATGTGTCGGCGCCCTGTGCGGAGCGGGACTGCTCAGCGCCCAGGTGTCGTCGAACCAGAAGCTCCGCGTGGCGGAGGCGGTAATCAACCAGTTCTACGTCGACACCGTCAACGAGGAGAAACTTGTGGAGGACGCCATCCGCGGAATGCTCGACAAACTCGACCCCCACTCGGCCTACAGCAACGCCGAGGAGACGCGCGAACTGAACGAGCCGTTGGAAGGTAACTTCAGCGGCATCGGCATCAGCTTCAACATGAGCTCGGACACGCTCTATGTGATACAGACCATAGCCGGAGGCCCGAGCGAGCGCGTGGGACTGTTGGCAGGCGACCGCATCATAGCCGTTAACGACACCAACATAGCCGGTAACAACACCAAGAATTCACGTATCATGAAGATGCTGCGCGGTCCTAAAGGCACCACGGTAAACGTCAAGGTGTTGCGCCGTGGCACCGGCGCGCGTCCAGACACCATCGCCTTTACCATAACGCGCGACCAGATTCCCATCTACAGCGTCGACGCCGCATATATGGTGGATAAGAAGACCGGCTACCTGCGCATCAACAAGTTTGCCGCCGACACCCGCCAGGAGGTGGAGGAAGCGCTGACAAAACTTAAGAAACAGGGAATGCAGCAGCTGATTCTTGACCTGACCGACAACGGCGGCGGCTATCTGAACGCCGCCACCGACATCCTCGGCGAGCTGCTGAGTCCCGGCAAGCTGACCGTCTACACCGAAGGCCGCGCCTCGGCACGTTACGACCATCTGAGTGAGCCTCACGGCACCAAACCGCTGTTCGACAAGGGGCGCCTGGTGGTGATGGCCAACCAGTATTCCGCATCGGCTTCCGAGATTACCTCGGGTGCCATCCAGGACTGGGACCGTGGCCTGATCGTAGGTCGCCGCACGTTCGGCAAGGGACTGGTGCAGCGTCCGTTCCCCTTCCCCGACGGCTCGATGATGCGCCTGACCGTGGCCCACTACTACACCCCCTCGGGTCGTGACATACAGAAACCCTACGACAAGGGCAACCAGTCGAAGTATGCCCACGACATACTGGACCGTCTCAGCTCGGGCGAGCTAATGCACCAGGACAGCATAAAGTATGTGGACTCGCTGCGCGTAAACACTCTGCGCCTGAAACGCCCCATCTACGGCGGCGGAGGCATCAGCCCCGACGTGTTCGTGCCGCTCGACACGACCGACTACACCAAGTATTACCGCGACGTCATGGCCAAGGGCGACATCAACAAGTACTGCATCCGCTACGTGGACACGCACCGCGACCGGATCAAGAAGAAATATCCGGACGACTCGCAGTTTATCGCCAACTTCCAGGTTACGGACGACATGCTGAACGAGCTGTATGCCATGGCCGAAAAGGATGGCGTCAAGCCCAACCCCAAGGAGGCCGAACAGAGCAGGAAACTGTTCACCACCGTATTGAAGGGACTGATAGGCCGCGACATATACGACAATCCGACGTACTTCAAGGTCTACAACCAGTACGATCCGATATTCAAAGAGGCCTACCGCCTGATCAACAGTCCGGACTACGATAAAAAGCTATCCGCTCCGAACTAAACTCTAAACCATAAACCGAAACTATAAACCTGACTTCTAACCGACCTGACATGAAACGCATATTTATATTCTCCATATTGACAGCCGTGGCCGGGCTGCTGACGCAGGGCGCCACGGTCAGCAAGTTGGCATTGCCGTGGGTATTTCCCGGCTATCGCAGTCTGTCGCGCCAGTGGCTTCCCGACACTGTGCCGCAAGCCACGCCCTCGATGTGGCGCGCGGCCGAGGATTCCATACGCGCCCGTGAGGAAGCCGAGATACGCGAACGGCTCATCAAGGCGGGCGTCAAGATACCCGACGACTACATGGCCAAGACCGACACCGTGACCGTCGCCGGCACCGATACCGAATTGGACTGGGGCGACGCCATACCGTCGTATCAGGCTCCCGAGGAGCAGTTCGACTTCGACCATCCGTACGAGCTTAACACCTCCGACTGGCTGCGCGACGTGATACGCGAACGCAGCATAGCCGACGATTTCATGTATGGCCTGATGGTGAAACAGCCGCATTACATCCAGTATGCCGTGTGGGACCTGCCCGTACCGCCGTCGCTGCCCGAGGAGGACCATTCGTTCATAGCATACATCCGCGGCATGAACCTGCCGCAGGTGGACATCGACGAGGTGGAAATATCACGTAAAGGTCCCGAAAAGCGCATCAACTGGCTGCATAACTTCAACATAGCGCTGCAACTGTCGCAGGCTTACATATCCCATAACTGGTACCAGGGCGGCAACGACTACCTGGCGTTCTTCGGCAATTTCCTGTGGGACGTGCAGCTCAATCCGGTGTACAATCCCAGAGTGATGTTCCAGAGCACCGTCAACTATAAGCTGGCTATCACGTCGACCCACGAGGACCAGTTCCACAAATACGCCATCTCGCAGGAACTGTTCCAGTACAACCTCAAGTTCGGTTACAAGGCCGCCAACCGGTGGTACTACTCGCTGACGGGGCTGTTCAAGACGCAGTTCCTCAACAGTTATGCCTCCAATTCCGAGACGCGCACGGCTTCGTTCCTCAGCCCCGGAACGCTCAACGTCGGTCTCGGTATGACCTACAACTACGAGAAACCGAACAAGAAGCTCAGTTTCTCGGCCTCGATCGCGCCGCTGTCATACAACCTGAAGATATGTCTTGACGACAAGATAGACCACGCATCGCTCGGCATGAAGCCCGACCAGCGCACGCTGCACGAATACGGTAGCAACGCCGAGCTGAACTTCTATTGCGCGTTCCGCGACAACATCAGCTACAGGAGCCGGCTGTTCCTGTTCACCGACTACAAGAACTTTGTGGGCGACTGGGAGAATACCCTCAATTTCCAGTTCAGCAAGTATTTCTCCACGCAGCTCTACTTCTATTTCCGCTACGACACGGCCACCGACTCGGGCATTGACCGCAAGTGGAAGAAGTGGATGTTGAAGGAGATACTCAGCGTCGGACTGTCATACACATTCTCCACAAAATGAAAAGATTAGCGGCATACATACTGTTGCTTGCCTCAGCCTGTGCCACGGCGTGGGGCGCGGTGATAGCCGACGAGGGTAAAGCGCGCGAATACTGCGACGACGCCACGCTGACGCGCGTAGAGGGTATCTGGGAATTCCCGGAGGACCATACCCGCGTGCTGATCAAGCGCCGCCAGCCGGACAAGGACTGCGACATCATCGTGCTCTCCAGCCCCGACTGCCGGCTTACGCCCGGCGACGTCATCGGCCATGTGGAGCCTACCGCAGTGGCCGGCAGCTATTCAATGTCGATATGCCGCAATGTGGTGAAGGGAGTACTGACGAATCCGTCGAGATGCGCCGCCAAACTGGCGGACAACGAGGCGTCGCTGACGTTCGAGCCGATGAAGTTCTCGTTCAAGCCCCGCGTGATGTATCTGCTGCCCAGGTTCTGGAGGTTGTTCCGCTTCAACATCTCCGACCCGCAGGCAGAGATAAAGCAGGGCATGGTCAAGGTGTATCCGGTGCCGTACGGCAGCAAGATACTTGAGCCCGTGTATCTATGAAAAGGATTGTCGCTCTCCTGTTGGTGCTGAGTCTGGGCGCTGCTCCGGGCACTGCGCGGAAGATTTCGCTTAAGCTCAAAGCCGGGAACAAAAAAGCGGACACGGAACAAACCATGAAGAGGGACACGGAGCAGACCATGAAGCGCGGGTCGTTCATGGTGGCGTCGCAATGCGAGGACTGCAACAACGGCTACACGATCTCGCAGATCGCATTCAGCGGGTTTGACAAACCCGGGTCTTCGTCGATGGAATCTTTCTTCATCACCAACCGTACCGACCGCACCATGTCGGGTGTGAGCCTGTATATAGAATATCTGACGCCCGACGGCCGACAGCTGCATAAGCGCTATGTGAAATTAGACTGCAACATCCCGGCCGGCGAGACCCGCAAGTGCGACATCAGGTCGTGGGATACCCAGCGCTCGTTCCACTACGAACTCTCGCCCGCCTCCAGGCATTCCTCCCCCTTCACCGTCCGCTTCGACCCCGTCGCCTTCTACCTCCGCTTCTGAATTTTGGCGCGATTATTGCAAGATTCAGGCCAATTTGTTAAATTTGCGTTTCAAATAGAACAAAATTCAGGCATGGGCGGGTCTCGAGAGGGGACGGCAACGTGACATCATGGCCTTAATCTACCTAAAGATGGGAAAAGAAAATTCTAATCGGCTTCAGACCTCGCTGTTAAACAGCGGGGAAAAGAAACTTCTTGTATGGCTGGCAAAAAGGCAGCCGGCATGGGTGACGTCTGATTTTCTGACTTATTTCGGAGTCGGAGCCGCAGTGCTTTACGCAGTGTTCTGCTGGCTGGCTAATTATAATGTGAATTACCTGTGGCTGGCTTCGCTGTCGCTGGTGTTGAACTGGTACGGCGACAGCCTCGACGGCACGCTTGCCCGCGTGCGCGAGACGCAGCGCCCCAAGTACGGCTTCTTCATCGACCATTCGCTCGACGCCCTCACCACGTGCCTGTTCTGTATCGGTCTGGGACTCAGCCCCATGATGCAGCTGTCCATAGCCATGTTCATCCTGGCCGGATACCTCTGCATGTCGATTTACACATACCTGTCTACAATCATAATGGACAAGTTCCGGCTCACATACGCAAGTCTGGGACCCACCGAAGCACGACTGATAATCATCGCTGTATTCTCCCTGTACATCTTCAACCCCTGGCCTGATGTAACGGTGACTGTCTTCAGCCAGCCTTGGACAGTGTATGATTGCGTAGGTGCCATCGTGGCCGTCATCCTTTTCCTGATTTACATAGTCTCACTGGCCAAAGACCTAAGGGTCCTTGCCAAGCAGGATCCTCCCAAGAAATTCAGCAAGCAGGATAAATAACGCCTATCACGTTCACTATGACAACGCCCGGGTTGAAGAAGTTCAGGTACAACCTTGTGCATGACAACGGCTTCATATTCACGCTTCTGCGTTCAGGAGCGTCCTCCCAGATATGCGGGTGGATAGACATGATCGTCTCGTTCGTGCTGTTCGCGTTCTGCAACCTGACTCCCTGGCTGTCCACAGCCCTCGGAGCCCTTGTGGGCGGCATCTTCAACTGTATCATCAACTATCGCTTCACGTTCCATTCCGAAGGCCTCGAATGGCGTCCGGTAATCGTGAAGTTCATGTTCGTATGGGTCGGTTCGCTGCTACTGAACAGTTTCGGCACTCAGTTCATTTATTACCTGATCGACGACTGGCGTTGGCTTACCCATACCATCGGACTCGGCCAGGACTCCATTTTCCTGACGGCGCGTCTGTTCGTCTCGCTGGTGGTGTCGATAATGTGGAATTTCTTGCTGCAGCGCAATTTCGTTTTCAAGAGAAATCCCATCGACGCATATATAATCAGACTCGCAGACCGTCTGGGCATAGAAGGAAGAATTAAGAATGCAGACAAAATTAAATGAAAAGGGCGAACAGGTATACATCTTCGATGAATACCCTGACATCGAAGTGCGTCCCGAAGTAATCACCACTGGCGATGTGGCCGAAGTTGTCCCGGCATCTAAAAAATGCAGGTGGCTCGTAAAGCGGCTGATGCACCTTCTTCAGATCGACGAGGTAAACCGCGTGCACTCCAAATGGTGTCAGACACCGGGACCTGAGTTTGTGAAACACCTTATGGTCGACGATTTCAAGATTCCGCTTCAGGTCGACAACGCCGAAGTGCTGGACCGGTTCAAGGAAGGAGCCTTTATCACCGTAAGCAACCACCCGTTCGGCTCGATTGACGGCATCGCCCTCATTTACATCGTCACCCGGGTACGACCCAAATTCAAGGTGATGGTCAATATGATTCTCAACCAGCTGTCGGCGATGCGCCCCAACTTCATAGCCGTCGACCAGGCCGCCTCCGACAAGCCGGACCGTCGGCGCGTGTCGGTGCAGGGAATACGCGAGGCTCTGTCTATGCTTAAAGCGGGCGAACCCGTAGGATTCTTCCCCGCCGGCGCGATCGGCAAGACCGACAAAGAGGGAATCATCGTCGACCGCCCGTGGCAGCCCGCCGTCCTGCAGATCATAATGAAGTCGAAGGTACCCGTGATTCCGATTTATTTCCACGGCACCAATTCCAGGTTCTTCAACTGGCTGGGCCATCACAGCATCCTGCTGCGCACCGCCTGTCTGGCCCGCGAGATGTTCAAGAAACGTGGCAAGCCGATGCGCGTCACGATAGGCGAACCCGTCAGCGTCGAGAAGCAGGCCGAATTCGGCAAAGACTACGAAGCCCTCGGCGCCTATCTGCGCCAGTCCACCTACCGCCTCTCCGGCCGCGACATCACCTCCGTCGCCGACTGACCCCACAATTGCCAGCGACTGGAAAGGCGGTGGGGACACCGCCTACATGTTGCCGGGGTGTACGCCATCACTCCAATAGTAGTGCAGGCTGTCCCCAGCCGCACATATAACACCGACCAAATGCCTCATTAAAAAACATAAGGACTTTTGTCATCAGCTATGCGCGGCTCTGAGAACCCACGCCACTAAATAGCAGACGCGCCGAAGCTCGGCGCGTCTGTTATATTCATCGTGGATTTGCGTATCGAAACTTACTCAGCAATATAGCCTTCTTGATGGCTATACGGATGTATGTAACCCTTATTCCGTTACGTTAATTTTATATTCAAGTGAAACATCTGAACCATCGCAAGCTGAGATGGTAATAGTTGCTGAGCCTATGCTTTCAGCCTTCAATTCGCCGTCTTCATTACACGACACCACATTGGGATCGGAAGAACTGTAGCTCAGTTTCTTGATTGTGGCAAAGTCTGGCACTATCAGAGGTTTTAAGGAGACAGCCTCACCGACAGCTAAAGATTTCTCCTCATCAGGCAACCGAATAGCAGTTATTTTGTCAAACAGTCTTTCATCCTCCTCTATATTCATAAATTTACCCCATATCTCGTCATTCTTATATAAGTCTCCCGTTCCCGTTGGCACCAATAATTTTCCATTCATATACGTGGAAGAATTGAATCCCATAGCGTAGGGAGGTTCGCCATTCCTAACAGATATTTCTGTAAGTGGACAAACATTCAAATCCGGTATTTCGGGAACATGAGGACCAATATATAATTTACTCAGGTAGGTACGTTCCTTGGGCTTATAATAACTAAAATTATCATAATCTATACTTAGATTCTCAATAAATGTATCGTCAAACGGCATTTTTGCTTCCTCCATATGACGTTCAGAAATCTCACGATTATCTGTATAACGAACATAGGAAGTCTTCAAATTAGATTTTAATGGGCGAAATATCTTTAAAGTTGTGATATTACATTCATCAAATAATCCTGTACAACTAACTTCCCAGACAGTTTCTCCATCAACAGATGTTCTCCTTGCGTGTGAATCAGCAATACCAGATATTTCTAAAACCATACTGCTCGGTTCTATTATAACAGTTTTTAAATTGAAGCAAATAGAAAAAGGTTTGCCTCCATAAGTTGTTCCGATATAATGAGGATTCCCTGGTGACTTAGGTATCGGTGGCACAAGCGCTGTTACTAATGAACCTACTACAAATTCTTCTAATTCAGGCCCAAAAGAGAAATCCCATGAAGACAAATCCCTGCCTAACCGGAACGATGAAATATCCATTTCGAAGAACGGATGGAAGTACTCATGTCCGAGTTCCAGCACTTCTTCAGTATCCAGTATATGAACTTTCCCCTTAAAACCTCCAAATGCTGTATACCCAATTTTTTTAATTGTAGGTTTGATTATTAGCTCCGATGGAAACTTACATTTCTGAAAGGCCATATTACCGATTACCTGGAGTTTTTCAGATGCTAAAATATCATTAATCTCAAGCTTTGAGCATTTACTGAAAATCTCATCCGGCAATTCAGAAAGATCCTCGAATCCTTCTACTTTAGTCAGATTTTTGCAACCAGAAAATAATCCTTTCGAGAGAATAGGCTGCGTATTATGCCCATCAATATTTACGACTTTATGTAGATTAAAACTTCTCAATCCACTCTCGGCAAAACAGTATTCTCCGAATTTCTTGAGATTGTCAGGGATATTTATTTCCTTGAGTGATTCACAGTGTGCAAATGCATGGTCCCCAATTGTTTCCAAATCAGGTCCTAAAACCACCTCCGACAATTTCGTACAGCCATCAAAAGCATTAGGACCAATTTCAACAACAGAAGGTGCATATACCGAAGTAAGCTTTTTGCATTTATAAAATGCTTTACTCGCAATTTCTCTTATTGTGTTTCCGATATTGACTTTTTTCACTTCCGAGTTTTCAAACGCATTTTCCCCAATTCTAAATACTGTCAGAGTACGACGATTGGATGTTATTGTACTAGGTATGTCTAATACTCCTTCTGAGCCAAAGCATCTTGCTACTTCTACAGTACCATCCTCAGTGGAAATGAAATTATAATGAATGCCATCTACCTCCAAATCATACCCTAAATCATACCCCGAGGCAGGCAAGAATGACATCAATATTGTCAATGCCAGACCCATGAATAGCAATATTCGCTTCATAATTCTTTCTAGCCTCGGTCATCCCCTCGTTGGCGTTAGGTCAGTATAAAAAGATAGCGTAGGAATCTGTATCTGTTACCGTCCTACAACCTGAGGCTTCTCGCATTGCCCTATTCATGTCGGACGGCAACGCAGAAGCCCTACGCCAGTATATGCAACCTAAGCATCCGGACATATCCTCACGGACATGGTTCCGAACGCATACATTACATCACCGCAGGCATCTACCGTTGCCCAACCCTTGACATGAATATGAAATCTTTGCGAGAAATTTCTGATAGTCAAGAATCAGCGCGGATAAACGCTATTCAATATTATGTCCCGAAGCCTCTGAAACTGTTTAAATTTCCGAACGACTTCGCGCTCCCGCCGCACTTAATCCCCGACCGGGGCCTCTGCGCTGCGGTCTGCGACTGCAAAACTACAAATAATTTTCCGACATTCAAACAAAATGTGCAGAAAAAATTTCAAGGAGAGATAAATATAAACTAAATCACAGAAATTTACGTTATAATTTTGAAGATAGCAGAATAGTTATTATTTTTGCATCAGAAACAAGGGTAGTTTCCCCTCAAGGAAATACTTCGAGTGCAAAAGCAACGATTTTAGGCATCTGCCGGCGCAGATGGGAAAGAGCTACCGAAAGGTCGCTCTTTTTTCTTTAATGAGGTATTACTTTGAAACCAAGCATAGCTCCATGCGAGGAATATATACTTGGTTTTACTATATCGAACGCCGGATTAGGCGCATCAGGATTAAGAACTTTTCTTGCTATTGGATACGCTATGAGGTCTGCAATCTGCAAGCCTATGATATTTTCCTTTTTGGCCCTTGATGTAAACGCCGATATACGGCTTTGTAAACGTTCCGGTTTCACCCATTTCGTTCCGGTCACTCTGAGACCATTATAAAATTTCGTCAACGATTTGTCCTCAATTTTACCACGTTTCTCAAAAACTATATCTATTGAGGCTGATTTGTGATTATCGTCTACACAAAAGATACTCCTCTCTATGAGATAAGACAATGAAAGCCCATAGACATCTTCTGCATTACTGAACAATCGAATAAATGGCTCCTTTAAAATAGTACAGGCAACGACTACATATACATTGTTTTGTGACAAGATTTCATTAACCCTTTCGTAAAACCGATTTTTAATTTCAGGGTCTAATAAATTGATAAATTCGTTCTTACATCTTCTTATTTCCCGCGAGTGGATTATCACATCTTCATTTCCCAAAAATTCAGTTTTCAAGACTTTGAAATCAGCTTCAAGTTCCCGTTTGCTATCGCGCGAGACCAAGACTCCGCATAAAGTGAATACAGGAAAAGTTGGATTATAATTCCTCAAATTCTGATCCCCACACTCGTCAATGTATAGATAGTATTTAGATTTTGACAGATTTTCAATTGCCATTTTGATGCTGAGTGCCAGTAGAGAAATTTCTGATAGTCAAGAATCAGCGCGGATAAACGCTATTCAATATTATGTCCCGAAGCCTCTGAAACTGTTTAAATTTCCGAACGACTTCGCGCTCCCGCCGCACTTAATCCCCGACCGGGGCCTCTGCGCTGCGGTCTGCGACTGCAAAACTACAAATAATTTTCCGACATTCAAACAAAATATGCAGGAAAATTTTTCAGTACAAGATAAATACAACCTAAATCACTGAAATTTACGTTATTCAAGTTCCGCATATTCACTTTAAGGAATATAAAGAAAGTCAAGTCACAGAACTTATCGTGAATGCAATGCATCCACCCACAGAACTTACAGATTTACACAGAACTTAATTTAGGTCATAAGTAATGTGACAAGTGACAATGTTCATCACTATTGGGTGAATCACTCGGCCAAGGCACAGAGCCATCAATGATGGCAACAGAATTATCACGGAAGTAATCTGTGTAAATTCCTGCGCTTGCGCCATTCAGTTCTGTGGCAATGACAATATTAAGTCAAAGTGACAAGGTTCATCACTCATCATTCGGACCTCATATTTAGATAAAGTTCTGTGTAAATCCGTACGTTCAGTGAAGGTTAAAGCTTAGCTTTGCCGTCAGTTCTGTGACTTGAAATTCTTATAATTCCATCATGCGAAAGTTGAATCATTCATTGCTGAACGACTCAGTCATAGCACAGATCCGTCTACGACGGTTTCGGAATAGTCACAGAATTATCCTGTGACATTACAATCGTTTACGGATCTATTGTTTGCTTTTAATTCTGCTTATCTATCAACCGGCAGGACTTGAGTTAGCTTAACTCACCGTATAACACGAATTATTCCTTTATTTTTATCCATTGTCCCTTTCCATGCACATGCCGAAAAGTCAGGAGCTGAAAAATTAATCAGATAACCGAGTTTGAAGTTTGTCAGATACATATACGTATTAAGTTGCTTGATTTCATTGCCGGAAAAAGATCCTATCGATTTGAGTTCGATTACAACTTTATCATCTACTACAAGATCCATTATATACGCATCTTTAATTTCTACGCCTTTATAAATAGCTGGCAATCGTTTCTGTTGTTCAACCTTATGCCCAAGCTTACGTAATTCATAAGCCATGGCATTTTCATAGAAAGATTCAAGCAGATGCTTGCCGCAAATACTCTTTACTTCATAGGCAGCCCCGATTATATCGAAACCAATTTTATTAAGATCGTCCATATTCCTCCATTATGAGAATGCTATGGCAAATTTATAATAAAAACAAGATCTTTCAAATTTTAAATGGCACAATCTTCCAAATGAAACCTAATAGCCATACCACCAAGCAGAGTCTGTGATAGTTCCAGCACCTGCGTCAGCAGAATCTGTGCGAACGGCAAAATTAAGTCATAAGTCATAGTGACAAGTGACAAAGTCCATCCCTCGTCACTCAGACCTCATACATAGATAAAGTTCTGTGTATATCTGTCAGTTCTGTGCCTGGCAAGGCATTGCTTTGCCGTAAGTTCTGTGACTTGAAAATTTAAAAACATCCCCTGACCATGGCGCGACATTGCATTCTGCTTCTCAATGCTCAGTGCTTTTTCTTTTTGCGGCGGCGGCCCATCTTCCAGCCTGAGACGAGCACCAGTACACACGATGCGCCGGCCAGGAAAATAAAGAGTACGGAAACAGGACCCAACAGACTGTCGTACAGGCGGCCGCTGTGCGCCTCCAGCGCTACGTTCCAAAGGGACATCGGCTGTCGACTCAGCACCTCCGGCATCTCTGGCAATCCGACCGCGCCCTTGTAATGGTCGAACACCACAATATTGCCGCCGGATACGTCCCGCGTAAAACCGGACACATCCCGCGTAAAACCGGACACCAGATGATCGCTTATAGGTGGCCCTGGCTTTTTCTTCCTGTATTCCTCGCCGGTAAACCAGTCATGGATTCTGCCCGACCGCATATCCCACACATACATCCCGCTGAATGAGCCGATCAGCCACTTGCACGGTTCCATTTCCTCGAATACGGTGACCCCCATAGGGCTGACCGGTGGTGTCACCTTCGCTCCTGACGGTTCGGGCACGGCGTGAAAACTTTCATCAACCGTATAGAATCCCTCGGATGTGGACAGCAGCCAGCGGCCCGACATGCTGTCCCATCGGATAGCCCGCAGGCGGTCGTGCCAGAAATTGTCATGATCCAGCGTTGTGCCGGGAATAGCTTTGGTCCGGTTTAAGACCAACGGCACCATCAACGGCGGCCGCAGACACGCCCCGGTCACCGCTATCAGCAACGTCAGACCGATAGTCCAGTAACCCACACTGTTATGCCATCTGAAATTCCATTTCAGCCATCCTGACTGACGCTTCACCTTAGCCACCGCGCTCCGGCGTATGGAATATGGCAAAATGAACACAACTATACCCGTGACGCTCAGAAAAATAAACACTATGGCAAGCGCATCCACAATCAATACTCCGGGCAAACCGAAAAGCTGCCCGCTATGCAGATGCCATACCGTCTTGAACAGCGACACTTCATTCTTTGCCCCTGCGGGAGCCTTAAGGCCGACATTTCTGAATAGGGCATCATTCGCAGACTTTACATAAACGTCCGAACGGGTCAGGGCCAGCACTCCGGCGCTGTCGGACAACAATGCGACGTCTGTAACGCGTTCCGTATTGCCGGGAAGCTCGACCGGTCTCCATCTTTCTCCGTCATGACGCATCAGTCCGGCCTGTGCGGCTGCGTACAGCTGGCCCGTGCGTGTACGCACCACATTGCGCACATTGCGCCCGTCCATTCCTTTCGGGAAACCCGCGTTGAAGTCGCGGGCATCGGCGAGCGACGTGTTGCTGAGCCATATCCCGGCATTGCCGAACAGCAGGACCGTGTCGCCGCCCAACCTCACCGTACCCCGGACCACGCCGTTGTTGTAGTCTTTGATCCGGTATGAAGACGGCAGCAACTTACGGCTCACGTCGCATCCTGATACCAGATCCCGATGATTCAGTATCAGTCCGGACACGCAGAACACAAGCATCAGCACCGCCATCACCAGCCCGAGCCAGCGATGCAATCCGCGCCATGTTATGTGAAAGGGTTTCTTCATCGAGCCGCAAAGTTATGAAATTCCCGCTACACTAACAATACTCATTTCAGAGGATTGCGGAGACAACGCCATGTTTGTAATTTTGCCGTCGAATTTATCAAAGAATTTTCCGTAAACATCATTCAATATTACAGACATGAAGTCACAGACCAAGAAAAAATATCCCTTCAAAGCCATAAGCTCTTTTCTCATCGTATTGTTCCTCATGCCGCTGGGCCACGCGCTGATGATACTGATGGAGCACTTCATGGAGCCCACCGCACTGCATTATTCGGCATTCGCCATGGGCCTGGTCGGCATGCTGATGGCCATCCGCGGCGTTTTCGCCAAAGGTGATACGCACCAGACGCTGTGGGGGCTGATCGGAGGTCTGCTGTTCTGGACCGGCTGGGTGGAATTCCTGTTCATGTATTTCGCTAACCGCTTCGGCACACAGCCGATGCTCGACCCGGTCACAGGCGAGGTCGTGACCAAGCCCGAGTATCTGATTCTGCCGGCGTCGTTCGGCTTCTTCATGCTGATAATGGTGATGTACACGTTCAGCACACGCAACGGCTGCAACTTCATCAACTGGTGTCAGCGTCAGCTCCTGAGAGGACGCAAGAACGAAATCTGCGCCCGTCCCATGACGCGCCACGTCTCGATCGTGACATTCATGGAATTCAACATGATAATGTGGGCGTCGTATCTGCTGCTGATGTTCTGTTACGACCCGGTGTTCTTAGGCGACAGTCATCCCGTCACTATCCTGGTCGGCGTGGGATGTTTCATCGGAGCCTGCTTCATGTTCGCCCGTCAACTGCGCATACCCTCCTGGGGAGCCAACCTGCGCATGTCCATCGCCACCGTCATCGTGTTCTGGACCCCCGTCGAGATAATGGGCCGCAACAACCTGTTTCAGGAAATCTGGGTCGCACCCCTCGACCACGTCACCGAGATGCTGCTTATCCTCTCCGCCTTCATCCTGTTAGGCATCTACATGGTCTACACCTCCCGCCGCAAAAAGAACGCACACTAATCGGCAATCCGGACAAGAGGGGATTTGCGGATGTCGAATAATTTGCATACTTTTGCGCGACAATCATACTCTAACTAACGAATAAATTTACCTTATGGCAAATTTCAAGACAACAGTAGCCGCTCTTTCCGCCGCCATTGTTATGGCTGTGACGGCATTCTCTGCTTCCGCACAGGAAACAGGCGTTGACGCAGTGTTCGTTTCATCGGCTACGGCCAACATCCGCCAGCAGCCCTCCACCTCGGCCGCTATCGTGGGAAAAGCATTCTACAACGATTGCTTCGAAATGCTCGGACAAGAGGGTGACTGGCTGAAAATACGCAATCCCTTCACCGGTGACGCAGCCTGGCTTTCGTCGTTCGTAGCCTCCGAGGGCAGTTTCCTTATGGAAGGATCTCCATTGTACGTCAGCTTCAAGGATTCCTCCGCTGCGTATGCTGCCACAGAGTGTAAAGGCAAGGGAAGCAATGAGAAATGCTACACCACCTCCTGGAGCTTCACATACCCGTCCAAGACTTTTCTCGGGCCGGTCATCATCTGTAAGACGGAAATGACCACCGATGCCAGCGGTCGCTCCAATTCCTTCGAATCATACTTCAAGGGAATAAGCACGCCGGCTAATATTCTGGTCACGGAATCATGCGACATGGATGGCAACTCCACGGAAAAACTGGACAAGCCCTTCATCATTTCCCATGTCACCGGAATGGATGAAGAAGGCATCGTATCGAAAGGCGTCGTCTACAATTTCGAGCAATATTAAGGCATCATACCTTAGATAACCAACAAGGACTGACTCCTGCAAATGGAATCAGTCCTGATTTTTTCTAATTTCCAACAAGTTTATCAGGTCCCGGCTTCATCCCGGCTCAGTCGGTTCACGAACCGGGAGCCGGCTGAAGATTTCTCCGTCTGAGCTGCCACAGATAAAGGATGGCTATCACCGTCAGGGTCAGGATTTCGGAGACAGGAATGGCCAGCCACAGCCCCGCGTCGCCCAACAGTATTGGCAGCAGGAAGAATCCCGGCACCAGGAACACCACACCGCGCAACAGCATATAGCAGATGGAGCGTGCAGCCCGCTCGCAACTCTGATAGTAGCCGATGAAGGTGATGTTCAGTGCGAAGAACAAGGCGCACAGACCAAGCAGCGGCAGTCCCTGACGCGCCAGAGCGTATGCAGCCTCGGCCGAATCGAGGAAGATACCGGCCAGTGCGGGCGACCATGTCCACATTCCGACTGTTATTGCAACGCCGCAGATGCTGGCGGCGATAATGGACATCCGCAGTGCCTGACGCACCCTGTCCATCCGGCCGGCCCCGTAGTTATAGCTTATGATAGGCTGCGACGACTGCGCCACGGCGTTGCTGATGGAAAACATCAAGGGGAACAGATAGCAGCCTACGCTGTAAGCCGCCACGCCTGCCTCGCCCAAATATTTCAGGAACATAAAGTTGCCGGTCACCATGGTGACACCGATGGCCAGCTCAGCGATGAAGGTGGCGAGTCCTATCTTGGCCATGTATCCCACATTGCGCAACGACAGCCTCAGCGATTTCACCGACATCTTCAGTCGATAGAACTTCAAGGTCTTGGAGAAGAATATGAAATATGCCAGCACCATGAGGCCGCCCACGATACAGCTCAGCGAGGTGGCTATCGACGCTCCCTTTATACCCATCGCCAATGGGAACACCATATACCAGTCCAGGAATATGTTGAGAATGGCCACAATTATCTGGATGGACATCGCATACTTGGGCGATCCGTCAAGGCGTATCAGCATCATTCCGGCACACTGAAGGTAGAAGAACAGCAGACCGGGCAGCAGCCACAGCAGATAGTCCGTGGCGTTCTGTTCCAGAGCCTCGCTGCATCCCAACGCATAGAGCAGCGGGCGCGTAAAGAGCAGCGATACCAGTATGACGACGCCGAATATGACGCCGCCGGCTATGTAGGCCTGCGTCATTATGATACGCGCGGCCTTGACGTTTCCCTCGGCCAGCCGTATGCCGCCGATCACGGAGGCGCCGATGCCGAACATCAGGCCGACTCCCGTGCATACCAAAAACAGCGGCGCCACGATATTGATGGCCGCAAGGGCGTTGCTGCCCACGCCATGACCCACGAACATGCCGTCGCATATATTCAGCACTGAATTGAACAGCATGCCTATAAGTGTCGGGAAAAACATGGCGAGGAAAAGGCTCTTGATCCTGCCGTTCCCAAAGTCAAGTTTATCTCTATCCATTTTGCCTGTAATTAAAAAGGGTAATTCCAAACCGGCTGCAAAATTAGTAAATATATCAGCCATAACCGAGGGCAAAAACGTTATAAAGACAGTACTTTTTATAACAAATTTTGCAATATTGCCGAATTTAAGGTAATTTTACACATTCCATGACAACAAATAACCCGAATAAACATCACCTCGCACCATATTCGTACGGTCAGGCCGATGCCTCGACATGGCGGTGCGGACAGCCATTGCCGGTGGATGGCTGCCTTATCATGTTATGCCGCGAAGGCTCGGCCAAGTTCTCAATCAGCTCACGGATCCGCACGTTCCGCCCCGGTCGCATGGCGTTCATCACATTCGACATGGTCACGGTGCCTCTGCAATTCTCGGACGATTTCAAGGCCGTGTGTCTGCGCATCGGATTTAACGAGACGCTCGACATATTTTATCTGATGACATCCAACCGTTTCTGGGAGTTTGTATTCAAGTCCACGGTCTTTCCAGTCCCATATCCTCTCCGGGGAATCGTGTCCAACTGGTTCACGATGCTTGAATGGATAGAGGCGAACTGTTCGGAGCCTATCCGTTTCGAGACCATGCACAATGAAACCGAGAACCTGATGCACATCATGGCCGACCAGATAGAACGGCGCTTAGGTCAGCTTGGCGACAACCCGGCCAAGAACCGGGCGTGGGTGCTGGCCAACGACTTCATCGCCATGCTGAGCCGGCATTACGCCAGGCATCACGACGTGGCCTATTACGCCGACAGGCTCAACATCACCCCCAATTACCTGAACATCATCAACCGTAAATATTTCGGCACCACGGCCAAGGAACAGATCAACATACAGATCGGCCTGGTGGTCAAGAACCTGCTCGACACCACCGACCTGACCGTAAAGCAGATAGCCGAGCGCCTTCATTACGACGACCCCTCGTACCTGTGCCGCATCTTCCGCAAGCAGACCGGCATGACGCCCCTCCGGTTCCGCAACCGCATGCGCGACTGACACATTCAGCAATTACCAAACACATAGCGGCCAACTGTGGTGGCAGAAAAACTGCTATTCTCTCGACTTGTCCATTTTCTGACCTATTTTCTGACCTATTTTCTGACCTATTCAGATAGGAATTTCCAATACCCGCTTCTTGACGAACCTACGCGTTCAATAACTCCTTCCGATTTAAGTCTTTCTATGTGGAATTGCACGTTTGATGAAGAAATTCCAAGCTGTTCAGATAATGATGCTCTCGTTATCCGGGGATTCTCTTTAATCAAAGCTATCAGTCTTTCTCTGGTAGACTTCTTCTCATTCTCGCCATTATTCTCGCCATTCTCGCCAACGCGGCGAGAATCCTTAGCAGTTGCCAACGGATAAGTGACTGTCGAGATAAGCATATCACTGTCGAACGTGACGGATTTTCCAGTTAATTTCTCCCATCCCAATATCTTGTCGATTCCATACCCGGCGTTTTCAGACAGTTTCGGATGACGGAATAATCTGATTATGCTTGGATTGCGAGGCATTGACAGGATGCGGCTTCGGAACTCGTCAGCAGCAAGAATGAACCGGCCCGGATTCTGCATCACTATTCTGTCATCGAATACCCTGATAGTCGGATGGGCAGACGCGAAATAATCGGAGTGTGCGCAAAAGTTTACCAAACCCTCACGAAGACAGAACAGTCGGGAGTTGTCTTCCACACCGAACATGTCTGGGCCTTCCAAATATGGGGCATCTACGAAATTGCGCAAACGGTGCATCATCAACTGAAAACTTTCCCAGATGTTTTCCTGCTCCGGCATACGGTAAGTATATCGTTGCGGGGCAGTGGCATACGAATGTCCAGGCACCTCCATGTAATCTATCCAAAAATTCGGTAATGCGTCAAGCACTGAGTCTCGCTTACCAAACATCAGGAGACTCCCGTATGACAGTCTACCCGATGAAAGGACAATATTCAGTTTCCGACAAAATTCCTCATCCCCCAGTGTCGGAAACGACAACGGGCGGTTGAAGTCCCGCAGATAACTGCGGTATGACGCTATGGAATCGGGATTTATGTCCTTGAATCCAGAACCGGGGACTTCCATTTCTGATTTCGCGCCGAAAGAAGCATCCCTCACAATCGCATCTATCTCCATGTCCGTAGCGAGAGTGTCGCCGCTTCCAGTTCTCACGTACACCTCGCCGTTGCTTTTGATGGCAACAGGACGATGGGGCGACAAGGGTATTTCAAAAGCGAGAATATACTTATCATCAATCGTAAACTTCAGAGCCTTGCACGATACAGGCGCGTTGAATTTTGTTCTGGAACGCAATGTGGTGACAATATCCTGCTCCAGTTGCTCAGGATTTGCCACACCGTTGACAATGAACTCAGAACTGTTTTCCGTTTTCTTCTCTTTCACACCGAGGATAATCCAGCCTCCCGCTGTGTTGGAGAAAGCACTGACGGTTTCCCACATGGATTTAGGGAGGCCTCCTGAAGCCTCTTTGACCTCAAAGTCATCCCATTCCATATCGTTAAGCCTTGTAAGCAGTTCTTCTTTTGTCATTCTCGTTTTTATTGCATTGCAAAATTACGAATTTTCTGCGAGATATGCCCCTGATTTCGGAAATATCAGCTAACTTTGTAATACCTTATGGCACAGTTCAACTCATATATCGACTTTCTGGATCTTACGGCAGCCACTGATTTTTGCCGCGAGAAGGGCGTGCCATGCCTTTATAAGAAAGGGGAACATTTTTTTCAGCAAGGAACCGTTACGCGCTATGCTGCCCTTGTAGTGTCAGGCTATTTCAAAGTCGTCACCCTTAATGATTCGGGAAATGAGGCAGTAATTAATTTTGCCTTTCCCGGTCAGTTCATTACAGATTTCCATTCATCGCTGCATGGAGAGCCATCCCAGATGTCAATTATCGCCGGGTCTGATTGTGAAATATTGCGAATACCGTTAAAGACTTTCAAAGAGTTTCTTTCCCCATCGCTGCTCGACGAATACAAATCGCTGTTCAATATGATATTCATGCGGTTGCTCAATCTTTACCGCAAATCGCCACGTCAGCGTTATGTGGCACTATGTGAGCAATATCCCCAAATTGTTGAGACCGTTACATTGAAAGATCTGTCCTCCTTCCTCTTGATTACACCAAACCATCTCAGCCGTATCCGCCGGGAACTGGCAAAAAATCCGGACACAGATATCAAAAAATAAGCAAAAGTAAGGGAGTCTATACATTTGTTAAGAACAAATCCATTCATCCTTACTAAATTTGTAATTGGAACGGATGCGACCTGTCCGTGACATTTTGGAAAATAAGAAGCCTTAAACCATTATGAAGAAGTTAGTATTAGTGTCAGCGATTGTCGTTCAGGCGTGCGTGGCGTTCGCGCAGGATTGCTGCGTGAACGACAGCACTGTACGAGAAATTCAGTTCCCGCTCACCGAGAAGGACACAGAAACCGTATTTTACTATTTCAACAACGAATGGATAGCAGGCGCACCACTTGACATGGTGCCGGCCGACTCCATCCAGAAGATGGAAGTGAAAAACGACGAGTACGGCAACCGGTCTGTGTTCCTGACGGTTTCGCCTGAAACCGTAGCCAATGTCAAGGCGGAACTAAAAAAACTGTTTATAAACCTTGACCCACGCTGTGAGTTTCCCGGAGGCAACGGTAAACTAAAGGAATGGATTGATGCCAACCTCCGGGTGCCTGAAGGTTACAAAGGTTCCGAACGGGTAATTGTCAACTTTACCGTGCATCCCGACGGCTCGATAAGCAACGCGACAATCAAACGCCCCAGCAAAAACGAGGCGGCAAATCAAGAGGCCCTAAGACTTGTCAATGCGTTGCCCAACTTCCGCGTCAAATACTTCACGCCCCGAAAGAGCGACTTACACTATTGTATTCCAATAACTTTCCGCGAGCCGGGCGCGATATTCATAAGAGGCTGAAAATAAAAGCCTTTTATCGAATAGACTTGTTAAAAGCTTATGGAATTCGTAATGTCTACTATTCCTACATCCACAAAAGATTGTTTCCCTTGAACAAAAAAATTCGCTTGAGCGAGCAACGATTTCAGAGATCGGTTTCGCCCGGTTGGAAAGAGCAGTCGCAAGACCGCTCTTTTTTATTTAATGCAGAATTATTCTAAGCATTGAGATTATGCCGAGACTCCAGAATGACGCACAAAGTGATTTTTCTTATTTTTACATCGGAGGGAACTATTCTCATTAAATTGCAACTAACTTTGCAAAGAGAAACAGATGATGATGAATTCTGACTATAATAAATCTTTCATGGCGATGGTCGGACGACACGAAAAGGTAATTTTCAGTGTCTGTTTCTTCTACGCGACAAGCGAGGTGCCATTTGAGGATCTACGACAGGAAGTCCTGATTTCTCTATTCAAAGGGTATCGTAATTTCCGACAGGAGAGTTCTGAAGCGACTTGGGTATATAAAGTATGCATAAACACTTGTCTGTTTTCCTTGAGAAAGTTTAACCCAAAAATCAAAACGGTTTCTTTCGACGATATTCCCTCTTTTCACTTTCAGGATGATAACGATAAGGCATTGAGAGAAAAGTTAGAATGGCTTTACGCTCAAATAGCACAACTCAATCCCATGGAAAAAGCCTTGATATTAATGTGGCTTGATGAGTTAAGCTATGAAGAAATTGCCTCAAATATGGGTATCCCGAGGAATACTGTCGCATCCCGTCTATATAGAATCAAAGAAAAGATTTCATCAAGAAAGGAGGTTTAATTATGGAACTTGAAGATTTGAAAACAACATGGGAGTCGGTTAAGCCTCATATCGATTCGCAACTCAGTGAGAATGTGGCAAACGAATCACTCTCAAAAAGGAATGACATAAAATCGAGACTTTTGACAAGAGCTCGGTGGGATGGGATTTTTACAATAATTTGCCTCATCCTCATGGCTTTTTCTCCCTTCTGGTCGCCCATGAAATTCCCATATTGGTGGCTCATCGTCTTTTGCCTGACTATTTTCATCGCCATTATCTATGGAATCAGAATATACTGTTCCATCAAGGCCGTCAATCTATGGGATTATACAAACCAGGAAATTCTTATGACTGTCGTATCGGTAAAAAAAATGTATCGCAATATTGAACTTGCGACTGCGTCAGTAATAATTCCGCTTTTGATATGGCTCTCCCTCACTCCAATGTTCATTAATACCTGGAGAATGTTTTTTGCCTGGGGACTGACTGTATTGGGGTTCGGTCTTGAATACCTGTGGTATAGAAGTAATATTAAACAAATCAACAACCTTATAGATTGGGAGAAGGAGCTATGAAATTCATTCTTTCACGTACAGATGATTTCCGGATCCATTCCAAGAAATGGGTCGTGGGATATGGATTGTTGTTCTGGCTGATTAGTCGAATTGTCGCGATGCTTCTGATTATCGGATGTACCGCCATTTATAAGACGTGTGGTATCGACCCGGAGTCGCAGACCAATTTTGTAGGCAATCCGGAAACTGCAAAGACAATTGGATCGACTGTCTATGTATTGATGACTGTCAGTATTGTCGCGCCATTGCTGGAAGAATGTATATTCCGCCTGGGATTATCTTTCAGAAGATGGCAAGTGGCGTTGGCTGCATCCGCAATACCTGCTTATATGCTTTGGCAGCATATATATTCCCATTCCATCGCCTATGTTGCCATCTGTGCATTCGCAATGGCAGCACTGTTTTCAGCAATCTATTTCTTCACTACAGATTCTTTCTGGAATTCACAAAAGAAAAAGTATTATAAACCTTCGATTTACGTCACAGCCATAGCATTCGGACTTCTTCATCTCATAGCCTTCTCTAATTATGATTATACCCTTATCCCATATATGCTATTAGTTATCAGCGTCCCGTTCTTCGCCGGATGTGCAATAACATATTACCGGGTAAATCTTGGTTTCTGGTGGGGCGTCGGTCTGCATATCTTCAACAATCTCCCGGCAATAGTTGTAATGTTATCAATCTAAAAACCCTCTGTACTACAGAACGGAAATTTGCATGGAGATTCCATAACTTTTACATTTATGTAAAACATTTTTCTTAATTTTGCGTTGTAAATACAAACGCAAAAATTATGAGAACCGCCAACATTTCTTTACAGGAAATCTTCAATGAGATTCCTCTGGAGAAACGGGAGGAAACCCGGCTCTCTTTTGCAATCTCTAACAGGCTCGATGCACTTATGCACGAAAAAGGCCTGAATAAAAAACAGTTTGCCGAAGCACTCGGCAAACGTCCCAACGAGATAACGCGTTGGCTTAGCGGCGAGCATAACTTCACTATCTCAACGCTTGCCATGCTGTCCACATTCTTCGGTCAGCCAATTATTACAGTCGATTGAACAATTTTCACCTTCAGGGTCTGCAACTTATAAACTAAAAGTTAAGTCTACACCGAGCTAAGGAGCCGGATTCCCGATTATTTGGCTTTGCTGAGGTTCAGCTCCTGGACGGCAGGCTTGTAGGTGGCGTCGCCATCGGCTTCCACGCATAGCGTGATGCCGGTCCACTGGCGTTTCGGGTCGCGTCCGAAATAATCGGGATCGTAACGGAAGGTATATTCGCCGGTCTGAATGGCCGGCCCCGAAATCAGCACCACCCGCGGGCGTACGGCGGCATGAGCGTCACTCTCCGTCATGCGTGTTTCGTCCGTAAACACCGGCTCCACCGTGAACTCTCCCTCATGATACCTGCCGTTGATCTTGACATGGCTGTCCTTGTTGTACGGCAGCAGTTCGCCGTTGATTTTCAGCGACACATACTGCATCTTCTTGCCGCGCGTCTCGGCATAACGCGCCTTGGTCATGTCGGCCATCTCCCGGTCCTGGTACCAGAACTGCTCGTGCGTATCCGTACTTTCCGTTCCGTCCTCAAACCAACGCGAATATCTTACGCCATCTTCGGGACGCGGATTCTCCAGAGCCTTGGCTATGAATCGCGCCATATAATCCTGGGTGGCTTCCGACAGATCGAAATGGCCTCTGCCGGCATCGCACAGGAAGGAGATACGGCTTTCGGGATACATCATCTGGAAAGCGAGTGCCGGACGCAGACGCGCGTCCCACCATTCATACTCGCCCATCACCATCAGCGCCGGAATGCGGTCGATGTTGCGGGTACGCCCCCACTCCACGTTGGCGCGGCCATAGCCGCACAGGTTGGTGCGCGGAGCATCGCCGTGATACGATATCACGCACAGCGTCCTGTCCGGATTCCACGCCGCGAAATTCCACGGGAACGTAGCCTGCGCCGAATGTCCGAACGGTATTATACGGGCCGTCTTTATCTCATTATGGCCCGACATCGAAGCCAGCGAGTCGATGATGCTTTCGAAGCGTTCCTGGCAACCGGTAGACGTGTCCCAGTTCTGCGAACCGCTCTGCACGAACACCATAGCCACGCCGAGCGAATCCATCCTGTGCGTAAACGACGGCGAGCGGAACAGCACCTCCTCCGTCATGTTCTGATGCGCATACAGCACCGCCCGCACCGTTTTCTCTTTCGGCAGCCGCAGACACACCCTCTGCCCGTCGCCGCCATACATGTAGTCGAATATCTTAGTCTGCCCGGCATCGACAATGCCGACAATTCCAGCCACTGCCAGCACGCATGCCGCTATTCTCCTTATTCCTTGTCTCATATCAATCCGGTTGAATTGCCCCCTCTTTTTTTAATACTCTCAACCACCCCATTCAACTCAACCGGTTTGTAATTTACCACTTCATCAGCTTGCGGATGTAGGCGGTGAGTTCGGAGGCCATCTTCTGCTGCTGGCGGATCGAGGGATGATAGTCCGCGCCCATTCCGAGGGAGCCGGTCTGCGGAGTGAAGTCAAAACGATACAGGTTGCGGTCGCCGGCTGACACCGCTTCCGCAACAACCTTGTTCAACGCATCTTTCACCACCTGCAGCTGCCGCCCGTTCAGCATCGATCCGGTCAACATTATTATTTTCGCGTCGGGGTACGTGGCCCGCAAATGCTTTATGAACTTTCTGTAACCGTCCTCCAGCAGCGCGACCTCATACCGGTCCTCGCTGACGTCATTGGTGCCTAAATTAACGCACACAACATCGGGCCGGTACTGCGAGTGATCCCACACCTCGGTGGAATCGCCGAACAGAGTCTGTCCGTACATATCCGGCATGTCACCCTTGCAACCCTCCCTCGGACTGCCATAGTTTCTGTACACTCCTATACCCGACCGCGCCACTACCAGGTGCTGTGCGTCAAGGTTTCTCGCCGTCCGTGCGGCGTAAGTATAATAGAAATTCTCCGTATCGTATGTGAACCGGTCCGTGGGCTTGTCGGCTTCGACCCCGTAACCGCACGTTATCGAATTGCCGATAAACTCTATCTTCCGCTTGGGAAGCACCGGTTTGGGCGACAGATCCGCGCCCTTATCCACATAGAATCCATGGAATTCCGGCTTCAGCGCATATCCCTCCAGGACATACGTGGCGCGCACCTTATGATTACCTTCCGGAAGGCTTTCTGCCAACGTCACTATCGAATCGTTCGGCCCTATGTTCAGCCGGTAAGGCAATTCGTCGTCTATCTCTATCATATAGGAGCCGCTGCCCGGCTTCACGCCCATTTTCAGCGAAGTGCCGGTAAATCCCGCGTTTATATTTACTCCCGGATAAGTAAATCTGACCGTATCCGGCTTGGCGGTACTGATACGGCCCATGTAGGCGATACGTGAATCGGATGCGGGAATGAATTTTGAATCATGACCGTCATTCGCCGACAGTGCCATGAACGCATTGCCCAGAATCAGCAATGGCAACAATATTTTTCCGACTTGCATGTCTTTATCCAATTAAGATTAACGTTCTGAATATTAGCTTATATTATAACTGTTCAAGACCTTATATTATTTCACGGCGGTTCTGAAAATGATCAGAACGGGAAGAACAGCGGGATTACGAATATCATGAGGATTCCGAGCAGCAGTTGCAGCGGTGCTCCGACCTTGACATAATCCATGAACGTGTATTGTCCCGCAGGCATCACCAGTGCGTTCGGGGGCGTGGAGAACGGCGACATGAAGCACAATGATGCACCGAACGTCACGGCAAACAGCATTGGCAGCGGGCTGACACCATACGCCACGGCACTCTGCACAGCTATCGGCGCCATCAGCACGCTTGTGGCGGTGTTGGAGATGAACAGTGTCAGCAACGACGTGGTGAAATATATTCCCGCCATCAGCCAATGCGGGCCGATGCCTCCCAATGCCTCGACAAGCGACACGCTCACAAGCTCGCTCACTCCCGTCTTTTCCAATGCGAAACTCATAGGCATCATGGCCGCTATCAGCACCACGCTCTCCCAGTTTATGGTTCGATAAGCGTCGGATATGGTGCGGAAACATCCCGTCAGCATCATCAGGACGCAAGCCGTCAGCACCACGAACACAGCCGGCACGCTGCTGAACACCAGCGCCAGTATCATGGCCAGCATTATCACCGCGGCGATGGGAGCCTTGTAGTCTATCGTCACCTTCGACGCCCGGCTCTCCGGCTCGCCCAGCACCACCCAGTCGCGCGTGTCGCGGCTTATCTTCCCGATGGCGTCCCATGTGCCCTGCACCAGCAGCACGTCGCCTTTCGACACCTTACGCTCGCCTATGTTGTGCGTGATGTAACTGCCCCCGCGCCGCACGCCCAATATATTGACGTTATATTTGTTTCGGAAGTCAAGTTCCGCAATCGTCTCCTTCAGTATGCCTGAATTGGGAAGCACCACAAGCTCGGCCAGACCTATGTCATAAAAGTCAAGATGCCGGCGTGATTCGTCATTGTCGTCGGCTATGCGCAGGTCATAGTCCGACACGAAACGGTCTACGTTTTCCCTCGGACCACGTATAAACAGTATGTCTCCCGGTTCAATCACCGATTTGGCCGACGGCGCCTCCTGCGACACATTCTTCAGCAGGCCCTTGCCCTCAACCACCCTCAGTTCCAGCACGTCGAGGCCATAATTGGCCCTGAGCGAAAGGGCACCGAGCGAAAGTCCCGATATCAGCGACGACGCGGGAACGTCAACGCGCCACAGGTCGTGGTTCAGATTGTATTCCTCCACAATGTCTACCAGCGTACGGTCACCTTTGACGGCACCGGAATTCTTCTTTTTGCCGCGTGTCAATATTTTGCTGAGCGGAATCAACAGCAGCGTACCGGCCACCAGGCACACCAGGCCTGCGGGCAGAAATGAGAACATGGTCAGCGGCTTCCCGCTGAATTCCTCCCACGCTTCTGCTATGACAAGGTTGGGCGGTGTACCGATCAGCGTAAGCATACCGCCGATACTCGATGCGAACGCCAACGGCATCAGGAACCGTGAGGCCGGTGCCCCGGCCGACGCGGCCATCGACACCACTATCGGCAGCATCAATGCCACGGTGCCCGTGTTGCTCACGAATCCGCCTATCACGCCGGTGGCCAGCACCACCACTAAGAACAGGCGTGTCGGACTGCCGTTGCCCAGGCGCGACAGTTTCGCCCCCATCATTTTCGCCAGTCCGGTATTGAAAATCGCGCCACCCACTATGAACAGCCCCACCATCATGATGACGATAGGATTCGAAAAACCCGACAGGGCCTCCTGAGTGGTCAATATTCCCGACAGAGTCAGTATCAGCAGCGCGATAAGCGCCACGATGTCGGCCCGTATCCGGCCCCATACGAATCCGGCCGCAGCCAGCACAAGCGTCATGATCGTTATCCACATGGCGTATAATTTCCTTTTCGTTCTTAAATCATTTCAACAATACCTGTCCCGCCTTTGTTCCAGCCTCTCAGCAATGGAATTTTATTTGTTATGATTAACAAAATTCAAAATTCCACATTTTTATTTATTATACCAAATAAAATCCCAATTTTCTTGATTTTATTTGTTACGATTAACAAAATCGCAGCCGGTCATAGTTGACTGACTACCTCGGAGATACTGCGTTAAAAACCAAATTTTCAGTGAAATTTTTTCATAAAA
>UQMZ01000027.1 GCA_900542185.1 uncultured Bacteroidales bacterium
TTAACACTTTAATCTCCCGGTTTTAACAAATGCACCGTGATTTCGGCTTGACCCGGATATAGCTGTATATCCCAGCAAGGCAACACACGTCATAACCGATGAGGAACGCGATGAGATAACAACGGCCCTGAAATTCCTAAATCACCATACCGCATCTTCAATAGCCGAGTATATAAGCCGAATAACGAGTAATCCTCTTGCCTTGAGAGTCAAGCTGAACGATTTGCGAAGCAATATGGATATAAGCCGCATCCCCGAGCCGTCTGAGAAAGATTATGCACGTCTGGAACGATACAAGAAAGAATATCAAACGCTGATAGAAGTCTTACACAATGAGCACCATTGAGTCCTGGACAAAGATAGGCAGTGAATGTAATAAGGCAAGAGAAGTCCTGTTGAGAAATAGAAGCCGTATTCACAAAGCCATCGAATCTGGCGATGTTAATAGGACTGCAGCCAAGTTGTTGCGGAGGATATTTAGAAATCTGACCGCCATCTTGCAACTTGTTATGGTATCATGTAGCCATGACGGGTCTATATTGTTCAAGTTGCCAATTGGATTATTAGTCAGGAATTGCTTGATGGACGGAATCATAGGATTGAGAATTGTAAAGATGAGTGATGAAGACTGTAGGAGTTTGCTTGATTTATGGAACCGCGATTATGTCGCGGCAATGTATGAGCAAAAAGATGTTTATAAGGATAAACTTGGTGAATTTAATTGTAATGATGAGGAAATAATGCATTTCTTTGTATTGGCGCTTGAAGATGCTTTTTTCACAGAATTGGATTTTAACAGAGGTTATGACGTAGAACTTGGGAGTTGGAAGGTCCGTTCGAGACGTGACGTGTATGAAGGATATAAGGCTTGTGATGGACAACTAAAATCAATGAAAGATGACATAGTTAAAGATGATGAAGTTGGAGAATGTGTTAGAATTATATATGCATACTACAAATATTTTTCACAATATGAGCATTATTCAGACCGGGGAAATGGCGATGCATCAGCACCTTTTGGAGAAGATAATATAAGATTTGAGAAGGTCTTTACTAGATTGAGGTGGTGTCTTGAATTAATCATTAAGAACCTCGACAAGGATTAGTGGGAAGACAACGATTGTCTTAAGTCTTATTTTTTATTGCTGTCCGATAATATTCTATTAATTGAAAAAATCTTTATCGGACAGCAATAATAATATTTTGGAACCGTACTTTTCTAATTAATAGTAGGACGAAGGACGACTTATTCTTTAGTCAAAAAAGGTTAATTGCAAAGATATATCCCTCTGAGCGACGGGCAAAACATATATGGGGACGAATTATGAAATATTTTGGCCCACACATTTCGTCCTTTAAGAATAGAGTAAGATGGAGCTAGGAGTGACGCTAAAGATGGTGCAGAAAGAGGTGCTAAAAATTGTCAAAATATTTTCATTTTGACATGGTATATCGTGTGCGCTCATCATCCATATCAATCAACGAAGGGTCAACATCCCGCTTTATGCTATGAAGTTTTTCCAGCCACGCATCGGACTTGGTCTGAGAAGATGCGACATTCCTTTTTTCAATGCTTGTGTCAAGCATGTCCATTTATTTGACATCGTAAGTCGCAAAAAATTAATTGCAGAGAGTCCTTATCACATCCTGCTTTTTTGTTCGGTAAAGTCTCTTCCTATGATTATTTTTCCAAATACATCTCGGATATTTGGGATTACATTGCCATAGGCATTATAGAAATCCTTTTCATTCTCAAAGTACTCCTTGTCTCCCGGATAATGTTTCCAGAAGGAGGCTCGTACAGATTTTCCGATTATATATTTTGCATATAGGTGTGCGTTAAGGCTAGAATATGATTTAAAGTCGGGAGATGAAGAATATATAATGATGTACGATATGTGGTATGGTGTCGTATCGTCATTGAATTCTCTGACTTCTCCGTCCTTTAACCCAATTTGGGCAACATCAAACATGTAAGATTCGGCTTCGGAAATCAAATTCCGTTGGTCTCCGTTATTTTCGTATCTTTCTTCAGAGATACATCTTTTGCCATTAGGGGGTATAATCATAATACTCTCATCTATGTAAGTAGTGCTTGTACCATGTGATGAACCTCGTCCTACAGAAATGCCATTGGCAATTGATCCTAATATGCCTCCAATTCCTAATGTATTCGTAATACTTCCAAGTCCAATTCCCATACCGGCTCCTTGACTGTTTGAAAAATTCATTATTCTGTTGTCAAAAAAAGAATTCGCCATTCCATTTTGATCAATTCTAAATGAATTGACTTTATCAATATAAATATTCTTTTGCGTTTTATTTGCTAATTCTATAAAATATCTAACATATCCTCCTCCTTCGGTTTTGCCAGAGGGTTTAACAAAAGTTCCAATTATTCGCATTGAAATATCCTTGGTTGAGACTATGGAATTTTCTGTGACCCACATCAAAGGGACCCCTTTCTTTGCAGCCTTGTTCTTGACTTTTAAATTATTGGCATAATGAATGTTAACTTCCTCTTTTATCAAGTCGTTCTCCTCATCTGCTATTGGGTCTATATAATTTGATGACTTTTTATTCTCAACATTTGCATTCCCTTCTAATATTTCCTGTTCGCCATTAGCGTAGAGTATTGACAAGACATCTCCTTTATCCACGATAAAAAGGGGACCATTGGGATTTGAGTGTTTTTTATATTTTATCTCAGTTTGTGAAATTTCTTGTATCACTGCTTTGATAATATCTCCGTTTCGCATGGATATTATATCTTGAGCAAATATTATTGAAGCATTCATAACCATATAAGTAATGGCTAAAAAGAATCTCATGGAATACAAAGAAGATTTCATAATCAACAAAAGTTAAAGAATTCGAATTCGATTCATTCGGCTCGCGTCAACGACATCCATTCAGTTGAATCGAGTGATTGCGGCGAAATCTGTTGCCATCGCGTTGACACGAGATAAAAGCATAAATCGCAAGTGATTGATGATTAATCACTTGCGACTTCTTGTGCCCAGAATAGGAGTCGAACCTACACGCCTCGCGGCACTCGCACCTGAAACGAGCGCGTCTACCATTCCGCCACCTGGGCCAGTGGTTATTCGGTTTGTCAGCCGTTTTCAGTCTGGTCGGGGTGAAAGGATTCGAACCTTCGACCCCCTGCTCCCAAAGCAGGTGCGCTAACCGGACTGCGCTACGCCCCGAAATCGAGTGCAAAATTAATGCGTTTATTCGACATTTCCAAATATCCGGCCAAAAAAATTATTTTTTTAACATCTGGAGATCCCGAAACACTACTATTTAAGCCTTATTTCTTAAAAAATCGCATCATGTCCCCCAAATGTGTTCATAGTATGAGATATTTTTCTTAATTTTGGCAATAAACCGTAGAAATTATGAAATACAACAGGATATTATTGAAACTGTCGGGAGAGAGTCTGGGCGCCGGCGAGGGCCGGGGCATCGACACCGACCGGCTGAATTCGTACGCAAAGCAGATTGCGGCGGCTGCCTCCAAGGGCGTGCAGATAGGTATAGTAATCGGAGGCGGTAACATCTTCCGCGGCCTGAAAGGCGCCTCCAAGGGTTTTGACCGCGTCAAGGGCGATCAGATGGGTATGCTGGCCACCGTGATCAATTCGCTGGCGCTGAGTTCGGCGTTGGAGGCAATTGGTCAGCCGTCACAGGTGTTCACGGCCATCCGCATGGAGCCAATCGGCTTGGCTTATTCCAAATGGGCGGCAATCAAGGCTATGGAGACGGGCACCGTCGCCATCATTGCCGGTGGCACGGGCAATCCTTATTTCACCACCGACACCGGCGCATCGCTGCGCGCCATCGAGATCGAGGCCGATGTGATGCTGAAGGGTACGCGCGTGGACGGCGTATATACCGCCGACCCGGAGAAAGATCCGGCAGCTAAGAAATATGACGAAATCACCTACGACGAGATGCTGGAAAAGAACCTGAAGGTGATGGACCTGACGGCTACGGTGATGTGCAAGGAGAACGACATGCCGATAGCGGTGTTCGACATGGACACCGAAGGCAACCTGGGACGTATCCTGGCAGGCGAGCCCATCGGCACCGTGCTGCACAAATAATCAAGATAATAATAAAATCGAATACAATGAAAGAGGTAAAGGAATATCTGCAGGACGCGGAGGATTCGATGGAGATGGCAGTGGACTATCTGGACGAAACTCTGCAGCACATCCGCGCCGGCAAGGCGTCGACCAAGCTGCTTGACGGCATCAAGGTGGACTATTACGGCACGAAAGCGCCTATCTCCAACGTGGCCAACGTCAGCGTGCCCGACGCGCGCACCATCGCCATCACTCCGTGGGAGAAGGCTATGTTCAAGGAGATTGAGAAGGCCATCATCAACTCCGAGCTTGGCATCACGCCCGAGAACAACGGCGAGGTGATCCGTCTGGGCATCCCTCCGTTGACCGAGGAGCGTCGCAAGCAGCTGGTCAAGCAGTCCAAGAATGAGGCCGAGAACGCCAAGGTGTCGGTGCGCAACGCGCGCCGCGAGGCTATAGAGGGCCTGAAGAAGGAAATCAAGAACGGCCTGAGCGAGGATGCCGAGAAGGATGCCGAGGCCGACGTGCAGAAGCTTCACGACAAGTATGTGAAGAAGATCGACGCCATTTTCGCTGAGAAGGAGAAGGAGATCCTTACAGTATAATACCCTGACCGTAACGACAATATGGTCAGCATAATAGTGCCGGCCTATAACGCCTTGCGGTGGCTGCCGGCCGCCGTGCGGAGCGTGCTGGCACAGACCGAACAGGACTGGGAGCTGGTGTTGGTGGACGATGGTAGCACCGACGCCACTCCCGGTCTGTGTGACGGGTATGCCGCTTCCGACCCGCGTATCCGGGTGGAGCACACACCCAATGCCGGCGTATCCGCAGCCCGCAACCGAGGGCTGAGACTTTGCCGGGGCCAATGGATTCTGTTTCTCGACGCGGATGACGTTCTGCATCCCGAC
The DNA here is from genome assembly GCA_900542185.1 of uncultured Bacteroidales bacterium. Classification (GTDB taxonomy): domain Bacteria; phylum Bacteroidota; class Bacteroidia; order Bacteroidales; family Muribaculaceae; genus Lepagella. Next base: position 5,003 of record UQMZ01000027.1, read on the forward strand.
ATGCTCCGTATCATGCTCGATGCCGCCACACGGCATAAAGTGGATATGGTGAGTTGCGCCACATATCAGTTTCATACTCCCCAGCAGGAAGCAGACTGGCTGAACACATCCTTTCAAATTTCAATTAAAGAGCGAATCCGTACTTCCGAGGATGCCATTTTGGAGGCTTATTATCAGACATCGGATCTTAATGTTTCCGTCTGGGCCAAGTTATATAGTCGCTCTGTATGGCAGGGACAATCCTTCTATAACGGGCGATACGAGGACCTGGAGATAGCCTGCAGGCTGATGGAATCGGCCGACAGGATAGTATGTGTCGATGCTCCGCTGTATGGCTACCGTCAGAATCCCGACAGCTATATGCACCGCTTCACGCTTCAGCGCCTTGACGTGTTGAAAGTGACCGAACAACTCGAGGTCTGGGGCCAAAGCCGCAGTCCCGAAATACTGCGCGCCATGCGCGACCGGCGAATGAGCGCCAACTTCAATATCTTCATGCTTTCCGAGCTTGCCGCCCGTCGCGGAGACATCACGCGACAGCAAGCGCGTGATATTCAGGCCGGTTGTTACGCCCGGATCAGACGTCTCCGCAGCAATTCAATCTTCAATTCCCAATCCCGTATAAAGAACCGCATCGGGGCCCTCATATCTCTGCTGGGTCCCGGTATACTCAGAAAAATCGCTCCCCTGGTGTGAACCAAAATGTTTCTGTATTTTGTTAATATTGTGAAATATTGAAAAACACAGACACACATCAAGGGTATGAAAAGGTTGATAGTTACACTCGCGGTGATATCCGTAGCGGCAGGGACGGGCAGACTCCGGGCTGAGACGCCCGAGCCGGCCGTTCCGTTGCCCGCCGAATGGACATACGAGCCGCAGGTGACGGCCAGCGCCGAAGCCGACCGCCGCTGGTGGGAGAACTTCGGCGACCCGCAGCTAACCGCCCTGATCGATCAGGGAATGGAGAATTCCCTTGATCTGCGTCAGGCCATGCGCCGCATCGAGATGAGCCGCAACGCCTGGCGTGCCGCTCAGTCAGAGTGGTATCCTCAGCTTGGCCTTTCCGCCGGCTGGAACCGCGACCGCTCGTCGGGCGACACCTCCCCTCTCGGCAAACCGGCGACGATGTCCTATTTCTCCTTAGGCCTTAATTTCAATTGGGAAATCGATGTGTTCGGCCGAGTGGCCGCTCAGTCCAAGGCCGGGAAGGCGGCTTACCGCGCCACCAAGGCCGAATACGACGCCGCCATGGTGTCGCTGGCCGCAAACATCGCCACGGCCTACATGAACCTGCTGCTGGCCGAAGGTCAGATCCAGGTCGCCGAACAGCAGATCGAGACCCAGACCAAGATACATTCCATCACCGAGACGCGCCATGAATGCGGACTTGTCTCGAAGCTCGACGTGGCGCAGTCGCTCACGGTGCTATATTCCACCCAGGCCACGCTCCCCTCGCTGCGGCAGCAGAAAACAGCCGCGCTCAATTCGCTGGCCATGTTGGTGGGCTGCTATCCCGAAAAACTCGCCTATCTGCTCGACAAACCGGCCAAGCTGCCCAATCCGTTCGTGATGACCGACATCGGCGTGCCGGCCGACCTGTTGCGCCGCCGGCCCGACATATTGCAGGCCGAGATGCTGGTGGCGGAATATGCCGCGCAACTCGGCGTGGCCAAGAAGGATTTCCTGCCCACGCTGTCGCTGACCGGAAGCATCGGCACCCAGGCGCACGACCTCCGCGACATGTTCTCCGACAAGAGTTTCACTTACAGCATCGCTCCGCAACTCAGCTGGACCATTTTCGAAGGTCTGGCCCGCAAATACCGCGTGGCCGAGGCCAGGGAGCAGATGCAGCTCGGCATAGACAGCTACAACCAGACGGTGATGAACGCCGTGATCGAGACCGACGACGCGCTGCAGACCTACCGCAGCGACCTGGAACGGATAGACCTGATACGCAAGGTGAACGAGCAGGCCCGCGAGTCGCTCGATCTATCCGTTGACCGTTACAAACGCGGCCTGGCGCCATTTACTGACGTTATGAACTCGCTCGTAAGCCTTTTGGAATATCAGAACACATTGCTGCAGACCCGTGCATCAGCGCTGAATTCCGCCATCCGGATATATCAGTGCACGGCAGGACCGGTTTAAGATATAAGTCATAGGTCATAGGTCATAGGTGCCAGTGATTAGTGATGAGTTAGAAGATAAGACAGTTTAGCCCCCGATATTATGAAAACACGCAGACTCGCATATAAATTGGAATTAAAGGACCTGATACTGGTGCCTCTGGCATTGACGTTGCTGATAGCCTTCTGCGGCTGCCGCAAGGAGAAAAAGGAGACTGCCGAGGTTCCTGAAATAAATGTGGCTTATCCAGTGCAGGATTCCGTGGTGCTGCACAAGACCTATCCCGGCTATATCCGTTCGGTAAGTTCGGCCGATGTGATGGCGCTGGTCAACGGCCGCATCCTCAGCGTGAACTACAAGGAGGGCAGCTATGTGTCGAAGGGCCAGGTGCTCTTTACCATCGAATCCACCAAATACCGCGACGCGGTGAACCAGGCGTCGGCAGGACTCTCAACGGCCCGTGCGCAGTACGACTATTCCTCGCGCCAGTACGAGGCCATGAGGAAGGCCATTGAGTCGGATGCCGTCTCCGAGATGGAACTGCTGCAGGCCAAGAGCAGCATGGAAAGCGCCGAGGCTTCCATCCGCAATTACGAGGCGGCTCTGCGCACCGCACGCACCAACCTGGGTTATTGTGCCGTCACGGCGCCGGTTTCGGGCCTGATAACGGCTCCTGTGGTGACGGCCGGCAATTATGTGGCCGGCGAGGCACAGCCTGTCAAACTCGCCTCGATCTACGACGACCGGCAGATGAAGGCGGTGTTCGACATCGAGGAGGCGCAGTACCGTCTCATGTCGGTAAATACCGCCGAGGGCAAGGGTCCTCTCTACACGGCCGTACCGTTGCGGTTCACGCCCGAGCTTCCCGTGAACTTCACCGCCGATTTATATTATACTTCGCCGGCCGTGGATGCGGCCACCGGTACACTGACGCTGGAGGGCACGGTGACAAACAGGGACAAGTTGCTGAAAGACGGCATGTATGTCACCGTCGATTTGCCGTACGGCGTAGAGCCTCATGCGGTGCTGGTGCGCGACGCATCCATCGGACGCGACCAGCGTGGAAGCTATCTGTATGTGGTCAACGACAGCGACAAGGTGGTGTATACCCCGGTGGAGACGGGCGAGCTGTTCCGCGACACGCTGCGCATCATAAACAGCGGCATCAAGCCGGGCGACCGCTACGTGACCCAGGCATTGCTGACGGTGCGCAACGGCGAGAAGGTGCGTCCTGTGGTGCAGGGCGCGACGAAGCAAAGCAAAGTACGTGCAAAATAAAACGAGGTGAGCCATGTTCAGTGATTTCTTCATAAAGCGGCCTATATTCGCCACGGTCATAGCCATACTGATGGTACTGTCCGGCCTGCTGTGCATGTACACCCTGCCGATAGCACAGTATCCCGACATCACGCCTCCGACCGTTATGGTCATGGCCAACTATCCCGGCGCGTCGGCCACTACGGTGGCCCAGGCCATCGGCGTTCCGGTGGAACAGCAGGTAAACGGCGTGGAGGGTATGATGTATATGTCGTCCACTTCGGGCGACGACGGATCTTATAGCCTGACGGTTACGTTCGAGAACGGAACGGACGTGGACCAGGCCGCAATCGACATACAGAATCAGGTGTCGCAGGTTCAGGCGCAGCTGCCCGAGGCCGTGGTGCAGCAGGGTGTCACCGTGAGCAAGCGCAGCAGCAACAACGTGCTGTTCGTGACCCTCGAAAGCGACAACCCGAAGGAATATGACGCGCTGTATCTCACCAACTACGCCCAGCTGCATCTGGTGGACCCGCTGTCGCGCGTCAAGGGCGTGGGTAATGTCGGTGCGTTCGGTGCCGGCGAGTACTCCATGCGGCTGTGGCTGGATCCGGCCAAGATGCGTGCGCGCGGCGTGACCCCGGCCGACGTGCGTGCCGCCGTGTCGGCGCAGAACATGGAGGTGTCGGCCGGTTCGGTCGGTGAGGCTCCCCTGTCGGGCAACGACGAGTTCAGCTACACTCTGTCCGTCCAGGGGCGTCTGTCGGACGTAAGCCAGTTCGAGGACATAGTGCTCCGTTCGGCAGATGGCGGACTGCTCCGGCTTAAGGACATAGCCCGCGTGGAATTAGGCAGCAGCTCCTATTCCACTGTCACCAAGGTAAACGGTCAGGAAACGGCCCTGATGGGCATATCGCAGCTGCCGGGCGCCAACGCGCTGGAGGTGGCCGACGGCGCCATCAAGGAACTGGACCGCCTGTCGCAGTATTTCCCCGACGGAGTGCACTACAACGTGGTGATGAATTCCACCGACTTCGTGCATAAGTCCATCGACGAGGTGCTGGTAACGTTCCTCGAGACCACGCTGATCGTGATGCTGGTCATCATGATTTTCCTGCAGAACTGGCGCGCGGTCATCATTCCGATGATCACCATTCCGGTGTCGCTGATAGCCACGTTCGCCGTGATGAAACTGATGGGATTCACCATCAACACGCTCACGCTGTTCGGTCTGGTGCTGGCCATAGCCATCGTGGTGGACGACGCCATCGTGGTGGTGGAGGACTGCATGAGGTTGCTGGCCCAGGGCAAACTGACCCGGGAACAGGCGGCCCGGCAGGCCATGCAGGAACTGTCCGGCCCGGTCATCGGCGAGGTGCTGGTGCTTATGTCGGTGTTCGTCCCTACGGCGTTCGTGAGCGGCATCACGGGACAGCTCTACAAGCAGTTCGCCCTAACCATAGCCATATCCACGGCATTCTCCGGATTCAACGCCCTGACGCTTACTCCGGCGCTATGCGCGCTGTTCCTGGAGCCTCCGAAAGAATCGAAATTCATCGTCTACCGATGGTTCAACCGCTTCTGGGCGTGGTTCGAAGGTCTGTACACGCGCTGCATAGGCAGGATGCTGAAGCACGACAAGGTGGCCATGTTAGTGTATCTCGCCATTACCATAGTGGCCTTCTGGGGCTTCATAAAGTGGCCTACGAGTTATATACCGGCCGAGGATATGGGTCACTTCATGACCAGCATACAGCTGCCGCCGGGGGCCTCGCTTGAAAGGACACAGAAAGTGGTGGACGCCATGGAACGCGAGATTCAGGAGAAAGTGCCCGAAGCGGAATATATCATTTCCATGGCCGGTCAGTCCTTCTTCGGAGGCTCCGGCTCGAACGGCGCTTCATTCATGATTCAGCTGAAACCGTGGAGCGAACGCAAGGGAAAGGAAGGAAACATCAACTCGATAATAGAGCGTGTCAACGCCATCACCTCAAAATATCAGGAAGCGGTGTCATTCTCGGTGAATCCACCCGCCATCCAGGGCCTCGGCATGTCGTCGGGTCTGGAGATGCAGATACTTGACATATCCAGCCTCGGCACCGAAGCGCTTGAGGAGGCTGTAAAGACGCTGCAGGACGCAGCCGCCGAGAATCCGAAGATAGCGTCCATCACCACCACCTTCCAGGGCTCCACGCCGCAGTACCGGCTGAAGTTCGACCGCGACCGCGCCGAACTGATGGGCATATCGCTGGAATCCATCTACAACACGCTGTCCTCGTTCATGGGACAGGGATATATCAACGACTTCGATGAATTCGGACGCAGTTTCCAGGTAGTGATGAAGGGAGCGGGCAGCGCGCGCGCCAACGTCGACGACGTGATGCACCTCAGTGTGGCTAACGCACAGGGCGAGATGGTGCCCTTCTCGTCGTTCACCACCATCGAGCCCATGATGGGCGTGTCGTCCGTAAACCGATACAACATGTACACCACCGCCGGAGTGACCGCCACGCCGGCCAAGGGCGTAAGCTCGTCGGAAGGCATCAGGGAGATGGAGCAGATGGTACATGACAAATTGGGAAAGAACTACAGTTACGCCTGGACCGGCGAGGCATATCAGGAGACGCAGTCGGGCCTGACGGTGAACGTAGTGTTCATCTTTGCCATCATCATGACCATACTGGTGCTTGCCGCCCAGTATGAAAGCTGGAGCGATCCCATAGCCGTAGTGCTGGCCATGCCTGTGGCCGTGCTGGGTACCGTGTTCGGATGTATGTGCATGGATCAGAGCATCAGCATCTACACGCAGATCGGACTGATCCTGCTGTTAGGCATGGCGGCCAAGAACGCCATTCTGATTGTGGAATTCGCCATGGACTACCGCAAGAAAGGAGTGCCTATAATCCAGGCGGCACAGGAAGCCGGACAGATACGTTTCCGCCCCATCATGATGACGGCATTGGCGTTTGTGTTCGGCGTGATGCCGATGCTGTTCGCCACCGGCCCTGGAGCCGGCAGCCGCAAGGCGCTCGGCGCCGCCGTCGTGTTCGGCATGGCCATGAACGCCTTCATCGGCACCCTGTTCGTCCCCAACTTCTGGGCCTTCATGCAGACCCTCTCCGAAAGACTCCGCCGCAAAGCGCCCCCCACTCCTCCCAATTCTCCCGCAACTCCCACTACCGGAGCCTGAGGGTAGCGCCGGCTTTGTCGCGGACGCCGGGGTTCAGGGCCTTGAGGCGAGACAGTTTCATGCCGTAGCGCTGGGCGATGGAGTGCATCGACTCGCGCTCGCCGATCACGGCCTTGTCGATGTGCTTCGGGGCGTCGTCAAGTTTGGACTCGAGATACACTTCCTCCCAGTCCTTGATTTTGTCGTGGCGCCCGGCGTCGTTGAATTCACGAAGCTTCTTTACGTCCAGCTTGAATTCCCGGGCTATCGAGGTGTATGTGTCGCCGGGCGCGGCAATGACGTAGTGCAGCCCGCGCGCGCGTCTCACAGGATGCGTCGAGATGAGCGACGCCTGGATGAACGCGGCGTCCTCGTCGGCTTTCCTGCCTTCGGGCGTGTCGTACAGATAGAGGGCGTAACGCTCTATGATGGCTATCAGGCGCGAGGCGTAGTTTGGGTCGGTGGCGTAGCCGCAGCGTCTCAGCTCGCGCGCCCAGGAGGCATAATCCAGCGGGTCGAGCTTAAAGAGCGAGGCATAGCGCGAGCGCAACAGGAACTGCGAATGGTCGTCGAACGACTGGCGTACGTCGGGGTACGCGCGGAAGCAGTCGTCGGGACGGTCGTCGCTGCGTATCAGCGTGTCGCCGGTCCACGAGCTGTGGCACTTGATACCGAAATGATTGTTGCCTTTCACAGCGAGTGTGGAGCGGCCTGCGGCGCTTTCCAGCAGACCCTGTGCCAGGGTGATGGAGGCCGGGATGCCGTGCAGCTCCTGTTGCTCTACGGCCATGTCGCTGTACAGGGTTATGTATTCGCTGTAGCTGTCGGCGCGGCAAGACGCGATATAAAGCGTTATGGCGGCAATCAAAAGGGTAATTGATGGGAATCTCATTGAGAAATGACTAATTGCGGGAAATCGCGTCTGAATTCGTCTAAGAGCCGTTCGGTCTCGGCCGTGAATTCCGGATTGGGCGCCCCTGACATGGGACGATGCGACAGCCGCTTCTGTATTTTCTCTCCGCGAACTATGGCCTGACGTGTCTCAAGGCTCATGTACGTGTCGCAGAAATGCTGCCACACATATTCCACGGCCATCTCCGACGGATGCGCCATGTCGGCGGCATAGAAACGGTAATCGCGCAGGTCGTCCGTCACAAGTTCGAATGCCGGGAAATAGCGTGTGTTTTCGGTCTGTGAGCATATCCGGTCCACGGCAAGATGCAGCGTGGCTTTGGAGAGTGTGTTTTCGTGGAATCCGTCTTTAAGATGCCGCACGGGGCTGACGGTGAAGATGAATCGCAGTCCCGGGTATCGGTCGGTCAGATCCCGGATCAGCGGAATCCACAGGTCTGTGATTTCATCAGGGTCGAGGCGATAACGGCGGAACAGCGCGGCCGGCTGCTTGTGGCAGTTTGCCACGGTCATGTCGTTGCTTGCCAGGGCATAGCACCAGGCCGTGCCGAATGTGACCAGTATCGTGTCGCACAGGGTCATGGTACGGCTCACATCAAGCCGCAGACGTGCGAACGCGTCGGCAAGTCCCTGCCGTGAATCCGCTATGAGGCGCGAATCGAACATCCAGGAGCGCCATCTGCCTCCGGCCTCAAACACAGTGTCCTCGAACTGCCGCATGGCCGTAGCCGGGTCGGTCAGAAGCATCAGCCGCAACACCATGGCTATGGAGGCGGGATTGTACAGCATTCCGAACGGGAACGACGCCGGCCAGAGGCACTCCCGCATCCGCACCGCCATGTTCTCGGCGAAGCAGCTCCCCGCGCTCAGCACCGGCCTGTACGCCGCCAGCTCTATATCAGCCGGACTACTTGTTATTGCTGTTCGAAATTTCATATCTGATAGCGAACTATTCACCCATCACTCATCACTCGTCACTATCACAGCGCTCCCTGTTCTATCAGCAGGGCGATACGCTCGATCATGGCGTCGTCCTTGTTTTTCTTCGGATTGAAGCCCGAACGCAGGTTCATGCCGAAGAATCGGCCGAATGTCTGCCAGAATCCGGCCCGGAAGCTGCCTAAAAAGGCTTTCACGATGCCATACGACGTCTGGTCCGTCTCGCGGTTTATCAGCTTCAGCAATACTTTGCCCTGGTTCTTGGTCATGTGTTTCACCACAGGCTTGTACTGCTCGAATATGTCGTGCTCCAGGGTCTTCAGGTGACGTTCGCGCTCCTTCTTGTCGGGGATGGTCTGGATGTATTCGTATGTCTCGCACAGCGTGGCGAATGCCAGTTTGGCGTAGGGTAGGGTCTTGCGTACGTCGCGCACGGTGCGCCAGTAGAACTGCTCCTGCTTCTTGTTCTTGAATTTCAGGGGCGGGAACACGTATACGTCGCGGATGTAGGTGAGGCGGCAGGTGTCGCCGTATTCGTCCACTATGTGCGTGAATCCGCGGTAGGCCTTCACCTTCAGCTCCATGTCGGGCACTTCGTCGGCACGGCACGGAGTGACGCCAATCAGACACACCAATGCCACCACAGCCGCCGCTATGATGAGCGGCAGCCGCGACAGGTTGTATGATGTATGTCTGTGGCGCAGTGTCTTCATTTATTGTTCCGGCTTTTAATCCATCCGTTCAGCAGGACGAACAATGTGTCTTTACCAAAACGGAAAATAGCGTCTAAAATTGAAACGGAATAGTTAACTTTTGTTTCGATGTCAGCGCAATAAGCAATTAATTCCGAATTCCGGTCGCCGGCAATAGCCGTGGCGGCCATAGCGGCGGCCTCGGTATCGATCCAATTCGATACGAGGTCGTGCATGGCCCGGTTCAGTTCGAGCAGTGTCCCGGGCGTGTTATGGTATAGAGCGGTCAGAGGATCGAACAGATGCGGGAAATAGGGCGTGCGCCCATATATGGCGTTGAGGGTGCCGAGGTGCACGTGCGGCCAGTTGCCGTGGCCGGACAGGACCATGCCGGGGCCTTTGGCCACAGGCACGGACAGCAGCGTCACGTTGTCGCCGTCGGCCACGCGGGTGCGTCTCAGCGACTTCGGGTCGAAGTCCGGGTCATCACATGCCGTGCGGATGGCCTCTGTGTCCGAGGCTCCGTCAAGACGCGCCGCAAGCCAGCGGGCGTACCATCCGGCCGACGCCGCAAACGGCGGTATCACCATTTGCCGTCCTTCTTGTCCGGATTCGGGTTGCGGAACATGCGGTTCCATCTTATCTTGCCGTCGGTCAGTTTGCGGTCCTTGTCCATCGAGATGATGATGAGCACGGGCGAGCCTACCACATGGTCCTCAGGCACGAAGCCCCAGTAACGCGAGTCGGCGCTCCGGTCGCGGTTGTCGCCCATCATCCAGTAATAGTCCATCTTGAACGTATAGTACTCCTGAGGCTTGCCGTTGATGTAGATCCTGCCGTCCTTCATCTGCAGGTCGTTGCCCTCGTATGTACGGATGGCACGTTCGTAGATGGGATAGTTGGCCGGGGTGAGGTGCAGGGTGGATCCGCGTTTCGGAATCCATATCTCGCCCATGTTGTTTCGCTGCCAGTTGTAGGTTCCGTTGTAGGGGAACACACCGCCTAAGTCCAGGAGTCCCGATTCGCTTTCCGAAATAAGCTGCCCGGCTATCTCGGGCCATTTCTCTACCTGGGCCTTCATGGCCTTGGTCAGAGGGAGGTCGTAATAATAGCGGCCGGTCAACTGGTCCTGTATCGGAGCCTGGTCGAAGTCCTCGACGCGTACGCCAAGGTCCATCCATTTCTGTGCGGGTATGGGCCCGTTGACCGGTATCAGGTAGTTGTACTGTACGTTCGAGGGTTCTGCAATGGCCTTGCCATTGATCAGGATAGTGTCGTTCACTATGCGTATACGCTCGCCGGGGAGGCCGATGGTACGCTTCACATAGTTCTCGCGGCGGTCCACAGGACGCCACACCAGCTCGCCGAACTTTTCGGGATTCTGCTGTATATACGCCTTCGGATCCTTAATGCCGTTCTTTTGCAGCTCGTTGCATATCTGATAATAGTCGGGGTTCTGAATCTTGAGCGCCACGGTGTCGCCCTGCGGATAGTTGAACACCACGATGTCGCCGCGTTCGATGGAACGGAATCCTGGCATGCGGTGATACTTCAGCTGCGGCTTCTCGATGTAGCTCTTGGTGTTGACCAGCGGCAGGGTATGCTGCGCCAGCGGGAAGTGCAGCGGGGTCTGGGGCACACGTGATCCGTAGACGGTCTTGTCCACCCACAGTCGGTCGCCTACGAGCAGCGATTTCTCGAGGCTCGACGACGGTATCTCGTACTGCTGGCCTATGAATCCGAATATGAAGTAAATCAGCACCAGTGCGTAGACTATCGCGTCCACCCACGCCATGACGGTGCGTGTGAGGCCCTTCTTGTTTTTCCACCATCCCCAGGGGATGAAGGCCGTGATATAGATGTCGATGATGAGCAGCCAGCCGAACAGCAGCCAGGGATTGCCCATCAGCACCACCCACAGGATGTATATTGCGCTTACGATGCCGAACCGCAGCCAGCGCGTGAGCTTTACGGCCTTTAAACGATCTTTAATTGAAGTCATAACCGGAGATATCGGAGAGCATTTCCTGAATGGTGTGGATGCCCGGATGGTTTACGAGCCACTCCGCCGCAAGGATAGCTCCGAGAGCGAATCCGTCGCGGTTCTTGGCGCTGTGTGTTATCGATATGATGTCCGAGGGAGAATCCCAGCGGATGGTGTGTATGCCGGGCACCTCGCCCTCGCGCACATGGTCTATGGGGAGCACGCCCGGTTCCATGGTCTTGCCCTCCTCAGGCTCGGCCCACGACGATATGCGCCCGGTGCCGTCAATGATCTGTTCGGCCAGGGTCACCGCCGTTCCCGAAGGATGGTCCAGCTTATGGATGTGGTGTGTCTCGGTCATCGAGGGCGTGTACTGCGGGAAGGCGTTCATGATGCGCGCTAACTGACGGTTCACGGCCATGAAGATGTTTACGCCCACCGAGAAATTGGAAGCCCATATCAGCGAGCCGTTCAATTCGCGGCACAGGTCCATGGCCTCGGGCAGACGTGCCTGCCAGCCGGTGGTGCCGCTCACCACGGGGACGCCGCGGCGCAGGCAGCGCTCAACGTTGTCGAAGCCGGTGGCCGGAGTGGTGAACTCGATGGCCGCGTCACACTGCATGAACACTTCGGAATCGAAGGCTTCGGGATTGTCCACGTCGATGACGCAGCCTATCTCCAGTCCGCGTTCCAGGGCCAGACGCTCTATGGTCCTGCCCATCTTGCCATATCCTATAAGCGCAATTTTCATAGTCTTAGGGGTTTAGAAGCCGAAGGCAACGTTGTCGATATACATTGTGATCCCCTCGGTGCCGACGAACGGCTCGCCGCACGATGTGGATGCCATCACCAGTACGTGCGTGGGCTGAGTGCCGACAGGTGCCCAGCCTACTTCCTTGACGGGCACGAGCTTGCCTTTGGAATTATAGCCGTAATATGCCTTCTCGCCGTTCAGCAGACCCATGTAGGGCTTGTAGAAGGGCTTCTTGGTGATGTCGCCGTAATGGATGGGAAGCTGATGTCCCTTGGTCCAGGGCACGGACTTGCTGTAACGTTCGCGGCCTGTGCCCACACGCTGAGCGTAGACGTTCCCTTTGGTGTCCTCCCAGCGCTTCTGCAGCAGGACATACACCTCGGCCTGGTCGCGGCCCTGAAGGGTCTTCTTGCGGCTCAGGCCCGTGGACTTGACGCGGGTGTTGACGTTGGGCATGTCGATGCGGTAGTCGAACACCAGAGCCTTGGGACTCTTGCGGTAAGGCATGCCCATGGCCATCTTGGAGAAGGGTGTGGAAGTGCTGGTCACAGGCTCGTTGAGCTTACCCAAGTAGAGGGTGCCGGCCACCATCACGTCCATGTTGATCACGCCCAATACCTTGACATGCTCCATCTTGGCCTGCAGTTTGGCCACCTTGTTGCCGTTCAGCACAGCCGGCTCGACGGAATTCGAAGCCTTCACTATTCCCGACACCTTGGCATATACGTTGCTCGATGCCCAGGGCGTGCCACCCTGGGGATGGTAAGGATTGTTGCCCTTGAGATGTTGCGTGGGGCCAACGGCATACACCTTCTTGGTGTCGCCGCCCAGTACTGACGATTCAGTTATCTCGCGTGTGACCCACTGCGAGAAATCGCCGTATTTGATCTTCTCCAGCGTCAGCGCCGATGCCGGAGCAGCGCTTAATAAGGCAGTCGCTCCCAGCAATATGATATTTAACTTCTTAAACATGACGCAAAATTACGAAATAAGCACCACATAACAAAAGAAGTGTTCCATCTTGACCATTCTTGGTCAAGATGGAACGCAATGAGGTGCCTTATATTTAATTTTCGGAAACAAATCAGATGCGTAATAATATCATAAATTTTTGGCAATCGCTATAGCTTTTAATATGGCCTCACTCAAGGGCGGCACTCCATTCTTTATGGCATCCAGTACAATATCTGCATCCAGTTCGAAATATCCGTGCGCAATCCGATTCCGCATCCCGATTATATCCAACCACGGTATGTCAGGAAAATTTGAATCGAGGAAATCCGGCGCGAGTCTGTTGATACGATTTATACCTTCACCGATTGCGGTGATTAATGTACAGTTTGCCGCCAATAATTGCATTCCGCCGGGTGATGAATAATAAGATTCCGCAGAATGGATATTCTTGTTCCATTCAATTAAATTCGCGATAGTATCTGATACTGAATTTAGCGTCAGTACCACACGTTCCATATTTCCTATGTCAGAGGATTTTGATACCATCGCGGTTTATTTGATTCAGAAATTGTGAGGATAGATGAGAATGCCTTCTGATTAAATCCACAGAAGACTGAAGCAGACTTTCCAGATACCTGTGTAATGCACTCAGGGCAAATATTCTGGGAGGCATATCCACTAAAATATCAATATCGCTGTCAGGGCGATTGTCACCTCTGGCCATTGATCCGAACAGGCACATCCCTGTCACTCCATATTCCTTCTGGATATATGGAATGTTTTTTCTCAGTGTTGCGATACAGTCATCAGTAGTGCACATTGCTTTCCAAATCCGATTACAATGCAAAGATAATCAAAATAATTGAATTTTAAGAGAAATCGAGATGGTTTAAACAGACAAGGCGTCCGTATTATGGGCGCCTTGTCTGTTTTTAATGTTGTGATTCCGTATATCAGTTCTTCATCGAATTCACGAAGTGATTGGCCCATTCCTGGCGGTTGGGGGTGGCCATGATCACGGTGGTGACCTGCTGGTCGTTGACCGGAAGGATCAGCACCGTCACCTCATGGTTCTCCAGCATACCCTTGGCACGGGCACCCTTGGAGTTGCCTACGGTCACTTTCTCCACTTTCGGATCGGTGAGCTTATATTTGGTGGCGTACATGCGGGCCTTCTCGAATGCTATTTTCTGTGTGAGTCCTACCGACTCGTTTTCCATCGAGACGCCGAAAGATCCGTCGGGATATTTCACCAGCATCTTGGAATCCTTCTGCACGATCGATCCGGCGGGAATCTCGAAATCGAAGCCTCCGTAGCTGAGGGGCACATACCAGTGGGCCGATTCCAGAGCCTTGGTGCTCTCGTCCTGTGTCTGGGCCTGGGCTGGTGCCGGGCATACCATAACGGCCACTGCGGCCAGCGCCGCCATTATCATCTTTTTCATAACCTATGTCTTTTTATATTTTTTACAACTATTATCTGATATCTAATACCTACTAACTTATAACTCAGTTTTCGGGTAAGTTGTTTTAAAGTCCCAGCACTTTTGCCGAATTTGCGGCGATGACGGGCTCGAGGTCGATGCCTAAGATGTTGCTCTGGATTCCGATGATTTCCTGAATGGAGAGTTCCGATTCATCGGTCTCGGCCAGCAGACGGTCCTGCGGAATGGCGTGGAGCGTGTCGGGATTGAAGTGCTGTCCCAGGGAGATGTAGCATCCGGCGTTGAGCAGCTGTCGCGCCGCCTGCGGCTTCTTGCGGAATCCGTGTATTATCCATGGCTGCGTGGGCTTGAGGTCGCGTATCAGGCCGCACAGCACGTCCTCGGCCTTGACGCAATGCACTATGATGGGTTTCTTCAGGTTTTCGGACAGCTCTATCTGGCGCTTGAAGATGTTCAGCTGACGGAACATCATGCCGCCGCGCCCCGACAGGTCTACGCCGGCCTCCCCTACCGCCACGAATTCGGGACGGCACAGCAATTCCTCAAGACGCGTCCATTCCTCGGGCGTCACGTCGCGATGGGTGTCCCACGGATGGATGCCGGCCGAGTACAGTTGTCCGTCCACAGCCTTGAACTCATGATTGGTAATGAACGAGATGTCGACCACCGCCAACGGTTGCGGAGCCGTCTTGTGTGTATGGATGTCAAGTATCATAGGGTAATCGATTAGTTTATAGTTTACAGTTTAAGTTTAGAGTTTATAGTTTAGAGAATACCGGAGACCTTTCAATAAAATAACAATTATCTTGACCTATTCAACTTTCTTACCTTTTTTCGGAGGTACGGGATCATAGCCCGAGCCGCCCCAGGGGTTGCAGCGCGCTATGCGCTTAATTGCCAGCCACGAGCCGCTGAAGATGCCGTGCGTCTTGACCGCCTCTATGGCGTACTGCGAGCACGTCGGAGTGTAGCGGCAGCTCGGCGGCAGCATCGGAGAGATGCACGCCCGGTAGAAATACACCGGCAGCAGTACCAACCGGCGCACGGTTCGTCTCAGCAATGACGGCATAATTTATTTGTCAGTTTGGCGAGTAGCTTCCGCATTTTGGGTTCCAGTTCTGCATACTCCGTGTTTTCGTTGTGCAGATAGATGAATGCGAGCTGCAGGAAACCGGCGGCGGCCAACTGACCTAACGCCTCGCGCATCGGCACACGGTTCAGGCGGTATGCCTCGCGGATGCGGCGGCGCATCAGCACGCGGTCCACCGCATGACGCCGCTTTTTCTTAGGAATGGTGACCATCATCTGCACCGGCGCTATTCCGACGGGACGTCCGTTGCGGAACGACGAGTCAAGCTTCTCGGCCGGAATCCAGCGCCACACCAGACGCAGCGGGAATTCATACATGCTCTTGCCCTCGGCGAACAGTCCTTCCACCAGCGTGCGGTGATGCAGCCGCTCGCTTTTGCCCATTCTGAGGGGATGGACCACTTCCGGCTGAGTATCATGTTTCATGCCGGGTTCAGTATTAATATTCTGAAATCCCTTTTCGTTCATACCGCAAAGTTAGCAATAAGTCCGCAATATGTGGTCAACAGCACCTCAAAATCGAACAGAAAAATATCATATCCGACATTTTTGAAACAAGAAAAAGCGGCAGTTGTTCGCCGGCACTCCCATCGGCTAAGGCTCCGTTCCTTTAATAAAACAGCAATGCCAAGACTTGAGGAAGTCTCATATAGTCAAGAGTATGGATCGGATTGTAGGGTTGTTGTAGTGTTTATGAAACAGGTATATTGAGTTTTATTGAATTGTCATATTTGGCACGAGTGCCCGTAGAGTTATAAATTTGCGCATATCCATTGATTCACAGTTGAAAATCGACAATAACATGAATAAACGAAACAGTTTGTTGCTGGCGCTCGGCGTTGCCGTGACTATGCAGTGCGCAGGCCAGACAGTGGTACATCCCGGTGACAAAAAGGGCTCGTATGCGTCGTATACGCCGTTGAATCTGTGCAAGTCGGAGGACCATGTGCCGGGAGACTACGGATTTCAGGGCGATCAGAGCCGTCTGATGCAGACTCGCCGGTTGTGGATACACGAGCGCGAAGGTCAGCCCATTCCCACCAACGACTGGTGGACTAATTTGATAACGCAACCCTATTCGGGCCGTATGTGGAGTTATCCGCAGTTCGTGCAAGCGCAAAACTATGGTGTCGATGTGCAGGCACCTTCATTTTGGATATCGGACGGCACCGAGATGAAGAGCAACACTACAGTATCCGTTCGCGGCGAGAATTTCTATCCCGAGTCGGCGGTGGCTGAGGAGTGGCACGACTGGGACGTGCAGTTCGAGATGCGCGACGGAAACAAACGGATGTACACCACCATGGCCCACGGCATTCCGTTCACATGGATTGAAACGGAGGGAATCGATCCTACCGTCACGATATCACGCTCGTATCAGGCTTCGGCGGAATTCATCGCCACTGACGCCAGGGTAATGGACACGGAAGGCAACACGGTGAACGGCAGCGTGGAGTCCGATTGTCTTATATTGACCCTGGGCTCGGACCTTTATGCCGTCTATATGCCAGCGGGCACCTCCGTTACCGTGAGGGGCGGCACGATGTCGCTGAAGTTCAATGGTCGGAGGCAGTTCGTTGTGATCGGTGTAATACACGATGTGGAGGATGCAGTGACAATGAAGCCATACGCCTGCCATGTGCCGCGCTCGTCAAGGGTGGACTATACGTACACACCCGGCAAGCTCAAGACCATCTGGCATATCGATACCGAGGATCTGAATTCCGAATCGGGTGCCGTCGCGGCGTTGCCGGTCATGCAGGGTTTCCTGCCGCATCACTACCGCGACACCGGCAATCAGCCCGGATTCGCGTTCAACGGAATCACTTATGCCACTCCGCGCGGCAAACTCAAGATGGCCACAGGCAATGACTTTGAGATAACCTATGATTTCTACGGTATGCTGCCCTACTATGCGGTGCCGCAGTCCGGTGACAGTTCCGAACATCCATACGATGCCGCGCGTATGAAGGAGATGCTTTCGAATTATGCGGCCAAAGGCAGTTTCGGCGATGACACGTACTGGGGTGGCAAAGGGCTGTCGCAGATGGCGCTCAACATGATGTTCGCCCGCGAGATGGGAGAAACCGAACTGTTCAATACCTGCCGCAAACGTCTGAAGGATGCGTTGGTGAACTGGCTGACGTGGACTCCCGGCGAGCAGCGTAACTTCTTTGCCCGCTACGACCGCTGGGGCGGAATGGTAGGGTATGCCACCAGTTATGACTCCGACACGTTCAACGACCATCATTTTCATTACGGATACTTCACATACGCCGCCGCGTTGCTGGCTCTGGTGGACGATGAGTTCCGCGACAATTACGGCGACATGCTGACACTGATAGCCAAGGACTATGCCAACTGGGACCGTGAGGACACTGACTTCCCGCTGTATCGCACCTTCGATCCCTGGGCCGGCCATTCGTTTGCCGGCGGCATGGGCGATGACAACGGCAACGGACAGGAATCTACTTCCGAGGCGATGCAGGGCTGGGGCGGACTGTATTTGCTGGGGGTGGCGCTGCGTAACGACGCCATGCGCGACGCAGGCATCTTCGGCTGGGTCAGCGAAGCCCGGGGAACTGCCGAATACTGGTTCGACCGTCATTCCGATCCCGATACCGGCAAGCCCGGTTATCATTCCTCGGCCAGCGACGACTATAACATAAATTACGACCTGTTCAGGAAGGATGGCAAGACCCACCCGTATAATTCCAACCTGACCTGCCACGGCGTGGGCTTCTGGACATATTTCGGCTATGACGCCATTTTCATGCAGGGAATACAATGGATGCCGATCTCCCCTGCCCTTGACTATCTGTCGGAGGACAAGGCTTTCGCCAAGTGGGACTGGGACCGCATGTGGAGCGACAAGTCCATAGGCGGCTGGCTGGCATCGGACAGGACGGACGCCGGCTATCTGAGCGATTCCGGAGGCTGGGGTAATGTAGCGCTCAGCTATATGCAGCGTTCCGATCCGGAAGGTGCGGCCGCCGTGTTCGACCAATGCTGGGAGGCACGGGAACCTGAGTTCTATACATACGACACCAACGGCATATCATATTTCGTGACGCACAGTCATCTGTCGTACGGCGACATCGACTGGAGCATCCACGCTTCCATCCCTACGGCGCGTGTGTATGTCAGAAACGGGGTGAAGACGTATATGGCTTTCAATCCCGGCGACAATGCGGTGAACGTGACTTTCAGCGACGGATTCAGGCTTGAGGATGTGGCACCGCGCCGTCTGAAGGTAAGCGGAGTGGAGTCGCTTGACAACACCTCGATCACCACAGCCGAGGATGTGAAGGAAGATCCCCGCGATCGGATAGAGATGCTGAACCTGGCGCTCCGCAAGGACGTGACGACCTCCGGTAATGAAAACGACGGTTTCCTTCCCACATATATCACCGACGGCGACCACTCCACCCGCTGGGCCAGCCTGAAGGAAGACAATCAGTGGCTTATGATAGACCTCGGCAAACCTGCACTGCTGTATCAGGTCAGAATTCATTGGGAAACGGCCGCTCCGTACGACTATAAGATTCTGTTTTCAACCGACAAGGATGTCTGGACAGAAGTCGCCGACGTGCCCAATTGCGCGGGTGGTACGGAGACGATAGCGACGGATGACATGACCGCACGTTATGTGAAAATACAGTGTGGTAAACGTAGAGCCGAGACCTGGGGTGTATCCCTGTTCGAGGTGGAAGCCTTCGGCTGTTACGAGGACGTTCCCGATTCGGAACTCCTCGGTATGATGATAGAGGCGGAGAAAGATGTGCTCAAGCAGCACGAGGCTGCACGTGTCAGGGCCACAGGTCTTACCAAAGGGCTGCAGTGGGTGGACGTGACTCCGCAATGGAGTTGCGCGGCCGACCAGGGTGAAATCACGGCCGACGGCATGTTCACACCGGCCGTCTATCCAAAAGCCACCGTCAGCGCGGAGGTGAACGGGGTGTCGGTCAGCAAGGGACTCATAGTGGAGGAGGCCATATATCCACGTTACCTGAGCCTTTCGCCGCAGAGTTGCGTCATGGCGGCCGGTTATGATATGGAACCCGAGCTCGAGGTGCTCGATCAGTTCAAGGGTGCCATGGACCATAATCAGGCCAATCTGATATGGAACGTCACGGATAGGGAGGGGAATCCCTCGCAGGGAGTGACGGTGGACGGCACAGTTCCGCGACTTCATGCAGTAAGCTGCGGCGAATATATCGTTACCGTGGCAAACCCGGCCGGAACTCTGAGCGCCTCGATCGACGTGACGGTGAAAAAGGTAGACGAGATCAACCTCGCGCTTGGCATCGCGGTCGGGGGCGAGGCCCGGGCGCGTGCCACTTCCTCGACCAACGACGTGGCCGTGCGGACGGCCGAAGATGCCATCGATGGCGACAATGCGACCCGTTGGGAGGCTCCGGCATCCGAGATACTTAATGAATCGGACGTGACATGGACACTTGATTTAGGTTCATCGCGCGATTTCAACACCATAGTGATACAATGGGAGAACGCCTATTCGTCCGACTACGACATTGCCGTATCCGACGATGGCACGACGTTCAATGTGATTAAGGAAGTCAGAGGCTTCAATGCAGCCGCCGGTCTGACCCAGGTGCTGCAGCCGGGCGCACGCAACGCGCGGTACATCAGGTTCATTAACCGAGGGCGTGGCACTGCATACGGCGTCAGCTTCTATGAATTCATGGTCTATAATCTGACTGAAGGCCTGCAACTGACTGAAATGAGTCTTGCCAGCGACTTTGCCATCAGTCCGGCCGGCGGCAAGCTGAATCTGACTCTTGAGGGCATGAATCAGCTCGGCATACGGCATCCGGTGGGTGATGTGACCTACGAGCTCGCCGAGGCAGACGTGTCAAAGGCTTCCGGCAATCCCGGAACCATCGAGGGGAACATTTACACGGCCGGCGACCCTGGACAGTACACCATAACAGCCGTATCTACATCCGGCGTGCGCTCCAATCCGCTTAACGTCCACGTCTTCGAGGGTGAGAAGATAGTGATTGATCCGGCAAACGTGACCGTGCATGACGGAACGAGGGATGACGGCATGTCCAATGCTTTCGACGAGGATATAAATTCGCTGTGGGTGATGCGCGATCATCCCGGCACACGCGATTACGAGACCGGGTTTACCGTAGACTTAGGGAAAGCATATAGAATGACAGCCCTTTCACTGGCATTCGAAGGGGCCTGCTCGCAGAGTTATATCATAGACTTCTCGGCCGACGGCCGGAGCTTCGACACTCCGTTTGAATACAACGGATCAGAGGGTATCAAGGAACTGCGCGAACGCAGCCTTCATTCCACCGCCCCCGTGCGGTACGCCCGGTTCCGCAGCACGAAGGCTGCCACCGACTATGGTGTTAAACTGCGTGATTTCTCGCTCTATGCCATTCCCGCCAATCCTACAGGCCTGAACACAGTGACGGGTAATGGGAATGCTCTGCACGCTCCATACACCGTCTGCACCGTTGACGGACGCCTGATAGTCTACAAGGGCGCTCGCCTTCCCAAGCTGTCCCCCGGCATCTATTTGATCAACGGAAAGACAGTGCGGCTCTAAGCCTCAGACATAGGCCCCTGCCTGTAACCGGGCAGGGGCCTTAATCTTTCATTTGCTGCGGAGATCGAGGTTGTCGATGTTCCGGAGTAGGTTCTGAAGGCCGGGGCGGAGCAGGGCGGTGTGGGCGAACCGGCGTTTGAATTCAGACTGCTGTGCGGGAATATCGGCCGGCGTGAGGGCGAGCATGGCGGGTAATGGCTGGTTCCAGATATGAGGGCTGGAAGTGTCGTTGCGTAAGGGGCAGGCGGTGATGCAGCGGTCGCAGCCGAACAGGGAGTTGCGCCCTGCGGGGGTGCTCATGGCGGTTATGGCGTCGGGGTCGGTCCAGGGACCGCGATGCTCGATGGTGAGGTAGGAAATGCAGCGGCGACAGTCGATGGTGCCGTCGGGTTGCAATGCTCCGGTAGGACATGCGCGGCGACATGCGCCGCAATGCAGGCATTCGGCATTTGACGGACTGTCCGGTTCAAATTCGATTGTGGTGAGGATTTCGGCAAGGAATACTTCGGGTCCGATGCAGGGGGCTATGAGGGCGCCGTTGTCGCCGCGGTAGCCGATGCCGGCGCGAATGGCCCAGAATCGCTCGGAAACGGGCGCAGAATCGATGCAGAGGCGGCTGGATGATAAAATACCCGTCTGTTCTAAAACGGCCGTCAGAAGGCTTCGTATGGCTTCGTGATAGTCCATGCCGTACGCATAACGGCTCAGATAGGGTAAATCAGAGGGGCGTTCACGCTCGGGTGCGTATGGGAACGCGAGCGAAATGACGGTGCGCGTTCCCGGCAACACATTGTCGAGGTTGAGTCTTAAGTCGGCGTGACGTTCCATCCAGGCCATGCCGGCATGATGTCCTGCGGCCAGCCAGCCACGCAGTCGCCGGTCCTCGTCTTCGCTCACGGGCTCGGCCGAGGCAAAGCCTACGGCCGCCGCTCCCGCCTCAAGCAACGCCGCGCGAAGTCCCTCCCCGTCCATCCCAAAGATGTTATTTGCGGTCGAAATCGGCCGGCACCTCTCCCCAGCGGTCGGTGTCCCATTTGCGTATCTGCACGTCGTACTGATGCGTGTTGAGCCACGACAGCGCGCGCTCCATCATGCGGAATACCGGCTCAGTGTCCTTGTTGCGCGCCAGCTGGGTCTTGACCTTGCGGTTGCGCACCCAGGCCATTCCCGAAACAGAGTCGGAATAAACCGTGTGGCGCTCCCCTTTCTGCTGCATCAGTGCCAGGGCGTGGACTATGGCCAGGAATTCACCGATATTGTTGGTGCCCTTCTTGAACGGCCCCACGCGGAATATTTCTTTGCCGCTCATCAGTTCCACGCCGCGGTATTCCATCACGCCGGGATTGCCCATGCACGAGGCATCGACGGCCCAGCCGTTCAGGTCTATCTCAGGGAAAGCGAAATAATCGGTTTTGGTCTCGATGCGGTCCCCCCTGCCTCTTGCCGTTCTCTCCTCGCGCTCCTTGCGCTTCTGTTCCGTGGCGTTGATAAGCAGCGCTCCGATGGAACGTGAGTCGCTTTTCCGGTCGAACCTGCGGAATGCCTCGGCGGCCTGCTCGGGCGAGGCATAGCTTTTGAACGAGGCTCCGTCAAAGCCGTCCACCTGCTCCATCGCGTCGTTGAAGTCATCGTACACGCCGGGCTGCCGGCCCGCGAACACCACGTAAAATCTCTTACTGTAATTCATATTCGGGACGATAGTCGTAGTCGTGACGCAGCTGTTCGAACGCGCCGGGATTCTGTTTCAGCACGTCGGAATCCACGGTCGGGTCATAGCTTTGCAGAATGTCTCGCGGCACTGGCACTGCGTCCGGAGCAGGATTGTAGGCCGGCTCCAGTCCGTCGGTGTCTACCGGCACGCCGAGAGTGCGGTTCAGAGCCTCCAGCACCATGCGCGTGGCGCGCTGCTTGCCCTGACGCGAATAACCTGCGATGTGGAATGTGCCGAAATCTGTTTTCTCCAGCAGTTCGCGGTTCAGGTCGGGTTCGTTTTCCCATACGTCAAGGGCCACGCGCAGCGTCGGGTCGGCATACATCCTGCGCAGCAGCGCGTCGTTGTCTACCACCGGACCGCGGGCGGCGTTGACGAGGATATGGTTCTCCCCCATCAGTTCCAGCGCCTTGGCGTCGCACAGATGCAACGTGGCGTCCGGACCTTTCTTGGTCAGCGGCGTGTGGAACGTCACGGCGCGGCACTGACTCATGATGTCCTCAAGGGTGTGGTAATTGTCCGGAACGCCGGCGCGTTGCTTCGGAGGGTCGGACACCCATATCTCGGCACCCATCTTGCGTCCCCAGTCGGCCACGATGCTGCCTATGTTGCCGCATCCCACCACGCCGAGGCGTTCGCCGGCGGCGGGGTCGAAACCTAAGCGCGGCAGCGCGCTCCACACGTACTGCGCCACAGCCGGGGCGTTACAGCCGGGCGACGACGCCACCGCTATGCCGTGGCTCTCGCACCAGGGTATGTCTATCTGGTCGGTGCCGATGGTGGCCGTGGCCACGAGGCGCACCGACGAATCGTGCAGCAACGCCTCGTCGCAGCGTGTGCGCGTGCGTATCAACAGCGCGTCGGCGTCACGGACCAGCCCGCGGCTGAATTCGGACTGGTCCACATATAGCACGTCTGCGCCGCCACCGATGCGGCCGCGCAGATAAGGTATGTTTTCGTCAGCGATTATCTTCATAGATTCATGTATGCGAGGACAAGGAACGCCACATACGCCGCACTGATGGCAAGCAGCCATATCCAGGGCTTGCGAAGGTTCCACAGCGAGAATATGTTGGCGTACTGGAATGTCGCCCCCATAAAGAATGTGACCACGTAAGCGGTCATGTTGTTGAAGTCGAAAATCATGGCTACAAGCGCCGCGACCTGCACTATGTCGATTGCCATATTGAACATCCGGCGCCTGGTATTGCCGGCATAAAGTCTCATTCCGATGTTCAGTCCAAGAATCAGCGATAACAGGGCAGTGAATCCGATATTGGCCAGTCCTGCGAATATGGCTTCGTGTGACGGAACGTCGTTCCACAGCATGGTGGGAGCCGGCAGTCTCAGGCTTTCCGGCGGTATCACCATCAGTCCGAGAGCTATCCAATAAGGCGCGCACAGACCCATCACGAAAGCTATGACCTCCCGGAGACGCAGACATTTGAACATCACCGCCACTATGAGCAGTGGGATGCTCATTATCAGGAAACTATACTGCGCCATCGAACCGAGGGACAGGATGGTGGCCATCAGAAATAACTGACGGGCCGCGTTGTTCGATCTGTAGGCGCTGAACAGGATGCACAGGCACAACAGCATGGCCAGCGCCAGGATCAGGGATGTGGTCAGCACTCCGGGCGTCCCCCAGGGGAACGAAACGGCAGTGAGCAGGAACAGAAGCGCAAGGATACCTACCTTGCCCTTTACGACTGAAAACGTTTTGGACAAAGACAGCAGCACCAACTCGCACAGCCCAAGCAGCCCGACGTTTATCAGCAGAAAAACGAAGGGCGTCAGGTTCCAGTCAACGGGCGACGGCACGCATATTCCCATACTTCAGATCAATCGTTGTCGTCGTCGGTATTTTTGTTTTTGCGACTGCGGAAATATACAGGATTTACCACCTGCGACTTGTCCGCGCTGATGCGAGGACCCCGGCCGGTTACCTCAAAGGCCGGTTTGGAACCACGGTTGAACGGCTTGCGGTCGCCACGGTCGTCGCGTTTGAACGGCTTGCGGTCGCCACGGTCGTCGCGTTTGAACGGCTTACGTTCTCCTCTATCGTCACGGTTGAAGGGCTTGCGGTCGCCACGATCGTCACGGTTGAAGGGCTTGCGATCTCCTCGGTCATCACGGTTGAACGGCTTACGGTCGTCACGCTCGTCGCGGGTGTAGGATTTACGGTCGTTGTCCTTGCGGAACGGTTTCTTGTCGCCGGCAGGCTTGCGCCCCTGTTTGTGGTCGCCGAACTTGCGCGACTCGGCGCGCCATTCGTCGTCGGTGACCCGGCGCATCTTTTTCGGCTCTCGGTCGCGTCGGAAATCCTCGTCAAATCCCTTGACCGTGCCGCCGTCGGCGCGGAAGTCGTTGTAGCGGCCGTTGAACAGCACGTACTCGCGCAACGAGCATTCCAGCGAGCCGTTCAGCATAGGTATCTTCAGCGAAGGCTTCAGGCCGATGTTGTCGAAGTCCTCGGTGTCCGGACCTATGATCCAGGCGTTCCAGCCCGAGAAGTTGCGTTTCAGGTTGTTGCCGATGCCACGGAACATTTCGGTCATGTCCTCCTGTTTCAGACGGTGGTTGTACGGGGGATTCATCACCAGACAACCCTCTTCGGGATTGTCTGTCCAGTCGGCCATGGCCTTGAGTTCCACCGTCACCATATCGTCCACCTGCGCGTTCTTGACGTTCTTACGGGCGATAGCCACGGCTTCCGGGTCGATGTCGCCTCCCATGATCTTGAAATCGAACGGGCGCTCGGCCGAGTCATCGTTATATAGGTTCTCGAACAGGTCGGCGTCGAAATCGGGCCATTTCTCGAATGCGAATCCCTTGCGGTAGATGCCGGGATTGATGTTGGCGGCAATCAAGGCGGCCTCGATCAGGAAAGTACCTGAGCCGCACATCGGGTCGGCGAAATCGCATTCACCGCGCCAGCCGGTGGTCATGATGATTCCGGCGGCCAATACCTCGTTGATGGGTGCCTCGGTCTGTTCCTCGCGGTATCCGCGCTTGGACAGGGGTTCGCCGCTGGAATCGAGGCTGATGGTGACGCGGTCGCCGTCGATGTGTACGTTGAACAGCAGGTCGTAGCCCGTCACGCGGATGGAGGGCCGCTCCCCCTGCAGGTCGCGGAAATGGTCGACGATGCCGTCCTTGACGCGATAGGTCACGAAACGGCTGTGGTTGAAGTCCTCGCTGTTCACGGTCGTGTCGATGGCGAACGTGGTCTGAGGCGTCATATATTTTTCCCAGGCGATGTCTCGCACTATGTCGTAGAGCTCGTCGGGATCGTTTGCGGTGAATTTCTCAATGGGCTTGAGGATTCGCAGGGCTGTGCGCAGGCACAGATTGGCGCGATACATCAGTTCCAGGTCTCCCTCGAAGCTGACCATACGGGTGCCCATCTCTACGTTTTCGGCCCCGAGGCTCAGCAATTCGTCGCGCAATACCGGCTCCAGTCCCTTGAAGGTCTTGGCCACCATTGAAAAGGTATTTTCCATATCAGGGTGCCGGGACGCGATCCCGGCATAATCTAAAGTTATGTATTGTTAAAATGATTGATATTGTCGTTGTCTATTATCCGAACAGAATCGAGCATGTCTGGTCGCTGTCTTCCGGTTTGGCCTTGGCCTGCGATTTACCGGTATGAGCGGCCAGTTCCTCGTTGAAACGCGGCGACCTCTTATGTATCGGGGTGCGTTCCAGCAGAGCGATGACCTCATGATCATCGAACTGCGAGGGCGTAAGCACGGCATACTTCATTTTGGCAGCCAGCTGCTGCTGCTGTTTCACCTTGTCCATGCCGTACACCTTGGCTATCTCGTTTTCCTGTTCCTTCTGCTTCTGGGTGAGTTCGTTCTTGTCCTCCGGCTCGTTCTTGAGCACGATGGTCTTCTTGGTGTCGTCGCCTTCGGCGATGGTGACATCGAAACCGGACGCCAGCACGGTGATCTTCACCTTGTCGCCCAGGGAGGGATCGTGGCCTATGCCCCACTTTACGTCTATGCCCGAAAGCTTCGAGGTGAAGCTGGTTATTTCATTAATTTCCTCGGCGCGTATGGGGTTGTCGCTGTCTTTGTTGCACATGAATTTGAGCATCAGGCGCTTCGAGGTGTTGATGTCGTGGTCCTTGAGCAGCGGCGAGTGCAGCGCGGCGTTGATGGCCTGCGTGATGCGGTGTTCCCCCTCCCCTTCGGCAGTGGCGATGATGGCCGAGCCGGAATCCTTCAGCGTGGTCTTCACGTCCTGGAAGTCGACGTTGATGTAGAGGGAGTCGGAGATGATCTCGGATATGGATCTCGCGGCGTTGGCCAGCGTGTCGTCGGCCTTGTGGAAGGCGTTGAAGAAGTTCCAGTCCTTATAGAGCTCTATCAGGTTCTCGTTGTTGATCACCAGGAGGGCGTCGACATGCTTCTTAAGCTCCTTGGCTCCTTCCAGGGCCTTGAGGATCTTTTTCTCGCCCTCGAAGTAGAAAGGCACGGTGACGATGCCGATTGTCAGCATTCCGCAGTCCTTGGCTATCCGGGCCACGACCGGAGCCGCGCCTGTCCCTGTGCCGCCGCCCATGGTGGCAGTGATAAACACCATCTCGGTCTTGTCGTCGAACAGGGCGCGGATCTCCTCCTCGCTCGATTCTGCGCATTTACGGCCCACCTCCGGTACGTTTCCGGCACCGAGTCCCTTGGTGATGTCGTAGCCCAACAGCACGTGCTTCGGCACCTCAGAGCGGTCCAGGGCCTGCTTGTCGGTGTTGCACACCACAAACTGTATATGCGGTATCTGCTGCTTGTACATATAGTTCACGGCGTTGCCGCCGCCACCTCCTACACCTATCACCTTGATGATGTCGTTGGTCACGTCCTCGTCCTTGAAGCTTGAGGTGTCGTTTATGTCCATGTTGAAATTAGGGTCCATATATTGAGGGATGTGGTGTGTTTATTCGTCAATAAGGTCGGAATCGTCCTCGCTGTCGCCGGCGAACATGTCGGAGAGTCTTCCGGTGATGTTCGATAGCCAGCCTCGCTTCTTGGGTCTGGCCTTGGGTTTCTTCACGGGCTCGGGTTCGGGGGTATTCGCCACTCCGGTAGCGGGGAGCTCGTCCTGTGGCAGGATTTCCAGACAGGAGTCGGTGGAATTGGTGGCGCCTATATAAAGCAGCGAGATGGCCTGCAGGGTGTCCACCTGCTGGGCGCGGGTATCGGAGATGGATATGTATGCGGGCAGTTGGCCGCGACGCACGTTCAGGCCGGTTTTCTGTGCCAGCAGGTCCATGATGCCGTTCAGACGCGAACCGCCGCCGATGCACACGATGCCACCCGGCAGGTCCGCCTCCTTCAGCCCGGCGTAGGATATCTGCTCGATTATGTTGGCCACGATTTCCTCGGCCCGGGCCACGATGATGGACTGCACCTCCGACATCTTGAGACCGCCGATGTTCATCGACGACTGCGTCTCGCTGGCTATGGCGTTGCCGGATGTGGTCTTGATGTCCTCGGCCTTCTCTTCCAGTACGTTGAGGCTGGTTATGTCGCGTGTTATGTTACGGCCTCCCATAGGCAGCGTGGCGAAATATGCCAGGGATCCCTTCTTATAGATATTCACCGTGGTGGTCTCTGCCCCCATGTCCACGAGCATGCATCCCTGGCGCTTCTCCTCCTGCGACAGCGTTACTGAAGCGGCCGACAGAGCGGTGACCAGGAAGCCCTTGACGTCCACTTTCACCTTTTCGGTCAGGGTGCGCGTCAGGTTGCGCTGTATTTCGGGGCGGCACACTATCAGGTCGAAAGTGGCGGTGATGTCCGAGCCTACCATTCCGCGGGGCGATGTGGTCTCGTATTTGCCTATGGTGTATGTGCGCGGTATGGCGTCCACTACAGTCAGCGATGAGTCTATGTCCGTCTGGCGCGCCTGCGTGTTGAGCTGGTTCAGAATGGCCTGGGTTATCTCGGTGTCGTTGGGCAGAGTGAGCGATACGGTAGTGGAGATGGAGCGCAGCGAGCGTCCCGACAGACCCACGAACACGCCCGTGATGGTATGCGGCGCGATGGCAGGCTTGCGCTCCAGCCGCTGGAGTATCCGGTCTATGCGTACAGCCGTCTCTTCCAGATTCTGGACTATGCCGTAGCGCACGCTCTCCACCCCTCGCTCATGGTCCGAGGCTATGACCTCGAACTGACCCTCGTCGTTGATCTTGCCAACGACGGCCACTATCTTGGAACTGCTGACTTCAACTGCAGCGACATATCTTTCGTTACTCATGTTGAGACTGTACTTTAATTTTGGGACTGTACTTTCTTGTTGGGGGCATTGTCGGCTACCGTATTTCCGGTGTTTCCTCCTGCCGTTTCGTTAATATCGGGAAGAGTGCCCTCTTCCAGGTCAATCTCCTCCACCGGCTCCTCCGATACGTTCAGACGTGTCTTGTCGCGTCGGGTGGCTACTATCTGGTTGCGGAATTTTACCGATATCGTGTCGTATTCCTCCCATCCTTTGTGAGGCATGACCTTGGTGTAGAACAGTTTCAGGGCGTCGCGTTTCTGTTCCAGCCGCGACGTGTCGCCGAAGTTCACCACGTGCCCTGTTATCTTGGGCACAACGATAAGGTTGCGTGCGTCGCGGGCCTCGATCATGGCGGTCAGGTCGTGCATGGTCCTGTCGCGCTCTATGAAGCGCACCAGCGGCAGAACGTCCACGGGCTGGAAGTCGTGGGTGAACCGTCCGGTCACTACCGGCACGTCGCGATAGAACTCCGCGTTGGAGGCTATGTGCTTCCCGTCCTTGTTGATGTAGTACGAATTATTGCCTAAGAACACGCGCATCACCGGTATCATGGGCGTGACGCGGATGTTCAGCGTGCCACCTGCCGACACCATGCAGTTTACCGACTCGAACGTGTTGAGCGATCCCAGGTATTTCTCTATCTTGCGGGTATCTACCTGATTGATTGGCAATCCCACGATTTTACCGGGATAATCCCTAAGCTCCATGGCCACACCCCGGCGTATCAGCGAATCGATGGGGGCAGGCGATTCCACATCCACCGCGATGTCTCGGCAAATGTGGTGCGCGGCCTCGTTGTGAGCCCACACGGTGGCCCATGTCACATACGCCATCAATGTGACAAGGCACACCCACTTCAGTATCGCTGTCCCCTTTTTCATCAGGCCTCGGCTTTGTTTTTCTTTTCCAGGATATGCGAAATCTCGGGAAGCAGCCTGTCGATGTCAGCGGCTCCCAGAGTCATTAGAACGTCAAAATTACTATTTTTTATCAGATTCAGCAAATCTTTTCGCTCACAATAAGTTTTTTGCGGTCCTTTCACGGCATCGAGGATGGTGTGCGACGAGATTCCGGGTATGGGAAGCTCGCGCGCCGGATATATCTCGGGCATCACCAGGTGGTCGCATTCCGACAGGGCGTCGGCGAAATCAGGGGCGAAGTCGCGGGTGCGGGTGTAGAGGTGCGGCTGGAATATTACGGTCAGGTCCTTGTTCGGGAATAGCTTGCGCACTGAGCGGATGCTGGCGCGTATCTCGTTGGGCGAGTGGGCGTAATCGTCAATCAGCACCGTGCCGCCGTCCCTGCCGTCGCGCCATATCTCGAAGCGGCGTTTCGCGCCACGGAACGAAGCGAGTCCCTCGCGCACCTGTTCAGCGGCGGCTCCGGCCGTGATTGCGGCTGCCGCGGCGGCCACGGCGTTGTCGATGTTGATGTCAACGGGCACTCCGGGGCTGAGGCGTTCGATACGCAGCCCGTCGGGACCGACCAGAGTGAACGTGATGGTGCCGTCGCCGTATGTTATGTCCTCGGCGTGCCAGTCTCCCTCGCTGCCGCCGCTGTATGTGGCCACGGTCACTTCAGGACCCGGCGCAGGCTTGAATTTAAGCCCCGTGTGTACTAACAGATGCCCTCCGGGACGTATCAGCGACGTAAAGATGGAGAAAGCCTCCAGATAGTGCTCCTCGTCGCCGTAGATGTCCAGATGGTCGGGGTCGGTGCTCGTCACCACGGCCAGCCACGGATGCAGCTGATGGAACGAGCGGTCGTATTCGTCGGCCTCGATGACGGAATAGCGCGATTTCTCGTTCAGCACCAGGTTGGAGCCTGTGTTGCGCAGTATGCCTCCGAGGAACGCGGTGCAACCGGCCTCGGTGCCGCGCAGTATGTTGGCTATCATCGACGACGTGGTGGTCTTGCCGTGCGAGCCGGCCACGCAGATGCCGTCGGTATGCTCCGTGATGCGGCCCAACAGCGCCGCGCGCTTGATGACGCGGAAGCCGTTCTCGCGGAAATATCTCAGTATGTCGTTGTCGTCGGGAATGGCGGGAGTGTAGACCACCAGCGTGTCCTCCGGGTTGCGGAATTGCTCCGGGATGGCGTTGCGGTCGTCAAGGTCGGTGAACTGCAGCCCTTCCTTTTCCAGCGCGGCCGTCAGTTCGGAGGGAGCGCGGTCGTATCCGGCCACGGCGGCGCCATGCGCCAGGTAATAACGCACCAGGTTGGCCATGCCGATACCCCCGGCCCCCACGAAATATAGTTTTTTCTCCATTGATTCAGTAAGATTCTTACTAACTAACGATGCTTACTTGTGGTTCAGAATTTTTATGACCTCGTCCACAATCTTGTCGTCGGACTCGGTCAGGGCGAGTTTCGCCACGTTGGCCGACATTTCGGCTAATTTCTTAGGATTGCGTATGGTCTCGATGGCCGTGTCCACCAGCGATTCGCGTGCCCGGTCGTCGGGAATCAGTATCGCGGCGTCGTGGTCGGCGAGTGCGCGTGCGTTCTTGGTCTGATGGTCCTCGGCCACGTTGGGCGAGGGGACAAGTATGCACGCCTTGGCCAACAGCTCTATCTCGGAGATTGAGCCGGCGCCGGCGCGCGACACCACTAAGTCGGCTGCAGCGTATGCCGAGGCCATGTCGGTGATGAATTTGGTCACGACGATGCCCTTAAGGCCCTTTACGGCCTCGGGACCGCGGTCGCCGAAGTTCTTGCCCGTCTGCCATATCACTTGTATGCCGTTCTCGGCCAGCTTGCGTATGCCGGCCTCCATGCTTTCGTTAAGGGTGCGAGCGCCGAGGCTGCCGCCGATAACCAGCAGGGTAGGAGCGTCGGCATGAAGTCCGAAGCTTTCCAGGGCTTTGGCACGGTCCGGAGCCTTCTCCAGCAGGTCGCGGCGGACGGGATTGCCCGTCATCACAATCTTGTCGGCAGGGAAGAAGCGTTCCATGTCGGGGTATGCCACGCAGATGGCGTCGGCTTTGGCGGCCAGCAGCTTGTTGGTGACGCCGGCGTATGAATTCTGTTCCTGCAATAGGGTAGGGACGCCCGCCTTCTGCGCCGCCTTCAGTGTCGGGCCGGAGCAGTATCCGCCCACGCCTATGGCTATTTCGGGCTGGAAATCCTTTACGATGCGGCGCGCCATGTTCAGCGACTTGCGCAGCTTGATCAGCACGCCGATGTTGCGCAGCAGGTGCTTGCGGTCGAATCCCGCAACGGGGAGTCCCTTGATGGGGTAGCCCGCAGCCGGCACGCGCTCCATTTCCATGCGGTTGTCGGCGCCGACAAAGAGGATGTCGGCGTCAAGGCGCCTGCGCAGCGCGTTGGCGATGGAGAGGGCAGGGAAGATGTGTCCTCCCGTGCCGCCTCCCGATATCAATATCCTGGGTTTATGGGTAGCCATTTTATGATATGGATGTAATCACGTTTAAATGTCTGTTTCGGTAGGAGAGAAGCAATTGAAATAGGGGAGAGTCGTTATGATTTTGAAAAGTTTTCGGCCTGCATTTCCGGGGGGAGTGCGTTGAGTTCGGCCTTGATGGCCTTGCCGTCGGTGTTGAACGCCGCGAAACGGCTCACGGAAAGCATGATTCCGATGGCCATTGACATGACTAACACCGAGGTCCCGCCTTTGGAGATGAAGGGGAGGGGCTGGCCCGAAACGGGCACGATTCCCGTCACGATGGCCATGTGCACCAGCGCCTGCAGCACGATGAGCATGGCGCAGCCCAATATCATGAAGGCAGGGAGGGCCCTGACGCAGCGGAAGGCGATGCGTCCGGCTCGTGCCAGCATCAGCAGGAACAGCAGCAGCACCAATGCGCCGCCCACGAAGCCCGTATCCTCTACGATGATGGAATAGATATAGTCGGAGAAGGCGAGTGGCAGACGTGCGCTTTCGCGCGAGTTGCCCGGTCCCTGGCCTACCAGACCGCCGTTGGCCTGGGCGAAGCGTGCCAGCATTACCTGACGGTTTTCATCGGTCATCGGGTCGTCGGGATGCACGCCCTTGATGAAGTTGGTCAGACGGTTCTGACGGGTCACGCCACGGTCTATCTTTCCACGCTGAGATTCTTCGGCACCCACGGTCGCCACGGCACCGACATTGCCGCCGGCCTGAGCCAGCATGGTCTGCTCGGTCTTGAGGCGGTCGAATTCCGATTCCTGCGGCTTGCTTATCTGTTTGGCTGCATAGAGCACCATACCGCCCACGGCGTATGCCGCGATGACATACACAATCTTGCGTCCCTGGATACCTCCGGTCAGCATGAGCGCCATGCTGACGCACATCACCAGCAGCATATTGGTCATGCCGTTGGTGACCATCGCGGCGCTGAAAGCCACCACCACGATGGCCGACGTGATGACGGCACGGTTGGATACGCCGCCGGGACGCTGGTTCTTGCCCAGGATGGTGGCCAACAGGCACACTACGGCCAGCTTTGAAATCTCGGCCGGCTGTATGGTCATTCCTGCCAGTCGCAGGGCTCGTTGCGCACCGTTGTATTCAACTCCCACCACCGCCGACAGAATAAGCAATACCAGCGAGAACACGGCGAATACCCATGACAGTTTGCTTATTATCACGTATGGAATGCGCTGTATCCACAGAACCAGGCCCAGACCCAATGCCAGGAACACGCCGTGACGTATCAGCGGAGAATATACATTGCCGGCCGTTACCTCCGAGCTGCTGGCCGAGAACAGTTCCACCACGCTGATAAGCAACAGCATCAGGTAGATGCCCCAGATGTAGGGGTCGGCGCGGCGCACCTTTGCCATTGTCTTGGTCTTGGGTGCGGCCATGGTTTCGGATACGGATGCTGCTGCGGCATGGGAGTCGTTCTGGGCGGAACGCCGGCCTGCGCCGGTCACCGCCTCGCCGTCCACAGTCTCGCGGATTTCTATCGAGTCATAGAGAGGACTTGCCATGTATCAATGCTGGTTTATGTCTGGATTAAGTGTTTATTTCTTAAGGTTGCGTACGGCCTCCTTGAACAGGTCGCCCCGGTTCTCGTAGCTGGTGAACAGGTCGAAGCTGGCGCAGCAAGGGGAGAGAAGCACGGTATCGCCCGGCTCGGCGAAACCACGGCATGCCTCCACGGCCTCCTGCAGCGAGTGTGTGTCGGCTATCTCAGACACCTTGCCACCGAAGAAGTCCATCAGCTTCCGGTTGTCCTTGCCCATGCACACTATAGCCTTGACTTTCTGCTTCACAAGCTCCTCGATCTCAGTGTAGTCGTTGCCCTTGTCCTTGCCGCCGAGGATCAGCACCGTGGGACGCGTCATGCTTTCCAGTGCGTACCAGGTGGAGTTGACATTGGTGGCCTTCGAGTCGTTGATGTATATCACGTCGTCGATGGTGTCAACGTATTCAAGACGATGTTCCACGGCCTCGAAATCGCTGAGCGACTTGATGATGCTCTCGTTCTTCACGCTTAGCAGCGAGGCGCTCAGACCGGCGGCCATGGAATTGTACAGGTTGTGCAGACCCGGCAGCGACAGACGGTCGCGCGGAATCTCGAACACATCCATCGGGGTGTGATAGTGCACTATGTTGTTGTCGTCCACCCACGCGGCGGTGTCCTGCTCGCGCATCTCGCCGAAGGGGAGGCGGCGCGCCTCGGACTGCACCTGCGCTATCTGCGCGGTCACTACGGGATCGTCCTGCCAGTAGATGAAGAAATCCTCTTTGGTCTGGTTCTGCAGGATGCGGAACTTGGCGGCCACATAGTTCTCCATCTTATGGTCGTAGCGGTCCATGTGGTCGGGCGTGATGTTCATTATCACGGCCACGTCGGCCTTGAAATCGTACATGTTCTCCAGCTGGAACGAGCTGAGTTCGATTACGTACACGTCGTGGTGCTCGCGGGCCACCTGCAGCGCCAGACTCTTGCCTACGTTGCCGGCCAGTCCGACGTTCATGCCCGCCTGACGCAGTATGTGGTAGGTGAGCAGGGTAGTGGTGGTCTTGCCGTTGGAGCCGGTGATGCACACCATCTTGGCGTCGGTGTAGCGGCCGGCGAACTCTATCTCGCTCAGTATGGGTGTCCCCTTTTCGGCCAACGCCTGCACCAGCGGAGCCGTGGGGGGAATGCCCGGGCTCTTGATTACCAGCGAGGCCGTCATGATGCGGTCAACAGAGTGGCCTCCCTCCTCGTATTCTATATGTTCGTCGTCAAGAATACGGCGATGTTCGTCGCCTATGATGCCGGAATCCGACACCAGGACGTCATAACCCTTACCCTTGCCCAGGACGGCGGCGCCTACGCCGCTCTCCCCGCCTCCGAGCACTACCATGAATTCCTTTGCCATATCTTGCTATTATCTTTCTAAAGTCTTGATTATCTGATTTTCAATGTTACGAAAGTAAGGGCCGCCAGCAGGATGCTCACGATCCAGAACCTTGTGACGATCTTGGATTCGTGCATGGGCATGGCCGGCTTGTTCCATAGCACCAGGGCTCCGGGCTGCGCCTCTTTCTGGAAATGATGGTGCAGCGGCGTCATCTTGAAGATGCGGCGTCCCTCGCCATATTTCTTCTTGGTGAATTTAAAATAGGAAACCTGCATCAGCACCGACAGGTCCTCGAGGAAGAACACGAGGCACAGCAACGGAATCAGCAGCTCCTTACGTATCAGGATGGCGAACACGGCTATGATACCGCCCAATGTGAGCGAGCCGGTGTCGCCCATGAACACCTGTGCCGGGAATGTGTTGTACCACAGGAAGCCCACTAAGGCTCCGATGAACGCGCCGGCAAACACCACAAGCTCCTCCGAGCCGGGTATGTACATGATGTTCAGATAGCTGGAGTATATCACGTTACCTCCGAGGTAGGCCATGATCAGCAAAGCCACGCCGATTATTGCCGAGGTGCCGGCACACAGACCGTCGACGCCGTCGGTCAGATTCGCGCCGTTGGATACCGCCGTCACTACTACTATCACCACGAGAACGAACACCAGCCAGCCTAATGTCTTGGCCGCCTCTTTGTCCTTGACCCACGACGTGAGCCACTCGTAGTTGAAGTTGTTGTTCTTCACGAACGGAATGGTGGTCTGCGGCGACTTGATCTGTTCCTTGCTGACTATCACCTTGGTGGAAACGGTCTCGGCTTCAGGAGTCTGGGCCGCGTCTACGTTCTCGATATTCTCGGTGTTGACGGATGCGTGGGTCTCGAAGTTCTCGCTCATCACAATCTGGGGCGACAGCCACATCGTGACGCCTACCAGCAGACCGAGGCCCACCTGCCCTATCACCTTATATTGCCCTTTCAGGCCGTCCTTGTTGTGGAACTTGAACTTGCGGTAGTCGTCCAGGAATCCGATGCTGCCCATCCACAACGTGGCGACAATCATCAGTATCAGGTATATGTTCCCGAGATTGCCCATCAGCAGACAAGGCACAAGTGTCGAGAGGATTATGATGATGCCTCCCATGGTGGGCGTCCCTTTCTTCTGCACCTGTCCCTCCAGGCCGAGATTGCGCACGTCCTCCCCTATCTGCATCATGCGCAGGCGGCGGATTATGGCATGGCCGAACACCAGGGCCACCAGCAGGGCCAGCGCGAACGATACGCCCGCGCGGAAGGTGATGTACCCCATCAGGTTGCGACCCGGAAAGTCGAAGTCGCTGAATTGCTGCAACAACCAGTAAATCATGATTCTCAGCTGTTATTTCAACTCCTGTTTACTTCTATTTCAATTCCTGTTTACTTCATTTCGTTGAAAGCGTTCTGTACCTCCTCGCGGTCGTCGAAGTGATGGCGCACGCCTTTCACCTCCTGGTAGGGCTCGTGGCCCTTGCCGGCTATGAGCACCACGCTTCCGGGCTCGGCAGTCTGCAGAGCGGTGCGGATGGCCTCGCGGCGGTCGGTGATGCAGAGTGTATGGCGCAGTTCCTGGGGCATCAGGCCCTTCTTCATGTCGTTGATGATGTCCTCGGGATTTTCGTCGCGGGGGTTGTCGCTGGTCAGGATGAGGCGGTCGGAGCGGCATGCGGCCTCACGCGCCATCATGGGACGCTTGCCGTGGTCGCGGTTGCCGCCGGCGCCCACCACGGTCGTGACGATGCCGTCGGGACCCACTATCTCGCGGATGGTGTCAAGCACGTTCACCAGCGCGTCGGGCGTGTGGGCATAGTCCACGATGGCCGTAACCTGTCCGTCGGCGCTGCGGAACGTCTGGAAACGTCCGGCCACAGGCACGAGCCGGCTCATGTTCACCAATACCTCCTCCTCGGGGAAACCGGTCAGTATGGAGCCGCCGAACACGGCCGTCAGGTTGTAGGCGTTGAAGCGGCCCGTGAAGTTCACCTCTACCTCGTGGCCGTTGAACGACAGCAGGGTGCCGTCCAGACGCGTCTCGATAACCTTGGTGCGGAAATCGGCGTCGGTGCGCAGCGAATAGGTGTAGACCTTCGCCTTGGTGTTCTGCGTCATATAGAGGCCCGACTTGTCGTCGGCGTTCACGAGCGCGAATGCGTCGGCGGGCAGCGAGTCGAAGAACATCTTCTTGGCGTCGCGGTAGTTCTCGACCGTGCCGTGATAGTCCAGGTGATCGCGTGTCAGGTTGGAGAAGATGCCCCCCTTGAACTTCAGGCCGGCGATACGTTTCTGATGTGCTGCGTGGCTCGAAACCTCCATGAAGGCGTAGTCGCAGCCGGCCTCCACCATCTCGGCCAGGAGCTGGTTCAGCGGCAGCGGGTCGGGCGTGGTGTGTGTGGCGGGCACGGCGCGTCCGTCCACATAGTTGCACACTGTGGAGAGAAGTCCGGCCTTGTAACCCTCCAGGCGCGCCATCTCATAGAGCAGGGTAGCCGTGGTGGTCTTGCCGTTGGTGCCGGTCACTCCTACCAGTTTCAGCTTAGAACTGGGGTGTCCGTACCATGCCGAGGCAAGTTTGCCTAAGGCCTCCGCCGTATCGGCCACCTGGATGTAGGTTATGCCGTTCACGATCTGCGAGGGGAGTTCCTCGCACACTATGGCTCCCACATGGGTGGAAGCCACCATCGGAATGTATTTGTGTCCATCGGTGGTGGTGCCGTGCACGGCCACGAACATGCCATTCTTTTCCACAAGGCGCGAGTCGCTTTGCAGACTTTCGATATTTCGTTCCGGATCGCCAATGATCTGCAGTGTGTCTATATCCTGCAGCAGGCGTGACAGTTTCATAGTCATATCTTATATTGTCTAAATATCTTATCTATTATTACCTCGTCACTCGTCACTCATACTTCATACCTAAATCTTAAGTCTGAGCACCAGTGTCTGTCCCCGTCTGAGAGGGGTGTCGACGGGTATGGACTGCGAGCGGACATACCCCGTGCCGCTGATGCGCACGTTGATGCCGCGCTGTTCCATAATTCGTATGGCCGAAGCCGCGTCATATCCTATAAGGTTGGGCATTCTGCCCATGTCGGATACGTCATTTGCCTTGAGACGGCGCACCGAGCGAGCCCCCGTCATGTTGGCGATACGGCTCGTGTTGTCGTGCGACGAAGCTGCGATCACCGGCTTGGACTGCCGTTTCTCGATGGCGTAGTCGGAGGCATTGTGCAGCATGCCGCGGCTATACATCTTGATGGCCATGTTCTTGACGACCTGGCCGGAGGTGCGGTTGGCGGAGTTGCCGCCGCCGGCCAGCACCAGGGCCATGCAACTGTACTGCGGATTCTCGTAGGGGAAGAACCCTGCGAATGCGTAACGTCGCTGGGCGCGGTTATATTGTCCGTTTTCAACCGGGAAAGCGGTGCCGGTCTTGCCGGCTATCTCCACGCGGTCGTCGCGCACGGCGCGTGCCGTGCCATGCTCGCCCCACACCACCTCGCGGATGCACTCGCGCACCTTGGCCGCCGTCTCCGGACTGCATATCTGCGGACGGATGTACTGTATGGGCAGGATGGAATCGCGACCGTTCTCGTCGATGAGGCTGCGCACCAGGTGCGGACGCACGTACTTGCCGTCGTTGGCTATGGCGTTGTACACCGACAGCGTGAACAGGGGAGGAAGCTCCGTGTTGTAGCCGTATGCCTGGCGGGCCAGGTCCAGGTGACGCGCCGTCATGGTGATGTTGTTGCCGCGCGAGTCATGGTCTATCAGGCGGCGGATTCGCGGCGTGCACTCGCCGTAGATGCCCGAGCGAATCGGCTCGAAGAATCCCAGGCCGGCCATACGGTCGTACCATTTCTCGGGATTCTTGGCATAGCCCCGGAATATCACTCGGGCTATGCCGGTGTTGGATGACTGCTCTATCACCTGCTTCATGGTCTTGGGCCCCGAGCCGTGGGGGTCGTTGGTGCGCATGAAGGGGGAGCAGTCCACCATGTCGGTGACGTTCTTTACAAGACCGTCCTCGAACGCGATCATCAGCGATATGGGCTTCATTACCGAGCCTGGCTCGTAAGCCTGTACGGCGCGGTTCAGGGCCTCGCCGTAGGTGCCGTCGTCCAGCTTCTCGATGTTGGAGATGGCCTTGATCTCACCTGTCTTGACCTCCATCAGTATCGCGGTGCCCCACACGGCGTTGGCTTCCTCGCATATCTTGTGCAGCTCCTCCTCCAGCATATCCTGCAGGTCGATGTTGATGGTGGTGCATATATCGTAGCCACGGCGGGGTGGGGTAGTGGTCCAGTTGCCGATGCCCGAGGTCATGGCCACTTTCTTGGCCAGTCCAGGCTTGCCGTACAGCAGCGAGTCGAGG
This sequence comes from uncultured Bacteroidales bacterium, assembly GCA_900542185.1. Taxonomy (GTDB): domain Bacteria; phylum Bacteroidota; class Bacteroidia; order Bacteroidales; family Muribaculaceae; genus Lepagella. The sequence continues at coordinate 44,617 of UQMZ01000027.1, forward strand.
TCCCGCTCCAGACCGGAGTATCCGTGCGTCTGACGTGTCTGGGCGTTCTGATTCACCCGGCCGATGCTGCGGTAGGCCATCTTGCCGTAGGGATAAGTACGCTTGTAGCGCGGAGTCTTGTACAGCGGCGTGTTGCTGGTCTTATGCCATTTGGCTATAAATGGGAAATATTTTACCCTTTCGTAGTCCTGCAGCGAGCCGTTCTTGACCATTCGCAGGGCGCGTGTGCGTTTCTCGGGGTCCTTTTCGAACTCCCGTTTCAGTTTGGTACGCCATGAATATTTGGCCAGCGAGTCCGGGTTCGTCAGGTCCTTGCGTCGCGGATAATATTTGTCGAGGGAATCGGCCAATGCATATACCGAATCCATGTCGATATGCATCATCTTCTGAATCTTGCTGTGACGCAGGTCAAGCAGTATGTCGTACACTCGCAGATTGCACGCCAGAATATTATGGTTGTCCGACAGAAGGTTGCCGCGCTCCGGAGCGATGGTGTCTATCTTGGAGAATATGGCTTTGCTGCGCGCGTTCCATGCCGAAGCCTCAACTACGGTGGTTTCGAATAGCTTGAAAAGTATTCCCAGACCCACCACAACGCATGCGATCACTATGAACGCATAGCGACCGAGTATATGTTTCTTGTTATTGCGTTTCGTGCTTTTGGCCATAGCTAAATCCTGTCAATTGTCATGTTGATTGTAAATATTCATTTGCTGCCGGATAGGATATAGGGAGGCTGTTCCTGGAATTCCAAAGGAAGGCCGCGCTCCTGTACCATCTTTTTCATTTCTGTTTCGCGCACCAGTGTCATATATTTCGATTTTTCATCGAGCATGGTGCTTTCGGCCAATTGCAGTTCGGAGGTAAGCTGCTTGATTTCCTCCATGCGCGTACGGGTCTTGTAGCGGAGTCCCATAAGGGCTATCACCACCACTACGATTACCATTATGAGCCAGGCGTTGGCACGGAAAAACTCAAGAGAGATCGATTGTCCGTAACGCAGTTCGGCCACCCATCCCGGTGTTTTCTTTTTGCTCTTGGAGGGTGTGTGTCTGTTCTTACCCTTTTTATTAAATAGTGACATCAATACGAGGAGTTATGTGTTTCAGTTGTTGTCATTAATTAATTCGGCCACTCTGAGTTTGGCTGATCGGGAGCGTGGATTGCGTTCAATCTCTTCTGCGGATGGCACGACAGGGTTGCGCGTTATCTGTTTCCAGGGCGTCAGCACGCGGCCGTAGAAGTCCTGCTTCACTTTTCCTTCCAGATTGCCGGAGCGGAAAAAGTTCTTGACCATCCTGTCCTCAATGCTGTGATAGGTAATGATGGCGAAGCGGCCGCCGGGCTTGAGCACCGACAGGGAGTTGAGCAACAGCCGCTGCAACGAGTGCAGCTCGTCATTGGTCTCGATGCGCAGAGCCTGGAATGCCTGTGCCAGGTCTTTCTTCAGGTTCTTGGGGTTGAGGGTCGGAGTCAGGGTGTCTGTAAGCTGTGACGTGGTCAGGATGGGGGAGACGGAGCGCGCCTTCACTATGGCGTTGGCAAGCAGTCGGGGCCGTTTCAGGTCAGTGTATGCGCGGAAGATGCTCTCAAGCTTTTCGGGCGACGCCTCGGCGATGATCCTGGCGGCAGTCCTCTCCCCTTTCTGATTCATACGCATGTCAAGTGGAGCCTCCTCGCGGAACGAGAAACCGCGTTCGCCGCTGTCGAAGTGATGGAACGAAACGCCGAGGTCAGCTAAGATGCCATCCACCTTGTCACAGCCGTAATAGTGCAGGAAATTGGGGATAAACCGGTAGTCGGAGTGTACAAATGTAAACCGGGAATCGTCGGGAGCGTTTTGCAGGGCGTCGATATCGCGGTCGAAACCGTAAAGGTGTCCCGCGGAACTGAGTCTCTGGAGAATGGCGCGCGAATGACCGCCGCCGCCAAATGTGGCATCCACATAACTACCATAAGCATTGATGTTTAATGCGTCAATACTTTCTGTCAGCAGTGCAGGTATGTGATAGATCTCCTTTTCCATTTTCGCTCCGGCTCCCTAATTGGAAATTTGGGTGTAAAGTTAGTTATTTTTTGTAAATAATTTACAACTGAAAACACAAAAAAGACTTTATTTTCTCCAAAAAGTTATCAACAGGGTTGTGATTAGTGATGAGTGAATAGTGATTACTTGAGGCATTTTTGTTCCTCAGCGCGGATAATGACATATTACTATGGTTTCAGGCATCCGATAGGCACGACAATCACCCCGTCCGTGCGTGTATAGGCATAGTCGCCCACGGCCGTAAGAATCATAGTGAACGAGGGGGCCTTCATGCGGGTTGTATCAATGCGATCCTTTAACGTCAACAGATTTTTGGCCCCTTCCTCGATTAGCCTGTCTCCTCCGAGTTTGATTTCAATCAGGCCGAAATCCCCGTTTCGTAGATGGACGACAGCATCACATTCCAATCCGGTTTTATCCCTGAAGTGAAACACCGAGCCATCAAGAGACTGTGCATAAACCCTCAGATCCCTAACGCACAAGGTCTCGAACAGAAGTCCGAACGTGTTCAGGTCATTGATCAAGTCATTCGGTCCGAGGCCAAGCGCGGCACAAGCCACCGACGGATCGACATAGTATCGTGTGTCGAGTGTCCTTATGGCAGATTTGCTTCGCAGATTAGGACTCCATGCCGGCATATCCTCAATCACAAAGATGCTTTTAAGAGCATTTATATAGGAATAGATGGTCTTGTCGCTGATTTCGGACGAATCGTTGAGTGCCACGTCTTCCATGATAGTCGCTATGCTGGCCTGGGTGCCCTGATGCCTTGCGTATGAACGCATCACCCTGCGGACTCTTTGCGGATCCCGTTCCACATCGTCGACACGAGACAAATCTGTCCGGACTATGGCCTCGTAATAATTTATGGCATGGCGCAGAGCTGATTTTTCGCGCCCCTTGTCCACGGCTCGTGGCCAACCGCCGCGACATGTCAGGAAAGCAATGTCCTCCAGCTTCAAATCATTAATGCCTCTGATCGGCTCGGTATTCCCTTGTGTGAACAGATCGGCCATACTGACGGCTCCGTTGGAGTCGTGCGATTCCCAAAGTGTCATAGGGCGCATCATAAGCCATGAAAAACGGCCTGTGCCGCTGTGTTTCATCTCGTCCCTGTTTTGTTTAGGAGGCACTGCAGAACCTGTAAGAATAAATTGGCCGTCATCGCGTCTATGGTCAACCTCATACCTGACGGCGTCCCATATTTTGGGTGCAATCTGCCACTCGTCTATAAGCCGGGGTGTTTCTCCACGAAGAATATAGGATATATCGGTCTCGACCATCTGTAGATACTGATTGCATCTTACAGGATCGTCCATAAATATGGTGCTGTGCGCACGTTGTTCCGCCGTGGTGGTCTTGCCACAAGCCTTAGGTCCCTCTAAAATAATTGCGCCCATTGCGTCAAGTTCATCACTTAAAAGACGATCTATAATTCTCGGATTATAAGTATTCATAAATCTTTATTTTGGTGACGCAAAAGTAGTGATTATTTATTTAATATCCAAATAAATAAATTCCAATAATGTATTTCAACTTCCGAACATGGCGCGATTACATTTCCAAAGATGGCACGATTCTATTTCCAAAGATGGCGCGATTGCGCTTCCGAACATGGCATGATTTCACTTCCGAACATGGCATGATTTCACTTCCGAACTTGTACCGGACCTAAAAAGTAGACACTTAAAAAATTTTTTAGTGGTTATTATTTTT
>UQMZ01000028.1 GCA_900542185.1 uncultured Bacteroidales bacterium
CGAGATGAGCGCTAGTCTCGTGGGCTCGGAGATGTGTATAAGAGACAGTTTATAGCCTGTCATGTTTGGTCCCACCATGAAACGGGTGGTTCTATCCTCGGATGACACCTCGACTTGAAACCAACCTCTGCCATATATGGTATCGTAATCTAATATTGAAAAATCATCGGTAGTGTCAGAAACATACCGTTTAACGTGAAACTCAGTAAAATCCAAATTTGAAGTAATGGTATCGCCCTCACTTGGAAACGTTATTTTACGCGGAAATCTCTTATCCCGAAGATTAAAGTCACAACCGGTCAATACAGTCACTGACAGGACCAATAATATGAATATCCGAATCAATTGTAAATAGCGTTTATGGTTCATAAGAAATCGTTTTTCAACTTAACGAGTTTTATATTAATATATTTCACAAATCATAATGGCTAATAATGAATTAGGCAAAATGGTACAATAATATTCCTTTATATCTGAGCTAATAGATGAGCAACTCACCTATTAGCTCAGATATTTTTAGTGTCGGTTTATTCGTACATTAATAATCTGTTGTAACTGTTAAGCGTTCTGTCATCATTTTCGTGCCGACCATCATAGATATTATCGTCACTTCCAAGATTGAAACAATTATCCACATAGTATCCGTTGTAATTTCCTCCCCACCCGAAATCGCAATGTATCATTTTCACTTCCTTTGAGCCGTACTTAGATGTTCTGTATCCGTCAATATTCCATGCATGAGCTCGCTTTACATCAAGATCAGGCATTCCACAGATTGCTAAAGGACGATTGTTATCTATCATGCTCTTTATGCGGTCAAACGAATACTTTTTATTATCCACATTCGTATATTCATTTCTTTTTAGGAAACGTGCAGCCCTTTTTGGAAATACGAAAGTTCCACTGGCGAAATACCATGGATTGCACCCGTCTGCTACTGCCCTTAAGAAAAAGGCAGCCTCATCTGATGACCCACTTCTGTCATTACTAATGATATTCCAATCGAAAGTATGTCCATGATATGTGAATACTTCCGGCCTTCTATTATGAGCCAGAATCTTAGCTAAAGCCAACGGATAACATCCGGTTGCAGCCTGTACGATTCCTAATGTAAGAGGATCATGTGCCAAGGGGAAATATTTATTTAGGTTGCCTTCTTGCCTCCAATACACAAAATCTGAGAGAAGGGGACCGACAATTACCACATCTGTTTCCTCGACATGAATGGTACCTCCCCCGCCTGCGCCTCCTGGATTCTCCCATTCAGATATCGGCCGGTCCGCTAATTTATTATCATTGACAGTAACGTTTTTAATATTACTACGTACGTAATTGATCGCGCAATCTATTATAAATAATTCAAGTTGCTCTATGGGTGCAATATTTGTATCCCCAATAGGATTGAGTAACTCATATCCTGATGTATCCAAATTCCCGATAAGATAGTCGTCTTCTTTCTCAATATAAAAATCTACAGTATTGGGATTGATGAATGTTTCGGTATCTCCACCCGGTATTGTATCTGTGTAGAATCCTGGCCCATCAAGAGGAAATCCTTTATACAATGGTCGTTCACTAATCAATCTATCATAAAACTCCAGTATCTCTTCGCTTATTTCTCCCTTTTCGGATACTCCTACTACCAGCGAAGAAACGCGTTTGTCTGCCGAAAGGAGCGCGAATCCCTGTTCATCATCGAAATTCGCTATATACAACAGTATTGTGGAATCGCCCGTTTCGCCTCGGGTAGCACGGTCATGATTCTTTACGCCTGTTATCTTTTTGATGCAAGGCATCGGGGTCGAAGTTCTGGTCTGTCCCTGATTGTTGGCTGCAAAGAACGCCTCTAAGTTTGCAAGAGCCTCGTCCTCTGTAATATGATAGGGATTGTTTACACCCTCTGTGTTCAGCTGCCCTATCTGAGCCGGTGGCTCAATCTGGTTGCTGACGCAGCCTGTCAGCCAACAAGCTGACAGAACCAGCGCCGCAATAATACTTAGCTTTTTCATAATTCTGATTGTTAGATTGTTAGGCCTTTATTATTAAGTTAATTAACTATATATCAAACACAATAGTCTTATTCCACCCTTCCGATATAAATATATTCAGGGGAATATAGTTTTATCAAGTAACTTGGAGGATTACTTAGTATGTAATCGGCAAAGCTATACTGGTCTTCATATACCACAACCGGAGTTGTATCCTCTATATCCCAGATTTCGTAAGTCTCGATATCAGAGGTATCAAGTTGCTCAATGCCATTTTCTGAATCCACATAACAGCAAATCATCGCCGTTGGAATTCTTTGGTGCATTGGATCTGTGTTCTTATGACGCCGCGGATATTTTTTGAGTTCTATTGATTTTTTCAAAATAGAGGAATATGCTGATGCAGGAGTAAATATGGAAGCAATAAATATAATGCTTATTATTGTTACTATTTTTTTCATACATTATGTTTTTTGTTTCATTTGCAAAATTATACACCAAGAAATCAATTGTCAAGTTTTTAATGATTGAATTTTGATTGAAAAATGATTGAAAAATGATTGATTATATTTAAGCACTGATTTTATGACAGTTACACATTATTGTTATTTAAAATGGACTCCCTATTATTTCAATACATGATTGATAATTGATGATGCGACACGACCGAATCTATGATTTTTGACTAAATTAATTAAAAATATGGCTTTGATAAAGACCTTGATAAGATGACATACAATGAAATAATCAAATTTTTCACTATCTTTGCAATTACATATTTGAAACAACAACGCATGAAACGTTTTAAAGGTATACAAATATTTATTGGAATAGCGATGTCAGCTCTTTTTCTAATAGCGACAATAGGTTGTTCTCATAAACAAAAAAATGATGCAAGGTTAACAAATATTGCAGCAATTGCATCCGACCAACCGGAGGAGGCTCTGAATATGCTCGACAGTATTAATTCAAACGCCCTTTCTGAACATGACAGACATTTCTACGATTTTTTGACAATTAAAGCTAAGGATAAAGCTTTTATTCCTCATGAATCCGATAGCATTATTCTTGACGTGATGAAATATTATGAATCTAATTCAGATGTACAAGTTTATAATGAAGTGTTATATTACGTAGGGCGCGTTTATTCTGATATCGGAGATTATCCAACAGCTTTGCAATATTATCAAAACGCTTTAGATAATATAGAATTGACTTCTGATAATTCTGATTTAAGAAGTCGTATATGCAGTCAAACTGTAGCGTTATTATCTAAATTACGACTATATAACGAAGCAATCCCTTACAATTACGAAATGCTTGAACAAGCAACCAAAGCTCATGATTCTGTGTCAATAGTACATGCTCAGCGAAGTTTTGGTTCAACATATTACGATTTAGGCACAATGGAAGAATCAGATTCTGCTCGCACCAGATATCTGAATCTTGCAGATTCGATGCTGACTGAAGCGTTGTATACAACAACTAATTTCCCAAGGGATTTTTTAGCTGAAACCCGTGTTCTTCTTGCCGGAGTGAAGGAGGCAAAAGGAGATTTGACATCCGCTCTGACTATAGTCAGGCATACACCGGACTTGGTTAGCCGACACTCCCGCAATTTTGCTCTTGCATTTGCAGCCGACATATATCGTGAAGCCGGAATTATGGATACAGCCTTTATGTACGCGCATGAATTGGTTATTAGCGAGGATCTGAGCAATAAAAAAACCGGATACCGCATTATCCTGTCTCCGGAGTTCAGACAAATGTTGCATCCTGATACCTTGAACCGCTATTATTCCGAATACAAGAATATTCTTGAGGACTATTTTGACGACAACCGGAATGAATTGTCATTGATGCAGGAAGCGCAGTATAACTATAGCATACATGAGCGGGAGAAAGAAAAGACTGTAAAAGACAACGAACGACTGACTTGGGCAATTGTATGCATTGCAATCCTTTCCCTGATCTTAGTCATTATTCTGTTATATGTAAAATATCGCGATAAGGCAATTATTATCGGCATGCGAAATGACCTTGACGCTCTTGAGGAATTGAAACGGAAACTAAAGGATTCTGATGTGTCTAAATTACATGAAGACAATGCAACGGTTGAAACTTCAATAGATTCCGATTCATTCTGTCTATCAACTCCCAACACACAGTCAACACTTCGCAAAAGACTTCACAAGGAGTTGATGGAACTGTACAGCCAATCAGCTGCACAATCGGTTCCCGACGAGATTCTGACATCTGATATATATTTCCGAATCTTGCAAAATATCAGAAACAAGACATGCATTGAAGATCAGATGTTTGACGAACTGAAGGGAATCGTACTTAGTGTATCTCCTCAATTCGTCAACAATCTGATGATTCTGACGAAAGGAAAGCTTACGACAGAAGAATTGCATTTATCATTGTTAATAAAATGCGGAATCCGCTCCACAGATCTGACGGTCCTTTTCGGGTTATCTAACGGTGCCATAATATCACGTAAAAGAATATTAGGATCCAAGGCTCTTGACCGTCAGGAGAGCACTAAGGTTATCACCAGCATAATACGCCTGCTGTAACGGCAAATTTAGTCGCGGTTGTAATGGGGCATCTCGGCCGGTATCACCATGGAGATTTCCACCATGCCGGCTATGGCTCCCGTCGTGTCGCGCCACGGTGTCTGGTATATCATCTTCCGGACGCCATGCTTCTGAATGGTATAGCTATTGCTTTCGCCCGTAGACAGCATATAGCGTATCTTCTCGCGCGCGTGTTCCGGATGACAACCGAACAGATTCGTGCCTATCAACGACCTGCCGTCCTTGCAGAACGTCTCGCGCGACTTATGGTTCATGTACACAATCACTCCCTCCTTGTCGCACACGGTCACGGCGCAGTTCATCGCCTCCGCCCACGGAAATCCGCATTCCAATCCGTTCAACATTTCATTCTCCATATCGTAGTCCTCCTTATTCTCTACCTATTGTCTAAATATATAATTGAGTATCGATTACGTTAGTAAACAAAACCGAATAGCCACAACGGTATCTTGTTGCCGAATCCAAACTCTATGTCGTCGGCAACGACATAGCTGTCCGGAATATCCTTGATTTGAGCGAATCCCTTTCCTTTACCGCCTATTTCGAATAGATAGCGATTGTCTATTATAAAATCTCCGTTCCTGGCATAACCCACGCGGTGTCCCATACTCAGCTGGGATGCAAATGTGCATTCCCTCTCCGCTCCGATTTTGGGAGAACCCAACGCATACATAAGCGAAGCATTGTCAAGAAGCACTTTCTGAGGTTTTGCCAACCCCGTAGGATTATTCGCAACGGAGAAAATCTGCCGGATAATTCCGGCACGATCCAGAAGATCGAACAGCTTCAACAATTGGGCACGATTGGTACCCATCACACCGGCAAGGGTGTTCATGTTCGGTTGATAGGGCTGCGACCCGGCCACTATGCCGATAAGCCGCTTGGCCTTTATCAATGTCTCATAATCGATTCTGTTCTCCACAGCCGGAATATCCGATTCCACAACTGTCGACACAATCTGGTCCAATCGTGAATAATAATCCTCCAGGCGCATTGACTTATAATAAGGATAATATCCTTTCTTCATGTACGTCCTGAAATGCGACAAGACATCTATCCCGGCGGATACCGACGGGGCGATGGTCTCATGGGAGTACAGTATGTCGTTAAGAGACAACCGATTCATCGGTTCAGCCCCTTCAAACATCAGAAACTCCCTGAATGACAGTCCCGGTAATCGGTACATCGACGCCCGTCTTGACAAATCTCCTATCGAGTTGTCAATCACCAGCAACGACGAGCCCGTAAACACCACATGAAGCTCAGGATATGAATCATATAGATTCTTTACCTGCCTTTCCCAACCTGGGAAACGGTGCACCTCGTCAAGATATAGATTAGACACTCCCTGCACTATCAGTAGTTCTGCTAATTCTATCAGACTGTGTTCTGAAAACCATAGATTGTCAAGTGAAGCATAGAACGACGCACTGCCAGAGGGATCCGTCTCTTTTATGCGCTGCAACATAAGGGTGGTCTTACCCACTCCTCTCTGGCCCTTGATGCCTATCAACGGTTGGTTCCAGTCTATTTCATAATACAGGAACCTATGGATATCAGTCTTAACTTCTGACAGAAGCTTTTTATATCTGCGTTTCAATATTTCCATACTCATACCTATTTTCCTGCAAATATAATAAAAATGTTCCATTGTCGGAACACTTTTTCAAAATAAACCATCAAAGGAACAAATCGCCATTTAAGACCATCGAAGGAACAAATAGTCGTTTTGTACCATCAAAGGAACAAATCATCATTTTAGACTATCGAAGGAACAATTTACAGCATCGAGGCGATGCCGGACTCGTTGATCAGGGTGTAGACCTTGTTGCCGTTTGGTGTCAGCGACGGATCGGGCAGTGCGAACAGACGTGCTATGATGTCCTCCATCTCGCGGTTGGATAGCTTTACGCCACGGCGGATGGCGCCGGAACGGGCCATGACCAGAGCCACCTTCTGCCGCAACGTGGCACCGGGATGATATTCGTTGCCGTAGTTCACGGAATCCTCGGTGACTGAATCAAGCACACGCAGCAGCACATCCTTGGCCTCGTGCGCCTTGACCATCGACGGCACGGCATTGATCTGCCAGTCGCTGTCGCTGAGATACTCCAGCGAGAAACCGAGGCCCTCCATGTTGCCGAGTACGCCGGCCAATGCCATCTGCTGGCTTTCGTCCAGAGTCACCTTCTCGGGAAACATCAGCGGCTGCGACACCACATCCTGATGACCCGCACGCTGCAGATACTCCTCATATAGTATCTTGACATGCGCCCTATGCTGGTCTATCACTAACAGACGCTCGCCCTGAGTCGTTATGATGTATTTCTGATTGAACTGTATGCATATCGCACCCATTCCCGACGTCATGTCGCCGGAATCAAGAGCCGGCATCCGCCCGACGGGTGTCTCCTGTCGTGCGGAATTACGGTTAACGGCCGGATCCGGATACATGTCGCTCCAGTTACGCGTCACCTGTGTGGGACGGTAGTTCTGACCTATGGCGTGACGCTTCATTTCCTCGAAGGGATTGTAATCGGGCCGGAATCCCATATCCGGAGCTTTCGGCATCTCGCCCTGCTGCAACGGACGCACGTCAAGCTCGTCGGAATTGAAGTCGATGCTCGGCACGGCCGAAAACTTGCCCAACGATGTCTTGACCGCCTGCGTCAGGATAGGCCATATCGCATTCTCGTTCTCGAACTTTATCTCGTTCTTGGTGGGATGTATGTTCACGTCGATGGTGTCGGGACTCACCGTGAACACTATGAAGTAACAGGGCTGCGTGCCGGGAGCTATCAGATTCTCGTAGCATGCCGTTATGGCCTTGTGGAAATAGGGATGTCGCATGTTGCGGCCGTTCACTATCAGATACTGCAGCGGATTGCGCCTGCGCGCGAATTCGGGACGCGATATGAAGCCCTCTATCTTCACTATCGGCGTGTCGATGTCCACCGGTAGCAGATGGTCGCTCTTAAGCGTGTTTTTCCATATATCCTCTATGCGCTGGCGCAATGTGCCGGGGCGCAGCTCTATGACGCGCGATCCGGTGTCTATGCCGAGGCGCAGTCTGTGGTTCACCAGTGCCAGTCGCTCGAACTCGCGCATGATGTTGCTCAGTTCCACACTGTCGCTCTTCAGGAACTTGCGCCGTGCCGGCACGTTGAAGAACAGGCGCTTCACGGCTATCACCGTTCCCTGGTCAGTGGCTATGGGCTGCTGGCTCTTTACCTTCGATGCCTCTATGACAAGATGCGTGCCCAACTGTTCGCCGCTCTTGCGCGTTTTCAGCTCCACTTCAGATATGGCGCAGATTGATGGCAATGCCTCACCGCGGAAGCCCATGCTGTGAAGTGTAAAGAGGTCGCCGGCCTGTCGTATCTTGGACGTAGCATGGCGTTCAAACGCCATGCGGGCGTCCGTCTCCGACATTCCCGTGCCGTTGTCCCGCACCTGTATCAGTGTCTTGCCGGCATCACGTATAACGATGTTGATTTCCGTGGCGCCCGCATCGACCGAGTTCTCTACAAGTTCCTTGATCACCGACGCCGGCCGCTGTATCACCTCGCCGGCCGCTATCTGGTTGGCCACCGAATCCGGCAGCAGCTTGATTATATCGCTCATAGACTATTTCCCCTGCTTTTTGACCGTGCGCACCATTCCCTTGTACTCCGACGGCTTGGGCGGCGCGGCCTTGATGGGTGACGCCTCCCTGAACCATCGCTCCAGTTCTTCCGGAACCTCGCCGAGTTCGTCTATCCAGCGGACCCTGTCGCCATACCATCCTCGCTGCGGCCTGAGCATGTCCAGCCATCGGAAGCCCTGCAGGAATTTCTGCGACTGCTTCACCTGCCCTATCGGCGTAACGGTACCCGACACATCGGGCCACATCTTGAGATGGTCCAGCTTGCCGTCAACGAAGTCTATGGTCAGATACGAGCTTTCGGCGTTCACCAACTTGTTCACGGTCGAATCCGATTCCTGCGGCAATACTATGGTCTGCACATTGCCTTCCACTTCCAGACGCTTTATCATCTCGTTGTCGATAAAGGCCTTCATCTTCGTTCCCGACAGCTGCTGATAGAAGTCCTCGTCCACATGCTCGCCGAGTATGCCCGATTCTGGCAGATATGCCCAGTCCACTGTGGAGTCATTGAGATGCAGGTCTATGCGATTGCCCATCACCTGACGCTCGCCGCTCCATACCAGAGGCTTGCGTAGCATGTACATCATCGAGTCGTGCTGCACGTATATCATGGTGTCGGCCACACCCTGCGCGTCCTTGTTGAAGAAACGCGCTTTGCCGATGGCCTTGGCCACGTGGAAGTCCTTGGGTATCATGAAGGCCGAGTCGCGGCCGAGCTTGTCGAGCCTGGGTCCGGGCGGTGCCGGAGGCACCGTGTCGACGGCAGCCGGACTGTTGAGGGAAGCCGAGTCTGAAGGGGTGGTAAGGTCGGTAAGGTCGGTAAGGTCTTTAAAGTCCCTAAGGTCCTTAGAGTCCTTAGGGTCCTTAATGTCCTTAAAGTCTTCGGAAGTATAGACGCTGTCGGGACTTTCTGATGGCTCTGATTCCGACTCCGATTCCGACTCTGATTCCGACTCCGGTTGCGCCGGCTGTATGCCCCAGCCGGGCAATTGGAACTTATAGGGCAGCAGCGACAGCACAACGGGCATGGAGTCGGCTATCTGCTGCAGCGATTCGAAGCGCGCGAGTCGCGCGCGTGTGGCGGCCGACAGCATGTTGTCGAGTGAATCGGGCCATACCATCTCCTGCACTATGAACGACAGTATGGTGTCGGCACGCAGGAACAGCGAGTCGGGGCGCGAATATTCTATCAGCAGCGGGTATTCCGTGGCCATGGCCGTGCGTGTCGAGTCGTTGTATTCGCCGTAGCCTCCTATCAGCTGCACCTTGCGCGCGGTGTCGGTCAGCACCATGGGCTGCTGGTGCTTGCTCTTGTCGCGGAACATATACGCGCGGCTCAGGCGTGTCAGCTTGTCGTAAATGATGGAGTCTCCCTCAAGCCAGGTCACGTTGTTGGTGCTGTCCCTGTGCGTGATGGTGGAGCGCGACGTGAGCTGCGCGTGGTCGGTCTGCGTGTCGTACCATCCCTTGGTGGTCACGATGGTGTCGTTGGCACCCTCTATGACGGTATGGGTGTTGATGTCGGCTATGTGCGTGTCGGTGTTGTAGTCCAGTTCGCTGGTGCGCAGTTTGTAGCCGTCCTTGTTGTTCACAAGCTTGACGTCATCGCGGAATTTAGCCTGCTTGGTGTTCGGGCTGTATTCGCCGTAAATCGAGGTCAAAGTGTTGACGTCGTCCTGCAGCACGCCGCCGGTGGTGTACCATCCGCGCTCGTTCATCACGTCATAGTCCAGCGAATCCGTCTTCAGGTTCACGGTGCGGTTCTTCAGCTCCACCTTGTCGCGCGAGGGTCCGCGCACCAGTGTGGCATGTTTCTCCAGACCGTCGTAGTACAGCTTGTCGGCATATACGAACAGCGTGTCGCCCTGGCGCATCTCCACGTGTCCGAAGGCATCCATCGAGTTTTTCTCCGGATAGTAATAGGCCGAGTCGCAGAACATCCACATGCCGCCCTGCCGGAACTTGACGGTTCCCTTCACTATCTGGAACTCCTCGTATTCATTGGCCGGGCGGAACAGAGAGTCGGCGTGCTCCAGAAACACCTTGTCGTCCTGAAACCTGTTCACTCCCGGTATCTGCGGCTTGATGGGCTCGCGCGGCTTGGGACGCGTATAGGTCTCGGTCTTGGGCGTTTTTTTGGCGGACTGCGCCCGGGCGTCGCCGATCCAGCTCCACGCCAGACTCAGCAGCGCCAGCGCCACCATCAATACTATCGCCTGTCTACCCTTCAGCATCTTCGCTTATTTGATCCAGCCTTCGTACTGGAATTCGCAGCCCTCCCAGCCGTCCGTTATCTTGGTATACGTGTTTTTGATTTTCTTTTCAATCCATTCCTTCAGGATACGTTGCTTCTCGTAATTCTCATACATGCCCTTTATCATGTTGAAGTCATCGGCCAGCGTCGCCTTATGTCCGGGAATGCGCTTGGTGAGGCGCACTATCGACACCACGTCGCGGTTCTTGCGCGGATCCTTCATTATGAACGCTTCCGAAATATCGCCGGGTTGCATCAACTCCAGTTTCTCGGCGGCCTCGGCTGGGAGGTCCTGCATCTCGAAGCGGTTGCTGCCGGTCTTGGGATTGATCATGATTCCCTTGTTGTTCTTGGTGTCCTTGTCCTGCGACACAAAGCGCGCGGCCTCCTCGAACGAGAACACACCTCCCACTATCTCCTTGCGCAGCGAGTCAAGACGCACCACGGCGGTGTTCAGGTCCTTGGCAGCCACCTTAGGGGTGAGAAGTATGTGACGCACGTTCACCTGGTCGCCTCGCTTGTCTATCAGCTGGATGATGTGATAGCCATACTCGGTCTCCACGATACGCGACACCTTCTTGGGGTCGTTCAGGTTGAATGCCACGGCCGAAAACTCCGGCACGAAGTCGGCGCGGCCGTGATAGCCCAGCTCGCCACCCTGCATGGCCGATCCGTCCTCGCTGTATGCGATGGCCAGGGTCGAGAATTCGGCCTCACCCTTGTTGATTCGGTCGGAATATTCGCGCAGCCGGGCCTTGATATCGTCTATCTCCTGCTGCGGAATCTCGGGATTGATGGTGATGATCTGAGCCTCCACCTGCATCGGCACGTAGGGGATGCTGTCCTCTGGCAGCGAGGCGTAATATTTCTTCACCTCGTTGGGGGTACCCTTCACGTTCTTGGTCAGCGAATTCTGCACCTGCTCGATGATGTAGTTGTTGCGCATCATGTCCATCAGCTGCGTGCGCAGCGCCGGCATGCTCTTGTGGAAATACTCCTCCACTTTCTCGCGTGAGCCGAGATTGGCCACGAAGTAATCTATACGCTTGTCTACCTGCGAGGCCACCTGGTTCTCGGGAGCCTCCACGGTGTCTATCTTGGCCTGGTGCAGAAACAGCTTGTCCACGGCCATCCGCTCGGGTATGACGCAATACGGGTCGCCTCCGAGGTTCACGCCCTCCGAGCGCAACTGCGAATACTGCTCCTCGACGTCCGACTTGAAGATAGCCTCGTCGCCTACTATCCACGCCACCTCGTCCACCACGTTCTTCTGTATCGCCGCGGCTGCGGTCACCACGACCATCGCTGTCATCACGGCTCCTGTGGCCAGTTTCAACTTATTCATAATGTTTATCTTTTTTCTGTTTGCAGTTCCGAGATCTTTCCGGTCGCAGGGTCGTACAGTCCTTTGCGCAGGCGTCCTTCCTTGATCTCGTGTCTATATATGTCGGAAATCATGTTGTCGCGGCGACTGGCGATGTCGGCCTGACGCAGAGTCTCGCGTATACGTTCGCGGGCGTAGTCCTGAGGCATCTTCTCGCCGCTCCCCACATATTCCGATATGTGTATTATATAGACCGAGCCGCCATAGCTGGTCTCGAAATCCTTGTTGTCCTGCAGAAACGCGTCGGCATCGAAGAACCGGTACGGCACCAGGTCGGCGACTTCGTGCCAGTCATGCCATCTGTCAAGGAAATACTCGTACTGTGTGGCACCGCGCAGCCCTTTTTTCTCCATCCGGTCCAGCGAGTGGTCGCCGGGGGTCTTCATCCATTCCCTTATGGCCGGCAGATTGGAGTCGTCCTCGGGCACCTTGACGAATATTCCCTTCACCACGGGTTCCTCAAGTATCATGGAGTCACGTCGTTGGTTCAGATACCTGTCTACGCGGCGGTTGCTTACGCCCTGGTCGCCGGTGCGGTCCATCATACTCAGGTACTTGCTAAGTATCAGGTCATTCCGATACTGCTCTACCATGCGGTCTACCTCCTCCATGTCGGGAATGTTGCGTTCGGCAAACTCCGTGAGCACCTGCCGCCGCAGCCAGGTCTCGATGATGCTGCGGAACATGGCTATGCTGTCGGCCGGCTCCAGACCACGGGGAATCTGACGCAACACAGTCTGAAGCATCAGGCTCGTATCGCCCACTGCAACCACCTCCACGTCACAGACTTCGGAACGCGCGGCATTCTTCCGGCAACCGCTCGTCGCGATCGCCAGCACCGCCAACAGGGGTATCAAAAACCGGCTGATTTTCCGTAAGTCCATATCAAGCTACAAATTTACGATTTTTTTGTAACTCCACAAAATGAAAGTTCCGGACCTGCCCGTCATCGTCAAGATGAACCGGGCATTTCCGGAACCATTATCAGGTATAGGTATGCTTATAGAGTCAGCGTAACTCCACCGCCTTTTGTTCCACAGGCAGTTTTCTTAGATAATTCTTGAGATAAGCGTCAAAACCGGCCACCTCCTCTTGCGTGGCCATTATTTCGGTTCCCTTGTTGCCGGCGAACACCTCGCTGTCAAGCCATTCGTCAAGAGGCTTTGCAGCATCGTTGTTCACCAGATAGGATGCGAGCAGGGCCATACCCCAGGCACCGCCCTCGCCGGCTGTCTCCATAACGGAGATGGGGGCGTTCAGGGCCGACGACAGAATGCGCTGGCCCACGCCGGGGGTCTTGAACAGACCGCCGTGACCGGTGATGCGGTCCACCTTCACATTCTCGTCATGGAACAGGATGTCGTTGCCTATCTTCAGCACGGCCACAGATGCGTTCAGGTTGGCGCGCATGAAGTTGGCCAGCGAGAACCTGTCGTTGACGCTGCGCACGAACAGGGGCGATCCCTCAGTGAGTCCAATCACGGGTTCGCCGGAGAACAGGTTGTAGCTTACCAGTCCGCCGCAGTCCTTGTCGCCTGTCAGGGCGTTGCTGTACAGCTTGCCGTATATCTCGCCTATGTCGCATTTCACGCCCATCAGTTCGGCGAACTCGCGGAATATGCCCACCCAGGCGTTCAGGTCGGAGGTACAGTTGTTGCAATGCACCATTGCAACAGGGCTTCCGTCGGGAGTCGTCACCATGTCAATGGCCTCGTAAGGGCGGCTCAGCTCCTTCTCCAGCACTATCATCGAGAACGATGATGTACCGGCCGAGACGTTGCCGGTGCGCTGACGCACGGAGTTTGTGGCCACCATTCCGGTACCTGCGTCACCTTCCGGCGGACACATCGGTATGCCGGCCTTCAGCTTGCCGCTGACATCCAGTCGGGATGCGCCCTCGGCGGTAAGGACACCGGCCTCGGCACCTGCCACCAATACCTCGGGAAGGATCTCGGCGAGTTTCCTGCCGAAGCCTTTGCCGGCTGCCAATTCATCGAACTTGGCCACCATCGCGGCGTCATAGTTCTTGGTCTTCGAATCCACGGGCATCATACCGGAAGCATCGCCTATGCCTATCACCTTGCGGCCTGTCAGCTGCCAGTGTATGTAGCCGGCCAGTGTGGTGATGAACGCCACATCCTTAACGTGCGGTTCATCGTCGAGTATCACCTGATACAGGTGCGACAGGCTCCAGCGCAACGGCATGTTGAAGTTGAACAGCTCGGACAGTTCCCTGGCGGCGACTCCGGTGTTGGTGTTGCGCCACGTGCGGAAGGGAGCCAGCATCCCGTCGTCCTTGTCAAAGGCCATATAGCCGTGCATCATCGCACTGATGCCTATGGCGGCGAGCCTCTCGATCTCCACGCCATATTCATTGCGGACATTAGCGGCGAGGTCGGCGTAGCAGGCCTGCACACCGCTCCAGATGTCCTCCAGTGAATATGTCCACAGCCCGTTCTCAAGACGGTTTTCCCATTCGTGGCTGCCCTGGGCTATCGGCTTGCTTTCGCCGTCGATCAGCACGGCCTTGATGCGGGTAGAGCCGAACTCGATTCCGAGCACGGCCTTACCCTGTTGTATCGTCGATTTAGCGTCCATCCCGCTTACTTGTTAAGCATGTAATAGACGTCGTTGTAACGCAGTTCGCGCTTGAACTCCTGGATGGTGGTGTTCTTGTCGATGCGCACCATCTCGATGCCGGCCATCTCGGCGTAATCCTCCCAGAATTCGGGGGTCACGGCATAGCTGAAACATGAATGGTGTGTACCGCCGGCCAAGATCCATGCTGCGGCTCCGGTCTCGAAGTCGGGCATCGGGATCCAGAGTGCGGATGCCACAGGCAGCTTGGGCAGAGGCTTCGACTTGATGCACTCCACATCGTTCACTATCAAGCGAAAGCGGTTGCCGAGGTCTATCACCGTAGCGGTCAGGCCGTTGCCGGGCTTGGATGTGAACACTAAGCGTGCGGTTTGTGCCTTGCGGATACCGATACCGAGGAAATGAACCTCCAGGCGCGGTTTCTGCTCGGCAATCATGGGGCAAACCTCGAGCATGTGGGCCTGCAGGATTGCGCTCTGCTTGCCGTCGAAGTTCAGCGTGTAGTCCTCCAGGAACGAGCAACCCCCTTCCATGCCCTGCGTCATATACCACAGCGTGCGGTACAGAGCGGCCGACTTCCAGTCGCCCTCGGCGCCGAAGCCGTAGCCTTCAGCCATCAGACGCTGAGAGGCCAGGCCGGGAATCTGGTCGAAGCCCACGAACATCGGATCGTTGATGTCGTCGGTTCCGAGGTCGTCGAAGTTGGTGGTGAAGCCCTTGGCGTTGTGTGCCTTCAGACAGGCGCGGATAGCCAGTTCGGCGCGTGCGGCGTTGTGCACAGACTTGAAGGCCTCGCTGCCTGCTTCCAGGATTTCGGGTGCGCAGTCATACTCGGCTACGTATTCCTTGTACAGTGCCTCCACCTCGGCGTCCGTCACTTTCTTCTGGAATTCCATCAGCTCGCTTACAGGCACATAATCCACATGATAGCCCATGCGGATTTCGGCGTCCACCTTGTCGCCGTCGGTCACGGCCACGTTGTTCATCTGATCGCCGAAACGTACGATGGTCATGTCCTGAGCGTCGGCCCATGCGGCTGCCACGCGGCTCCATACGGCTATGTGCTTCTGGGTCTCCGTATCGGTCCAGTGGCCTACCACTACCTTGCGGCGCACGTTCAGACGGGCGCAGATGTGGCCGAACTCTCGGTCGCCGTGCGCCGACTGGTTCAGGTTCATGAAGTCCATGTCCATGGTGTCCCATGGAATCTCGGCGTTATACTGTGTGTGCAGGTGCAGCAGCGGTTTGCGAAGTGCCTGCAGTCCGTGTATCCACATCTTGGCGGGCGAGAAAGTATGCATCCATGTGATGATGCCCACGCACTTCTCGTCGTTGTTGGCGGCCTTCATCACGGCCTCGACTTCCTTCGACGAATTGGCTGTTCCCTTGTACACCACCTTGATGGGAAGATTGCCCGATTTGTTCAGGCCGTCTACCATCTCTTTGGAATGTGCGTCAACTGCGATGACTGCATCGCCTCCGTACAGCAGCTGGGCACCGGTCACCCACCATATCTCAAGATTCTCAAACATAGTATCTTATTTTTAAAGTTTTCTTATTATTGATTATTTTTTCTGACCGTAGTAGGCGTTGGGACCATGCTTGCGGTTGAAGTGTTTCTCAACCAGCAGCGGGTTCATTGTCAGGTTCGGATTTACCTGGAAAGCCACGAAGGCCATCTTGGCCACCTGCTCTAATACTACGGCGTTGTGCACGGCTTCGGCCGGTGTCTTGCCCCATGTGAAGGGGCCGTGGTTCTTGACCAGCACGCCGGGGGTGTGCATCGGGTTGATTCCCTCGAAGCGCTTCACTATCACGTTGCCGGTCTCCAGCTCGTAGTCGCCTTCCACTTCCTCTGCGGTCATATCGGCGGTGCAGGGCACTGCGTTGTGGAAGTAATCGGCGTGCGTTGTGCCGATGTTGGGCAGGTCGATACCGGCCTCAGCCCATGCCGTGGCGTATGTGCTGTGCGTATGCACCACGCCGCCCACTTCGGGGAACGCGCGGTATATCGCCAAGTGAGTCGGAGTGTCGGACGACGGACGGAGAGTTCCCTCCACCACATGTCCGTCCTTAAGGTCAACCACTACCATATCCTCGGCTTTCATGTCGTCGTAGCTCACGCCGCTCGGCTTTATCACCACCAGTCCCTTCTCGCGGTCTATGCCCGAAACATTTCCCCACGTGAATATTACGAGTCCGTGTCTCACCAGGTCTAAGTTGGCCTGCAACACTTTTTCCTTCAGTTTCTCAAGCATTATGTCTCAATCTTCTGTTAGTCCGTTAATTTTTCTTCTGTACATTCTTGCGCCGCGCCGCGAGCTTGTCTTGTCGATGATGTCGGTCTGCTCCACGCGTCCGGAATCGAGGATGCTTTTCCTGAAATTCCGCTTGTCCACAGTCTGTCCCAGCACCAGTTCGTACAGCGACTGCATCTGCGTGAGCGTGAACAGCTCGGGCAGCAGGCGGAACGCCAACGGCTCGGTCAGGAACATGCGGCGCATCACCTCGCGGCCCTTGGCTATCATCTCGGGATGATCGAAACCTAATTCCGGCAGTGCGTCGAGGTCTACCCACACCGCTCCATGCTCGGCTATCAGGTCGTTGGACAGCCGCGAGGTGTCGAGCAATGCGAAATACGCCACCGACACCACCCTCTCGCCCGGATCGCGGTCTATACTGCCGAAGGCTCCCACCTGACGCATGTACACGTCGTGAAGTCCCGTCAGTTCGTACAGCACGCGCTCAGCAGCGGCGTCGACACTTTCGTCGGGTCTCACAAATCCGCCCATCAGCGACCATTTACCCTTCTCCGGCTCGAAGGCGCGGCGAGTGAGCAGTATGCTCAGCTTGCCCTCTTTCAGGCCGAAGATGATACAGTCCACACTTACATAGAAGCGGCTATGCGATCCGTAATATGAACTCATTTTATATTCGTTGTCTACCTTTATGTTATGCAAAGCGACCTCTGCGGTTGCTTTACCAGAAATAGATGTAGAATGCCACCGTGATACCTAAGATTATAACCGAATGTATCACATCCCATGCGTTCCAGCTCTGGCGCGTGAGGGCGCGCTGTTCGGCAGTCGAGGTTCCGAACACCAGTCCCTGTATCTGCTTGGGATCCGGAGCCTTGGTGCACAGCGACACGATGATGCCGACGGCGCAGCATATCACCAGCATCCATCCGCAGAAGAACAGCCAGTTGGTCTCGAAGAATACATAGCGGAATATGCTGTTGCTCGGATCGGCGTTGCTGTACCATACCTTGGCGCTCAGTCGCGTCATACCTATCAGCAGACCGGTGATAAGCGCCCACATACCGCCCTGGGCCGTGCAGCGCTTCCACAGGATACCCAACAGGAACGCGGCCGCGATACCCGGTGCGAGCACCGACTGCACATCCTGCAGATACAGATAGAGCACATCGCCCACCGAACGCATGATGGGAATCCAGAGGATACCTAAGATCACGATCACTACCGTAGCGGCCTGGCCGATACGCACCAGTTTCTTGGCGTCGGTATCGGGTTTGAAGCGCTTGTAGAAGTCAATGGTGAACAGAGCGGAGCTGGAGTTGAACAGCGAAGCCAATGAACTCATAAGAGCGGCGAGGATACCGCACACAATCAGCCCCTTGAAACCGGCCGGCAGCAGTTTGGCCACGAGTGTGGGGAATGCGGCGTCGGAGTTGGGATTGCCGTTGGGCAGCAGAGGCAGGAACGAGCCCTGGGTCTGATGCAGCGCGAAGGCGATCATGCCGGGAATCAGGAACAGGAACACAGGCAGCAACTTGAGGTAGGCTCCGAAGATGGTGCCTCGGCGGGCTTCCTTCTCGTTCTTGCCCGACAGCACGCGCTGAACGATAAACTGGTCGGTACACCAGTACCAGAAACCGATCACGGCCGAACCGATAAGGGCGCCGAGCCAGGGATACTGTGCATCGCGGTTGTCGCGGATCAGGTTTGTCATCGTGTCGCCGTATTCGTTCACCTCGACGGCCGAGCAGATACGCATCATCTCGTCCCATCCTCCAAGTTCCTTAAGACCGAGCACCAGGATCACGAGCGATCCCAGCAACAGGATGGGCGTCTGCAGCACCGAGGTGTACAGCACGGATTTCATACCGCCGAATATGGTATATACGGCAGTGATCAGTACAAGTCCGATGGCCGCGATCCAGAAGAAGTCTATACCCCACAGCGTATCGATGCCGAACACCTGCTGGAACACAAGTCCGCCGGCGTAAACGGTCACGGCCACCTTGGTCAGCACATAGCTGATAAGGGAGATCAGCGACAGAATGGTGCGCGACGCGGGATTGAAACGACGCTCCAGGAATTCGGGCATCGTATATACCATCGAGCGGCTGTAGAACGGAACGAACACCCAGCCCAATATCAGGATCATCCATCCCTGGATTTCCCAGTGGGCCATAGCCATACCCGAGGATGCTCCGGATCCTGCAAGTCCTATCAGGTGCTCCGAGCCGATGTTCGAGGCGAAGATCGACGCGCCGATGGCTATCCATGTCGCATCCTTGCCGCCAAGGAAGTAGTCCTTGGCATCGCCCTGCTTCTGCCGGGCCACCCATACCACAATGCCGATCAGGGCTACGAAGAAAAGCCCTATGACCAGCCAGTCTAAAAATGCCATATAGAAATCGTGTTATTGTTGGTTAGATATTTTCCGTGGTATATCGCTTTATTTCTGCACCGAGAACTTGAAGATGCAGTGCGAGTGGTACATCTCGCCGGGACGCAGCACTGCCGACGGCCATTCGGGCTTGTTGGGAGTGTCAGGATATTTCTGTGTCTCCAGACAGATGCCCGTGCGCTGCTGATATACTATGCCGCCCTTGCCCTTTACTGTGCCGTCCAGGAAGTTGCCGGTGTACACCTGTATGCCGGGTTCGTTGGTGTAGACCTGCAGACGGATGCCGCTGGCAGGACAGAACAGGTTCACGGCCTCCTTGGTGTCGTCGCCGTCGGTGTCGAGCACCCAGTTGTGGTCGTAGCCGTTGCCGTTCTTAATCTGTTCGAAGTCACGCTTCTCTATCTCGGCGCCCACAAGTTTGGCGTTGGTGAAATCCATCGGAGTGCCGGCCACCGGCAGTATCTCGCCTGTAGTCATGTATGTGCTGTCCACCGGGGTGTAACGGCTGGCGTTGATGGTCAGCTGCTGATCGGTAATGGGCTTGTTCGGATCGCCCGACAGATTGAAGTAGCTGTGGTTGGTCATGTTGATGATGGTGGGCTTATCGGTCGTGGCGGCGTAGGCTATGTCCAGACTGTTGTCCGACTTCACCGTGTACTTCACCTGCGCCTTCACGGTGCCGGGGAAGCCGTTGTCGCCATCCTTCGATTCGATGCCCAGTACCAGCGTCGAGTCGTTGCACTCCATCATCTTATACACGCGATACTGCCATCCCTTGGTACCCATGTCCGTACCTCCGTGCAGACAGTGCCCGAAATTGTTGCGGGGCAACTGATATTCCGTGCCGTCGAGAGTGAACTTGCCCTGGTTGATACGGTTGGCGTAACGGCCGATGGCTGCGCCGAAGTCGGTCTGATTGTTCTCGGGGAAGTAGGACTGTACGCTGTCGAAACCAAGCACCACGTCCTGCATCTTGCCGGCTTTGTCAGGCACCATTATCGATACGATGCGGCCTCCGAAATTGGTGATGCACACTTCCATGCCGTTGGCATTCTTCAACGTGTACAGCGCCGTGCTGTCGCCGTCATATACGCTCACGAAGTTCTGAGGATCCAGTCCGGATGCCGTCCTGACATCCTTGTTCGTGCCGCTGACACAGGAGCTTACCACGGCTCCGGCCAGCACTGACATTGTAATCAGTAAGTTTCTCATGGCTGAAAAATTATGTTAGTTGTTTTATGGGTGTAAAATTAACACTCATTTCCCGCCATTCCAAATTTATTTTTATGTTTTACAACATATTTCCCCAAAATAACAGAGGCGCGCCTTGCGGCACACCTCTCCTTTTTATCTCAAACGTGAAGTCTGGTTTGTCTTATTTCTTATGACTTGTGACTTCTGACTTACCTCGTCACTCATCACTCTGACTTATGACTTACTTGCGGTTCACGGATTTCAGCACCTTCTTGTTGACCTTCACATTGTATTTCTTGCGTAGATCGTTTTCCCACTGTTCCTGGAACATGTTCTGGTAGTCGCTTGTCACCAGTCCCTTTACGTCCTGCATCTCCTCGGGCACAGTCAGGATACGCTTGTTAAGCATGAACATGACGGGATATTTCTCGATCGAGCTGGGTGCCACGGGACCGTCGAAAGCCACATAGTCGACCATGGCGTTGCTTCCTTTGGGCACCAGTATCCTTTCGGCCGCCATCTGGTTCTTGAACTGCTTGCGGAGTGCGGGAACGATGTCATCTTCCGCAGCTCCCCTTGCAAGGTCTTTGATGGCTGTAGCCACGGAATCGTTGGCGGCCTGTACGAAGATTCCCTTGACATGGGGAGTATCCCATTTGTACTTCATACGGTTTTCCGCGAAATATTTCTCCAGACCGGGGATGTCCTTTGCAGCCTTGTCCCATACCTTCAGAACGCTTACCTCATACAGCAGGCTGCCGTCTACATATTCTTTAAGCAGATTGCGGTAATCGGGCTCGCTTTTGGCCAAAGCTTCCTCTTCAAGACCAGTCAGGATGCCGTTCATCCACGAATCCAGGTTGGCGTCGATTATTTCCTTGGCGGCTACCGGATTCGACTGCTTTACACCATTGAACTTGGCTACGAAATCTGCGACGCTGTATTTATTACCGTCGGCGGTCATCAGCGTGATATTGCCGTCATTGCCAAGCCATTTGGCATAGAACAGGGAATCTATGCCGTTCTTGGCCGCATAATCGTTCACGGCGTCGAGACCCGACTGATTCACCTGCGCCTTGTGTCTGGCGGCGAACCGTTCTGTCTGATGTTTCTGAATCAGAGCGTATCTCTCGTCCTGCGGACTGCTCATGCGTGCCAGCGTCTGCTTCTTGACGGCCTCTTTGGGCAACGGATCGCGCTCGTCCTGCTTCATGATGATATGATAGCCGAACTGTGACTTCACCGGTTTGCTTATCTCGCCCTTCTTCAGCGCGAAGGCAGCCGAGTCGAATTCCTCCACCATCTCGCCGGCTCCGAACCAGGGAAGCTGGCCGCCTTGGCGGGCGCTGCCACGGTCGTCGCTGTTGGTCGTGGCGATTTCATTGAATTTTTCGGGATTGGCCGTAACCACCTGATACAGGCTGTCTATCTGCTCCTTGGCGCGTGCCCAGTCGGATTCCTGACGCGCGAGCTTCAGAATGTGCGACACCTTGACACGGCCACGGGCATCGCGTTTGTGACCACCCTTGAGAATGTGATATCCCTGCGGACTTTCCACCACATCCGATACCGATCCTTCCGGCGTAGCGAACGCGGCTACCTCGAATCCATACGGATATTGACCCGATACGATATATCCCATCGTGCCGCCGTTTACGGCGCTTCGCTTGTCCTGCGAATACTGTCTGGCGAGTTCCTCGAAATTGCCGCCGTTGTCCAGCACCTGTTTCAGACTGTCGGCCTTGGCCTTCATCTGCAGGTTATGTTCTGGATTCGGACTCTTGAAAAACATTATATGCTTTGCAACAGCCTCCTTGCGCGAACGTGCATACGCTTCGTCCACAAGCTGGTTCAGATAGACTGAATCCGCCAGATACGGAGTGGCCAGATCATGTCTGTACTGCTCCGCCTCCTTGCGGAATTTAGCCGTAGTGTCCAGTCCCGCGGCCTTGGCGTCGGCCACCTTCATCTTGTACAGCTTGAACATCTCCACATATTCGTCAAGAGTCTGAGGATTGATCTGCTGCTGACTGTTCTTGTTATAGAGATACTCGAACTCCGACTTGGTCACATCCTCGCCGTTGATGGTCATGATTACCGGATCCTTGGCGGCATACGCCAACAATACGGCTGCCAGCCCAACTCCGGTCAATATCGGTTTTTTCATCTTAGTTGTTAAGAATGTTGTTTCTTTGTGTATAGCGTGCAATATGATTTAAGCACCGGGGCTTATATTTCCCCACTATTCTTAAACGGCTTCTATATGCATTTATTTTTAGGAGGTGTGCTTATTCGGTCAGTTGCCCATGTCGGAGATGAACTTGACACGGGCCAGGCGTATGGTCTCCTCGTCGTAGTCCGCGCCGAGTTCCTGTATTGCCAGTTCGACATCGTCCTCTTCCAGCTCCATGAAGTAGCTCTTCAGGTCTTCCTGCTGATCTTCGTCAAGTATCTCGTCTATGAAGTATCGTATGTCTATCTTGGTGCCGGCCTCCACTATCGATTCAAGTTCCGCCAGAAATTCGTCGAACTCCAGTCCGAGACTGTCGGCCAGCTCGTCAAGGTCCACCCGTCGGTCAATGGCCTGGATTATCTGTATCTTGGTGTTGCTGCGCTGGGCCACGCTGCGCACCTGTATGTCGTCGGGACGCTCTATGTCGTTCTCCTCCACATACCGCTGTATCACCTCTAAGAATGCATTGCCGTACTTCATGGCCTTTCCGGTGCCGACGCCGGGTATGGCCTGCAGCTCCTTGTCGGTCAGCGGATATGTGGTGGCCATGGCTTCCAGACTCTGGTCGCGGAACACTAAGTATGGCTTCACCCTGTGCCTGCGGGCCACGTCCTTGTTAAGCCCGACCAGGATGGCGTACAGTTCCTGATCGGAGGCCGAACTGCCGCGTCCCTGCGGAACGTCGTTGTCAACTTCCGAATAGTCCGTGTCTTCCACAATCTCAAACTTCTCGGGCTTCATCATGAACTTGTATGCCTGGCCGGTCAGTTTCAGTATGCCGTAGTTCTCCAGGTCGCGCTCCAGGTATCCTCCCACCACGGCCTGTCGCACCAATGTGTTCACCAGTTTCTCGTCCATGTCGGAGAGGGCCCCGAATTCCTCAAGCCGGTCGTGGCCGTTGCGTTTTATTTCGTCCGTGGCGCGACCTATCAGCATGTTCACCACATATTCCGACTTGAAGTGCTGCTCTACGGCCGATACGGTCTCCAGCACGGCCAGCAGGCCGTCGGTAGCTTCTATCTTCTTCTTCGGATGACGGCAGTTGTCGCATTGACCGCAATTCTCCACATCATACTTTTCGCCGAAATAGTGCAGCAGTATCTTGCGGCGGCACACCGACGATTCGGCATAGTTGGCTGTTTCCAACAGCAGTTGATGGCCAATTTCCTGCTCCTGCACCGACTTGCTCTGCATCAGCTTGTCCAGCTTCTGCAGGTCCTTGCGGCTGTAGAATGTGATGCAGTTGCCCACGCCGCCGTCGCGGCCGGCGCGACCCGTCTCCTGATAATAGCCTTCCAGACTCTTAGGCATGTCGTAGTGTATCACGAAACGCACGTCAGGTTTGTCTATGCCCATGCCGAACGCAATAGTGGCCACTATCACGTTGACGTCCTCGTTCAGAAACGCATCCTGGTTCTGCGCCCGCTGGTTGGTGTCCATGCCGGCATGATACGGCAACGCCTTGATGCCGTTGATGTTGAGCATCTCGGCGAATTCCTCCACCTTCTTGCGGCTCAGACAGTACACTATGCCGGACTCATCCGGATGCTGAAGGATGTATTTTATTATGTCTTTATCTATGTCCTTGGTCTTGGGTCGTACCTCATAATACAGATTCTTGCGGTTGAAGCTCGACTTGAACACCCTGGCTTTCAGAATGCCTAAGTTCTTCTGTATGTCATGCTGCACCTTTGGGGTGGCCGTAGCCGTAAGGGCTATTATGGGAAAGTGTCCTATCTCGTTGATCATCGGACGTATCTTCCTGTATTCCGGTCGGAAGTCATGGCCCCATTCCGAGATACAGTGCGCCTCGTCGACGGCAAAGAATGAAATCTTTATGCTTTTCAGAAATTCTACGTTCTCCTCCTTGGCCAGTGACTCAGGAGCAACGTACAGCAACTTGGTCTTGCCGGAGCGCACGTCCTCGCGCACCTTCTCAGCCGCGCTTTTCGACAGTGTGGAGTTCAGGAAATGCGCCACGCGCTCATGGTCCACATATCCGCGGATTGCGTCCACCTGATTCTTCATCAGGGCTATCAGCGGCGAAATCACTATCGCGGTGCCTTCCAGCATCAGCGCCGGAAGCTGATAGCACAGCGACTTACCGCCGCCCGTAGGCATCAGCACGAACACATCGCGACCCGACACAAGATTGTTGATTACATCGTACTGACCCTCCTTGAAGGCGTCGAATCCGAAGTAATATTTCAGCGTCTCGTATATCTTAGCCTTGTTGTCCTGCTGATTCTTGTTTCCCATGATTGAGTCTGAGGTTTGAGAAATACCGGAGCGCCACCCGATGCCAGCCCCTCGTTCGGAGAGATATCATATCCAATGTCTGACTGCTCCGATTACAAATTTAATAATTTTTTCTCATTCCACAAACAATTACGCCAATAATTAAGAAAGGCAGTGCGTATAACATATTCCCATATAGGAATATGTTGCCTCGGAGAGGTATCGATCTGCTTTTGCCGTCGGTTCCATGCCTTGAAATCTTTATAATTCTAACACGCTAAAGTTGAATCGATAATAACAACATTACAATAAAATCCTAAGTAGCTAAGATAAATTAATGAACATATAAAACGAAGAGATTTTTGAGTCGATTTTGGTGCGGAGTGATGGGGCATATTAATATATGCGACTGAGCGACAAGCCAAAAGCGACCAAAAAGATCAAGTTTTATAGTTCAAGATAAAATAATTACATATATCGTTTAATTTTTCTTTACTACTTATAATAATTAAAGAACAATTGAAGCATCGCTCCTTAAAATTTATTGTAGGAGCGATGCTTTCTAAGTAAAAAACTTATAGTAATAAGATTGCTTATCTTTTCCAGTAGTTGGTCTTGCTTGACTTCTGGCTCGACTTCTGGCTTTTAGTAGCCGTACTTTTTTTGGCCGTACCGGCCTTAGACGCTGTCGGCTTGTTAGTGGTGGCAGGTTTGTTAGTGGTGGTAGGCTTTATGAATTTCACCTGATTATCGACTATCTTTACAGTCGGTCGATCCTTGGCACTGCTGTAATGATCTGTATCTGCCACTCGCCAACGTTCATAATCATCTTTATACATAACATCGACAAGGAATCCACCATTTGTATCTGCCATGTGTCTTTCTATATATTTACCTTCAAGCACCTTAGGCGCAACAGGCATTTTGTCAAGATAGATAAGGTCTGAATCATAGCTATTTATATCAACCTCATCGGCTTTTGCCATTTCAGTCGGCAGCATACAATAATAATTCTCGCCGTTAACGATAGCCTTGCAGATTGTATATGTACCGGCTTCGACAGTTATCTGTGTCGACTCGGGCTTCCACAATCCTGGAGTAGAGAAAAATTCCCTGCATCCTATATCCGTTGCACCAAAAGCGGTACGTGGATGCCAATATAAATCAGTACCTTCCACAGGTTGTGTATGACCTCTATTAACCAGTATCGAACTGGGGTCAATTTCTATTTCCGTATCTGTAAACCGGAATCCTTTATTAGCTTCGGTCAGCGTTATTATTCCTTTTTCCGCATCAAGTTCAGGTATTCCCGTGCCGTGATCCATTGCACAGGATAGAAGTGGAACATCCTCGCGTCCTCCGGCATATATATTGTTCTTGCCATTATTCCAAAATGCACAATTAATAATCTGATAACTCGTCGGATCGAATTGCTGGATACTTATGCCTCCAGTATTATCAATAAACGTACAGTTGGTAAAATAGAAATCTGGACGCATTAGGGAAACTATTCCGTGACTATCTGCATTTCTATCGATATTGTCTGCAAATAGACAGTTATTAAAGTTAACCTGACAAGCAATGTTAACTATGTTGCCCGTCTTGTATGTTACCTCATTACTTATAAACCTACAACGATCAAAGTAAACGATACTCGCATCGCTTCCCCATCCAATCGATACCGCGCCATAACCTTTGTTCGTATCGAAAGCGCAATTCGTAAAACAGCCATATTTACAATCAAAACAACATCCGTCTTCCGAACTGTTACAGAACAGACTGTCGGTAACATATAAACCATTTAGGTGCTCGCCCTTAAAGCCATATAAGCCATCCCCGGCGAAACATTCTTCCATTATCACATCATCATTGTTGCTTCCGACAGCCCAATTCTCTGCAAAGAATCCTTTGCACAAACAACTCTTAAAGTAACAGTCTCCACTCCGTAAAACCGCACCCAGACGCCCCTCCTCTGACTTACAACTTATCATACTGCCACCTTCTATAGCAGCCGATCCGCTAAAGCTAACCTTATATAGAACGCTGTTGACAAAAGTGACGGCATGGTAATCGATATGCACCATATCCGACGTACTTTCATCATTCCATGAGCCATCAAGTATGATATTCTTGAATGTCACACCTCCGGCATCCGAGTCAAA
The DNA here is from genome assembly GCA_900542185.1 of uncultured Bacteroidales bacterium. GTDB lineage: Bacteria > Bacteroidota > Bacteroidia > Bacteroidales > Muribaculaceae > Lepagella. Next base: position 26,954 of record UQMZ01000028.1, read on the forward strand.
ATCCAAGTGATAAAAGCCGGGCGCTACATAGAGGTAAAGACAGTCTACTTTCGCTCCGAGTTCCAGCATCGCGCCAAGATCGGCTGTGGGGTTTTCGGGCGTCATGCCGTCACCCGTTCCGATCGGGCTGACATAGCGCGTTATCTCCAATGCCGACATACTCATGCAAGCCAACAGAAAGATAGCGCCAAAAATAAGTTTTTTCATTCGTTGATTTTTAAGTTTATTACTGTTATTTTCTCCGTGTGTCTCATTAATTTTCAAGAAGATTCCCTCATAAAAAATATATGGCCAGCCTCACAAAATTAACTATTTTTCATTTATTCCAAAAAAAGTCAAGATAATAATGCAAAAAGTTTGTGGAGATTGGAATAACTTATTATGCGATTTTGCCGGTTTCTATTTCTGATTTTAGAAATTGAAAAATATAGACTGATCCTTGATAATATAGACCGCATTCCGGATCGTTTAGCTTAGAGAATGTTTCAGAAGAATATAATTCATCCAAAGCACGCCTTATATCCCAGCCATATTCCTCAATTAACATATTAGTCAGCTCTGAGGCAAGGCACTCTATTTGAAATTGTATGTCGTTACTCATAATTCTATGCGGTTTAAAAGTTCTATTGCCCGTGGAGAGCCAAAGAAATATTGAATGGCATGATCTCCTTTGAATTTAAGTTCTTCAACAAGAGTGGCGGCCGAAAGATATCCCATTGTAAAACGTCGAATTTGAACGCCAACCGTATCGTCGGCAATCGGGCCAATCACTATATCATACGGATGCGTAGGAACATCGGAATTATTCTTACGGTTCTGCACCACGAATTCCGCCCATTCTTCTGAATATCCTTCAAAGATCTTGATTTGAAGTCCCAATTTAATGGCTTTGTTCTCATCAAATTCAAAACAAGTCAAAGTCGGTTTTCCTTCGTTCCTAAATCGAGTGGTACGTTTTGCCATAGCCATAGCCTGATCAGGATTAGCATTGAGGTAAAAGCCTTGTCCAAAATCTTTTCCCCGTTTGCTTCGTCCCAAATCAATTTGCTCGATTGCAATATTGGAGCCGTGATATAGCAGAATCATATTTTTCCTCCTTCCCGATTGCAAATCACTTTCAGGTCCGATATCGCATCATCAATTGACAGGGTGTGTTCCGCACCATAGCAATCAAGAAGGAAATCTATGCCGGAGTAACGGCGTAAGTATGCGTATGACTGCGCATTAGACAGTTTATATCGTTGAGCAAAGGCCCCGACGCAAGCCACCACATATTCTATCCTATCAAATATATCTTTCTTTTTCATTTTATTACTTCTATTTTAGATCCATTTAATGATTGACAACTGCAAATATACTCAATTATAACAACATTACAATAAAATCCTATAATAATTGAGGCATCGCCCCTTAAAAATATATTTTTTAAGCAACGATGCCTCAGTCAGGCCTTATCGTAATTAGTTCTTGGTATAACCTACTTGATATATTTCATTTAGCAAATCAAAATCCAATTAAAATATAATCACACTTACTTAGAAAAATTGGGAAAGAATCACGCAGAATCGCGGATTCCTTCCCAAATATCATTTTTACTACTTTATCTTGCCTATATCAGCGGGCTGGGATTAGTTGCCGGCTTCGAGCAGGTCGCCGAAGTGGGCTTTGTTCAGCTGCTTGTTGACGTAGTCGGCGTCGACGGTGAAGGTCTTGGTCTTCAGCGACGGCACGTCGTACATGGCGTCGACCATCACGGTCTCCACGATGGAACGGAGTCCGCGGGCGCCGAGCTTGTATTCCACGGCCTTGTCCACAATTGTGTCAAGGGCGTCCTCGGTGAACTCCAGCTTCACGCCGTCCAGCTCCATCAGTCGTGCATACTGACGTATGATGGCGTTCTTCGGCTCGGTCAGGATGCGGCGCAACGCCTCCTTGTCCAGCGGATCGAGGCTGGTGAGAATCGGCAGACGGCCGATTATCTCCGGTATCATGCCGAACGACTTGAGGTCCTGGGGCATCACGTAACGCATCAGGTTGTCGCGCTGACGCTTACGGTTCTTCTCGTCATGACCGTAACCCACGATATGGGTGTTCAGACGCGCCGCAATCTTTCGCTCGATGCCGTCGAACGCGCCGCCGCATACGAACAGGATGTTCTTGGTGTTCACCGGTATCATCTTCTGCTCCGGATGCTTGCGGCCTCCCTGCGGCGGAACAAGCGCGACGGTGCCTTCCAACAGTTTCAACAGACCCTGCTGCACACCCTCGCCGCTCACGTCGCGCGTGATGGACGGATTGTCGCTCTTACGGGCTATCTTGTCGATCTCGTCGATGAAGATGATGCCGCGCTCGGCCTTCTCCACATCGTAGTCGCAGGCCTGGAGCAACCGGGTCAGCAACGACTCGATATCCTCGCCCACATAACCTGCCTCGGTCAGCACCGTGGCGTCAACGATGGTGAACGGCACATCAAGCAGCTTAGCTATGGACTTGGCCAGCAAGGTCTTGCCCGTACCGGTGGGACCCACCAACACTACGTTCGACTTCTCGATGTCCACATCGTCGTCATCCTCCTTCTTGCTCTGGTTGATGCGCTTGTAGTGATTGTACACGGCCACGGACAGATACTTCTTGGCCTCGTCCTGGCCTATGACGTACTGATCCAGAAATTCCTTGATTTCGTGAGGCGTGGGTATCGGCTTGGGTGCGCTTTTCTTGTCCTGCGCCTTTCCCTTGCGCTTACGAAGTTCCGTATCGCGCTGGTCGTCGATAAACTGTATGCAGTCCGTGCACAGGCACAGGTCCTGAATCACCGGAACCACAGGGCTTTCGGCGGAATCGAACTTGCCGCACATGCCGCACCTCAGATCGCTCTTCTTTGCCATTCCTTTTACTTCTTCGATGGATTAACCAATACCTTGTCGATCATGCCATATTCCTGAGCCTCCTTGGCTATCATCCAGTAGTCGCGGTCGGAATCGGCCTCTACCTTTGAGAATGGCTGACCTGAGTGGTCGGAGATGATGCGGTACAGTTCCTCCTTCAGCTTGAGTATCTCGCGTGCCGTGATCTCGATATCCGATGCCTGGCCCTGGATGCCCCCCATGGGCTGATGAATCATCACGCGGCTGTGGGGCAGCGCGTAACGCTTCCCCTTCTCGCCGGCAACAAGCAATACCGCGGCCATCGACGCGGCCATACCGGTACAGATGGTGGACACATCGGAGTTGATGTACTGCATGGTGTCGTATATGCCCAGTCCGGCATATACCGATCCGCCGGGGCTGTTGATGTACAGGCTGATGTCCTTGTCGGGATCCACCGAGTCAAGATACAGAAGCTGGGCCTGTATTATGTTGGCGCTCTGATCCGACACCTGCGTGCCAAGGAATATGATGCGGTCCATCATCAGACGCGAGAACACGTCCATCTGCGTCACGTTCAGCTGACGTTCCTCCAGGATGTACGGATTCATGTAGTCGGCCATCGGGCTTTTGACGCCGGCGCCGGCCTTGCGCATGTAGGAGTCTATGGTGTTGCCGCTCATGCCGAGATGGTTCACGGCATAGTTTCTAAAATCATTCTGCATAGTCTGTTCCTTTCTTATTCAACGGACGGCGTCTGCACCGCCATCCATTCGGTCTGGTTATACTAAGACATCGCGGGAACCGGCGACCCGGCTCCCGCGCAGTCCTGGTATCTATAACAAATTACGCGCCAATATTCTCAAATACTCAAATCTGACCTGACGCAATTTGTTTAGAGTTCTTTGATCACTCGGCTCCTTCTTCCTCCTGCTCGTTCTTGAACAGGGCGTTGAATTCCTCGGGAGTCACTTCCTTCTCGTCAACGGTCACTGCCTCGCGGAGTCCGGTGAAGAACTTCATGTCTACCGTGTTCTGACGGATACGGTCTATGGCCTTCTTGTCCTTCAGTATGTCGTCGGCAAAGCGGTCGATGGCCTCCTCCGGAGGATTGGCCATGCCGTACTGCGCGAACTGCTGGCGTGCCATCATCTTGGCGGTCTGCTTCACGTCCTCCTCGGTCATCTCGATGCCCATCTGTGTCATCAGCGTGTCCTTGGCCAGATCCCACAGCAGCGAGCCCTTCGAGCTTTCGTACACCTCGTCTACGTTGCTCTCGTTGATGTCCTTGTTGTTGATGATAAGGTATTCCTTAAGGATGTCGTCGGGAAGCTTGGTGTCCTTCACCTTGTCCATGATCACGTTGCGGGCGTCGATGGTGAAGCGGAAGTTCTCCTCGCCCGACAGGCTGTTCTCGATCATGGCCTTGACGGCGGCGCGGTAGCTTGCCTCATCCTTCACCGTACCGTCGGCACCGAACACTTCCTTATAGTATTCCTCGCCGAGTTCAGCGGGCTTCAGAACGATAATCTCCTTGATTTCCATCTCGAAGTCACCCTTGTAGTTCTCCACGTCCTTCTTGTCGATGTTCAGCATCGACGACATCTCGCTGGGATTGCCGTCGCAGGTGGCCCAGGGATTGAACACAACCTTGTCGCCTACATGCTTGCCCATGAACAGGTCGGCCTGTGCGCGGTCCTTGAAGTACTGGGGAGCCACGATGCCGTTCTCGATAACCAGTCCGCCCTCGTCGTTGCCGTCGGCGTCAAGCTCGCGCAGCACGCCCTTCACCAGTGCGGTCTCGTCTACGGTCTCGCCCGGCTCCTGCTTGCCGAAACGACGGCGAAGCTGCTTGTCCTGCTCGTCGATCATCTCGTCCGAGATCTTGATCTTGTAGTAGGGAATGTGCATCTCCTTGTTGGCCTTGATGTCCATTACGGGTGCCAGACCTACGTTGAACTTCAGCGTGAAGTCAGTCTCGTTCGGATCCAGGTCATTCTCCTTGAAGGGAATGGGCTGACCCAGCACTGCCAGGTGATTGTCCTCGATATATTTGTACAGCTCCTGGCCAACCAGCTTGCTGACAACATCGTATTTAACGCTCTTGCCGTATTTCTTCTCGAGCACTCCCGCGGGCACATGACCGGCGCGGAACCCGGGCTCGGCGTGTGTCTTACCGATGTTCTTAAGTTCCTTCTTTACTGTGTCGGCATAGTCTGCCTGTCCGACGGTCACGGTTATAATGCCGTGAACATCATCGACCTTTTGGAATTCTACGTTCATTATATACTATATCTTTTTTATAATTTTCTACAATACTATTATGGCTATGCGCCACTATCAGCCCGCAAAATTAACAAATTTTTCTGAAATATGTTGAGATACCTCTCAATAAAATATGTTAACCGCCTGTTTGGATGGTGTTCTTTACGATCAATGCGCGGCATTGATCCACTGTTTGCGGCTTGCGGTTGTGGCTTGCGGCTTGCGGCTTGCGGCTTGCAGCTTCTATCTGAAGAATAGGCGCATGGCCTTCACCATAGCTAACTGGTCGTCTACGCTGGCAGTCTCTGCCGCCGAGTGCATTGCCCAGATGGCGTTGCCCACGTCCACGCCCTCGATGTCGAACTGCGACGTGGCGATATTGCCGAGCGTCGAACCGCCCGCCGAATCGCTGTGGTTCACGAAGTACTGGGCCTTCACTCCGGCTTCGCGGCACAGCTCGTTGAACACGGCGGCACCGCGGCTGTCGCTCATATACTTGCAGTTGGCGTTTATCTTTATCACCGGGCCACCGCCCATCACGGCATGGTTTGTCGGGTCATACTTGCCGTCGTAATTGGGATGCCATGCGTGTGCGTCGTCAGCCGAGATCATGAAGCTGGAGGCGATGGCGCGGTAATAATCCTCGCGGTTGCCGCTCAGCTGCAGACAGATGCGCTTCAGTATGTTGCGCAGCACGGGCGACGCGGCTCCTTGCTTGGTTCCCGATCCGGTCTCCTCGTTGTCGAACACGGCCAGTACGCGCGTGGCGGCTGTCGCGTTCTCGTGCTCGTCCAGCATCGCCTGCAGTCCGGCATACGCCATCGACAGGTCGTCGATGCGGCCCGACTGGAAGAACTGTCCGTTCACGCCGATGATACGGGCCTTCTCCACAGGATAGAGGCACAGCTCATAATCCACTATATCCTCGGGCTGTATGCCTAACTCACGCGCCACCATGATGCGCACCAGACCTCCGCGGCTCTTATGCTCGGCTATTTCTTCGTCGCTGAAGTATCCCAACACCGGAAGCATGTCCTTCTGTACGGACAGCGGGTTGCCATCATTTACGGCACGGTTGAAGTGTATGGCCAAGTGCGGAATGGTGCATACCGGCTCGTGAAGGTCAACCACATACTCGCGTGGATGCTCCCAGTCGTTGCCTCGTACGGCCACTCGGCCCGCTATCGACAACGGACGGTCGAACCAAGTGTACATGATGCCGCCACCGTATTTCTCCACGTTCAGCTTCACGATGCCACCGTCTCCGTACATCTCGGCGTTAGGCTTTATCTTGAAGCAAGGCGAATCGCTGTGCGCGGAGATGATACGGAAGCCGTTCTCGGCCACGTCTCCCTCACCGATGATGAATGCGAACAGCGCGCTGCCGTTCTTGGTCATATAGTACCGGCCGCCGCGTTCCAGCTGCCATGCGTCGCGCTCGTCAAGGCGTTTGAATCCGGCTGTGTCAAGTTCCTCGCGCATATTGCGCACCGCCGTGAAATTACACGTGGACTTATCCATCCACTCCAACAACCTCCCCATTACATATTCCGTAGCCATATTTGTCTTTTATCAGTCTTGTCTGTTTTATCAGGCTGGTTAGTTCGGGCCCGGGGCTTCCAGCTCCGGCTCCATTATTATTGATTGAATCGCAGATGATTCAGCGCCCGCAGCACGTTGCACAGCGTCTGGCTCCAGTACGAAGCGAAATTCTCGCGACACTCCACATACGCGCCGGCCAGCTCCTGACCATCCGTTTCCTTTACTACCATTATAAAATTATACAGCGCCTGGAAGATGTCGGCCAGGCTCTCGGCTATCGACGCCGCTATCGGCGTGTCGCTGTATTTCATATCTTCCTCGAAGGTCTCGAGAAACACATCGTCCGGGCCAAGCACCATCTCGACATTACGGCGTATGGTGTCGTACCATTGCTCGTCGACATACGTCTGATAGTAGCCGTAATCCAACACCCCCACGTCCTCCGGACTCAGGCTGGCGAACTCGCCGTATATCTGCGGCAGCAGCTCGGTCATCCGTTCCACAAACTCGTCCTTCTCCATCTCGCGCGCGTTCTCCACGGCTTCGCAGTATTGCGAGGCATACGCGGTGATGTTGAGCATCTTCCGGTTCAGTGCGCTTTCATCCATTATCTGTACAGTTGTTTTTCCTCTATATAATTCAGAACATTATAGGGCACCAAAAAGGTCACGTCCTCTCCCCGCTTCAATGCCTGCCGGATATAAGTCGATGACACGAACACCTGCGGCACCTCTCCGGCTACCTCCACATTCCCCGGCAATTCGGCGGGAAGTTCATAGCCCGGCCGCGGATATATCGTTACGCCATACTCCGCCAATATCCTGTCGGCGTCACGCCACCGTCCGAAAGCCTCCCAGTTGTCCGAGCCTATAATCACGCGAAACGAATGCTCCGGATATTCCCGGCTCAGCGCACAAAGCGTGCGGTAGGTATAAGACGGTTCGGGCAGACTCTGTTCTATATCGTTAACTTCCACGCCCTTGCACCTGTCGGCCACAAGTCTGCACATCTCGGTGCGCATGGTTCCGTCGGCGGGTCTTTCCTCACCTGTCTTGAAGGGATTGATACGGGCGGGCACGAGCCATACCCGGTCGAACACGCCTCGCTGTACCAGTTCGTTGGCCACGACTGCATGTCCCGTATGTATCGGATCGAAACTTCCGCCTAATATCCCAATCTTCATTCCGTGAAGGCGCGTATATTGTCGGCCACTTCAGCCACCGCAGTGTCCAGGTCGTCGTTCACCACCACCTTGTCGTATCTGTCGGCGAAACTCATCTCGTACTCGGCCTTGTCGAGACGTCGGCGTATCGATTCGTCATCGTCGGTGGCGCGCGACCGCAGACGCTCCTCGAGCGATTGCAGTGTCGGCGGCTCTATGAATATCAGCAGCGCAAGGTCGCCGTAACGCTTCTTGACGTTCAGCGCCCCCTCCACGTCTATGTCCATTATCAGGTTCTTGCCACAGCCGGTGACGCGCTCCACTTCCGACACCAACGTGCCGTAGCGTGTGCCGGAATACACCTCGGCCCACTCCACGAACTCGCCGCGCTCTATACGGGCCGCGAATTCACCCGGACTCAGGAAATAGTATTGTACGCCGTCCTGTTCCGTGCCTCGGGGCGCGCGGCTTGTGGCCGACACCGAAAAACCAAGGTTCAGGTCGGGCATCTTCATCAGTTCGCCTATAATGGTGCTCTTGCCCGTTCCCGAAGGCGCGGACAGCACTATGATTTTTCCGTTGTTATTGTTACAACACATTGAGTACCTGCTCTTTGATTTGTTCCAGTTCGTCTTTCATCCTAACCACCACCTTCTGCATTTCGGCGTTGTTCGACTTCGAGCCGAGGGTGTTGATCTCGCGTCCCATCTCCTGGGCTATGAAACCGAGTTTCTTGCCCTGCCCTTTGCCGACATGGTCGTCCTCGCCGCCCATCGTCTCCAGGAAGTAGTTCAGATGCGAACGCAGGCGGATCTTTTCTTCGGTCACATCGAGTTTCTCGATGTAGAATATCATCTCCTGCTCCAGACGCCCCTTGTCGTATTCTATCGAATCGAGGCGGGAAAGCTGATCCATCAGGCGCGCCTTGATCTTGGGCACACGCTCCTCCTCGTATTTCACCACTTCCTCCAACAGGTCGGAGATAGCCTGAATCTTGCTGACGAAGAATTTATACAGTTTCCTGCCTTCTGTGAGTCTGAATGCGTCTATGGCGTCAAGTGCGAGTTCAAGCGCCTCGCCAAGTGCCTTGCGGTCGTCGTCGCCGAATTCCACCGTAGCCGGTTTCATGGCGTCGGGCATACGCAGAAGCACCGAATACCAGTCTGCCGGCTCCGGCAATCCGCATTGTCTTGCGATTGCTTCTATCTGGCTTTTATATTCGCTTATCACTGTTGGGTCAAGACGCGCCGGGGCCTCGGCGCCGATCATTTCCTCGGTCACGCTCAGTTCCACCTTGCCGCGCTCCAGACGCGCCGCGATGCGGTTGCGCATGTCAAGCTCCATCTCCCGCATCACCTGCGGCATCCGGGCCTGCAAATCCAATTGTTTGCTGTTCAACGATTTCAACTCCACCGTCACTGCACGCGCTGCACTGCTGACGGTGCCCCGGCCAAAACCGGTCATAGACATTATCATGGCTCGATCTAATTTTACTTGATCTGATTACTTAACCACAAACGGTTCCCTCGCTGCCCACAAACCGTTCCAATATACTTGCCGCGATATTAACAATTTTTATATAACGGACTCTTATCTTGCAAATTTACATCTTTTATTTCAAAATACAAACAACAGGGCCGCAAATTATGGCTTGCGGCCCTGTATCAAGGTATGAATCGTGTTAAAATAGTCTTTATTTTACGGGTGTCACGGTGTAACCGGCCTGCTTCAGCTGGTTGAGGATGCCCTTGTCGCCTACTAAATGACCGGCGCCCACCACTACAAGCAGATTGGTGGTCTTCATCTCGGGCGCAAGCTGCTTCATCCAGTTGTTGTTGCGCGAGATGATCATCTTTTCGGCCGATTCCGGATTCTTCAGGACGGATTCTGCGCAGATGGTCTCGATATCCTTATAGTTCTGTGCCAAGTATGCGTTGGTGAGACGCACCAGCTTTCCGGCCTCGGCATCAATGTCCTCTATGGTCTCCACCAGGTCCTCGGCCTGCTTAGAGATGGGGTCGCCAAGCAACATGTTGGTCTGGAATTCCATTGTCTCGAGTCCGGCTACCTGTTTTCCGGCCTTACGGGCGCGCACCTGGAGTTCGTTGTCGATGCCCTGGCCGACATTGATGTCAGGCAGAACCTTGGCCGACATCAGAGCCGCCAACTGCGTGCTGAGTCCGGCAGGCTTCAGTACATACAGGGCGTTCAGAGGTATCTGGTCTGTACCGTATTTCGCCCATGCCATGTTCAGATCGGCGAGCTGCTTGGTGGTCAGCACCTTGTCGATGGTGCTGTCGGCCGGCGCCATCATCATCTGCTGCATTCCCATCAGGGCCGAGGGGTCCATTGCGGCCTGCATGTCAAGCTCGCCATATACCTTGTCGGCATTCTGAAGCGCAGCGTCCAGTCCCTTGATTGAATCAAGCATCGACAGCGGCGCAAAGTGATGCGTACCGAATACATACGATGTCTTGCCGCTGTTGTTGTCGGTCACTTTCCACAGAAGTTGCGAGTGTGCGGCGGTCGCGATTACAGCCGTCAGGGCCATAACCAGTAATGCTTTTGCTTTCATAGTTTTATGTGTTTTATTTTGTGATTATTTTCTGAGCTTTAATCGTTTAGCAGATTCAGAATATCCTGCGGCGTGTATCCGAGCTCGTCCATCGTGCGTCGCAACTCCGGTATGGTGTTGCGCACGAATGTCTCGCGCCGTTTCTTTATAATGGTTTCGCGTGCATCGTCGGCGGTGTAGTATCCCATTCCGCGGCGCTGGTAAATGATTCCCGCTTCGGCCAGTTCGTCGTACGCCTTCATCACCGTACGGGGATTCACTCCCAACATCACGGCCATATCCTTGGTGGAGGGTATGCGTTCGCCGCATGGCCAGCCGCCGGTCATCACCTGCGTATAGCAGTATTCTACCAGTTGACGCGATATCGGTATGTTGTCATTGAAATTCATCCCTGACGTTTCGCAAATTTCCTTATATACAATGTCAGCATCACCACGAAGTATATCAGCATTACTACGCAGAATCCACCGAGATATATTCCCATGGAATCAAACAGGCGATTCATGGCTTCCTCTACATTTACATTACCGGTCAGCGCTCCCTTCTTGCCTAAGCTGTAACCTACCAGTCCGGCTAAGAGTCCGATCAGAAAACTCGGAATGGTATACACAAGTAATGAAAAGCCGATTCCCTTTATTATGTTGTGACTACGGCTCATCGTGGAGCAATAGAGACATGTCATCATTCCACACATCATAATCGCCACGCTCCAGTATTTGAACACCGTCATGTGTTCCATTGACATGTCCGCAACACCATCAGGAGCCTCGATCATCCTCATCAGCACCTCGTTTTCCGACTGGCCCCAGTACAGATAGAATACTGCATTGACTATCAGTTCGGAAATGCAGGGAATAACCACGAACGTCCATAAAAGCGTGAACACCAGCTTCTCGCTGTTAAGAGCCGGCAGAGTTATGAATCTTTCACGCATGCTCTTGAGTCCGAACAGCGATGAAGCGAACATTACCGCGTATGCAATTGGCGCAACGGCAAGTGACCACATTATGGCCAGCAGGTGCGTCTCGATACTTATCGCCAGCACGGACACCAATAGCGTGTAACCCAATAATATCCAGAACTCCCATTTCAGCACCGGCCACCAGAATTTTGCCACGTCCAGAACCCCGCTCCATGAAAAGCGGTCGCGGTTCCGCATGCCTGTTACACGCATTGTCATCTCGTTATTCATAATCCACTCCGTTGCTAAATGGTTTGTAATCGGACCGGTCAGGTCCCGTCATATATTTTATCACCTCGGAAGCCGCCGGGCTGTGAAGCGCGCCATACAGCACCGCATAATCCACCGGCCCGGACTCCAGTCCGAGTTCATCGGCCATGTCCACCGGCAGGATGCTGCACATCTTACCGCCGCGCCATTCTGAATAGAGACTGTCATCCACCTTGGAAAGCGTACGCACGAAAGCGAACCGTTCGGCTATTTCCTCGGTCATTGCCGTGAGCCGTATGTGGTTGGCCTGCATCACTATCAGTCCGTCGTACAGTGTCTCCATGTCGCTGATGGTGTGCGTGGCCACAAGCACCGTATGCTCGTCGTCGCATTTGCCGGCTATCATTCGCAGCAACGCCATCTTGCTCTCTATGTCCAGGCCATTGGCCGGCTCGTCGAGCAGCAGCACCTCGGTATTGAGGCTCAACGCGTACGCCAGCATAGCCTTATGCCGCATACCTAACGACATGGACGACAGTTTCTGACTTGAGCTTAAGCCGAACGCATCCAGGTTCCGTTTCAGTTCCTCGGCATCGAAGCGGGGATAAAACGGTGCGTGACGCTTCGCCATAGTGTCTATGTTCTTCATGAAGGCTCCGTCGTCCACGCCAAGATAAAATACCCGGCTTAACTCCGAAGGGAGTCTCTTGGTGACGGACACCCCGTCAACCAGGCATTCGCCTCCTGTGGGCTGCAGCAGTCCGGCCACGCACTTCAGCATCGTAGTCTTGCCGGCGCCGTTCTCACCCAACATCAGGTGCACACCGCTTCCGATACGGGCCGAGACATTGTCCAGTGCCGCCACGGTCGATTTGCCGTAATAGTATGAAAGGTTCTTTAATTCTATCATAACAGGTAGTGTAGTAATGTAGTGGTGTATTCAACTACACCGCAAAGTTATATCTTTTTCACGAATCTGCAAAATAAAATGAACATTTTTCAAAAAAATATTAAAATATCGACTTTATTCGTTATCTTTGTGTTTGTATTGACAGAAAGGCGCATATATGGCGCACATATAATGCGCAAATGCGTATATAAAGCGTAAATGCGTATTATAATGCGTAAATGAAGGAATTGCATGCCCATGTCGCGGAGCCGTTCCGTTCTGCGCCGGAGGCGCAGCCTCATCCGTAGCCGCCGGCACAGCGCTATGCGCCATTGATAAAAAGACAAATAGAAAAGAATAATATATAACCCATGAGTAACGAAACATTATTGAAAGAAGTTACGGCAAAAGCCCAGGCATGGCTTAGCCCGGAGTACGACGAGAATACCCGTAAGGAAGTGCAGGCGCTTCTTGACGCCGAGGACAAGACCCCGCTTATCGAGGCCTTCTACAAGGATCTGGAATTCGGTACGGGCGGTCTGCGCGGCATTATGGGTGCCGGTTCCAACCGCATGAACCGCTACACCGTAGGCGCAGCCACACAGGGACTTGCCAACTACCTGAAGGACTGCTTCAAGGAGCTGCCTCAGATTTCGGTAGCCGTAGGCCATGACGTGCGTCATCACAGCCGCGAGTTCGCCGAGCTTACAGCCGACATCTTCAGCGCCAACGGCATCAAGGTTTATCTGTTCGACGGTCCCTGCCCCACTCCCGAGGTCAGCTACGCCATCCGCAAGTTAGGATGCCAGAGCGGCGTCATGGTCACCGCAAGCCACAACCCCAAGGAGTACAACGGCTATAAGGCATACTGGAGCGACGGCGCACAGATGATCTCGCCCCACGACGTCAAGACCATCGAGTATGTCAATCAGATCAAGAGCAACGACCAGATCAAGTGGGAGCCTAATAAGGATCTGATCCAGTCCATAGGCAAGGATATCGACGAGCAGTTCCTGGCCGACATCCACACCCTCAGCCTCGACCCCGAGGCCGACAAGCGCCACAAGGACATGAAGATTGTCTACACCCCGATCCACGGCACCGGCCTGCGCCTGATGTACGACTCTCTGAAGCTCTGGGGCTTCGAGAACGTAATCCACGTTCCGGCACAGGACATCCAGGACGGCGACTTCCCCACTGTCGTTTCGCCTAACCCCGAGAACTCGGAGGCCATGCACATGGCCGTGGAGAAAGCCAAGGAGACAGGCGCAAGCCTCGTGATGGCTTCCGACCCCGACGCCGACCGCGTAGGTCTCGTTGTCCGCGACAAGGAAGGCAACTACCAGCTCGTGAACGGCAATCAGATCTGCATGCTCCTTATATATTACATCATCACCAAGAATGTGGAGAGCAATCTGCTCAACGGCACCGAATATGTGGTGAAGACCATCGTCACCACCGAGACCATCAAGCGTATAGCCGAGGCCAACGGCGTGAAGTGTTTCGACTGCTTCACCGGCTTCAAGTGGATCGCCAACGTGATGCGCGACATGGAGACCCAGGGCCGTTACCTTGGCGGAGGCGAGGAGAGCTATGGTTTCCTGGCCGAGACATTCGTACGCGACAAGGACTCCATATCAGCCAACTCGCTGGTGGCCGAGTGCGCCGCATGGGCTGCCGACAAGGGCATGAACCTCTACGAGGTGCTGGTTGACATCTACGCCAAGTATGGCTTCTCGCGCGAGCGCGGCGTAAGCGTGGTTCGTCCGGGCAAGACCGGCGCAGAGGAAATAGTGGCCATGATGAAGAACTTCCGCGAGAATCCTCCCAAGACCCTGGCAGGAAGCAAGGTTACGGTCATCAAGGACTACAGCGACCTCAACTGCCGCAACCTCATCACAGGCGAGGTGACCAAGCTGGAGTTCCCCACCACGTCCAACGTGCTGCAGTTCTTCACCGAGGCCGGCGACAAGGTTTCGGTTCGCCCCTCCGGTACGGAGCCCAAGATCAAGTTCTATGTCGAGGTGCGCGAGGACATGAAGGACAAGGCCGATTACGAGGCTACCGTTCTCAAGGCCGAGAAGCATATCGACCAGGTACTGGAAGACCTTGGTGTTAAATAAGGTGTAAACAACCTCACCGACACTATATGTCTAAAATCTCATGGCGCCCCGGAACGATGGTCTACCCCGTTCCGGCGGCGCTTGTTTCCGTAGGCGCCACGCCCGACGAATGGAACCTGCTGACGGTGGCGTGGATAGGCACGGTCTGTTCCGATCCGGCAATGCTCTCCATATCGGTGCGTCCCGAACGCCATTCATTCTCCTTGATCGAAAAGACCGGCGAGTTCACCGTTAACCTCACCACCGTGGATATGGCCCGCAGCGTTGACTGGTGCGGCGTACGAAGCGGCGCGCAGTACGACAAATGGAAGGAGACCGGCCTTGTCCCGATTCCCGGCGAGAAGGTAAAGTCTCCCACCGTGGAACAGAGCCCGCTCAGCATCGAGTGTGTGGTGCGGTCCAAGACCGACCTCGGAACGCACACCATGTTTCTTGCCGAAGTAGTGAACGTGCGCGCCGACAGCAGGTATATGGACCCCGAGACAGGCCGCTTCATGCTCGAAAAGGCCAATCTGCTCGCTTACGTCCACGGCCACTATTACGCATTGGGCGACATGATAGGCAAATTCGGCTTCTCCGTCCAGAAGAAAAAGCCGGAAACGACAAAGAAGAAAAAGAAATAAGGCCGCCGAAGCTAACGAATAATTCAGGCTCCGTTCCGTTTTAAGGGATGGAGCCTTTGCTTTGTCGACGATTGTACAGATTATCCATGAGGCATTGAGACAACCGACGCCGAGACAATTGTTAACATTGTTAACGACTCCTTTTGTATATTGAAAAATTTATCGTAACTTTGCTAAACGGATTGGAGTATGCGAACTTTTGTTGAGACTCCGGCCCAGCGATTGATATGGCAAAACAGGACAATAGCGACAATCTATACGACCTTGACGAACAGTTTGCGCCCCGCAACGGCCGCAAGCACCGCCGCAACCGCACCCTGGTGAAATGGTTGTGGATATCTTTTCTGTCCTTGGGATTCCTCATCCTGTTCCTTATGCTGCTCATATACAACGGCGTGATAGGATACATGCCTCCCATCGAGGAGCTTGAGGACCCGCACGACAAACTCGCGTCGTTGGTCTATGCCAGCGACGATTCGGAACTGGGACGTTACTATTACGGCTCGGGCAACCGTGTCTATACCGACTACAACGGTATTTCACCCCACGTCATCAACGCCCTGGTGGCCACCGAGGACGTCCGCTTCCGCGAGCATTCCGGCATCGATTTCAAGGCCCTGGGACGTACGGCCATCAAGACATTCCTGATGGGCGACAAGTCGTCGGGCGGTGCATCCACCATAACCCAGCAGCTGGCCAAGCAGCTCTATTCCGAACCAAGCTCCAACCTGCTGAAACGCGCGCTGCAGAAACCCATCGAATGGATGATAGCCGTCAAGCTGGAACGCTTCTACACCAAGGACGAGATCATCAACATGTATCTCAACCGTTTTGACTTCCTCAACAACGCAGTGGGAATCAAGACGGCGGCCAACGTATATTTCGGCAAGGAACCGCGCGACCTTGAGATCCATGAGGCAGCCATGCTGATTGGCATGCTTAAGAACCCGAGTTACTACAATCCACTGCGCCACGAGGAGCGCACGCAGCAGCGCCGCAACGTGGTGTTCGACCAGATGGTCAAGGCGGGATTCATAACTCAGTCTCAGCGCGATTCGCTCGCGGCCCTTCCCCTCGGCCTCGATTATCATAAGGTGGACCACAAGGAGGGAGGCTCACCCTATCTGCGCGAGGAGATCCGCCGTCTTATGACGGCCAAGAAGCCTGTGCGCCCCAAACGCGGCGATTATGCCGACAAATCCTCTTACCTCATAGCCCTCGGAGCCTACAACACCGACTCAACCGCATGGGAACAGAATCCGCTGTACGGCTGGATTCTCAAGAACCCCAAGCCCGACGGATCGTATTACAACCTGTATACCGACGGTCTGCGCATACACACCACCATCGACCCGACCATGCAGCGTTATGCCGAGGAGGCAGTGTACGAGCATCTTGGCGGATACCTCCAGCCGGCTTTCGAGCGCGAGAAACATGGATCCCCGACGGGACCGTACACCACCAATCCAAATGAGCTGAGCCGTGCCGGCGTGCAGCGGCTCATCAAGAACGCCATCCGCCAGACCGAGCGCTACCGCGTCATGAAGCAGGCCGGTGCATCGCAGGAGGAGATAGACAGGGCTTTCCACACCCCCTACACCATGGACATATTCTCCTACGTCAAGAAGACGGTGAAAGAGAACGGCCGCTCGGTGACACGCATCGTGCCCGGCTCCAAGACGGTGAAAATGACTCCGTACGACTCCCTGCTGTATATGAAGACGGTGCTGCGTACCGGCGTCATGAGCATGGATCCGCACTCCGGTTATGTCAAGGCATACGTGGGAGGCCCCGATTTCGCGCATTTCCAGTACGATATGGTATCGCGCGGTAAACGTCAGATCGGTTCTACGGCCAAGCCCTTCCTGTACACGCTGGCCATGGAACAGGACTACAGCCCCTGCTCAATGTTCTCCAACACGCAGCCTGTGTTCGGCGGCTGGGCGCCCCGTAACTCCAGCCGTGCGCGTGTGGGCCAGATGGTCGACCTGCGTTGGGCGCTGACCAACTCCAACAACTGGATTTCGGCCCGTCTGGTACATGAACTCACCCCTGCGGCATTGGCCAGCAAGATGCGTCTGTTCGGCATCACCGGCTACATCGACCCGGTGCTTCCGCTCTGCCTCGGCACGGTCGACGTACCGGTGGGTCAGATGGTAGGTGCATTCACGGCGTTCTCCAACCAGGGCATCCGCGTCGATCCGGTGTTCGTCACCCGCATAGAGGACAACCAGGGCAACCTGATTTACTCCGCCGTGCCTCACCGCACCGAGGTGATGAGCGAGGACGCCTATTATAAGATAGTGTCCATATTGCTGAATGTGGTCGACTCCGGTACGGGCGCCAGCCTGCGCAGCCGATACGGCATACGCGCGCAGATGGGCGGCAAGACCGGTACCACCAACTCCAACTCCGACTCCTGGTTCATGGGATTCACCCCCGACCTGGTCACCGGCGTGTGGGTCGGCGGCGAGGAACGCTACATCCACTTCAACTCCATGGCATTCGGTCAGGGCGCACGCGCCGCGCTGCCTATCTACGGACTGTACATGAAGAAGGTGTATGGCGACCGCAGACTTCCCTATTCGCAGGATACCAAATTTGAATTCCCCGACGGATTCTCGCCCTGCGGCGACGGCGAATCGCCGTTTGTCCATGTCAGCGACGACTCCGTTCCCGAGGACACCGCCGAGGGAGTGTTCGACTAAGCACCTTAATTTTCAATACCATATAAATTAAGACCAAAAAAACACAAAACCGAGAATATTATGGCAAAGAAGCTTCAAATTCGAGACCTGACTCTTCGCGACGGACAGCAGTCACTGTTCGCGACGCGCCTGAAACAGGAAAACGTTGACAAGCTGCTCCCCCTGTACCGGGAGGCTAAGTTCTATATCATGGAAGTGTGGGGAGGCGCAGTGCCCGACTCCGTGATGCGCTACTTAGGCGAGTCCCCCTGGGACCGTCTGCGCGCATGCTCCAAGGAAATGAAGGGCATCTCCCTTCTGTCCGCCCTGTCGCGCGGCCGCAACCTGTTCGGATACGTTCCCTATCCCGACAGCGTGCTCGAAGGCTTCTACAAGAAAGCCATTGAGAACGGTCTGAACGTGATGCGTATCTTCGACGCTCTCAACGACATCAACAACATCAAGGGTTCCATCCGCATGATCAACGAATTGGGCGGCATATCCGACACCGCCGTATGCTATACCGTCGATCCCAAGGGAACACCTGAAAACGAGAAGATATTCACGGACGATTACTTCGTGAACCTGGCTCTGGAAATGGAGAAGTTGGGTGCCAAGATGATCACCGTCAAGGACATGGCCGGTCTGGTAAGCCCCTCGCGCATCTATTCGCTGATGCCGAAGCTGAAAAAGGCCCTGAAGGTGCCCGTTGACTTCCACACCCACTGCACGCCCGGCTACGGTCTGGCTTCCGTGCTGACGGCCATCATACAGGGCGTGGACATCGTCGACACCAACATCTGGTGGTTCGGCGGTGGCTCCGCGGCTCCTTCCATCGAGCTTATAAAGATATTCTGCGACAAACTCGGCGTAGAGGTTGACGCCAACATGGAGGCTGTGGCCAAGATCCGCCACGAGCTCAAGAACGCCCGCAAGGCTCTGGCCGACTTCGACCTTAACAAGGACAAATGGCCCAAGGACTTCGACGAGGCCTTCGCAGCCATGCCCAAGGAGATTGACGCCGAATTCGACCGCGCCATCGAGGCCGCAAAGAACAACAAGGAGGAGGAACTTCTCGATGCCTGCCACAAGATCGAGGCTTACTTCGGACTTCCCAAGCCCAACGAGCTGGTGAAGAACGCCGAGGTTCCCGGCGGCATGTATTCCAATATGGTGGCCAACCTGCGCGCTCTCGGCGCCGAAGACGTGCTTGAGGATGCAATGGCACTGATCCCGAAGGTGCGCCGCGATGCAGGTCTCGTGCCTCTCGTTACGCCTACCAGCCAGATCGTGGGTTCGCAGGCCGTGAACCTCGCCATGGACCGCCGCAAGGGCAACGCCGACTATACACAGAAGAACAACCAGTTCATCTCGCTCGTGAAGGGAGAGTACGGCACAACTCCCGTGCCCGTTGATCCCAAGTTCCGCGAGCAGATCACAGGCAGCGCCGAGGAGAAACCCTACGACGTGACGTCATACAAGAAACCGGAGAACCCGAACCTCGACAAGTTCGGCGGCGTGCCCCTGGCAGCCAACGAGGAGGAATATCTGCTTCTCGAGCTTCTCCCCGCCGTGGCCAAGACGTTCCTGACCAACAAGCGCAAGGCCGAATATGAGGCCAACAAGCCTGCCGAGGCTCCTGCCGCCGCTGCGGCTCAGGCTGCTCCCGCGGCTCAGGCTCCCGCCGGCGACGTGTTCTGCGCTCCCATGGGCGGCAACATCATGGAGATCCGCGTGAAACCGGGCGACGTGGTCAAGCCGGGCGACGTGGTTCTGGTTTACGAGGCCATGAAGATGGAGAACGACCTGGCCTGCGACAAGGGAGGCAAGGTTAAGCGTGTGCTTGTGGCCGACGGCGACGTCATGGCCACCGACCAGCCCCTGATCGAGTTCGAGGGCACCGGCGCTCCCGTAGCGGCCGCTCCCGCGCCTGCTGCGGCACCCGCAGCTCCGGCACCCGCACCCGCGGCCGACGGTCCGGTATTCAACGCTCCGATGGGCGGTACCGTACTCGAAGTCAAGGTTAAGCCCGGCGACGCTGTCAAGGCCGGTGACACCCTGCTGGTGTACGAGGCAATGAAGATGGAGAACAACCTGGCCAGCGACCGTGAGGGAGTTATCGCCAAGGTCATGATCGAGGACGGCGACGTGATGAGCACCGACCAGCCTCTGTTCCAGTTCGCCGGAGCCGGCGCTCCCGCCGCTGCCAAACCCGCTCCCGCACCCAAGCCGGCAGCCGTCCCGAAGCCCGTGGCTGCGCCCAAACCCGCGCCTAAGGCCGAGGCTCCCAAGCCCGCGGCTGTGGTGAAGAAAGTGGACATCAACCGCGCATTGCCTTCGGTTGAAGGCGGCACGGCCGGCAGCAACCCCGTCCCGGAGCATCACGCCGACAACGCGCCGGCGCTGAAGCTCGCTAACGGCACGACACTCCAGATCGACATCAACCCCGACGGAGGAATCTCGATCAAGATTACAACCGGCAATTAAGGATTGCATCATACTTATACAGGTTGGGTCTCGCTCCTCGTGATGAAGGGCGAGACCCTTTTTATTTGCACGGTTTCAAAAAAATTTGTAACTTTGCAGGCCAATTAGTGGGATCGCGACCTGCTAAACAAACTTTTAAATTTTAAAGTACGTACAAACTGAAATGAAAAAAGATCTTCATCCCAAGGAGTACCGCGAGGTATGTTTCAAGGACATGTCGAATGACGAGACATTCATCACACGTTCCACTGTGGCTTCGCGCGAAACAATAGAAATTGACGGCAAGGAGTATCCTCTGGTAAAGCTGTCTCTTATACACATCTCCGAGCCCACGAGACTAGCGCTCATCTCG
>UQMZ01000029.1 GCA_900542185.1 uncultured Bacteroidales bacterium
CTTCACGAGCGTGGAGCGCGCGGAATCGGCCGTGCTCGGCGTATACGGCGCCGTGAAAAACTCAATGCAAAATTACAAATTCTTTTCTAAAACAATGCTATAAAACATAAAATATTTCTTGCGTTTAACGTGAATTAACAGAATGTGCAGCGCAATACCATAGAATTAACAGAAATTTGCATTTGTGCCCCCGATTTAATCCCTGAAATTTATTTTTGTTATCGCTGAAAAGACATGAAGACTTTCCTCGTAAAGCACGATCCTGTTCAAATTATTATCGATTGGTGGCAAATAGTGGGTTAAATTTATAAGGATGTTGAAAAAACTTTAGGATAAATTTTGACGGGGTAGGAATTTTTTATAACTTTGTCGCGCAAGCCTATGGTTTGCAACGACATATTAGGACATTTCAGAAGCGTTATGCTTTCTTGTAGTTTGAGAACCTGAGAAATTCTAAAACAGATGCAAGGAATAGCGTAGTGACTCTCGCGCGTATATGCGTGAGCGACTATCGTTACATCTGCATCTCAGGTTTTCTCAGGACCTTCAAACTACGACGTGGCATAGTTGGCTCACGTTTCTTTTTTAGGTCTAAGTATAACAATTTCAACATAAAAATTCTCTAAGGGCCGACAGAGTTAAGACGAATTAACCAAAATCAGTTATATCATGAGCAAAAAGCTTCTGTATTTCTGTATGGTTGCCTCGTTGATTGCCGGCAGTGAATATGTCAATGCCGGTGTATCAGGCATTGATACAGAACCGGTCTACACTTCCGACCCGATGGGTACAGGAAGAGTGTCAAGAGATTATCGTCCGGGCGAAGTCATCGTAAAGCTACGTTCCGAAAGTTCGGCATCCTTAAGAAAGGTGAAAGGTGAGAACTGTGTCGTCGGTTCCGATGCCCTCGACAAAGTATTCGCAAAATATGGCGTCAGTGAGTCGTCTGCGTTGATGCCGCTGAGCGGCGCGACAGTATCACACAAGAAAGCCCGCGCCTATAACGGTCAGACTGTCGCTGATGACAATATGTCGAAGCTGTACTGCGTGAGCATCGCTTCCGACAATCCCATGCAGGTCCTCGAGATGGTAAACGACCTCAAGGCGCTTCCGGAAGTGGAGTATGCCGAGCCTAACTATGTGGTTCGCGCCACGGTGCTTCCATCCGAAACTTATAAGGCCGAGCCTCTTTACAGCCAGTTCTGGGGGCCGGCTGCTATCGGTCTCGAGCAATTATGGGACCAGCCCATAACTGGAGTAAAGAATCCTGTAATCGCCATACTTGATACCGGCGTCGACATTGAGCATCCCGATCTGAAGGCCAATATCTGGACCAACACGGCAGAACTTAACGGTAGTGAAGGTGCCGATGACGACAACAACGGTTTTGCCGATGACATACACGGTTATGACTTCGTGAATCAGACAGGCCGAATGCGCGACAACAACGGACATGGCACGCACTGCGCCGGTATCGCCGCAGCCTGTGGCAATAACGGTATCGGACTGGCCGGCGCCAATCCCGACGCACTGATCATGCCGGTGACAATTCTGCAAAGTGACGGCAACGGCGATATCGCCACCGTCATCAAGGGTATAGACTATGCCATCGCCAACGGGGCCGAAATCATCTCCATGTCTTTCGGGGGGTATGCAGATTCGATGGCAGAGCGCGAGGCCCTTGCAAAGGCATATCAGAAAGCGGTGCTTGTGGCTGCGGCCGGTAACGACAACAAATGCATTTATAGGCATAAATGTCTTGTAAATGATCAGCTGGGCCTGCCGATGTTTCCGGCGGCATATAATTTCGTACTTGGCGTACAGTCAACTTCGGATGCTGCCGGAACGCTTTCGAGCTTCTCAAATTATGATGAAGATGGCCCGGTCATGACCGAATACAGCGAAAAAGACCTCTTCAATTATGAACTAAAGGCTCCCGGAAGCGGAATCCTGAGTACTTTCCCCAATGGGCAGTACCGCAAGTTAAGCGGAACGTCAATGGCCTGTCCTCTTGTCGCCGGTGCGATATCCAGGCTGATGCAATGCAAGGAATACACGAGCAAGGAGGAACTGTTCGGCGATCTGATCCATAGTTCCAACGGTAACGTCAATTTCTCTGCCGCATACGGAATCAAGGATACCGACCGCAAGCCGACACTGTCGTTGGTGACATACCGTCTGGACGACGAGAAAATGGGTGACGGAGACGGTAGAGCGGATGCAGGTGAGACGATACGCATATATCCTACGTTCCGCAACGACTGGGGAAATGCCAACAACATTACCTATACCGTCGAGCTTTCCGAGACAGAGGATCCGAATATCCTTGAATTCACAGACACGGACCCTGTGCATACCGTTTCAAATCTGTCAAGCTATGCCACGGCAGAATCGGAAGCCCCCTTTGTAATCAAGATCAGTCCCGACTGTGTGGACGGAAGAAGAATCTGTATGGTGCTGAAGGCGACCTGCGACAATATCTCCGCGCCATTAGAGCAGGAAATTATCCTTACAGTCGAGAATGGCGTCGAGTTGGGCGGTATCCTCAGGGAAGACATGACACTTACTCCCGACAAAAACTATATAGTGACATCAATGCTTGGTGTACCTGAAGGAAGAACGTTGACCATACTTCCCGGCACGACCCTGAAGTTCAAGGATGACACAGGTTTGAACGTAGCAGGAACGCTGATTGCTGATGGTGAGCCCGGTAAGATGATTACATTTACCAAGACTGATTTAGGACAAGGAATAGTTAATACTATGAACATTGGAACAAATGTAGTATCATATTGTATATTTAAAGATTTAAATTATAATGAAACTCCATATCATGTTGGAGTAGAAGGTTCATTAGAGAATTCAATCTTAGATCATTTTGAAAGTTCAAGTGTACTGCGCCATAGTTTCTGGACAAAATCTAATATTATAAATTGTAATACATACGGTGGATTCCAAGTTTTTAAAGAAGCTCACTTGAAGAGTTGCAATGTTTCTAATAATATTTTAGATAAATGGAGTTTGAGAGCTAATTACTGTATAGATGGTAGTATAATGGATGATTGTAATAGTTTTAATAATTATTCACAGGCGGTGGATAAATATTATTCAATTGCATATTATTCGGAGGAGCCGCAAATATATACATCTGATTCCCCTAGTTATCTTGGTACATCACGGCAAGATATAGCAAGAGAGAATGTGTTTGACATCCACACTCCAGGATTTTCATCATTCGGAGAATACGATTTAACCAATATGCTCACCAAGCCTGTTGCGGAGGCACACGGTATCGTATGGAAAGTGGTCGTAAACGGCTATGATGCACAGGATGAGTATGAGCAGATGCCTCCGTTGGGCGTCGGCGAACATGAGGTGAAGGTGTACTTCAACCGTCCGATGAACAAGGCTGTCGAGCCTATGATCGCCATGGGCGTACGTCCTCCCTATACACAGACATCAATTGGCGCCGGTTCCTGGAACGAAGCCGGCGATATCTACACCGCTAAACTTACAATTATGGGCCGCGACAACATAGATGGCGTCAACACCATCTATGTGTCGGGTGCCGAGGACAACGAGTTCTTCCCGATACCTGTGGAGAACCGTCGCTTCCGCGTTAACGTTCAGTCCGCAGGCTCCATGAGCAACGGCTTCGAGGCCACCGCCGGTCTCGGTAAGGTTGACCTGACATGGGAGAGCCCCGAGGAACATGTCAACGACCTGTTGGGCTACAACCTGTACCGTTACACTGTCGACGATACCCGTGCAATGAGCGATACCGTCCGCATCAATCCGGCTCTTCTCGACAAGGAGGAATTCACTGACTACGATGTAGTGCCGGGCACGACCTATTGCTATTATTACAAGGTGATGACAACGGCGCTGTCCGAGAATTCACCCTCCAAGGTCGTGGCCGTTACTCCGCTCACGGCTGCCAAGGGTGACGCCAACGGTTCGATGGATGTTGACGTATCTGACATCGTAACCGAGGTGGCGTATATGCTCGGTCAGAATCCGCAGCCGTTCATCTTTGACGCCGCCGATGTAAACGCCGATGCCGAAATCGATATCCTTGATGTCGTAGGCACTGTCAACATCATTAATAATGTCGGTGCTCCGGATGCTTCGGCAGCCGCGACGGCAAGCTATTGGATCAAGGATGGAATCCTTTATGTCGAGTCTGCTAACGGTATCGCCGGCGTGCAGGTACATCTCAACGGCATCGAGGCCGACACGACAGTAACTCCGTTGGATGGCCTTAACGGTTTCGAGACCATGGGCGACATGGACGAGCAGGGCAATTATCTGTTCTTAGGCTTCTCGCTCAGCGGCAAGAGTATTTCCGCAGGCAGTCATGCGCTTCTGCGTGTCGGCAACGCCTCGATCGACCAGCTGGTACTGTCCGACAGCTATGGCAAGAAAATCATGGTGGCCGACGCCACCAACTTCAGCGGCGTCGGAGCATTGGAATGCATGCAGATGGGCAAGGTATGGCCGGTACCGTTCGTTGACGTCGTGAATGTTCCGGTGATGATAGGCAAGGAAGGAATGCACAGGGTAGAGCTTGAACTTACCTCGCTTTCGGGTGCAGGTGTACTTTCCGCCGAGGCTTATCTTGGTTATGGCGAGAATATGATGCAGCTGAATGCCGGATCGGTAGGCAATGGCTTCTATCTGCTGAGCATGAAGGTCGATGGTCGACTGATGCAGACCGTGAAAGTCATCAAGAAGTGATCGCGATGACCAGGCTATTGATAACATTATTGTCGGTATGGAGTTGCATCGGGCTGCTCCATGCCGGCAATACCCTCACACTCGGGGACGGCTCGGCCGTTCCCGGTGGAGAGATGACTATTCCCGTATCACTGACAAATGATACAGGAATTGTAGCTGGCGAAATCGATATTGACCTTCCGGAGGCCTTGTCATACGTGGACGGTTCCTGTATGGCATCTGGCACGCGCCTTTCTTCGCATTCGCTGAGTGCCGCGCAGAACGGACGCAAACTGGTGATACTTGTTTATAATTCCTCGTTGACCGAGATTCCTTCGGGAAACGGCGAGATCCTTTCTTTCAAGCTGAAAGCGGGCAAAGAACCGGGCGGTTATTCGCTGACACCTCGCGTCAAGCTGAGTGATGCCAACGGATCATCAGTTACGGTAACTGCGGACAATTTCACCGCCTCGGTAGTGGCCCCGAAGTTGGGAACGCCTGTTACAGAGATTGATTTCGGACGTGTTCCGATTCGCAGCAGCTATACCCGTCAGATTGAGTTGCGCAATAAAGGCAATGCGACACTGCATGTAAACAGATTTAATTCCACCTCCGATGTAATGACGATAACCCCGGCTTCGGTAGACATCCCGGCAGGTGAGTCGAAATACGTTACACTGACGTATGCTCCGGTAGATCGCGCGGCGGCAGTGTCGGAAAAGATAACAGTCGTGTCCGATGCCATAAACGGCAACGCCACTGTGTCGGTGAAGGCCGAGCCTTATTCCGTAAATGAGTTGCATCTACATGGAGTCTCGGCTGTTTCGGGCGACGAGGTCGAGGTAAAGATGACCATGAACAACATGGAACCTATCACGGCCGCAGATTTCTCGATAACGCTACCCGAAGGATTTACGTACGTGGCCGGAAGTGCCACGCCTGCGACCCGAGCCGCAGGACATACTGTAAATGCAAGTGTGGCTGATGGGAAGCTTCGTGTATTGATGTTCCATCCTGCTAATGCCGTGGTAGATGACAATGACGGAGATCTGCTGTCATTTAAACTGAAGGCGGATGCCCGTGGCGGCTATCACTATCTGAATCCGGAAAATGTCAAGCTTGCAAATGTGTCAGGCGAGAATATGACATCCGCGACATCGGGCGCTTATGTGGTGCTTGCCGCGCCGCATATAAGCTGTGAGTCGACATTCGATATGGGCGAGCAACCTGTGGGAGAATATGCTGAAAGCACATTCCCGGTGAGCAACAACGGTGACGCGCCGTTGGTAATCGACAGGGTGGTATTCCTGAGCGATGGTTTCTCAATCGCCCAGGAACTGCCGCTGACTATCCCGGCATACAGTTCATCGGAATTGACGGTAAGGCATGTGGCAGCCGGACAGGGATCCTATTCAGGAATCATGAACATTTACTCCAACGATGCCGATAATCCGATGACTGCCGTAAACGTGAACGGTCGGATATATGAGCCGAATACTCTGACTGTGACCGGCACTGCAGACAGCGATAAATCGGGCTTTACCGTGAGCGTTGGTATGGAGAATACCAGCGAAATCGTAGCGGTGCAGATGGATATAGAATGGATATCTGGAATGACTGCCACGCAGCAGGATCTTGTTCTGTCTTCGCGTGCATCCGGTCACACTGCAAGCGTAGCCCGAATCAGTGACGGAATTTATCGAGTGGTTATTTTCTCTCTGAGCAATACTCCTATTTCCGGTAATGACGGAGAATTATTCTCGCTTAGATATGCCGGTACGGATTATGAGGAGACGACCATAAAGGTGACCAATATCCGATTGAGCAACAAGGCCGGAGTGAACTGTAAGTCGCCGGATGTAACGTTCGTATCATACGATGTTCCGCGTAATGAACCAACTTCCGTTGGTAACATCAACTCCGATGACTTTACAGTATCTGTATCCGACTGTCGGATATCTGTCTCAGGTATTTCCTCTGACACGCCGGTCTGTCTCTATTCCCTTGAGGGGCGTCGGATAGATTGTATGACATCGTGTAATGGCACTGCGGTTCTGTCAGCTCCATATTCAGGCATCTACATCCTGACGGTAGGCAACCGTGCAGTTAAGATGAATGTGCGTTGATGAGTCTCCCTAGTTGAAAAGATTTAAAAGTAGTAGAAGTCTGGCAAATTTTTTTAATAATAATGATGAAGCGGGCTGTCCATCCGGGCAACCCGCTTCTTTACCTTGATAATTTCAGAATACTGATGCACAGCATTATATTATTATTTGACTTCTGGATTGGAATTGAATTGAAAATCAAATTGATTGTCATATTATCAGATTTTTTGTTTAAATTTGTAGGTTAGATTAATTCAATGGAGTTAAGTGTAAATTAATCATACTACTTCGATATGACGACAAGGACTAAATACCCGATAGGAATTCAGAGTTTTTCGGAGATTATCTCCGGGAATTACCTTTATGTCGACAAGACTGAATACATATATAATCTTGTCAGCAAGGGTAAGTATTATTTCCTGAGCCGTCCGCGCAGGTTCGGCAAGAGTCTGCTGCTTTCCACGATGGAGGCTTTCTTCCTTGGCAAACGCGAGCTGTTCAAAGGGCTTGCCATCGACAGTCACGACGACATCACATGGGAAAAATACCCCGTCCTGCATCTTGACCTCAACGCCAAGGATTATACCAGGGATGACGATTCTCTTTATGTTCAGATAGACAGTTACCTGCGACAATGGGAGTCAAGATATGGGGTCGTTCCCAATGTTCCGGATCTTGATGTAAGGTTCGCCCGTATATTTGAGACCATCTATAATACCACAGGCAAACAGGTCGTGGTACTTATAGACGAGTATGACAAGCCGTTGCTGCAGAACATCAGCAAGAGCCGTCAGAAACGTCAGAACAGGTTCCGCGAGACACTAAAAGGGTTTTATGGTGTGCTCAAGACTTGCGACCCCTACATCCGGTTTGCTTTCTTGACGGGCGTGACAAAATTCGGTAAGGTCAGTGTGTTCTCAGACCTCAACAATCTCCGCGACCTTACTCTGGAGCCTGACTACAACGCCATCTGCGGTATTACAGAGACGGAACTCCTGACCTATATGCGTGATGGCATCGAGCTTCTCGCCGAGACGCAGCGTATGAGTTTCGAGGATACATGTGCACGCTTGAAAAGCAGCTATGACGGTTATCGTTTCTCGGAGGACGAGGCCGAGGGCATATACAATCCTTTCAGTATTCTTAATGTGATGGAATCGCGCCGATTTGCCGACTACTGGTTCTTTACGGCCACTCCGACCATGCTCGTGGAACTACTTCGCGACCGACACATTGACTTATCGCATCTCGATGGTGCCACTCGCACCGAAAACGAACTGATGGGTCTTGATCCCGAATTCAGCGACCCGATACCATTGCTGTTCCAGAGTGGTTACCTTACCATCAAGGGCACGCGCAAGATGGGCGGACGCACTCTTTACTGCCTCGGATTCCCCAATTCCGAGGTGCAGAACGGTATGATGGAAGCTCTGTTTCCGTTCTATGTCAATCGTAGAACTGGTTCGGAGGGAGTTATGCTGATATCTAAATGTATCGCTTTTCTTGAGAATGGCGATGTCGATGGTTTCATGGATATACTGACATCCTTGCTTGCGGGAGTCCCGTACAGCGAGAGCAGGGATGACAATAAGGTGTACGAGGGTCGGTTCCGCGATGTGATGTATATTGTATGCAAGCTGATGGGCATGAGCGTGCAATGCGAACTGCACACCGGACTCGGCCGTATCGACATGACGGTGGAGACCGACAGCTACATCTATGTCATGGAGTTCAAGGTTGACAAGTCGCCTGAGACCGCGTTAGCCCAGATAGAAGAAAAGCATTACGCCGACCGGTATCTTGCCGATCCCCGCACTGTGGTCAAGGTAGGAGTGGAATTCTCATCCGCGGAGCGCAACATCACCTCCTGGGCCATTGCCGCAGAATATTAGTATAAGAGGTCAGATAATAATCGAATAATAGCCAAAAGTGGGTAGAAAATACCACTTTCGGCTATTGTTCGATTGGGGTTGTGATTTTACTGGTTCGGGAGCTTGGTGACGACGGTGTCGCGGTTGCGCCATCGGCTGATGCCGGTGCGCTTGGACGACAGCACGGTGCTCTGGCTGCGCAGACGGTTCTCCGTGTAACCGCAGCAACTGCACCGGAAGTGCTCGCGGTACTGGTCCGTGCGTACCTGCTGACGATAGGTGGTCGTTTCCATGTCCTGGTTCACGTTGGTGATCAGGGTGCGGTTGGTCTTCATGCTGAAGCCGTCCTTGTATTTTACGTGGGTGTATTGCTCGGTGGCCGTGCTGTTGTCCTTGACTACACGGTCCTCCGAGGCATCACGCATACTGGTTGTTGACCCAAGACTGTCGGTGCTGGTATAACAGATGGTGTCAAGACGGCGGCATTTGGGACAACGGCGGTGCGGCACGTCGTTGTCGAGCGACCAGGCCACAATCTTGTAAATGAAATAAACCACAGGAATCATCAGCAGCGCGAACAATGCGTAAGCACCCCACAGTATCAGACACACGTACCAGTAATATGCCGATACGACTCCGACCACTGCGGCCAAAAGCAGCAGCATGCGGTCGCCCAACGGATAGAACGCATAGCGCCAGTGCATCAGCGCCCATATAAAGGCCACGGGCAACGCGCCGAGGCAGAATATCCATATCAGTTCGCCAATGAACCCGAATATATAGACTATATATTTCAATACTGTCTGTATGGCGCCGTCGCCGAATCTGGTAGCACGATAGAGGTTGGACCGTATCAGCCACGACGTGAGCGGCATATCGGCTATCTTGTCGGTCCAGGGCAGATATTTCAGGGCATATCCGTTGCGGTAGCGGTCGTGCTTATATGTGTGGCTGACGGCTTTGCCTTCGGCGTTGAACGTGACGGACGGCAGATACAGATGGCCGTCAGCTTTATCAAGTGTGTTGACGAAAAACGAAACGCGGCGTCCTCCCTTGCCGTCGGGCACATTAAGTTGCGCGGGACCGATTAGTTTCTCGCAGTTATCAAGCGTCAGTTCAGGCAGTTTCGATTCAAATTTCTCCTTGGTCATGATGGCCTGACGCGGTTCGGCCTCGAATGCCAGCTTGTTCACACCCTCGAAGACCGGGAGGAAATTGGTGGAGCCGAGATGTTCCACCTTGGTGCCGTCCTCTGTCACACCCTCGAAATCCTTAACTTCGCCGGAGTCGTGGAACAAGGCTTTGGTCACTTTCACTTTCTGACCTTTGGCTGGTCCGTATTTGGGGATGACGGGTATGTCTATCTGGTCAGGGCGCAGAAATGCGCGAGTGCCGTCGGGCGTGACGGCGAGATATTTCAGAAACAGACCGTCGCCGGAATAGCCGGCTATCTGCACCTCTGTCCCGGCAGCAACAGGGACCTTGACGGCATCCTCCTTATCGAACTCCGCGGTCATTTTGGTGGCTGTCGGCACGGTGAATGTCTGTTCGCTGAGCCGGGGCTTGCGTGTCGGCATCATAACGTCCACGAGCAATACAATCAGTATTACCGAGAAAAGAATAACCTCGAAGTTCAGCAGTCGGGATAATTTTATTTTCATAACGATGTCGGTCAAAAAAAGGTGATGCGTTTTAGTCTGTTTAAGAAAGTATTAGTATTCAACGCACAAAGATAATAAAATATTCTGAATTTCAACGATAATGTTATGGACAGACCATAAAAACAACTCCGCATCGGCGAGATGCAGAGTCAATATGTGGTGAATTATCAGAGCGGTAAACGGGACTCGAACCCGCGATATTGGTTTATTTCACGGTTCAATGAATTGCCATGAATTGTTGGCCAATATGGTGAAGGCCGTCGATTATGCGTTCGCGTTGTGCCGGTCTTGGGGTCCTAAGAGCGGATGCATAATGCCCAAGCAGTTTTTGATTGATACCGGTAACACGGCTTATCGCAGCCATTGTGGTAAATTTCTCGGCTTGACGAAGTAGCGCTGCGACCGTTAGATGGTATACGATTTCATAGTCTCCGTTCAGTAACCAATCAGGAACTGTTTCCCCATCCTCTGACATGGCTTCGATATGAAATCGCAGAGTTTCCTCAAATTCCTCTTTAATGCCGTCAAGAGTCTTGTTTGTGCAAAACACGGCTCCTATGCCCTCAAGACCCCATCCACAGCAAAAGTTTTTGTCGGTCCATGAGATTTCTACATTTATTGTCTGTTTAGCCATAATTTTCTATTTTAAATTGTTATTTCCAGCCTGCCTGTTTGAATATACTGTTTAAAATTTCTTGTTCCAAAGTGTCAGAAGGTTTCTTATTCACCGTGACGCGACCCTTTTTGACAGGATGCTTAAATTGACGATGGTCTCCTTT
This sequence comes from uncultured Bacteroidales bacterium, assembly GCA_900542185.1. GTDB lineage: Bacteria > Bacteroidota > Bacteroidia > Bacteroidales > Muribaculaceae > Lepagella. The sequence goes on from UQMZ01000029.1 coordinate 11,133, forward strand.
AGTTACGGCAAGATACCATCCGTCTGCCTCAAGCATTTTTATAACTTCTCGTACTTTGTAACGTTTCATTTAAACGGTTTGTTTTGCTGCAAAGATAGCATTATTTCTATCAATTTCCAAATCTAAATGAACAAAAATGTCCATTATGTCATTTGTGATTGCTTCATATACAAGATTGGCGTCTAATTCAAAATATCCATGAGTGTATGGATGGCACGCAGGCGCCCAGTATCAAAATAATGTGTTGCCATTACAAATCTTGTCATGTCTTTCGAACGGCTCAACCGTGACTTCCGCAGAGTAACCCGCATGAGAACCGCAATGCCCAATGAGGACTCGGTGCTGACACTGATGGGCAGTGTGGCAATGGACCATAAGGCATTCGATAGAGCCTTACCAAATATCACAGTCGATAAGACACTGTTTCCTGACTGACGGTAAAGGTTTTCTTAGCGGAACGGCTATCCTGGTGAAATTGAAGCCTCCACTTGCGGAACGGCTCCTGTATTCAACTGTCTCCAGTTGTGGCGCAGCCATGTTGCGGGCGGGGCGCTCCTCGGGAGAGCCCGTTTCCTCATACGGCTGCACTCCAAAATTACTAATTTTTCGTCACTCAACGAAACTATGGGATAAAATCATTATATTTGCACCGTCATCTGAAATCTGCAGGCTTGTGTGAACTCGCCTCAGACACACTCGGTGAAACACTACCTTCAGCATGGCCTGATACCATAAATTCCCGAGTGACGGCATAATCATATTAAAGTAAAAGAGCCTATCGCAGATCGAAGTCTGAAATAAGCTCTTTTGGCTTTAGACGATATGCCCTGTGGTTTATAAACTATCGCAAAGATAGTGAATTTTTAGGGATTGACAAAAGCGCTACATTATAAATCTTTTGTCATTGGATCTGCTTTTGCGGCATCATTCACTTTGGGTAATGCTTCTTTTATAAAATTTGAAAATTGGTTGTTGGCAAATTCAAAATCAAATGTTTTTCCGTTGATTGCCAATCTTATCTTAGACACTCCAATATTGATGATTTTTTCTAAGTCAGTATCCGTAATTACATACATGGGAGTAGAACTATACTGATACGCAGATAGCATATCATATTTTTTTACTCGGCAGTCGCCTTCGGATGCGAGCATAACAACTTCAGCATTGCGCAATTTTATGGCAAGTTTGCAACCTTTGTTAAGGGAATAGCCTCCTGTCTTGTTGACCTCAAACACCAAAACATGACGGGGATATTGTTGACCTTTAAAATCCATAATTTGCAGGTCAAGTTCTGGTTTTATATTAAAATCCACACTGTCCTCAACGGACGGGTAATATCCGGCGCCAAGCCTTATTTCCCCGGAGCTTATATATGTATTTCTTGATTGATAGTACGCCGAAATGACACGAACATTACCAATCATCTCATCTTTTATGCTTATTTCTGATTGAGCGAATACAGAAGCGATAGATGATACCATCAGCACCAGCGCGAGCAATAGTTTCTTCATGTTGTTATTGGTTCTGGTTTCTTTATTATTTTTCTTAACGCATCTATGCGCGAATCCAATATGTCGGACTGCGCGATAATATCGTTGAATACGTCTTTAAGTTCCTTGTTTAACGCAAACACCCTCTCTGCCCCAGGCATCAGCATATTGCCCTCTCGCCCGTGCATATCTACGCGAGGTTTAGCTGAGGATATACCCTGATGATGCGAAGGAGCATTTCCGTTCCGATATTGCCTTTATTATTGAGCATATTCCGCTTGATGTAATATCTGCTGAGGTTGCATTGGCGTTCAAACTCGGCTTCGGACTTGCAGAATCCTTCAGATTGCATCCGTCTCGCAAACAGACGCAGACGAAAGACAGGGGTCTGTACCGGATTATCCCTTTGCTTAGATTCCTCGACTGCCTGCGCGTAGTATTCCTTACCACGGATATTTTTATGTGGTTTAGAGACTGCCATGTTGTAGAATAGATTCACATACACGTTTGCGTTCATCCCTGAGCCGAATAATTCGTGTATGTAAGGATTCTAAATCCTCTTGACGTTGATGTATATTAGTTATAATTTCCCTGAAAATAACTTCAAATGACTGCATTTGAGAAACAAATAAATTTCGGGAGAATGTGTTATCGCTATTTTCAATATCTGACAAAGTTTTCTCCAACTTCATTTCTGTATCAAGTAAATGAAGATTCGCTCCGGGAATATTAGCCAAAATTAATCCATGAATCGCATTAAGGTAGCATAAATATCTTGAAGACAATTCATCTTCGGAGTCTCCCTTGCGGTCTTGTGCAAAGGCCTCTATTAAACAGGAAAGTCTTTTGTCCTGAGTCTCCAAAAGCTGACTTTGTTTTTCAAAACGAGATTGGACGCAATTCATCCTTTTGAGTGTCTTGACATTCTCAATAGCGTTAAAGACCTGCCAGCCCACGAGCGCAGTCACCATCACTCCTAATGCCGACACCAACAACCCTGCGGACTTGTCGGGGTCGAACGACAGATTGCAGAAGCAGGCATAGGAGAGCCACACGGCAAGTACGATTACAACAACATATAGAACTACAACTGCCTTTTTCATTTCAATCTCGCTTTAAGACGTTTTATTTCCTCGTCCTTGCTGAATAACATAGACCGTAATCTATGAATCTCATCCATTAGTTCCTTGGGGGTTGAATTAACAGTCAGATCAACAAATGCTTCATCAATTTCCGTGGACTGCACTGCAAGCATGGGGCTATTGTTATAGTTGCTGCTACCTCCACTCGTATATTGATTGTTGCCGCCGTTGTCTGTAAACTGACTATTTGTAGATTGAGAAGCACATAACGCCATGTCACCTTCTCCTGTCAACAGCCATGATTCGTTCAATCTTGGATAATGTTGCTTTATGCGTGCAACCATACCCCGGGAAAGAGATCTTTTCCCTGCAAGAATCAGACTCATCGCAGATTGGGAAGTGCCAAGTTCGGTAGCGAACTCGGTCGTGCTAATCCCCAAAGATTCCTTGAAAAACCTAAGTCGCTGATTAGTAGAATTCGACATGAAGCAATACTGCATCTATATATTAATAAATCTTTAAATATGATATGAATACTTGTAAATCATATCAATATGATATATCTTTGCATCGTGTTTCAGTGAAATGCACAGAAACGGCAATAGCAAAGGCAGTCGCGAAACTTCGCTACCTACATACATACTTCAATTGCAAAGTTATGCACAGTCTGGCTATTTCCCAAATTTTCAAACGAATATTTTTCACGAAATTGAGAATAAAGTCACAAAAAGCAATGGAATCCATGAACCCGGGGAGGCTAACCGAAATCGTTCGCCGCTACTTCGGTGGCCGATTTTCAGTCGCAGTAGCGGATCGCCTACTGGGTACGACAGAACTGTCCGAGACGTGACGGAAGGAAATTCGCGGTCGAAAGTTCAGCCGAAGGTCTGTTTATAAATGATACGGTTGTCAAGCTATGATGCGCACCCATTCGGCCAAAAGCTTGTTGAGGCGCATATTCACAGCATTTCCCGACACCCCCGCCTCAATATCTGTCTGACTCGCTTTTATACCCATCGAAATGAGCGGATACACCGTTGTTGGTCAGATGTAATATAACATCGTCACCCCTATCAGCCGGGACTATGAAATTAAAAGGAAACGCAGTGTTAAATAATCTATACAGATGGTTAATAATAATTAATATAAGTTGTCGCAACCGGTACAACATCGGTATAACAAATTCATACAAAGATGGACAAAACCGAACAAAATTAGACAAAATATCCGAGAAAAGCAATCGGAATGACAGGATTATATATAAGAAAGACTGCCGATAATATTAGTTAAAAGTCTGATATTCAGCAGTCTTAATCGTGGAGCGGTAAACGGGGCTCGAACCCGCGACCCTCAGCTTGGGAAGCTGATGCTCTACCAACTGAGCTACTACCGCATGATGTTGGTATTGAAACCGAAAATGTCAACACTTAAAATATGTGCCGTTGGTTTCGGTTGCAAATTTACAAATTATTTTGATATTCTACAAGTGTTTGGCCAGGTCCTGGGCTTTGCGGTATTCGTCGGGGGTGCCTATGTCGATCCAAAGGCCGGTGAGGGGATAGCGGATCACGGGCTGGTGGTCGGCCACGAGAGCCTGTATCAGATCGGTGGCGTTGAATACCTTGCCTTCGGGTATGTAACGCAACGCCTCGCGACGAATCAGGTAGATGCCGGCGTTGGCGTACATGTTGTATACCGGTTTTTCTTCAACGCCAAGAATGTTCCGGCCGTCAATGTCAAATATGCCGTAAGGCACCGAAATGGTGTAAGGCACGGCCGCCGCCGACATCATGGCCCCGTTCTGCTTGAAATGCAGATAAAAATCCTCATAGTCAATGTCGGTCAGTAGGTCGGAATTCATCACCAGTATGGTGTCGTTGTGAAATTCCGGCACAAGCCTCAGCGCCCCGATGGTGCCGAAAAACTGCGTCTCGGCCACGCATTTCACTTTGGCGCCGGCTTCGGTCGGCACTGAGAAATGCTCCGTCAGCTGTTCCTTAAGATAATTGACCGTGACGGAGAAATCCTTCACGCCATATTTGGCCAGCGCGTCGATGTTGAGGTCTATGATTGGTTTGCTGCCGATTTTCAGCAACGGCTTTGGGGTGGTCAGCGTCAGGGGACGCAGGCGTTCACCCTTGCCGCCGGCCATCAGCACGGCATCGACCGGCAACGCGGCTTTGGCGAGTGTCAGGTCGATTACATCATGGATGCGGTGCCCCGCATCAAGGACCGGCACCAACAGAATGCCCCGCTGACGCATCCGCTTCAGCTCGTATGCCTGCGACAACGAGCTGAGATACGAGAAATCGCGGTGCATGGCGTTCTCGACAGGGCTGTTTACTTCATGGCCGGCTATAAGGGCTCGGCGTACGTCGCCGTCGGTCAGAGTACCGACCATAACGCCATCGTCGTCGACCGCGAACAGCGTCATGGAACGTGATTTAACCAAGTTCAGGCGCTTCAGTGCCTCGCGTATCGGTTCCGAGACGTTTATCGTGTAATCCTCGATCTTCATGTTCATTTCTCGTTATGGTCCAACATACCCTCCTTCAGCATCAGTTCCGCTATCTTCCAGTCCAGCATGGTGTCGAGGTCAAGCGAATGAATCTCGTCCATCACATATTTGCGGATATGCCTGAACTTGGACAGGGGAGACTTGCGGAGTGCCCTGGGGTCTATCACATATACCGCGCCGTTGTATTCCCAGGCCTCGGGGGCGTCCTGGCGGCGTACATACTGCCCGTTTCCTTTCGACAGCTTCAGAAAACCGTCGGCATCCTCCTCGAAGCAATTATAATAAGGATTGGCTTTGGCGGCTGTGACGCTCACCACCATGTCGGTGTCCGGCCCGAACAATGCCATGGCGCCCCTGATGTCCTCAGGGCGGCGGAACGGCGAAGTGGGCTGCAGCAACACGATGGCATCATAATGGATTCCCTGCTGCTCGTAATGGTCCAGGGCATGAAGCAGAACCTCGTAAGTGCCGCATGTGTCGGTGGCCAGACAGGCAGGCCGCACGAAAGGTACGTGAAGCCCGTAATCCTCTGCGGTGCGGATTATTTCCGGGTCGTCGGTGGTGACGCATATATCGGCGTCAGGCGCTATGGAGCGCGCCTGGTCTATGGCGTGGCATATCAGCGGCTTGCCGCCTAACGGACGGATGTTCTTGTGCGGAATGCCCTTGCTGCCGCCGCGTGCCGGTATGATTACGAGAGTCTTCATAGATAACGTGCTTTGATTTCAGCTATGACTCGCTGTGCGCTGTGGCCGTCGCCGAAATAAGGATCCGAGGGATAATGAGTGCCGGGAATCAGTGTGAGGGCCTCGGCGATATCTTCCTTTGAGATGCCACGGGGCGTAATGACGTTGGCGCACAAGTGTCGTCCTTTCTGGCGGTTGCCTATGTTTATGGTCGCCACCCCGGCAAACGGAGTCTCAAGGATTCCGCTGGAGGTGTTGCCCACCAAGGCGTAAGCCTGGCGCATCATCGACAGGTACCGGCGGTGGCCCAACGAGTGGATGAAACGGAACATGGGATTGCCGTCACACACCTTGCGGTAGTAATCGTTCAGTTCCGCGCCGCCGGCGTCTGCGTTGGCTGCTGTGATCACCACCTCGGTGTCGGGCAGTTCGGCCATGGCTTCGATTGCGTTGCGGGCAATGGCCATGCTTGTTTCCATCGAAGCCTTGGTCTCGGGATGGATGGTGCAGAGAATCCAGCGGCGGTCAGGGTCAAGCCCTAAGTTTTCGGCCAGTTCGGCGCGCGACATCGGCTCGGTGCGCACGAAAGTCTCAAGCCCCGGTTCGCCTACATTCACCACGGGTTTGCGGCCCTCGGTAATGGTTCTGACACGTTGTGCCGACGGTTCGGTGCAGGGCAGGTGTAGGTCGGCCATCATGGTGACGGCGTCGCGTATCTGGTTGTCGATGGCGCCCTCCGTGATGTCGCCGCCGGAGATATGGGCTATCGGTATGTTGAGTATCAGGGCCACGCTGCATACTGCCAACAGCTCGTAGCGGTCGCCCAACACCAACAGCACGTCCGGGCGCAGTTCGGACAGCGCGTCGGCCAGGGATATGGCGCACATCCCCGTCGACTTGGCAATGCCGGTGTCGGTGGCTGTCGACAGCAGGAATTCAACCCTCCTGTCAATGTGATGGCCATCGGCTTCGATCTGGCGCACCGTCATACCCTGGTCGGGCGACAGGTGACCCCCTCCGGCTATCAGCTGCAGATCTATGTCCGGATCACGCTCCATGTCGGTGATGATCCACTGCAGCAGACCGTATTCCGAGCGCGCGCCGGTGAATATGCATACTTTCAGTTTGCGGGTCATGGTCAGAGAGTTATGAGTTCGTCGGTGTTGAAATCGCGCGAAGCCTTCTGTCCGATCACCTGATACCAGCGCATGGGCGATATTCCGGTGCCGGGCCGTTTTACGGTCACGTTTCGTACCGTGAAAGTCTCACCGGCGCGGATAGGCTTGCGCGCCACTATGCTTTTGCGCGCCACATTCAGGTTCGACCTCTCGCTGGGCGTCACATGCTTTTCGGCCGAACCCACGGCCTTCTCCACTATGCTGATGGCCTCGGTCATGGCCTTGAATTCTCCGGGGTCGGCGGATGCGCGATGGTCGGGACCCGAGGCGTTCTTATCGTAAGTGAAATGCTTCTCAATTATTTTCGCGCCACGGGCCACTGCCGCTATCGGCACGGCTATGCCCTCGGTGTGGTCGCTGAATCCCACTCCACCACACTCCAATGTGGCCAACTGCTCCATGGCACTGAGGTTAACGTCCTCGGCCGGTGTGGGATACTGCGTGTTGCAGTGCAGCAGATATATGGCCTCACGCTCCACGCCATTGTCGGTCAGTACTTTGACGGCCTGGCGCACCTCGTCGATATCGCACATGCCGGTGGACATAATCACCGGACCACCATACAGCGCGATGCGTTCCAGCATCGGCAGGTTTGTGACCTCGCCCGACGGAATTTTCCAGTAATCCATATTGAGACCTGCTAAGAAGTCGGCGCTCTCTATGTCGAAGGGGGAGGAAAGGAATCCTATACCCGCTTCGCGGCATTCTCGGGCCAGGATATTGAAATCCTCAGGTTTGAGTTCCAGGCGACGCAACATCTGGAGCTGACTCTCGTCGCCGCCGCAGTTGCGCTCCTGGTATTCGGCGCGGCTCGCATCCGCGCACACCAAATTCTCAGCCTTGAATGTCTGGAACTTGGCATAGTCGGCACCGGCCTCTTTGGCCAAGTGAACCATGGAGACGGCCCGTTGCAGGTCTCCTCCGTGATTGACGCCTATTTCGGCTATTATGACGGTGTGATTTGGTTTCAGCATGGCACGTATCTTGCTGGATTTCCGGCATAAAGGCCGGGTTTGGTTATATTCCTGATTACGACTGCCCCCATGGCCACGGATGCCTCAGCGCAGATGGATACGCCGTTGCGAATCACGGCACCGGCCCCGATAAAGGCATTGTCGCCTACCGTGACCTCCCCGCACAGAATGGCTCCGGGAGCCACGAACACATTGTCGCCAAGCCTGCAGTCATGCTCCACGATGGCTCCGGTGTTGATGACGCAGTGTCGTCCCACGGTGGCGCGGTTCACGATTGCTCCGTTCATTACGGCCGAGCCTTCGCCCACGTGCGAGTGACGTGACACTACAGCATGATCGGCAATGACAGTTACCGCGGGAAACGAAGCGAACCTGTCTATGACCTTGCGCCTGATGTCGAGATGGCATCCATGGTCTATACCCACGGTTATATGCACCGCCGCATTGGAATCTATGTCGCTTGACAGCAGTTGTTCGTCGGTGCCGAGATATGGCACGCCGGGAGTCTCGGCCGATTCCTCGGGGGCCACATAGCCTCCGAACATCGTGTCGCCGGCCGCCTCTATTACCGAGCGGGCGTGGCCGCCTCCTCCAACCAGTACGTACATGGCAGTCTACATTTTATCGTCCAGATTCTTGCCCAATTCCTCGTGATGGAAATTGGGAAGATATGCGGCTAATACCTTGACAATGTCGGCTTTTGAATATGAGACTGTGGAGAAAAGGTTCTCCAGGTCGTCGATCAGGCCATCTACCGCCTGACGCGACCGGTTGTCGGTCTCGGTAATCACTCCCAATGACTTGAAGCGGGCCATGTCGGTGGTCTCGCCGCTGACGGTGAATTGCTCGCAATCCTTCTCGCCGGTGGTGTCGCTGTTGAAATACACCACAGGGTAAACAGGACCGGGCAGATTGGTAGCCGCGAATGCCTTGGCCTCGTCGTCGTTGGCGCATTCATGCTTTTCAAGACCAGATTTCTTAAGGAAAGCATCGCATATCTCGGAGAATGTCTTCAGCTTCTCCTTGCCGAGTTTCGGAAAGAACACCTCGCCGTTATTGCCAAGGATGCAGGCCAACATACATATCTGGCCACTTTCCTCCATTGATACGAAATATCGCTTCACGTCCTTGGGCGCCACCAGGGGCTGGTTCTTGGACATGCGGTCGAGGAAGCTGGCCGGCAGCGAGCCGTTGGAGAATGCCACGTTGGCGAATCGTGCCGTAGTGACCTTGAACTTCGGGCGGTATGCCATGATCAGGTCCTCCATCACGCGCTTGGACGCTCCCATTATGTTCACGGGATTGGCGGCCTTGTCGGTGGAGACGCAGAAGAAATGCCGGGGCGGATACTGTTCAAGCAAGTCCAGGAATCCACGCGCCTTGATTACGTTGTTTTCCAGCAACGCGCGAACGGAGAAGCGGTCCTTTTCGCTGCGCACATGCTTGTGGGCCGAGAAATTGGCCACGATGTCGAAGCCGCCGTGCTCGCGGAATATCTCGGCCATGACCGGACTCGCGAAGTCCAGCGTGTAGGTCAGGAATACGGGTGGCACCGTAATGCCGGAATCGGAGCGAAGGTCGCGGGTAAGCTCGGCAAGGCCGTTTTCGTTGAGGTCCACCACCACAAGTTCGGAGGGATGGAACTTCAGCACCTCCTTGATGAACGAGGAACCGATTGAGCCGGCACCGCCTACCACCAACACGGATTTACCTTTTATCTCATGCTCCAGTTCATCGTGCCGGGCGAGTATATCGGGGGCGAACAGCGACTGGTCGCGTTCTATGACATGTTCCTTTACGAATGCAGGTATGTTCATGGTCTAAAGAAAGTTACTGCATATAATATCAGTCCGGCACACAGGGTGATGCCGATCCACATCTTGCTTTTGCGCACATAGTCGGCCATGGTGGCGCGCAGATGCTCGCGTTCCCGGTCGGAGTACAGGTGGTTGGACGACTTCGATACGCTTCTGTTTGATTCTTCCCATGCCTTGCGGGCGTTGAAAGCGCAATATATGGCCATGATGCCGGTAGGGAAGAAGCATAAAACGGTGACAACGGTAGCGAAGAACAGCAGTCCTGACGGCGGGGGAACAGAGGGGTCATGGTCTGCCGGGTCGTGGTCAGCCTTTTCAGGGGCGGGCACGTCGCCTTTCCGGAAGTAATAACGGAAAGCCGGTGGTACGGCGTCATAGCTGTCGTCGCGCTGTCGGGTGGCATCCATGGTCTCGTTGTCTGCGGACGCCGATGTAGTAGGCAGCGAAGCCTTGGGCGAGGGATGGCGCAACTCCGCCAGACGCTGGCGGAAGAAGCGGCACACGTCGCCGTTCTCGTCGGCACGCTCCCAGTCGGGCATCCCCTTGCACCATATATAGGTGTCGGGACGGATGCCCAGGTCCGCCAGTTCCTCAAGAGTCATCGGGCCGACCTGACGGTCGCCCAACATAGCATAATAAGCCGTAGCCATCTATATTACATTGCGTCCAGAGCCTCGATGACACCCATGAACCCGGCTACTCCGGTTCCAATAAGGCTGATGAGCACCAGTACGCCAAGACCTGCGAACACAAATGAGATAATGGTCATTACCTTGGCGTTGGAATTGGCGGCGTCGGCCTCCACGTTGTTGCCCATCTGGTACAGGTTATTGGCCTTGCTGGCCTGGACTATGCCTATGATGCTGAATATGATGCCGATGCAGCTGAATATGCAGTTCAGCACCGTGGACACGATGGCCCAGGGCAGCCAGTTGGTGTGCGGGCGCACGTTGCCGCCCATGTTCTGCTGATACGGATTTCCGTATTGCTGCTGACCGTAGTACTGCTGCTGACCGTAATAAGGCTGCTGGCCGTAACCCTGCTGCGCCCCATAGTTGGGTTGCTGGCCGTATTGCGGTTGCTGCGGTCCATACTGTGCCTGCTGGGGCTGTTGCTGAGGTTGCTGCTCGGAGTTGGGAAATATTGAGTCCTGACCCTCGGCGAACAGAGCGGTTAGCTCGGGCATGGACGAGGCCTGAGCCCAGCCGTCCATGCCTTCGCGCCATACGTATGTGTCGGGGGTCATCCCCTGCATCCGCAGCACTTCGCGCGGATAGGGACCCTTCTGCTGTCCATCGACGATGATGAAATATTGTTCATTCATAGCTTAAGAAGTTATGGTGTCATTGGTTTTTGCCGCAGCAGTTCTTGTACTTCTTGCCCGAACCGCAGGGACAGGGATCGTTACGTCCCACCTTGGTCTGAGCCTTTGCGGGCTGGGGCTTCTTGGGTCCCGACGAGTATGTGGCGTTCTTGGCGGCCTCGCGCTGGGCGTTCTCGCCCTCGTATGTCTCGCGAGTGGTGCTGTAACCGGCGTATGGGTTATAGCTGCGGGCGCGCTGGGTCGCTACCTCGGCGGCACGTGCTGCCTCCTGAGCCTCGCGGGCCTTCTTGGCCTCCTCGTAGTCGGGAGCCGCAAGGCGTCCGCGCATCAGGGTGCCGACAACCTTGGCGTTCATGTCCCAGAGCATCTTCTTCCACAGCTCGAATGCCTCGATCTTGTAGATTACCAGCGGGTCTTTCTGCTCGTAGGCGGCGTTCTGTACGGAATGACGCAGTTCGTCCATTTCGCGCAGCTGCTCCTGCCATGCGTGGTCTATGCTGCTCAGCAGCACGGCCTTCTCCCATGCCTTGGTCAGAGGCTTGCACTCATTGTCGTAGCAGTTCTGCAGGTCTTCGTACACGTTGAACATCCTGCGGCCGTCGGTCACGGGTACTCCTACAGGACCGGAAGCGCCGTTCACCTCCACGAAGTCCTTGATGTAAGGCATCGCGGCGTGGGCAATCTGTTCCTTGCGGCGTGCCAGGAGTTCCATTGCCGAGTCTGACAGACGGTCGGTCATCTCCTCGGTGCTCATGCGGCTGAAGTCATACTCCGAGAAGGGTACCTCCATCGAAAGCGTCTTATATACCTCCTGGCTGAAGTCCTCGTAGCTGGAGTAAGAGCCGCCGGCGATGTCGCCTGCCAGCTCATATACGATGTTGGCGATATCCATGCCGATGCGTTCGCCGCGCAGGGCGTTCTGGCGCTTGCCGTACACACCGTTACGCTGGGCGTTCATCACGTCGTCGTATTCCACCAGACGCTTACGGATACCGAAGTTGTTGTTCTCCACTTTCTTCTGAGCGGTCTCGATGCTCTTGGTGACCATGCGGTCCTCGATCATTTCGCCCTCCTTGAAGCCGAGGCGGTCCAGCATCTTCACCACGCGCTCGGAGGCGAACAGACGCATCACGGTGTCCTCGAACGACACGAAGAACACCGAGCTTCCCGGGTCGCCCTGACGTCCGGCACGACCGCGCAGCTGACGGTCCACGCGACGCGACTCGTGGCGCTCCGTGCCGATGATGGCCAGACCTCCGGCCTCGCGTACCTCGGGGCTAAGCTTAATATCCGTACCACGGCCGGCCATGTTGGTAGCGATGGTGACGGTGCCTTTCTGACCGGCCTGGGCCACGACGTTGGCCTCCTGCTGGTGCAGCTTGGCGTTAAGAACCTGGTGCGGAATGTGGCGCAGCTTAAGCATCTTGGACAGCAGTTCGGAAATCTCGACCGATGTGGTACCCACCAGCACCGGACGGCCCTGGCTCACCATGTCCTCTACCTCCTGGATGATGGCCGCGTATTTCTCCTTCTTGGTTCGGTACACGCGGTCGTTCATGTCGTTGCGGATCACGGGACGGTTGGTCGGGATCTCGATTACCTCCAGCTTATATATGTCGTAGAACTCGCCTGCTTCGGTCATGGCCGTACCGGTCATGCCCGCCAATTTGCGGTACATACGGAAATAGTTCTGCAGCGTGATGGTGGCGTATGTCTGCGTGGCGGCCTCCACCTTGACGCCCTCCTTGGCCTCGATGGCCTGGTGCAGTCCGTCGGAGTAGCGGCGACCCTCCATGATACGGCCTGTCTGCTCGTCCACAATCTTGATCTTGTTGTCGTCTATCACGTATTCAACATCCTTGTCGAACAGGGTGTAGGCCTTCAGCAGTTGGTTGACGGTGTGCACGCGCTCCGACTTGATGGAGTAGTTCTGCAGCAGCGAGTCTTTCTTCTCCTGCTTCTGTTCGGGAGTCAGGTCCTCGTTCTCAACCTCGCTGAGCTGGGCGGCTATGTCGGGCAGGATGAAGAAGTCGGGGTCGGTGGTGGTGCCGGTCAGGATGTCGATACCCTTGTCGGTCAGCTCGATGCTGTGGTTCTTCTCGTCGATTACGAAATACAGCGGCTCGACTGCCTTGGGCATCTCGCGGTTGTTGTCGGCCATGTACTTGGCCTCCACCTTCAGCATCAGGTTCTTGATACCGTCCTCGCTCAGATAGCGGATCAGCGGGCCGTGCTTGGGCAGCGCCTTGTAGACGCGGAACAGCGCCAGTCCGCCCTCCTCGGTATCGCCCTTGGAGATCTTGTCCTTGGCCTCGAGAAGAAGCTGCTGTGCCAACTTGCGCTGTGCGTTCACGATTTTCTCCACGTTGGGCTTGAACTCGTTGAACATCTGGTCGTCGCCTTTGGGAATAGGACCGGATATGATCAGAGGCGTACGGGCATCGTCGATAAGCACGGAGTCAACCTCGTCGACTATGGCGTAGTAATGCTGCTCGCGCTGCACCAGGTCCTCCACGCGGGTGGCCATGTTGTCGCGCAGGTAGTCGAAACCGAACTCGTTGTTGGTTCCGAACGTGATGTCCGAGTTGTAGACGTCGCGGCGCTCCTGGCTGTTGGGCTCGGTCTTGTCGATGCAGCCCACGGTCAGGCCGTGGAACTGGTAGAGCGGGCCCATCCACTCGGAGTCACGCTTGGCCAGATAGTCGTTGACCGTCACCACGTGCACTCCTTCGCCTGTGAGAGCGTTCAGGAACACGGGCAGCGTAGCCACCAGGGTCTTGCCCTCGCCGGTGGCCATCTCCGCGATGTTGTTCGACACCTTGTTGCCGTTCATCATGCCGTGGAGCACCATGCCGCCTATCAGCTGCACGTCGTAGTGCACCATGTCCCATTTCATCAGGTTGCCGCCGGCCACCCACTGGTTGCGGTATATGGCCTTGTCGCCCTCGATGGTGACGAAGTCCTTCCCCTGGGTCGCCAGTTTGCGGTCGGCATCGGTGGCTGTCACCTCGATGGTCTCGTTCTCGGCGAAACGGCGTGCCGTCTCCTTGACCACGGCGAATACCTCGGGCAGCGCCTCATCCAGATCCTTGGCGTAGTTGGCGAACATGTCCTCGCGGGTCTGGTCTATCTCCTTCCACAGCGGCTCGCGCTTCTCGTAGTCCAGTGTCTCGATCTGGGCACGCAGCTCGTCGATGTGGTCCTTGTACGACTGGGCATTGCCGCGGATGCGGCCCTTTACGGTCTCGATGCGGCCGCGAAGCTCGTCGTGGCTCAGCGACTGCAACTCGTTGTAGATAGGTTTGATTTCCTTATTAAGGCGGTTCCACAACGGACGCACGGCGCGCTCCGACTGGTTGCCGAAAAGTTTCTTTAATATACTCATGGTTGTGCTATTATTCTGATGTTAAATTGAAAATACGTTTTTTGTGATTCTTGGCGAATCGGAATTGATGTGCCGGGATTGTGAATCGGGCCATCATGCGTTATTTTTGCAGCGGTATGGACCGTGCGCGGGTGCCGTTGGGTGAGCGTATTCTCAATATGTCGGTCAGGGTGGGGGCCAGTGCGGCCGCTTCCACGGGAGTGTCTATTTTCTGGGCGGGGATGCCGGGCGTCATGATGAACGCCGGGGCCATCACGGGCATCTGGCGCACCGGTTTCTGGTGCGAGGCCACGGGAGCGTCCTCGTCCACCACGCTCCATCCGGGAGCCAGGCGGATTATGATGTCGCCGCCGTGTTTGGGGTCGTAGCCGAGGTTCAGCGCGTCGGTCTCAGGCGACGACGGGGACAGAATCTCGCGGCGTGTGAATGTCTGCTCCACGCCGCTCATCTGGGCCAGGAACTGACGCGCCTCGTCGGCGATGGCGACGGGGTCGAGGTTGCGTGCCTCTATGCTCTTGGAGTCAAGGTAGACGTTGCCGTTGCGTATTGAAGCGATATAATCGCCGATGCCATGGCGTGCAACGAGGTATGAATTGAGCAGCGAGCGCGCGCGGCGCACGGAGAATTCGCCGCCGGGAATGCGGAACCGCTTGTCCTCGGTGGCCGTGGCGTCGTAGTATCCGGTGGATGTGAGCCATATCAGGGCGTTCTCCTTGCCGCAGTATTTGTCCACGGCCTCTATGAGCCGGCCTATCTGGGCGTCGAGCCGGATGCAGGCGTCGGTGCTTTCCACCGTGCCGGTGCCGAGCGAATACTTGTAGGGAGCGACCGTATACGCCACATTGATCATACCCTGTGCGGCGGGGTCGGCCGGCATCTGGCTGATCAGTTCCACGGCCATGTCGGTCACGGCGCGGTTGCCGGCGGGCGAAAGTCCGAACTTGCGGTAGGCGTCGCGGTCGCGTGAGGAGAATTTATAATCGAAAGCGGGTCCCTTGGCCAGGTTGGTGCAAAGTCGCGCCGTGGAAGGCAGGGGACGCCATTTCACAGTGTCTATCTGGTGAGCCGGAGCCGTGCGTGAGTTTACCCGTTTCGTGGCGTTGTTCAGAAGACCGTAGTACGACGAAGTGGCCCAGAGTCCGGACGTGTTGTTGAGCCACACGGCATTGGTGGCCGCGTGGCCGGCCAGTATCACGGCCTGTTGCGGGTCGGCCGCCACGGAGTATATCACGGCTTTGCCGTCGGAGGCTATTGCCAGTTCGTCGGCTATGGTGGATAGGCGCAGACCTTCGGGCGTGAACGAATCGTTGGATATGGAACCGTTCGACATCGGCCGGGCCAACGGGGGGCGCATGGTCTGCGATTCGTGGTCGAACACCAATGCCGTCGGTACACCTGTATATGCAGGCCATGAACCTGTCATGACGGCTGCGGTGCCGCTGGACGCGTCAAGGCCGGGTGTCTTGAAATCGACGTCGCGCAGGTACGCCCCGTCGCGCATCAGCACCTTGAACCCCTTCTCTCCGAAAAGGCTCTGCAGCTGGTCTATCTGGTCGGTGCGCAGCTGGTCCACGACTATTCCCACCACCAGCCGCGGCGTCGCGCCGCTGACCTCGAGGGAAACAGTTCCCGCCAATGCTGCCAGACCCAACAGTCCGGTTGTCGCTAACCTGTACATCTTTTTATATCGATTGCCGAAGTGTGAATCAGCGTTTCCGTTTCGCCGGTTGCCGCTTCGGCTTGGTTGTCTTATTATGTATCTTACTATTAATATTATAACTCTGCTTATAGTCTAATATTGCATAGACTATGGAGAGAGCGAGTGTGGCGCCCATCAGCGGGAAGAAGGCCGGGTTGGCCGACTGCAGCTGGAAAGGCCAGATTATAAGCAGGATTCCGAGCACCACGATATTGTACCACGCCATGATGTTGACGGGCCAGTGTGCCCGCGGCCACCATACGCACACGGCCACTATCAGCTGGAGCGGATTGAGCCAGAGCAACAGCATGTTGGGGCTCGTGGCTTCGTGGTCCGAGGCGAACACTAAGAATGCGATGACGCATCCTCCCAGTCCGATCAACGCGAACCACAGGCAGTACAGCCAGCGCAGAATCCTTCGTTTGAATGCCATGAACACGGAGAACGCCGCCATAAGTACGAAACAAATAGCGCTCCAAAAATTCGGAGTCAGATACCAGGGCGTCGGAGGCAGGGTAGCATGTCCGCTGTCTGGCGTGAGCTGACGTGTGTCGCTCACTAGCTGGCGCCCGTCGCTGAGGGTGGCTTTTGCATAGCGGTCGGACATGACGGTGGGCACAAACATTTCCTCGTTGGCCCTCAACTCCCGGTCCAGACCGGAGCCGAGTGCCAGGTCGATGCCGAACTGATACCAGGGGTAGTCGCGGTGGAACGCCCGCATCTCGCGGCGGAACGTGCCGTAGGCTATCGTGTCGGGGAATATCAGCCGCGCGTCGGTGGTCTGTGCCAGACGGTCGGTGATGCGGGTGGCGCAGTTGTCCTTCACGTAGTTGTAGCGGTACGTGCGGTTCTGAGGCAATGCCTCGGTCTGAAGCAGCGAGCGCAGTTTCCATGCCTCGTCCTGCGTCAGGTTCAGGTCCTGTTCCAGCACCTTGCGACCTTCCGACAGATATTCCGGCATGAACCACATCGTGGGGTAGCCGACAAGCATATAGTCGGTCTCGCCCTTCACGAACCGGTACACGAAATTAGGCTCGTCGAAGTCGAACACGCCGTAATTCCATACCGAATCCACCTCGGCGCCGCGTATGCGGATGGCACTGTGGCCGCACAGCTGGTACACTTCCGGGCCGGGCCATGCCGTGAGCAGACTAACAACGATGGAATCCCGTTTCTGCGTCGCCACCGAGGGAAACGCAAGAAACAGGATTGCCAGTGTCGTCAATATGTATCTGATCGATATTCGCAACTGTCTGATCAAAATTTGCAATTATCTGATCAATATTCGCAATTGTTCGGGAATCTCGGGAAAGGAATCACGTCGCGGATGTTCTGCATACCGGTCACGAACAGCACGAGGCGTTCGAAGCCGAGACCGAAGCCGGAGTGGGGCACCGAGCCGTAACGGCGCGTGTCAAGATACCAGTCCATCCCGGTGAGACCCAGCTCCTCGATGCGGGCGTTGAGCTTGTCGAAGCTCTCTTCGCGCTGCGAGCCGCCGATGATCTCGCCGATCTTCGGGAACAGCACGTCCATGGCGCGTACGGTCTTGCCGTCGTCGTTCAGTTTCATGTAGAAGGCCTTGATCTCCTTCGGATAGTCGGTCAGGATGACGGGACGCTTGAAGTGTTCCTCCACTAAGTAACGCTCGTGCTCCGAAGCAAGGTCCACGCCCCAGTAAACGGGGAACTCGAACTTCTTGCCGCTCTCCTCCAGAATCTTGATTCCTTCGGTGTAGGGGAGACGTACGAAGTCGTTCTTCACCACGAAGTGCAGACGGTCAATCAGTTCCTTGTCGAAGTGCTCGTTCAGGAAGGCGATGTCGTCGGCGCAATGCTCTAAGGCGTAGTTGATGCAGTATTTGATGAATTCCTCGGCGAGGTCCATGTTGTCCTCGATCTCGTAGAAAGCCATCTCAGGCTCGATCATCCAGAACTCGGAGAGGTGGCGGGGCGTATTGGAGTTTTCGGCGCGGAACGTCGGGCCGAAGGTGTATATGCAACCCAACGCCGTGGCGCCGAGCTCGCCTTCCAGCTGGCCTGACACCGTCAGCGACGCCATCTTGCCGAAGAAGTCCTGCGAATAGTCCACTTGACCATCCTCTGTCTTGGGCAGGTCGTTCAGCGGCAGGGTGGTTACCTGGAACTGGGCGCCGGCGCCCTCGCAGTCGGAGGCCGTGATCAGCGGAGTGTGGAAGTAATAGAATCCCTTGTCGTTGAAGAACTGATGCACGGCGAAAGCCAGCGCGTGGCGTATGCGCAGCACGGCGCCGAACGTGTTGGTGCGGGGACGCAGGTGAGCCTTCTCGCGCAGGAATTCCAGCGTGTGGCCCTTCTTCTGCAGGGGATATGTGGCCGGGTCGGCGGTGCCGTACAGTTCGAACTCGTCGGCCTGTACCTCCACGCTCTGGCCCTTGCCGGCACTGGGTGTGAGCAAGCCCTGCACGTGGATGGAGCTGCCAGTGGTGATGGCCTTCAGGTCGTCCTCCGGAGTCTTCGACAGGTCGAACACTATCTGCAGGTTGTTGATGGTGCTGCCGTCGTTCAGTGCCACGAACTGTACGTTCTTGTTGCCTCGGCGCGTGCGCACCCAGCCCTTTACGTCTACTTGCTTGCCCTCGTGTTCGGAGGCGTGGGCAAGCAGTTCCTTTATTGTTGTTCTGCGAATCTTTTCCATATTATTCAAAAGCTCCCTGACGCAGGATGTTGACTTCTTCCTGGGTGAGGAAGCGCCAGCGGCCGCGAGGCAGGTTTTTCTTGGTTAGACCGGCGAAATATACGCGGTCGAGTTTGGTGACGCGATAACCGAGGTGCTCGAATATGCGGCGCACTATGCGGTTGCGGCCCGAGTGGATCTCGATGCCGGCCTGGTTGCGGTCGTCGCTGACATAGCTGATGGCGTCGGCGTGGATCTCGCCGTCCTCAAGCTCGATGCCGTCGGCGATGCGCTGCATGTCTTCCTCGGAGATGTCGCGGTCGGTCCATACGTGATATATCTTCTTCTTGACGAACTTGGGATGCGTCAGCTTGGAGGCCAGGTCGCCGTCGTTGGTGAGGAGCAGCACGCCGGTGGTGTTGCGGTCCAGTCGGCCTACGGGATAGATGCGCTCGGCGCAGGCGTTGCGCACCAGGTCAAGCACCGTGGTGCGGCCGTTGGGATCGTCGCTCGTGGTGACGCAGTCCTTGGGTTTGTTCAGAAGTATGTAGCATTTGCGCTCGGGTGTAACGACCTTGTCGTCGTATTCCACCACGTCGTTGCGCTTGATCTTGGTGCCGAGTTCGGTCACTACCTGGCCGTTCACTTTCACCTTGCCTGCGGTGATGTATTCGTCGGCCTCGCGACGCGAGCACAGGCCTGCGTTGGCCATGTATTTGTTCAGACGGATTTCCGAGTTCGGATCGATGTCCTCCAGCACGTAGTCTATCTGCTTGGGACGCGGTGTGAACTGGCGTTTCTGGAAACCGCCCTGGTTATTGCGCTGAAAGCCTCCCTGACGGTTCTGGTAGCCGCCCTGGTTGCGCTGGTAGCCGCCCTGACGGTTCTGATAGCCGCCCTGGCTGTTGCGCTGCTGGTAGCCGTTCTGGCCGTTGCGCTGCTGGTAGCCGCCCTGGTTGTTGCGCTGTTGGTAGCCGTTCTGGTTGTTGCGCTGCTGGTAGCCGTTCTGGCTGTTGCGTTGCTGATAGCCGCCCTGGCTGTTGCGTTGCTGATAGCCGCCCTGGCTGTTGCGCTGCTGGTAGCCGTTCTGACCGTTGCGCTGCTGGTAGCCGCCCTGGCTGGTGCGCTGCTGATAGTTGTTGCCCTGACCGTTACGCTGCTGGTAACCGTTCTGGTTGTTGCGTTGCTGGTAGCCACCCTGCTGACGGTTCTGATAACCGCCCTGCTGATAGGTGCTCTGCTGGGGACGTTGCTGATAGCCGTAAGGACGTTGCTGATAGGGGCGGGCAGGACGTTCGCCTGTCTGGCCTTCGGTTGCGCCGGTGGCACTGTGAGTGTCGTGTGACGGGTAATTTACTTTTTCATAGTGCGGACCGTCATTGTTCTGGGCGTAATCATTAGCAATGCTTGCACCGGTTTCTCCGATACGAGGCCGCTTAGGTTTTTTCGTTTCTTCCATAATCAGTTTTTCGTAGGGTCTCCAGCACATCTCTGCCAGATCGGCCCCGGTTGTTTTTTGGTTTGTTGGATAAGGTTTATTTATTATTTGAGCTCAAATATGTGGCTTTTTCTCTATGGGTATAACAGATTTATGTGCAAATCCGTTGCAAAGGTATGATATTTTATTGAATCTTGCAAAAAGATTTTAGCGTATTTTATCGCACATAACAGGAATGCTGAAGATTATGTCAATCTTTGAGACAACCTATTGGTACTACATATACACCGTCAGGGCGTCTATATGCAAATTCGCCACCGGTCAAAACCATTAAAAATGATGGGGCCTGACATTTGGAAGTGTCGATATTGGCTGCCAGTTTTTTAAGATTCTCTGCACCTTCTTCGATTTCCCTGCTGCCAAGCTTGACTTCTACGGCTGCCCATCGGCCATCCTTAAGGGTAATTATTATGTCTGCCTCCAGTTCATTACTGTCATGATAATGCTGAATGGTTCCCCTTAATGGCTCCGCATATATTCTCAGATCCCTTACGCATAATGATTCAAACAGGAATCCAAAATAATTGAAATCCTCAAGAATCATATTCGGACTTGCGTCAATTGCGGCAACGGCCAGTGACGGATCTACAAACTGTCGCTTATACGATGTCCGAATTCTTGTTTTTGACCTCAAAGAAGGTTGCCATGCCTTTACATCTTCTATTATATAGAGCTTACGAAGGGACCTTAGATATATCTCAAGCGTCTTGTCGGTTATGGAGGCATCATTAGCCCTGACGTCTTGCATTATGGTTTTATCAGTCGCCATGGTGGATATATTCCTCGCCAACGACTTGAGTACTCCTAATACGCGGTCAGGGTCTTTCTGAGATTTGTCTACGGCAGCTGCATCACGTTCACACACAGCCTCGATATAATCCTTAGCAACATCAAGTGAATCCTCCGCATCCATCGATAAAGCGGCAGGCCAGCCTCCTCGGCAAATTGCAAATGCCAAATCCGTTATACTGAGCTCGCTCATGGATGTGACTTCGAGATTTCCCTGAAACAGATCTTTTAAAGACACCGTTCCATTTGATTCCCTGGATTCGAAAAGACTCATCGGGCGCATTTTCATTCGGGAGATACGGCCGGTACCGGTGTGTTCCATTTTCTCGTCAGGGAGCAAATCATCGTCCTCGTCAACCACGACACTTCCTGTCAATATGAATTGCCCTTTTTCAGGATTCTTATCCACCGCAAACCTGACTGCATCCCATAACACAGTTGCCGTCTGCCATTCATCAATCAGTCGCGGCTTATCGCCTTGGAGCAGATAAGAAGGTTGCGTCTGTGCCATTTTTATGTACGAAGAACGCTTGTCCGGATCCTGCAAATATATGACGCTATTCGCTGCGTTCAATGCGGTCCATGTCTTACCGCACCATTTGGGACCGGTTATAAGAACAGCTCCGCTTGTACGTAATTTCTTACGTAATATGTCATCTGCTATTCTAGGGATATAATGCTCGTTTTTCATCGCTTTGGAATTTGTGCAAAATTACACATTTTCAGGCTAATATCCAAATCACTCCGAACTTTGCAGCGGAATCACTCCGAACTTTGCAGCGGAATCACTCCGAACTTTGCAGATTATTGAGGTGTTGAAGTTGTCTCGATCCGGTATCAGGTGCAGGATAATTATACCCGTTATGCTTGAGCGGTCCGGGGCATTCACTCGAATTTCACAATCCATTCGGAGATGGAGCGGATGATGTCGTCGAAGTTCACACCGACCTTTACTATCTTGCGTCCGTCGGCGTGGAACGGCAGCAGATAGTCGCGGGCGTTGATCTGGTCCATGGCGCCCTGCGCGCTTTTGTTTATCTTGAACTCGAACAGATAGAGATAGTCGGGCGTCTTGACCAACAAATCAATCCGGCCGGCCGCTGTACGCATCTCGGCGTGCGTGTAGAATCCCATCAGTTTCATTACCAGGTATATCACGTTGCGGTAATGCAGTTCAAGATTGCCCAAGTCTATCTGGTCGTACTGATAGCCGCTGAACAATGCCTGCAGCCGCGTCATGAAGTCGTCGACGCGGCCTTCTTCCACGTCAAGTACAAACTCGCTGACGTCGAATTCACTGTGATTCGATCGACTTTGAGTGTATATCTTCATCAGCATGTCGAGAAATCCCTGCTCCACTTCTTCGTTGGGATAATCGAGCTGGACCGTGCCGAAACGACGGTTATAGCTGCGGATAGTCAGATACCCGCTCTGATACATCAGCGGAATGGCGTTGCTCAGGTCGAACGAGGCATCCATCAGATTGTCGAGCTTGATTTTAGTGTGTTCAAGATCCCGCAAGTCTATCTGCATACGGCGTATCATCTCAACGAGGAAGGAGGGTGTGCCGGTTGAGAACCAGTATGCCCCGATATAACCGCTTGACAGCGCGCTCAGCAGGCTGAATGGATTGTACATGTCGGGCGACGTCGGCGAGAAATGATAGCCGTCGTAGTTCTTCTTAAGCTGCGCGTACGCCTCGTCGACCGACATTTCGTTTCTGACGGCCAGCTGGCGGACGCCTGCATCGAAATTGTCGCGGATTTCCTCAATGGTCATGCCGCATATCGCGCTGTATTCCTCGGAAAGGGATATGTCCTGAAGATTATTGAGGTCGCTGAATATGCTCAGCTTGCCGAAACGGGACACTCCGGTAAGCATTGCGAACTCAATGTATTGGTCGCAGTTCTTGAGATTGCCGTAAAATGCCTTGAGTTGTGATCGATAGATGTCCTGCAGTTCCTTATTTCCTGCGGTATCGAGAAGCGGCTTGTCGTACTCGTCGATAAGTATCACCACCTTTTGGCCGGTCACAGAGTAAGCCTGTTTTATGAAATACCTGAACCGTTCCGAATGGGATGCACCCCGAAGTTCGGTACCGTAAAGTTTTTCCCATTCATTGAAGTCATAACCGAATTTCTCCAACAGGCTGTCCGGCCTGATGTATTCATGTGCGTTGAAGGCGATATGCAGTACCGGATGCGACTGCCAGTCGTGGTCGCCGCGGCTTATGGCCAGACCCTCGAACAGATCGCGTCGTCCCTGATAGTACGCTTCGATGGTAGACAACAGCAAAGACTTGCCGAACCGGCGGGGACGGCTTAGGAAATAATACTTTCCTCTTGTTATGAGTTTTTCGATATACTCGGATTTGTCGACATACGTGTAACCATTCTCGCGAAGACTCGTGAAATTCTGGACGCCGATGGGATATTTCTCTGCCATTGCAATAACCATAACAATTATTTTCTTCGCTAAGTTACTAAAAACTCCGCGAATATCAAAACTGAAGGCATTGTCTCAGTTGAGTCTGACTCAATCGGGACTACCGGCCGGATGATTGCCGAATACGCGAAGGTATTCCTGTTCGAAATTTGGAGTGAGGATTCCCTTGCCGATTGCGGCGAGTATTTCTTCACGGGTCCAGAATCTGCCACCGTCGAGTTCGTCCGAGGGCCGGGGCGTCAGGTCGGTGACCGTGCGGTACACGTTCACATACTCCCTCTCGCGGGTGGATTCAAATACGTATGATTCAAGATGCTCTGCCTCAAATCCCTGCAGACCGAGTTCCTCGCGTGCCTCGCGTCTCAACGCATCCTCCACGTTTTCGCCGTAATCCACATGACCTCCTACGGCCGTGTCCCATTTGCCGGGCTGGATGTCCTTCCAATCCGGCCGGCGCTGCAGATAGAGACGTCCTTCGCGGTCGATCACGTGCAGGTGCACCACCGGATGAAGCAACTTCGACCCTCCGTGACACTGGCCCCTCGTGGCTTTGCCTATAACCGTGCCCGATTCATCCACCACCGGAAATATCTCTTGTGAATTATCCTTATTCATTATCAAAATCCATTTAATTCGCGAATTTACTAAAAATCCTGCGATTGGTGTAATAAATTCATTTGCTTCAGCATCATTCTTAAAAAATATATGTCCGCTACCCTCATGCCCATACAATGAAAAAAAAGTCGTCGCAACTGCGCGACGACTTTTTGTCTGCATTATGCCGTATGGTCACATCGGTTTGAAGATGTGTTTTTCTATGTCGTTGGAGAACTGCCAGATGTCGTAGTCCTCAAGCACTGTGGACTTCACTTTCTTACGGTACATCGAGCCGAGCGCACCGATGAAACTCTGGAGCATCGAGGGATTGCCGAAGAATTGGTCCGACGGCTCCCACTGGATCTTGGCAGCGTCGCCGGCCTTCATCCTTGCTCCGGCCAGATAGTCGGCGGGAAGTCCCTTGTCATAGCGTCGCGTGAAGAATCCCGGCAGCTTCTTTACAAAACTCGGGTCGTCGGACGGGATCCATCCGTATTTCCCCGATTTGCGCTCGAGCATTCCGAGAGTGAATTCACCCTCCTCGGGCGAACCCTCGACAATCTCCACGCGATAGCTTCCGGGCTCCAGCTCTCCCTGGCCCGCGCCGTCGAACGCCATGGCAAACATCAGGAACGGATTGTTGATGAAGCCCCATCCGGTAGTGTCCTTCACGTCGAGCGTGTATTTGATCACGCCTCCGTCGAACCGTATGTACTTCTTGCCGTTATCTTCCATTATGCCCAGCACGTTCATCGGAGCGAAGAACACGTTGGAGTTCCAGGCCGCATGGTTGTCGCTGCCGGTCACATTTATCTCCCCCTTGTTGTCGTTGGTGAGCACGGCCATCACTCCGCTCGATTCGCCGGTATATTCGTTGCCGTCGACCTTGCCCAACTCCATGTAGGCCTTCAGGGGATATTCCAGCCATGTCAGCGGGCCTGCGAAGATTCCTTTGTTTATGGGCTGTATGGTGTCTTCCTTCACGAAATAGCAAGTGATTTCCATGTCGCCATCCACCACGAACTTATTGAACGTCGAGGTGTACGAGCCGGGCCGGTCGCATGAGATTTCGGAAATCTTGTAACCGGGAGCCGACTTGCCCGTGACGCGAAGTGTGTCCCCCAGGGAATATTCGCCGCTGCCGTAGACGGTGCCCCCTTCGGGCGGACTGGCTATCACGCTGACCTTATATTTCAGCGCTTCGCGGCCCGGGCCCACAGGTCCGACAGGGATGGTGTCACCGCTTTGGAGAACCGGCGGTACCGGTGGAATGGGACGAATCGGAGGTATGGAATCTCCGGGCCACGGTGGACCGGGCTTTCTGCGCGGGATAGTGTCCTTGGGAGGTCCGGGCAATTTCTTGAATGGCCCTCTTACCTGTGGATTTTTGCTGAAAACCACCCTCATGCGACCTGACGCATCGACATATCCCGTATATTCCAGCTTCTTGTCCGGATCCGAGGGGTCATCGAATACAGTGCGAGCCTTGGCGAAGCCGTCGCCGGAAAACTGTCCCAGCCTGCCGTCGCGATTAAAGCTGCGCGGCACATACATTTCGGTGTAACCCTCGTTGTTGATGGCGTACCGATGATCGACCGTATACCAGGGGAAGTTCTTGAATTCCACTTCCTCAAGGTTGATGTGGTGGTCCGGGTCGCCGAACTTCCGGACGGGATTGAACGAGGTATTGACCACATATATGTCGTTGGCATACGGTTCGAGCATTACGAACGCGTAACCGTCGTAAAATCCGGTGCCTCCGCCGGCGAAGCGTTTCAATTCCTTGCCGGTGGCGACGTCGTGATAGGCCGTTAGATGCGTGTTCAAGGCATCGAAGTGACGGTGTGCGAATATTCCGTTGCCTACGTTTGAAACCACGTGCATCGGTGCCAGGGAGGAATAATTTTCCGGTATCGAGGCATATTCGGTTCCGTCCATGCCGATAAAGGCCTGTTTATGCTTGTTTTGATCAGTCGTGGGCGATACCGTGAGGGCATAGCCGCCACAGAAATCGCGTACTTCGGTGTAAACCGGTTTTATCACTATCTTTCCCCGAGCATCCAGAAATCCCCATTTTTTAGCCGTGCGGTCAAAGTATGCCCGGCGTCCTTCCTTGAGGGGACGGATATACACGCCGCCAAGCTTCCGGGTCTTTATCTGTTCCGCAATGGTGTACGTGTCGTTGAGGTGAGGCCATATCTTCTTTCCCTTGGTGTTGATGTAGAAATAGCGGAGGTCGCCGTTGGGCGCCTTTTCTTCCACCATGGCGACGCCGTCCATTATGGGGGAAACGGATTTCCAGTCCTTGGACAGCGGCAGGGTGGTGCCGTCGGCGTAGAGTATGATGGGAGCGTCCTTTTTCTTGGCCTCGCGCATCACGCAGGCTCCCGAATCGAAACGGGGATGGCCCTGCGAGCCACTCATCTGCTCGTACTGCGGAGGAAACAGACGCTTGCCGTCGACAGTCCAGAAACTGTAATATCTGGTATATCCGCCTAAATTCGGGTTGGCTTCCGACAGGTAGAAGATGCCGTCGCTGATATCCGGAAGATTGTCAAAATATATATCAAAGTTCAGTACTTTGGTGTCCCAGGTGAGATAGGGAGTGAGGAGCGCCGTTTTGTTAGCTTTCTTGGCAACTGCCTTGGTGGCATTGGCAGGAGTGGCGGAAGATGCCGGATTATTCGCCTGCCGGCTGCTTTGGGCGCCTGATTCGGGAGCCTTTGTGTCCTTTGACTTCTCGGAATCGGCTTTCCTATCGGAATTTTTCGTACCTTTCGTGGCGTTCTCAACTTTCTTGATGGCTTTGTTCACTTTCTCCAGTCCTTTCGACAGGTTTTTCAGGAACTGAGCCTCTGCCGGCGGAGAGTAGCTGGCCAATGACACCGCCATCAACAGTATCGTCAGCCATGTGCAAGTCTTTTGGTTTTTCATGTCAGGTTATTTTGGAATTCTATATTTCTGCGCAAATATAGTATAAAATTGTTGAATTCCAAAAAATTACTATGCCCGCTTCGAACTTTTCGGATTCTGGAGTGTGCTATGATATTCGGAATCCATTCTGATTGCGAATCAAAAAAATATTTGATTCATGTAATAAATTCTTGTTCTTTACGACTAATGTTGTAAAAGATTCAAAAAATGGAATTAAGTTATATACCATATCCATATTGCCTCGTTCCGCGGTTTCATGCAAGGCTGATCAGGATGCTTCGGCGGCTGTCCGAACTGGTTTCCGGTTTTCGGAATCCGGAATATTGCCTGATGAAAATGGTGGCAGGATGCGGTTCGGATTATTACAATAGAGGATTAAAAGCCGACGCCGAGGCATATTTCCTTGAGCTGACCGAACGATACGGTCAACTCGTAAACCGGATATGCCTCTCCTATGCTGACAGCAGCGCTGATTTCGAGGACCTGCGTCAGGATGTCTGGATAAATGTCTGGAAAAGCCTTGACGGATTCAGGGCGGATTCAAGCATCGACACATGGATATATCGCATCACCCTCAATACGTGTGTATCATGTCTGCGCAAAAGGAAACGAAGCGTCCTCACTTCTCCGATTGACGGAATCTTCCCGGAGCCGGCCGATGACGTGGAATCTGATTCCTTGCGCGAACGGATCCGCGTTTTACATGGCCTCATTTCGCGGCTGTCTCCTCTTGACAAGGCGATAATGACCATGCATCTCGACGACCGTTCCAATGCGGAAATAGCCGAGGTGACCGGACTGGCCAAAGGAAACGTCGCGACACGCCTTTCCCGCATCAAAACTCGTCTGTCAACAGAATTAAATAGCAAATAACAAAAATAAAATATATACTTATGACTACAGAAGAATTACAGAAAACCTGGCAGGATTCGGGCCGTATGGGCTCGCCATACAATCCGCGGATGAACTCCCGGCGCGAGACGGCGCTCGAGAAACTGGCGCGTGAGTACAGGCGATTTTCGATGGTGGCTATCGTCATGACGATTGTGAGTCTCGGGCTGTATAAATTCCCATGGCTGGAGATGCCCTGGAAGGTGGTGATACCGGTGCTGTTTATCAGCTTTTTCGCCACGGCATCGACCATGGACCATTGGCTGGCCAACGGCATTCGTTCCATCGACTGTTCGCGCATGTCGGTACGCGAGGTGATAGACCGTTCGCTGTTCTACCGCCGTCGTCACCATCAGTTTATGATGATACTCATTCCATACGGCGCCATAGTGCTGGGATGTCTGGGATGGGCCTCGCGCGCCGACATCTATATGCTGATGGGCATGGGAGCCGGCTTCCTTGTCGGCCTGGCGATCGGCATCCGCAAATACATGGACTTCATGGCCTCTTACCGCAACATTGCCTCCGATGCGGAATAATACCCGGATATAGTTGACCGGGACTCCGCCACAAGACCTGAATACCTCAAATTTTCATACCTTTACAAATCAGGGAGCCGGGCTATGACAGTCCCGGCTCCCTTCAGGTTCATGATATGTAATGTAAGATAAGGTTTGGTAGGTTGTCGCGGTTATTTAGAGAAGTCGTACGAGAAATCGTGGATGGCGATGATATATAGTTTCCCTGTTTTTGGCACAGCCTGACCATTATCAAAACTATTCTCATTAGGGTGATAGACATTGCCCGACGCATAGTTTCTAAATGCGTTATTTGTACCTGAACCTGTGGATGACCAATAATAATTTCCATAGTTGAGGGCCAGGTGCTTTAACTTGGGAAGCTGGTCCACGGCCGGCAAATACCACCCTGTGACTCCATCCTTGTTGAGTCCGTCAACAACTGCAAATGCCGGATACAGATCTTTCCATCCGGGTATGCCCTTGATTGCATCTGTATTTGATTTGCCGTCCGTACGGCTTGCCGCATCCAAGAGGTCTATATTCTCGGTTGACCATACGGAAGTATAACTGTCGCCGAAGTTATGATAGATAACGCCTTCGCCATTCTCCATATAGCATACCAATCCCTCAACACCATTCTCGGAGTATAGATCCCCGATTTTATATTTGCTCTGCGAAACATAAATTTTGGCCGAGATGCCTTCGATGCTGATGGTGGCCGAACGGTTTTCGGTCGTGGATGTGGCGCGTATAACCAGATTATTGCCCGACAGCGTGGCCGTACACCAATCGGCCGATGAGGTTATCTTTTTGTCCTTTGCTACGGGATACAACAGTGTATAATTGGATGCATAACTTTCAAAGTACACTCTTTGATCCTCATATTTGGCACCAGCCTGGCGTATGGTGAGTTTTCCAAGATCAGCGAGTGAATCGTTGATTCTGTAACGTATCGTAGCAGTGGTTTCTCTTGACTGCTCGGATGGGTTAGGCTGAACCTGAATCTGAATCCTGTCAGGACCCCATAAGAAATGCATGGTTACCCATTCGGCGCCATCTCCGTCATATTCCGCCGTCAGGGCATTTGTGTCAAGTCCGGCGCGGTTGTATGAAATCTCTTTAAACAGATCTTCGGAACTATCAAACTCAACCGTAGATTCTGAAATCGAAAAACCGGAGCCACTTTGCGTCACATTGATGTTGACTTTGGTCTGTTCGTACGATAATGTAATAGTGCCTTTCCTTTCCTCCAGTCCCACATAACCGCCACACTCGATACGCAGATTCTTGTTTATAGGATTGTCAAGAGTGGCGCGGGTCTCGCGGCCCTCAATCGACTTGACGGCCCTGGAAGGTTTGTAGTAGGCATCCTGAAGCGTGCCATTCAGCCAGTCCACATCGGCCGTAATCTTGATGTCACCGGGTTCCACATTGGTGAAGATGCCCACATCCTGCCAACTTGTCTGGTCGCTGTAACTGAACCGGACATCCTGTACGGAAGCCTCGATAAAGGCTCCGCGGCCAGGTTTCGTAACCTCGATGGTGCTGCTTTTACCATACAGGTTGGTTATGGTCACAGTGGCCGTCTTCTCCTCGGCGTTGAACAGATCCTCGGTAGAGATGACCACAGCGTCGAACAGGAAGAACTGGTCGCGGGTCGATGCCTTCTGTACCCGGCACCAGTCCTCGGAACTTTCCACCTTGAATGGAATGATGGAATTGTTTTTGAACACCACCTGCTGCGACGAGGTCAGGTTCGGGTCAAGCACCACCTTGGTCATTTCCGGTTCCAGGGCCTGGTCCAGTCCCTTGAACGGTTTCTGATACTTCACCTCGGCGCCTATGATGCCTCCGGCCACGCTCTCTACATATTCCATCACGTAAAGGCGATAGTATGTATTGGAATATCCGTCATAAGCCACATATCCTTTGCCGGGAGTGACTGCTACCTGACCACTCCATCCTGCTGTCGGGATTGTGGAGACATTGCCCAGGCCGCGTACGGATCCTACCGAAGCGATGCCTCCATAGCCGATGTGAAAATTGTCGGCCTTGTCTATGTAGATATTGTCCAGCGAGGTTCCTCCGTTGTTGCCGTTGCGCATGGTAATCTGTACGGTGCCTTCGGGATCGTCCACCTTCTCGTTAGGCCCTACGTGTTCGCCATTGTCGGGGTCGGCCTTTCCGCAACCGGCCAATGCAAGGGCAAGCCCGAAAAGCGTAATAGTGAATACTTTCTTCATAAACGTCCTGTTGCCCTCCGATTCCCGAGGAAAGCCTTAATGGGTTGTTATGCGAAAAGCGCGGGAATCTCTACATTCTGCCGTCCCGCTTAACGAGGCTTCTCGCATTGCCCACTGATACAGGACGGCAATGCAAGAATACCCACGCTTGCTATATGCATACATACACCCGGACCGCACCCCGTGATAAGGCGCTGTCAGGATGGCTTTCGCATACCAAGGAGGGCGTCCGCACTGCCTGCTCCTTGACATCAGTTTAGAATTTTGCGAGAATTCCGTTAAGTCAAGAATCAAGCGTCACGTAACGCTTTATAATATTATATAATTGCAAGGGCTCTATCCCTTCGCCTTGCAAAGTTAGTCTATTTCCCCGATTCCCCAAAGATAAATCGAAATTATTTCAACGCGTCGAGCCATTTGGATCTGATTTCGTCGAGGAGGTCGAGGAGTTCCTGCTCGTGCTCGATGCGGAGCATGCGGATGCGGGTCTGGCGGAAGTCGGGCAGTCCCTTGAACAGCGGCGACGCGGCGAGATGGCGGCGTATATGCAGGATGCCCCTGTATTCGTCGATGCGGTCGATGCTCTCGCGGATCTGACGCTTCAGCAGGTCTAACTTTTCGGGGACTGTCAGCGGCGTGTATGCGCCGGTGTCGAGCATCTGACGTACGTCGTGGAATATCCAGGGGGCGCCGAACGATGCACGCCCTATCATGATGGCGTCCACACCGTAGGTGTCGAAGGCATCCCTGGCCTGTTCTGGGGTACAGATGTCGCCGTTGCCTATTATGGGAATCTCCATCTCGGGGTTGGCCTTCAGCTCGCCTATCAGCGTCCAGTCGGCCTGGCCGGTGTACATCTGGCTGCGTGTGCGGCCATGCACCGCCAACGCCTTGATGCCGCATTCCTGCAGACGCGGGCCGAGGTCGCAGATTATCTTGTTCTCACAGTCCCAGCCCAGGCGCGTCTTGGCGGTGACGGGAAGCGAAACGGCCTTTACAACGCGGCGCGTGATGTCAAGCATCTTGGGAATGTCGCGCAGCATCCCGGCGCCCGCTCCCTTGGCGGCAACCTTCTTGACCGGACAGCCGAAATTGAGGTCTATGATGTCGGGACCGGCCTGCTCTACAATCTGTGCGGCCTGCACCATGGCGTCGGCGTCGCGGCCATATATCTGGATGGCCACGGGGCGCTCAAGGTCGTTCACAGCAAGCTTGCGCGTGGTGGACTTGATGTCGCGCACCAGTGCTTCGGCCGAGACGAACTCGGTATATACCAGTCCTGCACCTTGCTCGCGGCATATCAGACGGAACGACGGGTCGGTCACATCTTCCATCGGCGCCAACAGCACCGGGCGTTCTCCTAAATCAATATCGGCTATCTTCATATCAGTGTGAGTCGGTATTTATAACAGTGTGAGTCGGGACAAATCGGCTTCGGTGATCATTTCGGCGCACCTGCGCACCTGCTCGGCGGTGACTTCGCGGATGCGGTCGCTGATGTAACGCAGGTCGCGCACCTCGTCGTACAGCAACAGCGAGCGGCCCAGCTCCATGGCGCAGTTCTCGCGGTTGTCGCTTAGCACGTCCAGCTGGCCGCAATACTGGTCGCGCACCTGTGCGAATGCGCGCGGCGACAACGGTTTGTCGGCCATGCGGCGTATCTGGTCGCGTATGATGCGTTCGCATCGTTTGACAGTAGATTTGTCAGAACCGAAATAGACGGTAAACGTGCCGCAGTCGGACAGCATCACCACATTCGATTCGATGGAATATACCAGTCCACGCTTTTCTCGTATTTCCTGACAGAGTCTGGAATTGAGCGCCGGACCGCCCAATACGTTGTTGAACAGCATCATGGCGTAACGCATCGGGTCGTGGCGTCCGGGTATGCGGCAGCCGCAAATAGTATTGGCCTGCGAATTGTCGCGTTCGCTGACTTTTTTGAAAGGTGGCAGCACGGGCGGTGCGATGCGGTTGTGCACGGGTGCCGGATGGTTCATGTCGCCGAAATAGCGTTCGGCGAGTTTCAGGGCCTTTTCGGGATTAGGGTCCACGCAGTACAGCACCATGTTTGCCGGCACATAGAATCGGTCCAGGAAATCGCGGGCTACCGTACCGTCAAGCCGGAGCACGGATTCCTCGGAACCCAGTATGTTATGTGCCATTCCTGAGCCGGCGTAGATATTCTCGTCGAATTCATCGAACACCGCCTCGGAGGGTGAATCGTAGTAGGAGTGTATTTCCTCTATTATTATATCGCGCTCACGCTCCACGTCGGCGGTGGGAAACGAGGCGTTCTTCACCAGGTCGGCCAACAGTTCAAGGGCACGGTCGGCATAACCGGCCGGCGCGATGGTATAGAGCATGGTCAGCTCCTTGGTGGTGTACGCGTTGAGTTCGCCGCCGATGCTTTCCATGCGGTTGGAGATATGCCATGCGCGGCGGTGGCGCGTACCTTTGAATAGGGTATGCTCCAGGAAGTGCGCCAGTCCCGGCGCATCCGGATAATCGTCGCGGCTGCCGGCGTTCACGGCCAGGCCGATGTAGCTCACGGCGCCGGTGCTGTGCTGCGCCACGCAGCGAAGTCCGTTGGATAATGTAGTGACCGTCATTTCGGTACAGTCTTTACCTTATGTCTGTTTACAATAATATGAGGTATGCCTATTTACAATAATGAAGTCATCTTATGCAAGATGACTTCATCTATTTTGCTTATGAAAAGAATGTTTACTTTCCGAGGCGTGCGTTCTCGCGTTCGATGTATGCGTCGATTGTCATGCCGTTGCCGAGCTGGAACTGCGGGAAGTCCTTGGCTATCTTCTGGTAGCATTCCAGAGCCTTCTGGTAGTTCTTCTGAGCGTCGTATACGTTGGCTTCTTTCAGCAGGACGCGGGGAACGATCTGCGAGTTGTTGTCAGCCTTGTTGATGGCCTTGTCGTAGCAGGAGATTGCTTTGTCATACTGCTTCAGGTTTACGTAGCAGTCGCCGGTCAGCACGATTGCGTTGGCCTCCAGCACGGGTTCGCTGCTGCTGAAGCGCTCCAGATACTCGGCTGCCTCCTTATACTTGCCCTGGTTGTAGAGGGCTTCGCCTGCTGAAAGGGCGGCCAACTTGCCGGCAGTGTTGCCCTTGTTCTCGTCGGCTACCTTCTTATATTGAGCCGCAGCTATCGAATCGTTCCCGGCCGCGCTGATCTCAACCTGGTTGTAAGCCTCGTACGCCTTGTTGACGTGCGGAGTGCGGTAAAAGTACATATAGCCGATTATCAGAGCTGCGATGATGAAAACGCCTCCGACAATCCATCCTATCACCGTCTTGTTGTCAGCCAGTTTCTGGCCTGCGTTGGTCAGCGTCTCGTTTACGTTCTCAATCGCTGTCTTTTCTTCCTGTTTGTCGTTATTTTGTGCCATTGCGGTTTAATTTTCAGACTTATGCGCGCCTGATTGGCGCATTCAACGCGCAAAGTTAATAAAAAAACCGCTAATTACAAACTTTTATGTTTACAGGTTGAAATAAAAAGTGCCGGTCGGCAATACGGTGTAGAAACTGTATTCCACATTGCGCAGCCAGTAATCGGTGCTGTAAGCCGGTTCGTCCACGCCCTTGTCCCACGAATCGGTCCAGGGATTCCAGGCGTTAAGCACGTTGACGGTATATTGCGAGCCGTTGTACTGGTAGCTGACCAACAGCGGCACTACGCGCCACACCCCCTGTGCGTCATAACCGCAGGCTATGACCTTCTCGGTGCCCTGGTTCTGGAAATTGTTCGTGACCTGCGGTGCCACCACGACGGTAGGCGAGTAGTACGGTCCGTCATACCACGGACTGCCCCATGCCGAAGGTGGTGGACCCGGAGCGAAAGC
>UQMZ01000030.1 GCA_900542185.1 uncultured Bacteroidales bacterium
TTAGATTTTTAAGGTTAACGCAAGATTGGTTGTCGTGATGACAATCAATTTTTTTTTGCGCCAATTTTATTGTAATTTTGCATCATGGAACGAAAAGTAAGAGTAAGGTTTGCGCCGTCACCCACGGGTCCTCTGCACATCGGAGGCGTAAGGACGGCTCTTTACAACTATATATTCGCCCGCAAGCACGGGGGCGACATGATACTTCGCATCGAGGACACCGACTCGCGCCGCTTCGTGCCGGGTGCCGAGGACTACATCAACGAGTCGCTTCAGTGGCTCGGCATCGGCATTGACGAGGGAGTGCGCGAAGGAGGCCCCTTCGGCCCCTACAAGCAGTCGGAACGCCGTGACATCTATCGCGAGCACGTCAAGCAATTGCTGGACGCAGGCCGCGCTTACATCGCTTTCGACACCCCCGAGGAACTGGAGGCTGCCCGAGCCGAAATTCCCAACTTTCAGTACGATGCCTCGACCAGGACACGTATGCGCAACTCGCTGACCCTCCCGGCCGACGAGGTACAGAAACTCATAGACAACGGCACGCAGTATGTGGTCCGTTTCCTGATTGAGCCTGACAAGGAAGTGAAGGTAAACGACCTGATACGCGGCGAAGTGACCGTGAACAGTTCCATCTTAGACGACAAGGTGCTGTACAAGAGCGCCGACGACCTCCCCACCTACCATCTCGCCAACATCGTGGACGACCATCTGATGGAGGTGTCGCACGTGATCCGCGGCGAGGAATGGTTGCCGTCAGCTCCGCTTCATGTACTGCTGTACGAGGCATTCGGCTGGCAGGACACCATGCCGCAGTTCGTCCACCTGCCCCTGCTGCTGAAGCCGGTGGGCAACGGCAAGCTCTCCAAACGCGACGGCGACAAACTCGGATTCCCCGTGTTCCCGCTGGAATGGCACGACCCCAAGAGCGGCGAGATAAGCTCCGGATTCCGCGAGCGCGGTTATCTGCCCGAGGCTCTGGTTAACTTCTTGGCGCTGTTGGGCTGGAATCCCGGCGACGACTCCGAGCTGATGACGATGCAGGAACTGATAGACAAATTCAGCTTCGAGCACTGCAGCAAAGCCGGCGCCAAGTTCGACTTCAAAAAGGGTGAATGGTTCAACCATGAATACCTGATGCGCAAACCCGACGAGGAACTGGCAGCACTGTTCATGCCGATACTCGAGGAGCATGGCGTAAGCGGTTTCACTCCCGAATATGTAGCCAAGGCCATAGGCATGGTCAAGGGACGCGCCAACCTGATTCCCGACCTGTGGGAGCAGGGCAGTTTCTTCTTCATCGCCCCTGAAGGCTACGCCGAGAAGGACGTGAAGAAACGCTGGAGCGCCGAGACCCCCGCCATCATGGAGGAACTGATCGGAGTGCTTGAAGGAATAGACGACATGACCTCGGCCAATGCCGAAAAGATAGTGCTGGACTGGATTGCATCCAAGGAATATCACCTTGGCAACGTGATGAACGCCTTCCGACTGGCTGTTGTAGGCGCATGCCGCGGCCCGCACATGTTCGACATCACCGAGCTGATGCCCAAGGACGAAGTGATACGCCGCATACGCAAAGCAATAGACACCCTGCACTGATCAGTATGAGGATACCGAAATTTGGAGAACTCAAAGGGTTATGCGCCGAGGCAAGTCGCCAGGCGCTTGAAATGCCGGTCTACTCGGCTGGCATTTCCCTGTACCGTTTCGGTGTGAGGGTAGCCGGCTTAGGCAACCACAAGGCCAGCTTGCTGGACCGCGGTCAGCGCGACATAAACGAGCACCTGAAAGTGCTGAAACCCAACGACCGCGTAATCTGGGTGCATTGCGCCTCGCTCGGCGAGTTCGAGCAGGGACGCCCGTTGATAGAGCGTCTGCGCAAGGAAGACCCGGAAGTGAAGATACTGGTCACCTTCTTCTCCCCTTCCGGCTACGAGGTGCGCAAGGACTATCCTCTCGCGGACTGCGTGTGCTATCTTCCTTTCGACACCCCGCTGCGGGTGCACCGCTTTCTGGACCGTGTGCGTCCCGAGAAAGCCATATTCGTGAAATACGAGATCTGGCGCAACTACCTCCACGAGCTGTATCGCCGCCAGATTCCCACATATCTGATCAGCGCAGCCTTCAGGCCCGACCAGAAATTCTTCAAGCGTTCGTTCGCATGGTACGGTCTGTGGCTCAAATGGTTCACCAAGATATTCGTTCAGGACGAGGAGAGCCGGAAACTTCTGGCATCCATCAACGTCACCAACGTCGAGGTGACCGGCGACACACGGTTTGACCGCGTGGCCAGGATACGCGAGACAGCCAAGACCATTCCTGAGCTGGAGACATTCTCCGGCCGTGCATCCGGCGCGGAGCGTCCGTTGCTGATGATGGCCGGAAGTTCGTGGCCCAAGGACGAGGATGTGTACATACCCTGGTTCAACAGTCACCCGGATGTGAAGATAGTGGTTGCGCCGCATGAATTCGACGAGGCCCGGCTAAAGAAATTAGTCGATAGGTTCGACAACGGGGCTGTACTTCTGAGCGAAGCTCGCAGGAATCCTGACGCCATGCAGGGCAAACAGGCCTTGATAATAGACTGTTTCGGTCTGCTGTCGAGCGCATACGCATACTGCGACGTCGCCTATGTCGGCGGCGGCTTCGGCGTGGGCATCCACAACATCAACGAACCGGCGGTATATGGCGTACCTGTGATTTACGGGCCGTGCCACAACCGTTTCGTCGAAGCCATCGAGATGGCAAAGGTAGGATGCGGCCTTCCCATAACGGAACGCGACGATTTCGACGCCATGGCCGACCGACTGTTTACCGACAGAGATTATCGCAACAAACTCGGCCGGTGGGCAGAGGAATACATCCAGTCAAAGCTCGGAGCCACTGATCGCATCTATTCAGCTTTATTCGAAAAGAAATAACCGACATATATGGAAAATCTGATAACCGTAGACGGGTTGACATTCGAGCCGTACATCACACGCGACGAAATCCAGAAGCAGGTGAAGCGCGTGGCAGAAGAGATTAAATCCGACATGAAGGGACGCGCTCCGCTGTTCGTATGCGTGCTGAACGGAGCGTTCATGTTCGCCGCCGACCTGATCAGGGAATGCGGCATCAACGACTCGCACATCGCATTCGTGCGTTATAAGAGTTATGAAGGAACCGCCAGCACCGGCAAGGTAAAGGAAGTGATGGGCCTGACCGAGGACATCGAGGGCCGGGACGTGGTGATTATAGAGGATATAGTGGACACAGGTCTGACGGCATCGATGATGGTGGCCGATTTCCGTAAGCGCAATCCGCGCAGCATACGCTTCGCAACGCTGCTGCACAAGCCCGACAGCTCAAAGACCGGTTTCCAGCCCGATTACGTGGCCTTCAGCATCGAGCCGAAGTTCATAATCGGATACGGACTCGACCTGGACGGCAAGGTGCGCAATCTCAAAGACATATACGTAATCAAGGAGGATTGACGTTAATTATATAGGAATGACTGTATATGACGGATGGTCGCCATATACATGAACGGTCATGGTCCTTTGAAAACAAATCAGACTATGGAAAAGAACGACAACATCAATATCGTGATATTCGGAGCTCCGGGCAGCGGCAAAGGCACACAGTCGGCCAAGCTTATTGACCGGTACGGTCTCTATCACATTTCTACCGGCGAGCTGCTGCGCGACCACATCAAGCGCGACACTGACCTGGGACGCATCGCCAACGAATATATATCGAAGGGTCAGCTGATACCCGACGACCTGATGATACGCATCCTGGACGACACATTGGAACGCGAGGCCAAGGGAAAGGCCGGCGTGGTGTTCGACGGCTTCCCCCGCACCATCCCGCAGGCCGAGGCTCTGAAGGAACTGCTGCGCAAGCGCGGCACCGACCTGCATGCAGTAGTGGGCCTGGAAGTTCCTGAGGACGAACTGGTGCAGCGCATGATTCAGCGCGGCAAGGACACAGGCCGTGCCGACGACAATCCCGACACCATCAAGAACCGTCTGAAGGTATATCACGACCAGACACACCCCTTGCGCGAATATTATAACAAGGAGAACAAATACATAGCCATCAACGGCACCGGCATCGTTGACGAGATATTCAACGAAATCGCCCGCGGTCTGGAAGACAAGGCCGGCATCAAGCCCCGTCCGTAATAGGACCGGGATTAGACTCCAACCTTAAGATGGCTATAAGTCACAGACTTAACTCTACTGAATGAAGAAAGCCAAAGGAATCATAGCATATTTGGCACTGGCCCTGATGGCCGTGGTGATGCTGACGGGGTGCAAGACACCCAAGCTCGCCACGGCCGATCAGCAGTTTGCCCGTGGCGAATATTTCGATGCCTCGAAGACCTATCGCGGCGTCTACAACAAGCTGAACCCTCGCGAGGACCGCGAACTGCGCGGTCGTGTGGCTTATCAGCTGGCCACCTGCTACCGCAAGCTCAACATGGCTGCGCGCGCATCGGCTGCCTACCAGAACGCCATACGCTATGAATATCCCGATTCCATGGCTTACTATTACCTGGGACGCTCGCTCCAGATGGAGGGCAAATACGGCCCGGCCATCGAGGCATACCGCACGTTCCTGGAATTTGCTCCCGACGATCTTCTGGCCAAGGAGGGCATGCGCGGAGCTACATTGGCGCTGAAACAGAAGGAGAAGCCCAAGACCCGTTACATCGTGAAACAGGCAAAGATGTTTAACTCGCGCCGCGCCGATTTCGCGCCGATGTATCTGGACAAAGACCTCTCAACCTTGTATTTCACGAGCAGCAACGAGAAATCGACCGGCACCACCAAGTCGGAGATCACCGGCACCAAACGCTCGGACATATTCTTCTCAAAGAAGGACGAAAAGGGGAACTGGCAGCGTCCCGAACCCGCCGGCGGCGAACTCAACACCGAGCACGACGAGGGAATCATGTCGTTCAGTCCTGACGGCCAGACCATGTATCTGACCGTCGCCAAACGCAACGCCAACTCCGATTCGTCGGTAGAGATATACACCTCGCAGCGCAGTGACGCCACATGGTCGGCTCCTCAGGAGTTCCAGATCATCAACGACTCCATCTCCGCCAAAGGGCATCCTGCCGTTTCGCCCGACGGGACATACCTGTACTTCTCCAGCGACATGCCTGGAGGCTTCGGCGGCAAGGATATATGGCGCATAAACCTCAAGGAGAAACAGGGCAGCCTGGAAAACCTCGGCCCGCAGATCAACACGCCGGGCGACGAGATGTTCCCGTATGTACGCACCGACTCGCTGCTGTATTTCAGCAGCGACGGTCACCCGGGATTCGGCGGTCTCGACCTGTTCCGCGCGCGCCTCAACTCCACCGGCGACCGCTGGAGTGTCGACAACATGGGCGTGCCCATGAACTCGCCGGGCGACGACTTCGGCATCACCTTTGGCGAGGGAGAGAGCGGATTCTTCAGCTCAAACCGTGGCGACGCCCGAGGCTACGACCATATCTACAGCTTCGAATGTCCCGAAATTAAGGTGACCATTTCCGGATGGGTAGTGGATAAGGATGACGAACCTGTCCCCAACGCCATAATCCGCATCGTGGGCGACGACGGATCGAACCAGAAGGAGGTGGCCCGCGACGACGGCTCGTTCAGGTTCAAGCTGCAGCGCGGCGTGAAGTATGTGATGCTGGCCGGCGCGAAAGGCTACCTGAACGTAAAGCAGGAATTCGAGAGCGACATCGCCGAGGAGGATCAGGACTACGGCATCGACTTCGTGCTGGCCGCCGTAAACAAGCCGCAGGTAGTGGAAAACATATTCTACGACTTCGACAAGGCCTCACTGCGACCCGAATCGAAGGCGGCTCTTGACGAGATGGCGCAGATGCTGAAGGACAATCCATCGGTCACCATCGAGATGGGATCGCACACCGACCGTGTTGGTACCGCAGAATACAATCTGAACCTCTCCGACCGCCGAGCCAAGTCGGTGGTGGACTATCTGATAGCCGCCGGAATCCCGGCCGACCGTCTCACATGGAAGGGCTACGGCAAGAGCGTGCCCAAGACCGTGACAAAACGAATCAATAAGGAATATCCGCAATTCCCCGAGGGCACTGTCCTCAACGAAGAATATATCGAGACACTCGACGACGCCGGCAAAGCGGCCGCCGACCAGGTGAACCGCCGCACTGAATTCCAGGTCACGTCGCTGGACTACGACCTGTGGTGATCGCAATGGCGACGCCATATTTGTTAAAAAATGTGGTCTCACCGATTTTTTCACGGCTCGGAATGTTAGATATATTGTAACAGGCCGATCAGGGACTAAGAAATAGAGGAAAAATGTTAAAGGTTAAAGACTTAAAGGCAGAGATAAACGGTCGCGAGATATTGCGCGGCATCAATTTGGAGATACATCCGGGCGAGGTACACGCCATCATGGGTCCGAACGGCTCGGGCAAGTCGACGCTGTCGATGGTACTGGCCGGCAACCCGGCCTACACCGTCACCGGCGGTGAGGCCACTCTGTGCGGCAAGAATCTGCTTGACATGACGCCCGAGGTACGCAGCCACGAGGGTCTGTTTCTCGGATTCCAGTATCCCGTGGAGATTCCCGGAGTGTCGATGGTTAACTTCATGCGCGCGGCCATCAATGCCAAGCGCGAGTATTTCCACCAGCCTCCCATGTCGGCAGCCGATTTCCTCAAGCTGATGCGCGAGAAACGCGCCGTAGTGGAACTTGACAACAAACTGGCTTCGCGCTCGGTGAACGAGGGCTTTTCGGGCGGCGAGAAGAAGCGCAACGAGATATTCCAGATGGCCATGCTGGAGCCGAAGCTCAGCATTCTCGACGAGACCGATTCGGGCCTTGACATAGATGCCCTGCGCATCGTGGCCAACGGCGTGAACAAACTGCGCAGCAAGGACACCTCCACAATCGTCATCACCCATTACCAGCGTCTGCTGGACTACATAGCCCCCGACTTCGTGCATATCCTGTACAAGGGACGCATCGTTATGACCGGTGGTCCCGAACTGGCGCTGGAGCTGGAGGAGCGCGGCTACGACTGGATCAAGGAGCAGGAGGACGCGAAATGAACGCTCTGAATCAATACATAGAACTTTACGACGCCTCGCACCGCGACATAGACAGTCACAGCGCGGAGGTGCTGAACGCCCTGCGTCCCGAGGCCGCCGACATACTGCGCACGGCCACGCTGCCGCGTCAGGGCGCCGACAATTACGAGAACTGCGATCTGGAGCAGATGCTGGCTCCGGACTTCGGCATAGACCTGAACGACCTGTTTCCCATCCCGGCCAATATGCCGCCGATGCCGGAGGGCGTGCTGTTGGGCAGCCTGCGAACCATAGCGCAAAGCCATCCGGAACTCGTGTCGAAATATTACGGCCACGCCGCCGACATACACAATCCGGTGGTGGCGCTGAACACAATGCTGGTACGCGACGGCCTGATGCTGTACGTGCCCAAGGGAGTGGCGCTTAAATCGCCCATACAGCTGATAAACGTGCTGAACGACGTGCGGCCCCTGATGTCCATTCGCCGCATCCTGGTGGTGCTGGACGAAGGAGCGGAGGCAGGTCTCATGGTGTGCGACCGTACGCAGCGCGACAACGTGGACTACCTGGCCCTTCAGACTGTCGAGCTGTTCGTCGGCCCCGGTGCCACGTTGCATTACTACGATCTTGAGGAATCGTCGGCACATACGGGCCGCATCTCCTCGCTGTATCTGCGTCAGGAACGCGACAGCCGCGTCACCGTCAACGGACATACGCTGTTCAACGGCACGACGCGCAACGAGTACCACTGCCGGTTCATGGGCGAGAACGCGTCGCTCAAACTGTACGGCATGGCCATCGAGGACTGTCAGCGACACATATCCACCTATTCACGCATAGAGCACGGCGTGCCGCGATGCCACAGCGACGAACTGTTCAAGATCTCGGCCGACGGCGAGAGCCGCTGCGCCTTCACCGGCCGCATCGTGGTCGAGGAGGGTGCCGTGGGCACGGAAGCCTACCAGGCTTGCCGCAACCTGCTGGCATCAGATCAGGCTCGCGTGGAAGCACGTCCCGAGCTGGAGATATACAACGACGACGTTAAGTGCAGCCACGGCTGCGCCACGGGACAGCTTGACGAGACGCAACTGTTCTACATGCGCACGCGCGGCATTCCCGAGTCACAGGCCCGGCTGCTGTTGCGCCAGGCGTTCATGAACGACGTGATCGACGCCATCGAGATGCCAGGACTGCGCGACAGACTACGGCTGCTGGTCGAAAAACGTTTCGCCGGCGCTCAGGCCCCCTGCTCAAGCTGCGCCCTGGCCGACTCCAATAATCCGTCAAATAAGAAATGTCAGTGATGGATATAGCCAAGATACGCGAGCAATTCCCGATATTGTCCCGGCATGTGTCGGGACGGCCTCTGATATATTTCGACAATGCGGCCACCAGCCAGACCCCGGCGCGTGTGGTTGACGCCATAGTGGATGTGTACACCAGCCACAAGGCGAACGTGCACCGAGGCGTGCATACTCTGAGCCAGGAGGCCACCGACATGCAGGAGCATACACGCCGCCGCGTGGCGCAGTACATCAACGCACGGTCGCACCGCGAGGTGATATTCACCCGTGGCACCACCGAGGGAATCAACCTCGTGGCCTCGTCGTTCGGTTCGCTGCTCCCTGACGGCGGCGACATCATCCTGACGGTGATGGAGCATCACGCCAACATCGTGCCCTGGCAGTTGCTGGCCGAGAAAAAGAACATGCGTCTGCGCGTGGTGGACATCGACGAGCGCGGTGAGCTGAAAATGGATCAGTACCGCGACCTGTTCGGTCCGAACACTGCCATGGTTGCGTTCGCGCATGTCAGCAACGTATTAGGCACAGTCAATCCCGTCAAGGAGATGGTGACTATAGCCCATTCACACGGTGTGCCCGTCCTGGTGGACGGCGCGCAGGCTGCTCCACACATGCACGTGGATGTGCAGGATATAGACGCTGATTTCTACGTATTCTCCAGCCATAAGATGTATGGTCCCGCCGGCATCGGCGTATTGTACGGCAAGGAAGAATTGTTGGAGAAGATGCCTCCTTACCAGGGCGGCGGCGAGATGATTGAGCACGTATCGTTTCAACACACTACATACGCTGAGCTGCCGTTCAAGTTCGAGGCCGGCACACCTGACTTCGTGGACATCGCGGCACTGAGCCAGGCTCTCGATTTCATCGAGGAAACCGGCATTGAACGTATCGCGGAGCATGAACACGAGCTGCTGCACATAGCCACGGAAAAGATGCTGGAGATTCCGGAACTGACCATCTACGGCATGGCCGGGAAGAAAGACCCGGTCATCAGCTTCAACGTGGGCAACATACACAACTACGACGTAGGGATGCTGCTTGACAAGCAGGGCGTGGCC
Organism: uncultured Bacteroidales bacterium; assembly: GCA_900542185.1. Taxonomy (GTDB): domain Bacteria; phylum Bacteroidota; class Bacteroidia; order Bacteroidales; family Muribaculaceae; genus Lepagella. The sequence continues at coordinate 9,436 of UQMZ01000030.1, forward strand.
GTCCGCACGGGACATCACTGCGCGCAGCCACTGATGGAACGCCTTGGCGTCCCCGGCACGGTACGTGCGTCGTTTGCCGTATATAACACCCGGGAGGAAGTCGAGGCTTTCATAAAGGCCCTGAAGCGAGCTCTCGAAATACTTAGATAACATGAGAATCGGCAGGAAGCGAATCAAGGTAAATCTGCTGGTATGGATACTGCTGGCAATAGGCGCGGGAATAGGCTGCGCATATTTCATGCCGCTATGGGCCGGAAGGGTCTTTATGACCTTCAACGCCATCTTCGGGCAGTTCCTCGGCTTCATGATTCCATTGATAATCATAGGCTTTGTGGTTCCAGCCATATCCGATGTCGGTGCGCGTGCCGGCAAGATGCTGTTGCTCACGGCAGGTATCGCCTATATATTCACTTCGCTGTCCGGATTCTATTCCTATTTCATCGGTTCGTCGGTATTCCCTAATCTTGTAGGTGACAGGACGCAGACGGCCGAAAGCATGGGTGCGCACGACATGGCACCCTACTTCACCATCGAGATGCCGCCGCTGATGACGGTGATGACTGCCCTGGTCCTCTCCTTCCTGTTAGGACTCTGCATGGCTTATCTCAAGACCGAGACGATGCGCAGGTTCACGGCCGAGTTCCGCGACTGCGTCGAGCTTACCATAAACCGGTTGATCATTCCCCTGCTGCCGCTGTACATATTCGGCATCTTCCTGAACATGACCATGGCGGGCGACGTAACCGTAGTATTGAAATCGTTTGCTGCCGTGATAGGCATCATATTCGCAATGACGCTGGTGCTGTTGGTGTTGCAGTTCTGCATCGCGGGCGTCATAGCGCGGCGTAACCCGCTGAAGATGCTTTGGCAGATGCTTCCGGCGTATTTCACCGCGTTAGGCACACAGTCGTCGGCCTCCACGATACCCGTTACGTTGCGCCAGGCCATCGGCATGGGCGTAAGCGAGGACATTGCCGGATTCACCGTGCCGCTATGCGCCACGATACACATGTCCGGCAGCGCGTTGAAGATAGTATCCTGCGCCCTTACGATCATGATAATGGAAGGCCTGCCGTATGACACCGCCATGTTCTCGGGATTCATCATGATGTTGGGCATCTCCATCGTCGCCGCGCCCGGCGTACCCGGCGGCGCCATCATGGCCTCGTTAGGCATCTTAGGCTCTATTTTGGGCTTCGGCCCGACCGAGCAGGCCCTGATGATAGCCCTGTACATCACCATGGACAGCTTCGGCACCGCCTGCAACGTCACCGGCGACGGCGCCATCGCCATCATCATCAACCACTACTTCGCCCCGAAATCGAAAGAGTAGTGGCGTAGGTTGTCCCCGGCCGCGCAAATAAACTGTTACAATCCACGCCTTCATCCTATTTTCTGAAATAGCGATGTATGAGGTGATTTTCCGCAGGGAAAGTCCAATGTAGGTAAGTCCGATATTGGGAAGTTCAATCTATATTTTATTGAAACCGCTTCATTTTATTGTTTATTGTTCGCGTAATCAAACAGAATTCAAACATAATTCACAATTTTGTGAATTATCAAAACTTTTTGTAACTTTGCGACATAATTACATTATATGATAGTAATATTTGAAAAAGATTACCTCCGGGAGCTATATGAAAACGGTTCTTGCAAAGACAAAAAGCACCGCTACCAACCCAATGTGACAAAAGGATACAAGCGGGGAATCGATTATTTAAAATGGGCCTCAAGAAAAGAGGACCTGTTTACTATTAATTCACTTCATTTTGAGTCTTTGCATGGAGATAAAAAAGGCCTGTTCTCAATTCGTGCGAATCTTGATTACCGTATCGAATTCTCAATAAAAGAGACTATAGAAGAACAAATACTTACTATCTGTAACATTGTTGAACTCTCAAACCATTACGATTGATATGATAACTATACCAGGAATTGATCCGGCTATGATTGCTAATAATCTCACGCCATTTGAACCTACGCATCCGGGCGAACTGCTTAACGATGAGCTGGAATGCAGAGGTATTACCCAAGCAAAGTTTGCTAAACAAATCGATGTCAGTCCGTCGTTGCTTAATGAGATTATCAAAGGCAAACGTGGTATAAATACCGAAATGGCTCTGATCCTCGAGGCTGCGCTTGGTATAGATGCCGGTCTATGGCTCAACCTGCAGGCTTCATACAATATGCAGGTAGCCAAGGCCAACGAACCATTTATGGCCCGGCTGGCAAAGATTCGCAATGTAGCAGCTATGCTTTAGAGCAGGTTCATTGGCCTACCATTATTCAGGCGCCAACCGAGAAATGGAATATGAACGATTTTGCAATCACTTCAATATTCTATCTTTGCGGGAGTCTCGGATTTTTGCTAACTTTGCGGAGAAATGTAATTGCAGATGGGGATGATGAAGAAGTTGATGCGCGCGGTGGTTATGACGGTGATAATGATATTGGCGGCGGAGACGTCGGGGATGGCGGGTGTGGCGCTGGCGGCACGCGTGACGGTGGAATATGGCATCGAGGCGTCGCTGAGAGCGGTGCCGCAGAAGGGAATGAAACAGGGCGTGCCGGGCAAAATCACCGTCATGTTCTGTCAGGACGTAAGCAGCGTCAAGGACTTCAGCGAAGCGACCGACTATCAGAAACTCCAGTACCTCGACAACACTCCCGCCTGGTACGAGCACCGTACTCTTACGTATTAAGCCTGAGTGATGCGTGAATAGCTACACAGATACAACAAAGGTCTATTGATTTGTTTCAATAGGCCTTTATCCGTGTTTTATGCGCGGCTGAGGACAGCCTGCGCTACTAATGTTGTCACTTAATCACTCGTCACTATGACTTATGACTTATTCCTCGGCGGCTGCCAGGACTGTGGGGGATTCTACGTCTACGCCGTATTCCCGGGCGAACTTCAGGATGGCACGGGCCAGCTTCGGTTTCAGTTCTTCGGGGCAATAACGGAAATATGCCTCGGCGGCACGTACATGCGCGGCATCGGGCATCGGGTATTCGCGGCGCTCGGGAAGTCCGTAGACGCTGTCGGGAAGGTCTCTCCTCTCCACTGTATCCAATCTGTCATTCATAATATTGTCTGTATTTAGGTTTCTTATTTACTAACAAGTAATTCACAGGTGCTGTTCATCAAAAAACGATAGTATTCACAGAAGGCGAACGATGCCGTCTATCACCTTGACATTTACCTTCTGCTCAAACACTTTGTCAGCCAGCTTCTGCCTTCTCGAAACGATGGCTCCGTTGGTAAGGGCCAATAGAATTGATAAATCAACCGGTCGGAAACCGCACTTTACGAGCAATGCCGTATGCCGGTCGCGCGTAGTCAGTCTATCGCCGGTCAGCAACCTAAGACTTGATATAAACCGAGGAGATGCCGCCACAACAGTTTCCTCCAGTTTGTCCCACAATGCATCGCCCACAGGTTTCCTTTCTTTTAATAATTGCTGCAGGTGGGCGTACACCTCCGATTCAAGAATCGCTTGTGGAGTCACGACATCATTGTTTTGATTATATAGAGCCATCAACTCTTCTTTCAATTGTTGCCGCAACGCCTGTTCGGACATCGTGGTCATAAGGAAAGGGACAATCTGACCTCCTTCGCAAGTACCGTTTGTAGCTGTGGCCTGACTGATTTCTTGCTTCAAAATCTGCAGGTTGTCCAACTTCTCCCGCATTTTGACAAGATTATTCCGGTTCTTATATTTCAGATACATTATCACAAACGCCATGATGATAACCAGGAAGGCAAAACCGATGATAACCCATAGCAATACCTTCTTTTCGTCCTGAACCTTTATACTTTTCCGCTCATGAGTCTGATAATTGTACATACTTTCCTGAATCAGAGCCTGTTCATTCGGATTGTCATCAAAATAAACTTCAAGCACCTCCTTATATTCCTCATAGTAGCGGTTCAGCGTGTCGGGATGCAGCATATTTCTGAATTCCGGAGAAAGAATAATGCTGTAACCCGTCTTTTTATTTAAGACATCTTCGTTGACTACCAATTCGTGAGCATACATATACGCCGTATCCATGATGCCGGCCTCTTGATATATATCGGCTGCGTACGCAAGAGCTACATTGCGCTGAATCGAGTCAACCTGCTCAGGTGTATCCCGTACCAGATTCAGTGCGGAATGGATATCTCCTTTCGCCTGCTTTACTCCAGACAGAAATACTTTTGAATCGGCGGCAAATGACTTACTTAGGTTTGCAGCGTAATCAAGGGAACATGTGAGAATAGAGTCCGCAATTTCTAAGTATCGCTCTTCCATTGCATTCTCATTTTGCAGAACTCCGAGTTCATGGTACAGTGTGCCAAGAGCTTGCTGAGCATAAACAATGCCAGATGAATCATTTTCTTCTAATTCATATTTCAACGCTTGCGAGAAATATGGAATAGCCTTATCATAAAGTCTGAGTTTGCGTAACACACCTCCTATCTGGAAGTTTAATCTATTTTGTAGCTTTGTTGTGTCCTTAGTTTCTTCAAGATTGTCAAGGGAAAGTTGAAAATACTGTAATGCCGTAGAAAGATCGCCAAGATCCGAATACACACGACCGGCATAATAAAGAGCCTCCGTATAAATTGGGGCATCAGGATAATCTGAATAATATCCTAACACATCTAATATCAGACTGTCTGAAGTATGCCTGATGAAGGCCTTGTCCTTTGCCTTAATTGTAATGTAATCATAAAAATGCCTATCGCAGTTGGATAGTTTGTCCTGATCTACACATTGTAAGCTGTCAAGTGCCCGTAGTGGATTCTCTGATACAAAACTGGCAATGTGTATAAGATCCGAATTGTATTTCTGTTTATTACCTTTACGAGAACAATCAACCGATGCAATAAGCAAGATTAAAAACAATACTGATAAGACTGAATATATATTAATAGGCAAACGGCACTTCATATCAAACTTTATATTTCTTCGCAAAATTAATAAATAATCCCCAATAACTATTCATGATAAAAATAAAATTCGATATCGCGAAAGACAATATCGATATGCTTTATGATTTCACTTATATTCCGTTGCAATTATGTTTCATACTGTATATCTAACACTTACAATGACTGATTTTTTCAGTTAATAAATTCAGTCATTTTTCAGTCATCGAAAAATTGGATGATTTTCACACACATTCTAATTTTGCAGCCGAAATCAATTAACTACTCGCATGAAAAATATAGTTCTTATTCTTTTAACCATATTGTATGTCACATGCATACCATTCCCTGTTAATGGAACAACTCGGCATGGACGCACTATCGTATTAAAGAAAAAGCCACGTAGGAATCACGACACAGGTGATAAATTCCAGAGGGTTCCATGTATCACTTTCACATGTGAAGTCGAAAAGGACAGCGGCATCCAGCCTATCGACACTTCTGAAATAGAAACTTTCGAGGTGTGGGACTGCACCGATACTGCTCCAATCGTCATTTATAATGACGAGAAACTATTTGTGGATTACATTCTTAATGAATCCGCAGAAGGAATCATTAAGCTGTTTACTCCCGATTACATCTATATTGGTAACCTCGAGCCTCAATTTGAATTGCAATAAATATATGGCGGCTTGCCTCTCTATGTCGCTTTGATACAAGCAACTCATAACATCTCCTTTAAATTAGGCATGCATATATTTAAGGAGAATCTAAATACATAAATTTCAAAACAATTATTAACAACAATGAAAACCAAACTTTGTATCTTGTTATGCTCCATTTTCATGTTCGGAGCATGTACAAGCGACTATGACCCACCGGTTCCTAAGAGCGACAGCAAACATGCCACGCGAGGTGTCGAGCCGGAAGTCACAATGAGCAAGGACTCGATACTCGAGTTCCGGGATATTGACACCTTTAATGATATAGTGTCGGCTCTTGACTGCATGGAAACAGAAGAAGATCGTTTCGAATTTATGAGAAAGCTGGTTCCCGGGTTTGTCTCGATGAAAGAGAACTATCTTCGCACACTGGAGGAAGTAGACAGCTTAGTGGAGACAGAAGAAGATCTGGAACAGCTCAAACAGCGCCATCCAGAGTTTTACTATGCTAATGACGGAGAAGATGCTGGTATCTATTTGCCTATGGAAGAACCTATATATGCCTATTTAGTAACATCTTCCGGATATCTAAAGATGGCCGATCGACAAGATAACACTCTGAAAAAAGTAACTTTCGAAAGTTTAAAAGCACAAGGGCTGACGTACTCGGATTCCGACGAAACAATTGACCTTGATAAACTTGATTCAGATAATGGAGGAGACGATCATATTAAAGACAGTTACGGCACATTCACATTTCATGGGTCAAGAGTCAAGGAAGTACCTAAGGGAGAAAAGCGTACATCCAAATGGATACAAAAAGGAAACCGAAAATTCAAGATAGAAGCGAGACGCGATATTGCGAAGAGCTCTTGGCCAATGGGTGCTTACTTATGGGCTGGCAGATTACATGTAGAACTTAGTTTTCGTAAAAAAGTCACATGCGGTTGGATCAATTATAAATCCAGAACGGAATCGATAATAAAAGTTAGAAACAAGGGTGAATCAGAGTATCATGTTTCACGTATAGAAATCCGAAACGGACGTAGTGATCATGATATTTTCCTCCACATTCCCTGTTTTATTTCAAAATATGCAGGACTTTATAGACATACTTATCCCCCTCTTGAATGTGAAGCCGAAATCAAGTATCAAGGCTTCGATAAAAAAATGAAGTTCAAATGGACTCTGAGAGGGGCACATTACGATGCTTCTGGTCCAGTTGAAGTACTCAGCAAGTGGCTTTATTAAGGCTTAAAGTTAGGATAAAATGGCAAACAAGAGATTTTATCATATCGCGACACTGTTGGTGATGGCGATGCTCGGGATGTCAGGGATCGCAATGGCCCAGAACGACAGTAACGGGAAGGTCAAGAATAGGTGGAGCGTACATGTCGGCGTCAATCTGTCGCACTACTGCTCAGATGCCGTGATGTGGGATACCGGCACGAATGAGTTATTGTTCCGTAACGCCCGATTCGGATGGGGCGCCGGTGCCATGATAGGCGCTAATTATGATATCCGCTTCAACAAGAACTGGAGTCTCACCCCGGGCGTCGATATCCAATATATCGACAATGGCGCCGCCTACCACAGCTCATGCTATAAAGATATTCCTGAGGCACACCTCCCCTTCAGAAGGGCCAACGAGGTACATTCCTGGAACATCACCATTCCAGTACTTATGAACATGCGGGCACCTATCAGCGACAAGGTGGGATTCCGCGTAGGTGCCGGTCCATATATCAGTGAGACATTCTATGCTTCAGCCTACAAATATTATACCCACGACCTGACCAATTACGACGGTGGTTTCGGCACATACTTCAACCTCGGAATCATGGGCGAGGTAGCCGTAGAGACGGGAAATCACTTCTCATACTTCTATCGTATGCAGTATCCGTTCCTTAAGGACAAGGTCGACAGCAAAGTAATGACAATGTCCTTAGGCGTGGCCTATACGTTCTGATACTCTTAAGATTACACTCCCTATAAAGTTCAAGTCGGAGATAAACGCCAATCAGCGGTGTTTGTCTCTGACTTTTGTCTTGCTTATCACCACAAGTCGCTCGACATACGGCATGAATACAAAAAAAGCCGCTCTCACGAGTGGCTTTCTTCTAACTTAATGAACAAAATCTATCTTCTAACTTCACATATAACACACGGGGTACAAAAAAAGTTCTCGAAAAAATTATTTTTTCGAGAACTTTTAATTTTAACATTATTCAAGAGGCTTTTTTCCGTGTTCTATGCGCGGCTGGGGACAGCCTGCGCTACTATCTCTGACACCTCATCACTTGTCACTTATCACTTGTCACTCCTCAGTCGGAGCAAATAGGTCAAGGGCGGCGTCAAGGATGGCATCCTTGCCTTTGGCAAGGTCGATGTCGTCGCAGTGTACCTCTATGTCGGGGTAGATGCCGAATTCGGTCAGCTCGTTATGCGCGTTGTTGATGGGGCATGACGAGAAACGGACACTCCAGCCGTTGGGCAACTCGGAGTTGAAGGGCATTCCTCCCCCGCCCCCTGTGCGCGCGCCAAGAATGGTGACATTGGGAAGCGACTTCATAACAGACGTAAAGTCGTTGGCGGCCGAGAAGCAACTGCGGTTGGTCAGCACTATTATCGGCTTGCCAAGGTACTGTATATGCTTTTTAGCCGGCTTGTATTCTATCTTGAACGGCTCGCTGAAATCCTCCGGTCGGGGGCCTGTCTTGTGGCATACATAGCCGCCTAAGGTTTTCTCAGTGATGAAACGACCGACCAGCTCCGGTATATTGGTCAGGAAACCGCCGCCGTTGTCGCGTATGTCTATTATCAGACCCTTCGTCCCTTTCATCGCGGCCAGTATATAATCCAAAGTGGCCGGCGGCAATTGTGCGCTGAACGAGGGTATGCGCACATATCCCACAGTGTCTGGCAGGAACACGCAATACGTCATGCCGTTCTTCTGAAACCCGCCGAACTTCAGATAATACTGCTGCAGGGTGCGCTCGTTGAAGTCCTGGGGATAATCGCTCCACCATTTCTTATAATAGCTTGTGGCGAACGGTGCACTGAGATTCACGTGTCCGTCCTTCAGGGTATCGAGCATCTGGCTCATCAGTCCGAACAGTTCCACAGGATTCATATCCGCCGTCACCTTCGCGCGGTATTCCTCAGTGACTCCGTCCCAGTCTATCCCCTTCTGCTTGAAGAAGCAATAACGTTCCCCGACCACCCGGGCCAGCATATCGAAATTACGGTACGGGTCATCGACGTCTCCGCTGTATGTCAGCGGTTCGGTACATGCAGGCACCCAAAGCATCAGCGCTATCAGGGCCACGGGCGCCAGCACTCTCTTAATTGATCTGTATAGCGACTGTAAATGCATTGGTTACGTATTGATTGGTGAGATGATTGGCACGGTTGTTGCGCACATAGAGGCGATAGCCCAACACCAGACTTTTCCTGTTCCTGAAATGCAGCGACATGGTCAGATGGTTGTTGATGCCGAAGCAATTGCCCCACCATCCGAAGTGGGCCAGACCTGACCGTTCGCCTAAATAAATCTCGTAATAGCTCTGACCGTACTGCGGGCAGAAGAACGCCCCGAGTGTGGGAAGCGAGGCCCGGTCGGCGAACGTGACGGGCAGGCGTCCGAAATGCGTTTTCCAGGCCAGCCCGGCCGTCAGGTCTATTCCCGCGTACACCATGGCCTGTACGGGATTGTTGCCGTTGATGGGGAGATAGAGCGCGCCGCCCGACAGGTCGAGCGCGCCGCCGAGGGTCATAGACCATCCGTTGCCGAACTCATGCAGCCAGCTCGGTCCCCAGCCGAAACGCGCCGACACCGACATCATCTCGGCCGACTTGCTCGGATTCTTGGTCGAGGTCATGTTGAGTCCGGCCGTGAAGGCCATCACCAGGTTCTCGGGATGCTGCTTCATCCGCTTGCCCCAGGCTCCGTACACTCCCACCCCGCTGCCGGCGTATGGCAACGGACTGAGGTAATTGCAATTGATGTTGGCGCCACCTATCTCCAGTCCATACACCGATGTGATTGGCCTATGTGTAAGATATTCGGGCTGCTCCTCGGTCCGGCAGTAGTCGCGGCAACCATGCCGATGGTGATGCCGCCCCTGAGCCAAGGCGCCTGTCACCGACAATAATAGAATTGTCAGCGAGACGAAAAGTTTTTTAGTCATCAAAATCGAATAGTGACGGTTCGCTTGCCGTCGGATGTGTGTTTTCTTCTGACGTGTCAGTATTATTGTCAGATATAGTCTCTGATTCTGTAACGGTTTCCCCGGCATTAAGTTCTGCGTCCTCGGCCTGTTCTTCGATTTCCGGCTCCGGTTCAGGTTCGGGCTTGGGTATTTCCGTCACTTCACGCAACGGTAGCGTGGTAAGCCGCTTACCCTTGGCTTTGAACGACTTCACGCCGATGAATTCCGCGGCGTCCACTTCGGTATCGGGGCGCTCGGCATCCTCGTAATGCAGCAGCAGATCGGGATTCTGCGTATCGGTCAGCAGCATTATCCGTGAAGCCTCGTCCGAGCCGACAAACCGCTGCGGCCTTGCCGACGCCTCAAAATTGAACCGCTTCAGATACGGCGCGCCCAACGTGGCGTCCCACAGCGCGAGGGTCCACACCTTGTCGGGCTGGAACTTCTCGATGCGCAGTATGTTGTCCTCGTAGTGGTTGGCGTCGGAATACGACGAGGTGAAGTATTCGCCGTTGTTCTGGATAATCAGCACCTTGTCGTCGCCCTGGAACACGCCGAGGCTTTCGCCGCGCCGGTCGTAGTTGAGGCGCACCACGTCGCGGTCGAACCATACCTCGCGGCCCCCGAGGGTACTCGTGCCCTTCTTCTCCAACGTCACGGACTTAACCTTGAACTTGGTCACAAGATTGCCTAACGATTCCTTGCCCTTGATGAGCAGGTCGGCGAAATTCACGTACACCTCGGTGTTGCGCGGGCGACGTCCGCCCACATCCGCCGGCTCGTCATACAGCGACACGCGCACAGTCTCCGCCTCGCCGTTGGGATTGGCCGACATGTATTCCACACGCGAACCGGGCACTCCCTTGGTCACGTTATACTCCTTGTCGCGCGTCAGTCCCGTGACGAAGAAGCGTTTCATGTATGTGTTGCCCCCCTTGCCGTTGCGGTAAATCACGTTGTAGATGGTGCGCCGGTCGTTCTTCTTGAACAGGCCGATGTGTATAATCTTGTTGTTCTTGCCGCCGGTGCCGGCCTCGCCCACATAGAGTTTGTCGGCCACGCGCACGGTCTTGTACGTGCCGTCGCGGTAAAACAGGATGATGTCGTCCAGGTCGGAGCAGGTAAACTTGAATTCCCCTTCCTTAAGGCCCGTGCCGATGAAGTTGCCCACCGGGTCGTAGTAGAGGCGCCGGTTTGCCTCGGCCACCTTGGCGGCCTCGATGCTGTCGAAGCCGCGCACCACCGTGTGACGCTCGAAGCGCGCGCCATACTTCTCCTTCAGGTGCAGGTACCAGCGCTCGGTGGTCTCGTCTATATGCTCAATGTCGTAGCGCATCCGCTCGGCGTCACTCTGCAGCTTGGCAATGCGTTCCTCGGCCTTCTCAAGATTGAACTTCAGTATGCGGCCCATCTTGATTTCCCACAGCTTCAGCAGGTCGTCGTCGTTGATCTCGCGGATGAACAGCGGCTTGAACGGATCCATCAGGGCGTCCACGCGGCGTATGGCGGTTTCCATGTCGCGCGACGCCTCCACCAGTTCGTCCTTGTACATCCGTTCGGTGATGAATATCTTCTCCAGCGAGGCCTCCATCTGCTGTTCCAGGCACTCGTCCAGCTGAATCTGCAGTTCGCGGCGCAGCATGTCGCGCGTACGGTTCACGGAATCGCGCAGCAGGTCGGACACCGACAGGAACACCGGCTTGCGGTCGCGTATCACGCAGCAGTTGGGATTGAGCGACACCTCGCAGTCGGTGAAGGCATAGAGGGCGTCGATGGTCTTGTCGCTCGATGCTCCGGGCTGCAGATACACCAATATGCGGGCGGTGCCCGATGTGTTGTCGTCTATCTTGCGCACCTTGATCTTGCCCTTCTCCATTGCGGAGAGTATGGATGTAATCAGGTCGGGAGTTGTAACGCCGTACGGCAGCTCGGTGATGACAAGTGTCTTCTGGTCCAGTTTCTCGATCTTGGCCCTGACCTTGACCTGGCCGCCGCGCATACCGTCATTGTAACGCGACACGTCCATCAGCGCTCCTGTCTGAAAATCGGGCAGCAGCCTGAAGGGGCGGTCGTGCAGCACGTCGATGGCCGCGTCAAGTATCTCGTTGAAGTTGTGAGGCAGGATCTTGCAGCTCAGACCGACGGCGATACCTTCGGCGCCCTGTGCCAACAGCAGCGGGAATTTCATGGGCAGCGTCACCGGCTCCTTCTTGCGGCCGTCGTAGCTGGGCGTCCATTCGGTGATTTTGGGCGAGAAGGCGGCCTCGATGGCCAGTTCACTGAGTCGGGCCTCGATATATCGCGGTGCGGCGGCCTTGTCGCCGGTCAGTATGTTACCCCAGTTACCCTGCGTGTCGACAAGCAGTTCCTTCTGGCCGAGCTGTACCAGGGCGCCTCCGATCGAGGCGTCGCCGTGAGGGTGATACTGCATGGTGTTTCCCACCACGTTGGCCACCTTGTTGAACCGGCCGTCGTCCAGCGTGTACATGGAGTGCAGGATGCGTCGCTGCACGGGCTTGAGGCCGTCCTCGATGTGAGGCACGGCGCGTTCCAATATCACATAGCTGGCATATTCCAGGTACCATTCCCGGAACATGCCCGCCAGCACCGTCTTTCGGTCGGTGGGAACGGGGCTGTCCTTGGGCTGCTCCTGACTGTTCAGGCCGGTTTCCGGGCCACTTTCGTTCTGTATTTCCTCGTTTTCTGAATACTGCTTCTCGTCCATGTCCATGATAACTGCAAATTTACGAACTTTTTCCTAAAAAGCCAAATTTGCGAATACCACATTTTTTTATTAATTTTGCGCGTTAAAGCCCTTGATATCAAGAATGACAGGGCTAAGAATGAAATATATTTCAGAAAGATGTATAGAAACAGGACGTGCGGAGAGCTTCGCCTGAGCGACAACGGCGCAGAGGTGAAGCTGGCCGGATGGGTGCAGCGCGTGCGCAAGATGGGAGGCATGACCTTCGTGGATTTGCGCGACCGTTATGGGCTGACCCAGATAGTATTCAGTGATGACGCCGATGCGGAACTCGCGGACCGCGCCAGTCATTTGGGACGTGAATATGTGATTCAGGTGGAGGGCAAGGTTGCCGAGCGCCAGTCCAAGAATCCGAAGATGCCCACGGGCGACATCGAGGTGATAGCGAGCAAACTGACGGTGCTGAACCGCAGCGAGGTGCCTCCGTTCACCATCGAGGAAGACACCGACGGCGGCGACGACCTGCGCATGAAATACCGCTACATGGACCTGCGCCGTCCCAATCTGCGCCGCAATCTGGAGCTGCGCCACCGCATGGCTTTCGAAATTCGCCGCTACCTGGACGCCAACGGCTTCCTGGAGATAGAGACCCCCATCCTGGTGAAGTCCACCCCTGAGGGCGCACGCGACTTCGTGGTGCCTTCGCGCATGAATCCGGGCGAGTTCTATGCCCTGCCCCAGAGCCCCCAGCTGTTCAAGCAGCTGCTGATGGTGTCGGGTTACGACCGTTACTTCCAGATTGCAAAGTGCTTCCGCGACGAGGACCTGCGCGCCGACCGTCAGCCCGAGTTCACACAGATCGACTGCGAGATGTCGTTCGTGGAGCAGGAGGACGTCATCGACATGTTCGAGGGCCTGGTGAAGCACATCTTCAAATATGTAAAGAACATTGACTTCACGGATCCGTTCCCGCGCATGACGTGGGCCGACGCCATGGCCAAGTACGGCAGCGATAAGCCCGACATCCGCTTCGGAATGGAGTTCCGGGAACTGACCGACCTGGCCAAAGGCCACAACTTCCCCGTCGTTGACGATGCAGAGTTAGTCGTAGGCATCGTGGCACCCGGATGCGCAGGCTATAGCCGCAAGCAGACCGACGAGCTCACCGAGTTCGTGAAGCGTCCGCAGGTAGGCGCCAAGGGCCTGATGTGGGTCAAATTCGAACCCGAAGGCAAGATCAAGAGCTCGGTCGGCAAGTTCTATACCGACGACGAGCTGAAGGCATGGGGCGAGCGTGCCGGTGCCAAGGAGGGCGACCTTCTGTTGGTAATGGCCGGCGACGCCATGAAGACGCGCAAGCAGCTGTGCGAGCTGCGTCTGGAGATGGGCAACCGTCTGGGTCTGCGCGACCGCAACGTGTTCGCGCCCCTCTGGGTCATCGACTTCCCCCTGTTCGAATGGGACGACGAGACCCAGCGCTACTACGCCATGCACCATCCCTTCACCAGTCCCAACCCCGACGACATCCCGCTGCTGCACAGCGATACGGGCAAGGTGCGCGCCACGGCATACGACATCGTGGTGAACGGTACTGAATTGGGAGGCGGCTCCATACGTATACACGACGCCAAGCTGCAGGACACCATGTTCGAGCTGCTGGGCTTCACGCCGGAACGCGCACAGGAGCAGTTCGGATTCCTGATGAATGCCTTCAAGTACGGCGCACCCCCTCACGGAGGTCTGGCACTCGGCTTCGACCGTTTCGTGTCGATCGTGGCCGGCCTTGATTCCATCCGTGACGTCATCGCTTTCCCGAAGAACAATTCGGGCCGCGACGTGATGAACGAAAGCCCCAGCCCCATCGATCCGGCACAGCTGGACGAACTGAAACTCACTCTGAAGTCTGATGACTAAAGTACGCGAAATAGCCTCGGCCATCGAGGAGTTTGCACCGCTCCGCCTGCAGGAAAGCTATGACAACGCCGGCCTGCAGGTGGGCGATCCCGAAGCCGAGGTTTCGGCGGTGCTGCTATGCCTCGACGTGACCGAGGACATTCTGGAAGAGGCACGGCGCCGCAGCTGCTCGATGGTGGTGAGCCATCATCCGCTGATATTCCACGGGCTGAAAAGCCTGACCGGTGCCGACGAGACGCAACGCCTCGTGATGCAGGCCTTCAGGAACAACATCGCCATATATTCGGCCCACACCAACCTGGACTCGGCATGGGACGGCGTCAGCCACGAGATGGCGCACACCATCGACGTGGAGAACCTGCGCCCCTTGGAGCCTTCGGAACCGGAGGGAACTACCGGACTCGGCGTCATAGGAGACCTGCCGGCCACCCCGAAACTGGAACTGCTGCGCCGCATCAAGGACAAGTTTCAGGTGAAGTGTCTGAAGTATTCGGCCGGCAAGCGCCAGCTGGTCGTCAAGAAAGTGGCCCTGTGCGGCGGCTCGGGCGCCTCGCTGATCAGGACGGCCATCGCCGCCGGCGCCGACATGTTCGTGACGGCCGACATCAAGTACCACGACTTCACCGGCTATGGCGACAGCATTCTGTTAGCTGACATAGGCCACTTCGAATCGGAGTTGTGTTCCGAGCGCATCTTCTCGCGCCTGATTCGCGAGAAATTCCCCGACATGGTGGTGTACTTCCCCGAGTCGGAGAAGAACCCCGTCAAGTTCATGTGAGGACTCCGGCAAAGTGGTTAAAAATATAATTTTGAAACATCATATCTACTTATGAGCACAGATAATAAGAAAAACGAGAAAGAGCACAGCGTAGAGGAACGCCTTAAGGCTCTCTATCAGCTCCAGACCTATCTTACGGACATAGACCGTATCAAGACCCTTCGCGGCGAGCTTCCCAACGAGGTGAAGGACTGCGAGGACGAGATAGCCCGTTACGAGCTGCGCGTTGCCAAGCATAACGAGGAGATAGCGCACCTCAACGAGATGATCCAGGGCTTTACGGCCGCCATTGAGGAATGTCGCATGAAGGTGGCCCGCTACGACGAGCAGATCAACAATGTTCGCAACAACCGCGAGTTCGCTTTCCTGGAGAAAGAGCGCGAGTATCAGACTCTGGAGATAGAGCTGAACGAGAAGAAGATACGCGACTCCAAGGCCCGCATCGAGGAGGAGACCGAGCATAAGAACGCCGACGAGGAGGCTCTGGCCGACCAGCGCCACATCCTGGAGGCCAAGAAGCAGGAGCTGGAGGAGATCGTGTCCGAGACCCGCGCCGAGGAGGAGCAGATCATGGCCAAGGCCAAGGCCGTAGAACCGGTGATCGACGACTACACGCTGGCCGCCTTCCGCCGTATCCGCAAGAACGCGCGCAACGGCCTGGGCATCGTCACCGTGCAGCGTAACGCCTGCGGCGGCTGCTTCAACCGCATCCCCCCGCAGCGTCAGCTCGAGATCAAGATGCACAAGAAGGTGATAGTGTGCGAATACTGCGGCCGCATCATGATCGACGCTCAGCTGGCAGGCATCGAGGAGGCTCCGGCACCCGCTCCCGCCAAGACCACGCGCCGCACCAAGAAATCGGCTCCCACCACGTAATTCTCTTATCTCTTCTTTAATCCTAATCAGTATGTGGAAGTTTAAGCCAATACTCAAGGCCACCATCTGGGGTGGCGACCGTATCGCCCCGTTCAAGGGAATACAGACAGACCTTGACCTGGTGGGCGAAAGCTGGGAGCTCAGCGGCGTGGAGGGCGACGTGTCGGTTGTGGCTGACGGTCCCGAACAGGGAATGACGCTCACCGACCTTCTATCCAAATATGGCGCGGCCATACTGGGCGAACGCAATTACAAGAAGTTCGGAACGCGCTTCCCGCTTCTCATCAAGTTCATCGACGCGCGTCAGGACCTGTCGGTTCAGGTTCATCCCGACGACGAGATGGCCCACCGTCAGGGTCAGGCCAACGGCAAGACCGAGATGTGGTATGTCGTGGACGCGGCTCCGGGTGCCAGGCTGGCCAACGGATTCCGCGAACCGGTGGATCCCGCCGACTACGAGCGCTTGGTAGAGACCGGCGACATCGAGAAAGTGCTGAACTTCTGCGACATCAAGCCGGGCGACGTCTACTTCATTCCGGCCGGACGCGTTCATGCCATCGGCGCAGGCGCGTTCGTAGCCGAGATACAGCAGACATCCGACGCCACATACCGCATCTACGACTATCACCGCAAGGACGCCAACGGCAACGAACGTCAGCTGCACACCGCCTTGGCAAAAGAGGCCATCGACTTCAACGACACCGAGGGGAAGGCCGTGAAGTATGTGTCACGCAACGACATACCCGTGAACGTGGCCAAGTGTCCGTTCTTCACCACCAACCTGATGACTGTGGACCAGGAAGTGATGCGCGACTACAACGAACTGGATTCATTCGTGGTAATCATCGTGACCGAAGGCGACGGCACGCTGCTCTGCGGCGCCGACGCCGTCAGCGCGGTACCCACTGAAATGAAGGTAAAGCAGGGCGACACCGTACTGGTATCCGCCTCGGCCAACGGACTGTCGATAGTGCCAGGCAATAAAGGACTTAAACTGATAGAGACATACGTGGGATGAGAACTGCCGACGAACTTAAAGGAGTGACTCTTTTAGGAAATCAAGGCACCGAATACCCCGACAACTACGCGCCCGAAATGCTTGAATGTTTCGACAACAAGCATTCCGGGCACGATTATGTCGTGCGGTTTGACTGCCCCGAGTTCACTACCTTGTGTCCCAAGACGGGACAGCCCGATTTCGGGCATATCTGGATCAATTATATACCGAACGAGAAGATGGTGGAAAGCAAGAGCCTGAAGCTGTATCTGTTCTCGTTCCGCAACCACGGCGATTTCCACGAGGACGTGGTGAACATCATCCTCAACGACCTATGGGCGTTGATGCAGCCCCGTTACCTGGAGGTGACAGGCCGCTTCATGCCGCGCGGCGGCATCAGCATCAACCCCTTCGCCAACCGCGCCGACGCCGCCCACGAGTCCCTCGCCGCCCACCGCCGCCTCCGCGCCTTCGAACAACTGTAACGATATGAAAAAGGATAGTATATTGGTGTTGTCGGGGGGAGTGGACAGTACGACGATGCTGTGGGAGTATCGCGACAGGATTGCGATGGCTGTGACGTTCGACTACGGGTCGAACCACAACGCCGCCGAGATAGAGTGCGCGCGGCGTCAGGCCGAAAAGGCCGGCGTGCCGCATATCGTCATTCCGTTGGCCTTCATAGGCAAGTATTTCAATTCGTCGCTTCTCAGCGGGGCCGAGAAGATTCCCGAGGGACATTACGAGGACTCAAACATGAAATCGACCGTAGTGCCATTCCGCAACGGCATCATGCTGGCGGCCGCCTGCGGCTTAGCTGAAAGCAACGGTCTGAAATTCGTGATGATAGCCAATCATGGCGGCGACCACGCCATTTATCCTGATTGCCGCGAGGGATTCATCAACGCCATGTCCGAGGCCATGGCGCAGGGCACTTACACCGCCACCCGAATCTTCGCCCCCTACACCAACCTGACCAAGGCCGACATAGTGGCGCGTGGCGCCAAAATTGGCGTGGATTATTCGCAGACATATTCATGCTACAAGGGCGGCGAGCGTCATTGCGGCCGCTGCGGCACTTGCGTGGAACGCCACGAGGCGTTCACCCTCGCCGGCGTCAACGACCCGACAGACTATCAGTCACTTCCGGAATAAGAATAAGCGCAAGAATAAAATTTAGAGTAAAAGCTAAAGCTAAAGCAAAAGCAAACTGAACCAACGTCTGAGCGAGCATAAACCACCTTACAGCCAGCCATTTTAGGCTGGCTTTTTATTGATTGCAAATCATTTACCTTGACTTATCATCTCGGCGATGATTTCCTTGAGGGCGGCGGTGGTCTTGTCGATGCGGGTGATGTCGTCGTGGAGGCGGCGGGTGTAGGGGATGCTCAGGAGGTAGAAGATTATACCCACGGGGGCTAACCACATCAGCGCCTTGCGCACCTTCAGGTTGCGGAACGGACAGTAGATCCAGAGCCACATCAGGATGGGATAATCGTTCAGCTTGTCAATTATCTTGAGGTTGCGGCTGTCGTTCAGCACGGCCACAAGCGCGTCGGTCTCGTCGCCGAGCACTGCGACGGGATGGCGGCGCAACGGTTTCATCCAGTAATCCCTGTAACTCTGACGGCGCGAATAGCGGCTAAGCCAAGCCTGCGAGCGACGCTGCAGCCTGTCGAGGCCGGCCATCACCACAGGACGGTCTATATCGTTGATCACAACCTCCTTGCGCGTCACCTGACGGCTTTCGGGCAGCCCCAACAGCCGGCGCGCCCATGTCTTGTACAGATCGGGGTTGAACACGGCACTGTCGTTCATGGCCTTGTAAGTCACGAAGATACCTAACGGCAACAACACGAACGTGGATAGCCACATGCCGGCCCACGCCTGCCATATACCCTCGCGGGCCATCTTGAATCCGGTGTTGTCGATGATGTAATACACAAGGAACAGCATCACCGATATCACCATCGGTGCTCCGAGTCCTCCCTTGCGGATAATGGCGCCCAACGGCGCGCCGATAAAAAGGAAGATGATGCAAGCCACCGACAGGGTGTATTTCTTGATCAGCTCGATGCGGTGTCTCACCAGTCTTGCCTTCTCGTCGCCGACCTGTACGGCGCGGAATTCCTGCTCGCTCTTACGCTGCGACTGCAGGGCGAAAGCGCCGGAAAATATCTGGTCACGCTGTGCCGGCGACAGTGCCAACAGCAGCGAATCGAGGCTGACGGGATTCACTGCCTTCTTCCCGGTCTCCTTCTTCGTTTTGGCTATTTTTTTACCATTTCCGTCAGTCGCTATCTCCACTTTCTGTCCCATGGACGGAGCCAAAGTGGGGAACGCCAGCGTGGTGAATCCCTCGGCGGTGCGGTTGCCGATGCTGTCCACACGCCGCGACAGCGAGTCGATGCTGGTGCGCAGTTCGCTGATGTTCTTGCCCACATACTGGCTGCGCATTCCCTCCTCGTTGAGGCGGTTGAAGTTGGCGTCGAAGGGTATCAGCAATTCCTTGTCTACGAACGATTCGCGGCGGAACGGGATGTTGTTGGAGTTCATGTTCTGCTCGCGCAGGTTCTCGAACTGCTCGCCCGACCAGAGATGCAGGTACAGGTAATCCATGTCGGGCGTGAAAGCCAGGCGCGCCGAATCGGCAAGCAGGATGGTGGGGTTGTCGCCGTGCCCAACGTCGTATATCATGGCGCCGTACAGCATACCGGTGTCGGGATTCTTCTTCTTGACATACAGGTTATAGCCCGTGATCTGGTCATAGAACGAACCTTCGGGAATCTCCAGCTCCGGACTTTTCTGACGGGCCGAGAACAGCAGCGTCCACATCTTGACCTGTGCCTTTGGCAGCACGTCGTTCTGGAAGAAGAACGCGCCGACGGCTATTATGGTTATCAGCACGATAAGGGGCGACATGACCTGTATCAGCGGAATGCCGCTGGCCTTGATGGCGGTAAGCTCCGATTTCTCGCCGAGATTGCCGAACGACATCAGCGACGCCAGCAGAATGGCCAGCGGCAGCGCCATCGGTATCATGGAGAGGGCGGCGTAGAAGAAAAGTTCGGCCAACACTCCGAAGCCGAGGCCCTTGCCCACCAGATCGTCCATGTATTTCCACAGGAACTGCATGAGCACGATGAACAGCACGATGAAGAAAGTCATCGCGAACATCGGCAGGAATGTCTTCAATATGAACCGGTATAAACGTTTCAAATCACGTGAAATATGGGATGCGAATCCATCATCGGAATGCAACCTTAATGTTTTGCGGCTGTAAAATTAGAAATTATTGCTGAGACACGAAAATTTTTGTAACTTTGCTTTTGGAAAAATACCAAAAAACATGAAATTATTCGAAAGATTGACCCTTCAGGCGCAGGCTAACCCCCAGCGACTGATATTGCCGGAGTCGACCGAACCGCGCACATTGCAGGCGGCCGACCGAGTTATTTGCAATAAAATCGCCGACGTGACCTTCATCGGCGACAAGGAAGAAATATTGAACAAGGCCTTCGAGCTCGGGCTCAGCAACATCGAGAAGGCCCGGTTCGTCAATCCTAAGGATGCGGCCGTAGTAGAGCCCTACGCCGAACTGCTGGCCGAACTTCGCAAGAAGAAAGGAATGACCATCGAGGAGGCCCGCAAGCAGGCGGCCAATCCCCTGTACCTCGGCTGTCTGATGATCAAGAAGGGCGAGGGCGACGCCATGGTGGCCGGCGCACTCAGCCCCACCAGCCATGTACTGCGCGCTGCGTTCCAGGTTCTGAAAACCAAGCCAGGCGTATCTGTAGTCAGCGGCGCGTTCATCATGCTGCTGCCCGAGAGCGTTCCCTTCGGCGAGGACCACATGCTGATATTCGCCGACTGCGCCGTAGTGCCCGACCCCAACGCTCAGGAGCTGGCCCAGATAGCCATCGAGACGGCCCGCACCACCAGGAACATCGCCGGACTCGACCCCGTAGTGGCCATGTGCTCGTTCTCGACCAAGGGCAGCGCCACCCATGAGCGTGTGGACAAGGTGATAGAGGCTACGGAGATAGCCCGTCACATCGACCCGGCGCTCAAGATAGACGGCGAGCTGCAGAGCGACGCCGCCATCGTGCCGAAGATCGGCGAGATGAAGGCTCCCGGCAGCCCCGTGGCCGGTCACGCCAACACCCTGATATTCCCCAGCCTGGAGACCGGCAACATCGCCTACAAGTTAGTGCAGCGTCTGGCAGGCGCCGGTGCCGTAGGTCCTATCCTCCAGGGTCTGGCAGCTCCCGTCAACGACCTTAGCCGCGGCGCTACCGTCGACGACATCGTGAACACAATCATCGTAACCTGCAACCAGGCTATCGGCGACAAGAAATAACAACAGCAGCTTTTTCATAATGAAGATATTAGTGCTCAACAACGGATCAAGCTCCGTTAAGTATAAACTGATAGACTCGGCCACCAAGCAAGTGCTGGCTGAAGGCGGCGTAGAAAAAATCGGACTTCCCGACAGTTTCCTGAAATTCAAGAAGGCCGACGGATCGAAGGAGACCGTGACCGTGCTGATGCCCGACCACAAGGAGGCCATCCGCCAGGTGTTCAAGGTACTGACCGACCCGAAGGAGGGTGTGATCAAGGACCTGTCCGAGATAGACGCCATCGGACACCGCGTGGTGCACGGAATGGAATATTTCAACAAGTCTGTGCTCATCACGCCCGACGTGATCGAGAAGGTGAAGGAGTGCTATCCGGTCGCCCCGCTGCACAATCCGGCCAACATCATCGGCATCGAGGCCGTGCAGGAGCTGATGCCCGGCACGCCCAACGTGGCCGTGTTCGACACCGCCTTCCACCAGACCATGCCCGCCAAGGCATACATGTATGCTCTCCCCTACGAATATTATGAGAAGTACGGCATCCGCCGCTACGGCTTCCACGGCACGAGCCACCGTTACGTGTCGCGCCGCGCCTGCGAATATCTGGGCGTGGACTACGACAGGCAGCGCATCATCACCTGCCACATCGGCAACGGCGGCAGCATCACGGCCATCAAGGACGGCAAGAGCGTGGACACCAGCATGGGCCTGACTCCTACCGAAGGCCTGATGATGGGCACCCGCGTGGGTGACGTGGATCCCGGCGCACTGGTTTACTTGATGGAGCGCGCCAACCTCGACGCCAAGCAGCTGCAGACCGTCATCAACAAGGAGAGCGGCGTGCTCGGAGTGTCCGGCATCAGCAACGACATGCGCGACATCGAGGCAGGCATAGCCGCCGGCAACGAACGCGCCAAACTGGCCATGGAGATGTACGAATACCGCATCCTCAAATACATCGGCGCGTACGCAGCCGTTCTTGACGGCGTGGACATCATCGTGTTCACCGGCGGTGTGGGCGAAAACCAGACCAAGACACGCGAGAACATCTGCCGTCATCTGAACTACCTCGGAGTGACTTTCGACGCCGAAGCCAACAAGGTGCGCGGCGAGGAAGTGACCATTTCCGCTGCCGACTCCAAGGTGAAGGTAGTGGTCATCCCCACCGACGAGGAGATGATGATAGCCGAAGACACAGCCGAAATCGTAGGCAACCTGAAGTAATCTGCCCATATTCTGACCTGCCGGCCGCACACTCGTGCCGGCCGGCGGTCACAGACTG
The DNA here is from genome assembly GCA_900542185.1 of uncultured Bacteroidales bacterium. Lineage (GTDB taxonomy): Bacteria > Bacteroidota > Bacteroidia > Bacteroidales > Muribaculaceae > Lepagella. The sequence continues at coordinate 32,133 of UQMZ01000030.1, forward strand.
TTATAGATGATAGAATCGATAATTTACTGGAACGCGGACCCGGTGATGTTTTCACTGGGGCCGCTTTCCGTTCGATGGTACGGCCTGATGTTCGCCGTGGGCTTCATCATAGGCTACAACATAATGGAGCGCATGTTCCGTCACGAAGGCGCGCCTGAGCGCTGGCTCGGCATCCTGCTGGCATACGTGGCCATAGCCACCATAGTGGGCGCTCGCCTGGGGCACGTGTTCTTCTATGAATGGGACTACTATTCGCAGCATCCCGGCGAGATTGTGAAGATATGGAACGGCGGTCTGGCCAGCCACGGCGGCACCATCGCCATAATCATAGCCCTGTTCATGTTCTCGTGGTTCACGAGTCACAAGCCGGCGTCGTGGGTGTTCGACAAGATAGTGATTCCCATAGCGTTGGTGGGCGCCATGATCCGGTTCGGCAACCTGATGAATTCCGAGATATACGGCAGTCCGACCGACCTCCCATGGGGATTCGTGTTCGAGCGCAACGGAGAGACCGTACCCGCACATCCCACGCAGCTGTACGAAAGCCTCAGCTATCTGGTGCTGTTCGTGGTGCTGATGTGGATGTACTGGAAGAAGAACGCCCAGGAACGCCCCTGGCTCATAACCGGCGTGTTCTTCATCGGCATCTTCCTGCCCCGGTTCCTGATAGAATACATCAAGAACGTGCAGGTCAGCTCCGAATACGAGATGATAGCCCGCTACGGCATGAACATCGGCCAGATGCTGTCCATCCCGTTCATATTGATCGGAGTGTTTCTGGTATGCTGGGCATTGGCTCATCCCCGCGTCAAGTTCTCGTTCCCGAATAAATTCCCGGAGGACCCGGCCTACAAAAAGAAACCTAAGCATTAACCAACCTCATCACTCATAACTATTCACTCATAACTCATCACTTGCGACATGACCGGGCTGTCGATATTCGATTTTGACGGAACGCTGACCGACAAGGACACATTCCTGCTGTTCGCCCGGTTTGTGCGCAAGCGCAAGGGTATGTGGTGCGCGGGGATAAAGGCGCTGCCGGCCATCATGTCGTGGCGACTCGGGCTTAAGGGCAGCGCACACGCCAAGGAGCGGCTGTTCGGAGCCTTGTACGGAGGGATGCCCCTCAGTGCCTTCCAGGCATACGGCGAGGCGTTTGCCGACGTGGTGGACCGCAATCTGCGCAAGCGGGGCATGGAGGAACTGAACCGTGCCAGGGAACGCGGCGACAGAATAGCGATATGCTCGGCCAGCGTGCCCCAGTGGATCGAGCCGTGGGCCAGGCGTCACGGCATAGACACCGTGATGGGCACCGAGATCGAGGTGGACGCCGACGGACGGCTGACAGGACGGTTCGCCACCCCCAACTGCAAGGGTGACGAGAAAGTGCGGAGGGTGACGCAGATGTTTCCCGACCGTACCGACCTGCACGTTTCGGCTTACGGCGACAGTTCGGGCGACCGCGAACTGCTTGATTTCGCCGACGAGCCGCACATGCTGCACAAGCGTTCGCCACGCGACATCCGGATAGCCGGATGGTTCGCCGGAGTGGTCGTCATACTTGCGCTCACCATCCTGTTCTCGTGGAACCGCTACATCACCAGCCCGCCGCATGTGAGCCGCGAACGGTTCCCCATACGCGGCATCGACGTGTCGGCCCATCAGGGTATGATGAACCTTGACGCAGTGGCAGCCGACGGCTATGAGTTCATATTCATCAAGGCATCGGAAGGAGCCGACTTCCGCGACCCCAATTTCGCGCTGAACTATCTCAAGGCCGGCCATGCCGGACTGAAGCGCGGAGCGTACCATTTCTTCCGCTTCGACCGCGACGGCATCGAACAGGCGCTCAATCTGATACGCGCCGTCGAGGCCCGCCCCCTCGAGCTCGGCGTGGCCATCGACGTGGAATACCAGGGCAATGCCAAGGGCGTTCCCTCCGACTCCATCGCAATGAGACTGCACGACATGGTGGATTTCCTGAGCCTGAAGGGATACCGTCCCACATTCTACACCAACGAACAGGGATACGACGAGCTGGTGTATCCCAACTGCCCCGGGTATCCGTTATGGCTATGCTCGTTCAACGAAAAGACCGCCAACCGCGACTGGACTTTCTGGCAGTACGACCACCGGGGGAAAGTGGCCGGCATACGCGGTGACGTGGACCTTAATGCTTTCTACGGCAACCGAAAACAATGGAACGAGCATCTGCTCCAGTTCGCAAAATAATGCACCGATTTTTCCGTTTTATTGATTAGACTCTTAGCCACGACAGCCGAAATCCATTACGGGCATACTCCCGCAACGGCTGTCCGGAACAACAGTACGACATTGATGAGAATCGGTACAATTCTTAAACACATATTTGCGACATCATTGCTGGCCGCGACGTCATCGGCGTCATGGGCGCTTGACGCGAGCCATTACGCACAGCATTCAGTGCTGTCGGAAGGAAAATGGGCCACGGTCGAAGTATCGGAGACAGGCATGACCCTGATCACGGACGCGATGCTCCGTAACCTTGGCTTCAGCGACCCGTCGAAAGTGCGGGTATACGGCACCGGAGGATCCATGGCGGCCGAAGCTCTTGACGCCTCCATGCCCGACGATCTTCCGATGGTTCCCTCCGTAAGGACTTCAAGAGGAATAGTGTTTTTCGCCCGCGACAACCATACATGGGCGCCCCGCGACGGCGTGCGTCCGTACGCCCATACCATAAATCCGTACACCGAGAAGTCGGTATACTTTATCAGCGACTCGGACACAGGCAGGACTGTGGGCGAGCTGAATCTGCAGGGAGGCTCTACAGCCGACGTCACCACGTTCGTGAACCGCCAGGTGCACGAGCAGGAACTGGCACACTTAGGCGAATCGGGCCGCACGTATTTAGGCGAGGATTTCCGTGGCACACGCAGCCAGACATTCGACTTTAAGCTGCCCGACCTCACGGACGGCGAGGCGACCGTGTCCATCCGTTTCGGAGCCAAGGTGTCGAGCGGAGGCTCGCGCCTTACATACCGCATCGGCGACCGGGCCATTCCCCGGGCATCGGAAGATTCGATCGCCGGAGTGGACGCTTCACAATACGCGGCATTCTCAACACGTTCGTTCACAGCTCCTGTGGACGCAGACAAACTTGCGCTAAATATCGGATACACCAATTCCGGGGTACTGTTTCTTGCACGTCTCGACTATATCGAGGTGTTCCACAACCGTTCTCTCAGACTGAACGGCGGTCAGCTGCATTTCTACGGCACATGGCAAGCCGGACAGACCCTCGGAGTGACCGGAGCCTCACAATCCACCGTGATATACGATGTGACCGATCCGGCTCATCCGGCAGTCGTGGCCTATACCCTGCAGGGAGACCGGGCATTGCTGAGGCTGGAACGTGGCGGTTATCGCGAATTCGTGGCGTTCGACCCCGAAAAGATCTCCACCGGAAAATCCAGAATAGGACGCCGCATAGCCAACCAGGACCTGCACGCCCTGGAGGCTCCCGACATGCTGATAATCAGTCCCGACGAATACCGCGACGGAGCGCAGCTGATTGCCGACATGCATCAGTCGCTTGACGGGATGCAGGTGACTGTGCTTAGCCCCGAAATAATCTACAACGAGTTCTCAGGCGGCATCCCCGATGTGAGCGCGTGGCGCAAGCTGCTGAAGATGTGGCACGACCGGGGGCGCGCTCCACAATACTGCCTCATAATGGGCAAGCCGAGTTTCGATCCCAAAGGAAAAACTTCCGATTTCAAAAACATGCGTTACAATCCGGTGCCTATATGGCAATCGAGCGATGGTCTGTCGGAGACCACCTCGTACAGTAACGACGACTACATAGGCATGCTCGACGACGTCACGGCATCCGACTTCCAGATAGGACGTGCCATAATCCATGTGGCCGTAGGGCGCATCCCTGCCAAAAGCGCAGACGAGGCCCGGACTATGGCTCAGAAGATAGTGAACCATGTCACCAAACCCGTATACGGCTCATGGCGCAACAAGGTGATGTTCATAGCCGACGATGACGACAAGGCCGTTCACCTCGACGATTCGCAGAAATCCTACAACAACATGCGGGCGTCAGGACGCGGAGCGGCATACCTGTACGACCGACTGTACATCGACTCCTATCCGCTTGTCACCACGGCATTGGGACAGACGTATCCTCAGGCCACCCGGCGCATGCTGGACAATTACAATGAAGGTGTAGTGTTCACCAACTATCTGGGGCATGCCTCCGAACGGGGCTGGGGACATGAAAAGCTCTGGGTATGGGATGACATAGTGGGTATAAAGAACCCTAACCTTACGTTCATGTACACCGGTACATGCCGCTTCATGCCATGGGACGAACCCATCGTATCGGCTGCCGAAGAACTGATGCTGAATCCGCGCGGAGGCGTGGCGGGGATGATTTCGACGTCGCGCACCGTGTTTATTTCGGCCAACGGCACGCTTAACGGATATGTCACATCTGAAATCTTCAAGAATGGCAGCGACGGCCGGATGCTGCCGATAGGCCTGGCCTACATCAATGGCAAGAACAAGTATGTGGGCGACGACAACAAACTCCGTTACGCACTGATGGGCGACCCGGCCATGCGTCTGAACAACATCCGCAACACAGTCTCCATAGACTCGATAGCAGGTACCGAGCTGGCCGTCACAACGGAGCCGCCTGAAATCACTGCCGGCTCTCGCCTTGATGTGGCCGGATGCATACGCACTCCCGAAGGCAACGTAGACACGGACTTCAACGGAACGATAAGCCTGCAGCTGTACGATGCCGAGACGGTAGTGGAGACATACGGCAACGGCAAGACCGGAGAAAGCAGAATGTACAACGACCGAAAGACGCGACTGGGCAGCATTAACGCCTCGGTGAAGCAGGGGCGCTTCAACTGCCGCCTTACCGTGCCTATGGAAATCAGCAACAACTATCAGCCCGCCCTTCTGTCGGCATACGCATGGACAGACCGGGGCATCGAGGCCAACGGATATTCCGAGTCGCTGTACGTATATGGTTTCCCCGACACGGCCGACACCGATACCATCGGACCGAAAATAGAATATTTCTACCTCAACACCGACCGGTTCGCTGAAGGCGATGCCGTCAATCCGAATCCGGTGGTGTTCGTGCGTCTCTCCGACCCGGCCGGCATCAACGTGTCGGATGCTGGCGTGGGACACAGAATCTCATTGATTCTTGACAAGAAGCACCCGTACGACGACGTGTCGCAGCATTTCGTGCCGGATGTGGACGATACCGGAGGCACCGTCGCTTACGCGCTGCAGGACCTGACGGCCGGAGAACACACTCTGACACTCGAGGCCTGGGACAACCTGAACAATTCCACCAGAAGCACCATCAGCTTCAAGGTCAATGCCACGGCCGATCCGCGCATCGTGAACGTGGGCACCGACTGCAACCCGGCCACAAGCGGAGTGACATTCCATATCAGTCTGGACCAGCCCAACACGGATATGAAATGCGACCTGGACGTAATGGACCTCAACGGGCGCGTGATATGGAGCAATACCACCTCCGACACCACCGGACTCTCGTCAAGCCTCAGCACATACTGGAACCTGTGCGACAAATCCGGCTCGCGCGTGCCCCGGGGCATATACCTGTACCGGGTGCGTGTCGAGACTCCGCAAGGCAACTGGGCTTCAAAAACCAATAAACTCGCCGTAACGGCACAATGACAGATATGACACCTTCCCTGATTCTGCCGGAACCAACGCTGAGACGGCTCCCCTGGTATCTGGCGTATGTCGAAATATTAAAGGCCCGTTCCGAACAGTTCGTAAGCTCCACCCGCATTGCCAGGGCCTTGAACGTAGACTCATCACAGATTGCCAAGGACCTGTCGTTTCTGAACCTGCGTGGCAAGACACGCATTGGCTATGAAGTGAACACGCTGTGCGACGCGCTGTCAGAGTTCCTCGGGTTCAGCCGTCCTCACAAGGCATACGTAATGGGAGTGGGCAGTCTGGGGTCGGCTCTGATGCGCGATTCGGGACTTACCAAATATGGGCTTGAGATTGTGGCGGGATTCGACAACGACCCTTCCAACATTGGCCGTACTGACCTCGGCGTCCCCGTGCTGCATCCCGACGGCATCGACAGGGCCATGGAGAAATACCCTGCCGAGATATGCATTCTCACCGTACCCGCAGAAGCCACCCAGGAGGCCGCCGACACGGCAATAGCCGCCGGAATCAAGGCGATATGGAACTTTACACCCTATCGCGTCAAGGTAGCGCAGGATGTGGTGATGGCCAACACATCCATCTACGCACATCTTGCAATCATATACAACCGCCTGAGCACCCTGCAGTCATGAAGATATTCGCAATCATGGATACCGGGGACCGATACGAGATTCCCGATTCATCGCTTCTACGCTCGGGACAACCGTTTTTCATACCCGATTTTGCCGGCGAGTTCCGGGCCATGCCTTCGGCAGTGTTCCGCATCGCACGCCTCGGCAAAGGAATCGCGCCACGGTTCGCAGTCCGTTATGTAGACTCAGTCACAATGGGCTGTGCCGTAATCGCCGCCGACCTTCTGCTTCAGCTTCGCAGTCAGGGACGGCCCTGGTGCCGTGCGGTGGCTTTCGACAAATGCTGCATGATCGGCGGTTTTATAAAACCCGACCGGATGCCTAAGGAATGGCATGTCAGAAGCGGAGACGTATCATTGACTTATTCAACGGAGTCCGCAATGTCGGATTTCGGCGAAACTCTCGCCGATATCAGCCGTGACATCACCGTCAAGGACGGTGATCTGATTCTGGCCCCTCTGCATCCTGACGGATTGATTCTGACCCAAGGATCGCGGCTGACTATAACGGATGAACTCAATAACAACAAAATACTCGACATCAGTATTCGATGAAGTCTAAAGTCTATATTCTAATCGCACTGTCTTTGGCCCTTATGGTGACCATGGCTAAGGGAGGCGCTTATGTATTCAGTCCGGCTTCCGTGCTCGCTACAGGCAAATGGGTAAAGGTGGAAACGCGTCAGGCCGGAATATACGAACTGAGCCATGCCCGACTTGCCGAAATGGGATTCAGCAACCCCGACAAGGTATCGGTCTATGGATCCGGTGGCATACAGATGCCGGACCGGCTGGTGCAGAACGGCAGGAATTCAGTACACGACGACCTTCGTCAGATACCCGTGATACATAAAAACGGCAAACTCTATTTCTATGCGCGCGGCCTCCGCGAGCCCGTTCTCGGCTCGTCCGGATTCGAAAGCAACTCGCTGAATATATATTCCCAAACCGGACACTATTTTCTGACCGACAACGGCCCGGCCATGACACTTACCGAGCCGAACGACGTGTCGAGCTTCATGGAGAACGCCGCCGACCGTTCCAAAGGCTATGACTGGCGCATTCATGAAGATGACAGGATGCATGGCCATTACAAATACGGCAACGAATTCTGGGAATGCGCGCTGTCGGAGGGCAATACTCTGACATGGAACCTGCCCGTAAGCTGTATGGCGCTTCAATCCGAATGCTCCACACTGTCGCGCATCGTTTATATGCAGACCAAGTCCGGGGCATCATACAACATGACTATGAGACTGGGCAACAACAATCATCCCGCCTCATACACCGGTGGCTCTACAGGATCCTCCGATCTACTGGGCGTACCTGTACTGATACGCACCAATTCATTCACGCTGCCAAAGGCGTCGTCTGTCAGTGTCGGAGTCAGCCTGAACTCATCGAACACAGATTTATTTTATGACTGGACGTTGCTCACATATACCAAAGACATAAGCATGGCCGGAACGGATATGGTGCAGGAACGTCTGTATCTGCGTCCGGCCGCACAGGATACCGGCAACGGATATGTCAGGATTCCTTCGGGCTCCATAGTACTTGACGTGACCGATCCGTTCCAGCCATTCGCATTGCCCGCGAACGCAGGCAAGGCTTATTTCAAGGAATCAGCCGTCGACAGGACGCTCCTGGCCTTCAATCCGTCAAGCAGCCAGCTCATACCGGAAAACCCCGTAAACGTAGCCAATCAAAACCTGCATGGTCTGCAGCATCAAAAATATGAATTCCTTATTGTTGCGGTGCCCGAGATGTTGGAATACGCGGAACAGATAGCCCGGCTGCATCGCGATCACGACAAAATAAACGTGGCCGTGGTCACAACCGAGCAGATATATAACGAATTCAGCAGCGGCAACCAGGATCCCGTAGCCGTGCGTATGCTGGTCAAGTTGATGTACGAATCGCAAGACAACGCCCTTAAGAACGTACTGCTGGTGGGGCCTGTCAACAGCGAAACGCGCGGAATCCAGGTAAAATCGACATACAGGTATCCCATCATCGGCATTCAGGAAGGGGGCATATACAGCAGTCGCGAACCCGCCATCGTATTCGATTACTACGGCAACACGTCCGACAATCTTCTGCCCACGCAATTGTCCGGAATGACCGTGCAGACCGGCGTCGGAGTGCTGCCAATATACACCGAAACCGATGGAGAACGCATCGTATCGAAAATCAAAAGGTACCTGACATTCATTGACAGCGATGATTTCGCATGGTACGTCAACGAAACTATTACGGCATCCTGCACCGGCGACGACCACCTGCACAACGATCAGGCGGCCAGACTCGGCTCCAATCTCCAGAACTACATCAATACCGCTACCGGAGGACGAGTGCGAAACAACAATTTCGCGCAGGAATTCTACTCCCAAAATAGCCAGGCACATATATACACCGATATGCTGGAAAACGGGAAACTCCTGTCATTCTATGTGGGACATGCCGGACAATCTTCGTTATCCGTATTCTATTCCGCGCCTAATTTTGCAAGACTTCGCAATAAACTGCCGTTTTTCATGATGTTCGCAGGTTGCGACCTGACAGTTCCCGACTACGGGGGGAGACACCTCGGACAGCAAGTCGTAACTGATTACGATAATGCCCTTATCGGTTCTTTCTGTTCCACCCGTACGGCGTGGGCGTCGGAAAATTTCAATCTTGCCGATTATTTTACCAAGGCTCTATTTAAGGACCGTAACAATAATCCTTTGGCACGGCCCCGGACCATAGGCGAGGCGTATGCACAGGCAAAATCATCCATAAACGGCGCCAACAAGCTGGTATACATATATGTCGGCGATCCGGCCCTCACCATTCCCCTGCCTACGCGCTCAATGGAATGCCGACTTACCGGCAATCTCACGGCCTACCGGCCCGGTGACGTAGTGACTCTATCCGGCTCCATAGCAGCCAAAGATGGAGACGCCCCTTTCAACGGAAAAGCAGTCCTCAAGATATGCCAGCCGGACCAGATCCGTTCTTCACTGACAGATCCCGCCTACAAACTGACATTTCAGGCAGATCTGATATCTTCGGTCCACGTCAGCGTCAAGGACGGCGTATTCACGGCCCGTATTCCATTGTCACGGGCTGTGGAATCCTTCATGTCGCACGATGGCGCGGCAAGCAGTCTTAATCTTTATGTAGGCGCTTACGATCCGTCACAGCGGCTGTCGGCCGCGACGCTGGTAAAAGTCCCGATGATGAAGAAGGATGAGGTCCGCACCGAGATCCCTGCGCCGGGTCAGACCGACACGCAGGCTCCGACGGTGACGGCGGAATACGACGCGGCTTCCATGTCGCTGAATGTGGCCGTGTCGGATGATGTTGCGGTCATTCCCGGCGTGGGTGGAGCTTCGGGACTGAGCATGCGCGTCGACAACAACGCCATAACTACTGAAGCCGTACAGAGCGACGATATATGCGGAACGGCCGATTATGAAACCGGATATTTTGTGGGCCACCTTGCCGACGGAGAACATACTCTGACATACTCGGCACGGGATATGGCGGGAAATGCCACCGATACAAAAACATTGCGGTTCACGATAAGCCGCGACAATGCCGCCACCCTTCTCAGCACCGAGCGATCGTACGGAATCGACTCCATGCGTTTCATACCCGTTGCCGGAACATCCGGCATGCAGCTGATAGTAATGAACTCCGATGGCCGCATCGTCTTTACCGAAGACAATGTGGAGGGCCCCGTGGACTGGGACTGCTCGGAACTGCCGGCAGGCACATATACCGCCACCCTGCGCGCCCCGGATCACAGGACAATCCGGTCCAACACCGTCACGTTCACTCTAATCGACTGATTTGTGTGCCTTAAAGCGCTTAAGGCGTAATCGCGCGCAATATCAGCGTACTTTTAAAGTTTATTAGAATACAATGAACACGTTGAAGACATATATATTTATAGCCTTGGGACTGGTGTCGTCCACGGCATACGCCGAAGACGACCTGAAGGGCGAGATGTTCAACCCGGTGAACACCGGTGTCACCACACTGAGCATCGCCCCGGATGCCCGCGGCTCGTCGCTGGGTAATCTGGGCGCGGCCACCGACCCCGACATGAATTCCCAATACTGGAACTCGTCAAAATACGCCTTTGCATATTCCACCGGTGGACTCAGCCTCAGCTACACCCCGTGGCTGCGCAAGATTGTAAACGACATCTTCCTGGCCGACCTGTCGGGATACTATAAGATCGGAAGCGGCGACAACCAGGCCATATCGGCTTCGTTCCGCTATTTCAGTCTCGGCGAGGTCACCACAGGATATACCGAAGGCTCGGAGAACATCAACGCACAGACCATCCATCCGTACGAGATGGCCATCGACGTTGGCTATAGCCGTAAGCTGTCGTCCAAATTCTCGATGGGCGTGGTGCTGCGCTACATCCTGTCCGACCTTTCGTTCCAGGACACACAGACGGGCGAACAGAACCATGCCGCATCCGCTTTCGCGGTCGATCTGAACGGATACTTCACCTCGTTCCCCATGATAGGCCGCAACGAGTGCCAGTTCTCATGGGGATTCAACATCTCGAACGTCGGTACGAAGGTTAGCTATGACGGAGGCACCAACAACTACTTCCTGCCTACCAACCTGAAACTCGGCGCCAACTTCATGTTCCCCCTGGCCGACTATCATTCGCTGGCCATCGGTCTGGATCTGAACAAACTCCTGGTGCCCACCATGCCGCGCGTGGACCAGTACGAGAACATCGATGAATTCAACACCGCATGGGACAAATGGAACTCCATGTCGCCAATCACTGGTATATTCAAGTCGTTCAGCGACGCTCCCGGCGGCGCCAAGGAGGAACTTCAGGAAATCGGCGTTTCGGTCGGGATGGAATATGTCTACAACCAGCAGTTTTTCGCCCGTTTGGGTTATAACTACGAGCATCCCAACAAGGGAGGACGCAGCTACTTCGCGTTCGGAGCCGGTTTCTCGCTCAATGTGGTGCAGCTCGACGCATCGTACATGCTGGCCACAGCGCAGTCTTCGCCTCTGGACCAGACATTGCGCTTCACACTGACATTCGACATGGACGGTCTTCGCGACCTGATGGGCAAACGCAAGAGATAAATATGTTCCGAATAGGTCAAGGATATGATGTCCACCGTCTGGTGGAGAACAGGGAATTATGGCTGTGTGGCGTGCGTGTGCCGCACAGTCTTGGTTTATTGGGTCATTCGGACGCCGACGTGGCCATCCACGCGCTGTGCGACGCCCTGCTCGGCGCCCTCGCGCTCGGCGACATAGGCAAGCACTTCCCCGACAGCGATTCGCGCTACAAAGGCATCGATTCCAAGATACTGTTAGGCCACGTCATGGAGCTGGTGCGCGGTCATGGATATGTACTGGGGAATGCCGACATCACCATAGCAGCGCAGAAACCAAAACTCGCATCCTACATCCCCGAAATGCGCCGTATGTTGGCCGACGTGATGCACACAGATATCGAGAATGTGTCTGTCAAGGCCACTACCACCGAACGTCTCGGCTTCGAGGGACGAGAGGAAGGCATTTCCGCCACGGCAGTGTGTCTGTTGCAAAAAATGTGACCCCATGTCCGCCTGGCTTCTGTCGCTCATTGCCATCGCAACCGTAGCATTGTCCCTTCTGTCAGGATTCCGTCGCGGTTTTGTCAGACAGTTGCCCAGGCTGGCCGGCTTGTTGTTCGGTATAGTATGCGCGCACATTTTCCGCGAACCGGTACAACAGCATCTGATGCAGGTCTTCCCATTTGAACAGGGACGGCCCGAAACCGATTTCATTTATTCCACTCTTGCCTGTGCGCTTATCTTCATTATCGTCTATCCCGTATTCACTTTCGCCACACGGCTGGTATTCGCCATATTCCGGAAGAAAGAGCACAACGTGTTCGACTCCATTCTCGGGGCGTTGCTCTCATTGGTGATATACATGACCTTTCTATCGCTCGCATTCAATCTGACGGTATGTATGCGGCCTCGCTCCGAACTGTCGAAGTCCATGCAGCATTCCGACGCCAACATCATAAGCGAGGTCCTGCTTATTGCGCCCGCTTTGCTCGGCTCGCAGTCGCCCGACGAGCTGGCCCATCTCCAGCAGCTCGACGACGCCCGCCGCATTTCCATCTGACGCTAATTCGATGTATCGATAACAAACAAGAGGACTCTCGAACTGAGAATCCTCTTTTCATTGTACCCTGAGCCGGGGTCGAACCGGCACGGATTGCTCCACTGGTGTTTGAGACCAGCGCGTCTACCGATTCCGCCATCAGGGCCCTTATCGGACTGCAAAATTAGAAATAAATTCCCAATATTCCAAATTCAAATCATTTAAGTAATGATGCCTTAATTTTACCGAAGTTTAATTATGCTTCTAAAATTCCTAAATCTAAATATATTACAAGTTTTAGCTTCTATGATTTCCTGTCCATTTCATCCAAGCTGCAGACATAGGCTTGACAAACAAACATTGACACGCATATGCCAAGGCCGTAGTAAGTATGAATGCATATAACAACATTAATCCATGACTTGGTATAATACTTAACTTTCTCAATATGATTCCCAGATATTGATATACCAGGACATGTATCATATAAAAACTAAAACTGATATCGCCGAACTTAACCAACACGGGCCATTCCAGCACCCTGGATAACAGTCCCTTGCTGCGATCAAACAATGCGAATGTCATTATCAGACATCCCGTCGGCAACCACCAATAGGAAGCTAATGAATATTCCACAGGCACAAATGGATACAAAATGACATAGACTACCATTAATGCCACCGCAATCACTTCCACAAGAGTTTTCGCAGCCTTAGGCATCCGCAAGATTTGACTATATATGGCGCTATGCTTTCTCAATGAATCGTACACTTGCCACAACAGAATCCCTAAACAGAAATCATATATTCTAAACACTGGGTTCACGTATACCAGTCCTGCCTTATAATTTTCCGGTATAATCTGTATTACTAAGAAATACAGACACACAGAACCGAGAATACAATATAACAACCGATTAGCCCCTCTCTGTTTGTTTATTTTTCTGACAATATACGGGAACATCGCATAACCTGTCTCTTATACACATCTCCGAGCCCACGAGACTAGCGCTCATCTCG